>CAILNX010000001.1 GCA_903835685.1 uncultured delta proteobacterium
ATCCAACAGACCGGCGCCCATGGGGGTGCGGCGGTTGAAGATTTCGTAGTCGCCCTTGATCTTGTCGATGCCGGGCTTCATGGCGGCCTTGCGGTAAGGGGCCATGGCCACCTCTTCCTCAAAGGGGGCGAAGGTGAACAGGCCGCCCATGTACTGAAGTTCCGGGATGGCCTGGGTCATGGAGGTCAGGAGTTCCTTGACCAGAACGATCTTGCGCTTGTTCACGTCCTTGTGGAGCATGGCCATGGAGCCCGAGTAGTCCACGAAGAGGATGAAATTGTCTACTTTGGGCACCAGCTTTTCAGCCAGAACCGAAGAGGACAGAAACAGGATGGACAGGATGCCCATCGCCAGAGTCAAATACAGTCTTTTTACTTGAAACATGATTCGTATCTCCTGATAAATATTTATGAAAATAAGCAACATACTTTTCACGCCTTTTCTCACTTAGACCAAAAATACACCGCAAGTGAACTTGTGGCAAGAAATATTATGCATTTGCGCGTTACGTTGAAAGAAAACTTCGCAACGGTTGGGGAGATATTCTTTTCAAGGGGGACCGGCGGGAATTCGGCTCGGTGGAACAGCTTCCTGCCTCGACAAGGTGTGGCAATGCGGTCAGAACATAAACAATGCATACCTATTCCCACCGATCATTCGTTCTGACTTGTACTGTTCTCGTTTTTTTGGCGGTGTAGGTCAGAGGATTGTTCCCTGGCCCCTTGTCTCTGTCCTTGCCGGTGTGCTAGAAGAACGCAGAAGTGTTTGGCGAATGCGACCCCAGGGCGTCCGGGCCAGGTCCGAACGTCTTACAAGCAGCAGGAGGGCTTCATGCGTATCCATCCCCTGGCCCGTATCCCCGCGGTCCTGGCCCCTATCCTGGCCCTTGTCGCGGCCCTTGTGGTGGCCCTGGCCGGCCTGGCCGGAGAGGCCCTGGCCGTTGGCCCGTCCATGGACGTCATGCGTTCGCAAGCCAACGTCATCCGCTCGGCGGTGAAGAAGAACATCGACATCGTCATCCGGCCCAAGCTGGTGGTGGCCAAGGGGGCCACCGGCCCGGTGTCCACCCTGGCTTTAAGCCCCGACGAGAAATTCCTGATCACGGCCGTGGGCGACAACTCGCTGCGGCTGTGGGACTTAAGCGTGGGCCGGGAGGCGGCCATCTTGACCGGGCACGGGGCCAAGATCGCGGCCCTGGCCGTGAGCCCGGACGGGAAGTTCGCGGCTTCGGCCGACGCCTCGGGTCAGGTGCGGGTGTGGGACCTGAAGAATCCCCAGGAATCCAAGGTCCTGCCCCTGGCCATGACCGGGGTGTCCCGCCTGGCCTTTGCCAGGGGCGGGCAGAGCCTGCTGCTGGCCGGGTCCTCGGGCGAGGTGGTCATCTGGGACCTGGCCGGGGGCCGGGAGACCGCGCGCGCGGCCGCCCATTCGGGCGGGGTCCTGGCGCTTACCGTGTCCCCGGACGGCTCCTCCTTCCTCACCTCGGGCGCGGACGGCAAGGTCAAGCAGTTCGACGCGGCTACCGGCAAGGCCCGCCTGGAGTTCAAGGCCCCGTCCAGCGACATTCTGTGCCTGGCCCTGGGACAGGGGCTGGGCCTGGCGGCCGGGGGTGGCCGCAAGGGCGAGGCCTATCTCTGGAGCCTGGCCGACGGCAGCCTGGTCAAGAAGTTCGAGGCCCATGACGGGCCGGTGTCCGGGGTGTCGGTCAACGACGCCTCGGGCCTCATGGCTACAGGCGGGGGCAAGGCCGGGGGCCAGGGCGAGGTCAAGGTCTGGAACGCCCGCACGGGCGCGGCCGTGAAGACCCTGGGCAAGCACGAGGCCGGGGTGAATTTCGTGCAGGTGGACCGGGAAGGGACCTTCGTGCTCTCGGCCTCGGAGGACGGGACCACCCGGCTGTGGAACATCCTGGGCGGCAACCTCCTGGTGACCATGATCTCCACGGTGAACGGCTGGGCCATTGTGGACGCCCAGGGCCGGTTCGACGGGAACCAGGCCGCCCTGTCCGGCATCGAATGGCAGGACGGCGCGACCAAGCTGCCGGTGTCCAATTTTTCCGAACTCTACTACGAGCCCACCCTGCTGCCCAAGCTCAAGAGCGAGCCCGCCTCCCTGGCCGGGGTGAAGTCCATCACCGAGGGCATCCATCTGCCGCCCACGGTGGAGATCGACCCGGGCCAGGCCGAGGAGGCCAAGACCCGGGGCGTGGTCAACATCCGGGTGCGCGGCGGGGACCAGGGCGGCAGCGGGGTGGAGGAGGTCCGCCTGTACCAGAACGGCAAGCTGGTGTCCGGGCAGGCCGCAGCCCAGCCCGAGGTGGTCACCACCGAGGCCGGGGTGGTGGAGATGGTCCGGCGCTACGAGCTGCCCCTGGCCCCGGGGGACAACATGCTGGCGGCCGTGGCCGTGAACAAGGAACGCCTGGAGAGTCCACCCTCCAGCCTGGTGGTCAAGGGCGGGACGGACGCGGCCCCGCCCACCCTGCACCTGCTCACCGTGGGCATCAACAAGTACCGCAATTCCAAGCTGAATCTGGACTATGCCGAAGTGGACGCCCGGTCCATCAAGGACTTTTTCACCTCCCCGGGCAAGACCTTCCCCTTTGCCAAGGTCCAGGTCACCCACCTGGCGGACCAGGAGGCCACCAAGGCGGCCATCCTGAACCTTTTCACACAGGTCCGGCAGATCCCGGCCCAGGACATCGTGGTCCTGTACCTGGCCGGGCACGGCGTGGGCCTGGGCGACGAATGGTATTTCGTGCCCCACGAACTGGAGAACCCGGAGTCCGGGCAGGTCCAGAGCATGGGTCTGTCCTCCCGGGAATTCAAGCAGGAGGTGGAGTCCATCTCGGCCAACCGGGTCTTTCTGGTCATCGACGCCTGCCATTCGGGCGGGGCCGTGTCGCCCATCAAGGACTTCCAGGGCATGAAGGCCCTGCGCATGCTGGCCCGCAACTCCGGGGTGCACGTGCTTTCGGCCACGGACAAGAACCAGTTCGCCGTGGAGCTGTCCCAGCTCAAGCACGGGGTGTTCACCTATTCCCTGCTCAAGGGGTTGGCTGGCGAGGCGGACACAAGCCACGACGGCACGGTCAGCGTGGAGGAGGCCATGGGCTTTGTGGAGCGCATGGTCCCATTGCTCAGCCAGAGGTACGCCAACTACATGCAGTATCCCACGGCCCATTCCCGGGGGTTTGATTTCCCCCTGGTGAATACGCGTTAATGGCTATGCCCATGTCCATGCCAGACGCCCGGAGCCTCCAATCCCGGCCAACCCTGGCCCTGGCCGCAGCCCTGGTCGCGGCCCTTCTGGTCCTCGGCCTGGACGCCCTGTCGGCCTTCTCCCACCTGGAGTACCTGGCCCACGACGCCTATTTCGCGGCCAAGGCCCGTTTGCGTCCCCAGGCGGCCGAGGCCCCCATCTCCCTGATCGAGATGGACGACGCCACCTTCATGGACCCGGATTTCCGCAAGCCCCACATCTTCTGGTACACGGAGTACGCGGACTTGATCGTGGCCCTGGCCGAGGCCAAGGCCAAGGTGGTGGCCCTGGACCACATGCTCCCGGACGTGCTCTTCGACGACTTCATTCCGGGCTATTCCCAGCGCTGGATCAAGGCCCTGGGCCTGGCCGCCCGGGCCGGGACCCCGGTCATCCTGGGCTACCAGGACTACCCGGACTCGGCCCTTCTGCCCAACGCCCGGTACATGAGCGCCCTGCGCGCGGCCCAGATGGCCTCTCCCAACCGGGCCAAGGGCGGGGAGGAGCGCTCCTGGCTCGGGTTCTTCAACCTGGCGGCGGACAAGGACAATTTCGTGCGGCGCTACACCCTGCGCCTGCCCGGGGCCAAACCCGGGGGGTCGCCTTTGAGCTTCGCCCTGGCCGCAGCCCTGGCCGTGGACCCGGCCCTGTCCTTTCCCGAGGCCATTTTCGTGGACTATCCCACCCAGGACCCGGCCTTTCCCCGGTTTAGCCTGGCCGAGGTCGTGCGCCACGTGCGCGCCGGGGACACGGCCTATCTGGCCGAGCATTTTGGGGACCGCTACGTGTTCATCGGGTCCACGGATTCCCGCAACCAGGACGCCCATCCCACGCCCCTGTACTACACCACGGGCGAGCGCAACTTAAAGACCCCGGGCGTGGTCATCCACGCCTCGGCCCTGGACACCCTGCTTTCGGGCCGCCTGGCCCGGGGCCTGGGGTTTGCGGGCCGGGCCGCCCTGTACCTGGCCTGCGCCCTGGCCGTGGCCTTTGCGGTCATGTTCTGCCCCGAGCGGTTCATGATCCTGCCCGCCCCGGCCACCCTGGCCGCCCTGGCTGCCGTGGGCCTGTGGGCCTTTTTAAGCCGGATGATCCTGCCCGTGGCCCAGGGGGCCATCGCCCTGGTCCTGTCCGGGTTCGGGGCCTTTCTGGCCCGGGACTTCATCGTGAACCGGGAGAAGCGCCGTCTGCGCAACCTCTTTCAGCGCTACCTGCCCCCCACCGTGGTGGAGCAGATGGTCACGGGCCATGACGCGGACTTCTTCGCCGGGCAGAACAAGCGGCTGTGCATCCTGTTTTCCGACGTGCGCAGCTTCACCACCTATTCCGAGAACCGCACCCCGGCCGAGATCGTGGGTCGGCTCAACGCCTATTTCCACGCCATGGCCGAGGAGATCGGCCGGGAAGGCGGGATCGTGGACAAGTTCATCGGCGACGGCATTCTGGCCTTTTTCGGGGCGGTGCGGCCCACGGCCAACCCCAGTCTGGACGGGGTGCGCGCGGCCCTGCGCATGCAGGAGCGCCTGAAAGTCTTGAACGAGACCTGGACCGCCCGGGGGGAGCCGCCCTTCAAAATCGGCGTGGGCCTGCACACCGGCCTGGTCATGGTCGGCAACATCGGGTCCGAGTACAAGACCGAGTTCACGGTCATCGGGGATGCGGTGAACCTGGCCAGCCGCCTGGAAAGCACCACCAAGGAGCTGGCCACGCCCATTCTGGTCAGCCAGACCGTGGCCGAGGACATTGCTGAGTTCATGGAGACCGAGGAGAAAGGCGTGGTGCCCATCAAGGGGCGCCACGAAGAAAACGTTTTTGGGGTCATCGGCCCCAGGAGGCCCGCATGAAACGATGTGCCGCATTCATCATTGTCGTCCTGGTCCTGTGGGCCACGCCCGCGCTCTGCGTCGAATCCTCCATCCTGGTCATGGACATGGCCGGGGGCAAGGCCACCATGGCCTCGGGTCCCATGGCCGGGACCGAGCTTTCGCCCATGGACTTCCTCCTGCCCGAGGACAGCGTGACTGTGCCCAAGGGCGTGCGTCTGGTGCTCAACTATCTGGATTCGGGCCTGCGCGAGGAGATCATTGGCCCGGCCGTCCTGACCGTGGGCAAGACCCAGAGCGCCCTGACCCAGGGTGCGCCCGGGCAGCTCAAGCGGGAGTCCCTGGACTACATGCCGGACAAGGCCAAGGTGGCCCTGGCCGAGGCCCAGAACTTCGGAAACGTGGCCTTCCGGGACGTCTCCACCGCCAAGTCCCCGCCAGCGATCCGGATCTTGAGCCTCATGAACACCGCCGTCATGCCCGGGACCAGGCCCAGTCTGCGCTTTTTGCCGGTGGACGGGGCCGAGTCCTATTTGGTGGTGATGAAGGACAACAGCGGGGCGACCTTGCAGAATGTCCCTCTGGACCAGGGGCCGTATTCCCCGGACCCGTCCTATCTCACCCCGGGCCGCCAGTTGGCCTGGACCCTGACCGCGCTCAAAGGCGGACAGCCCCTGGCCGAGGCCCAGGGCAAGTTCTCGGTCCTGGCCAAGGACAGCGCGGCCGCCCTCAAGACCGAGACCGCGAGGCTCAAGGCCAAGCGCAAGGCCGAGAGCACCGAGGGCCAGGTGTTCTTGTCCCTGCTGTACCAGGGCTACGGGCTGAACGACGACGCGGCCGAGGTGCTCCTGGCCCTGGCCAAGAAGAATCCGGACAACCTGGCCATCACCCGCCGCCTGGAGGCCTTGAATCCGGCCCTGGTCCCCAAGCCCTAGCCGAAGGATTTGAGATAGAGTTTGTCCAGGGCCGCGAACATGTTTTTGCGGGTGCCGTCAAAGGCTTCCAGTTCGCGCCAAATCTCCGCCTGCCGCCCGGCCTCGGCCATCTTCACGATGGGCCGGGGCCGGGGCCTGGGATTTCTCCACGTCCTTGCCCCTCCATGGGCCTGAAGCCCGGGAATGGTGGTCAGCCGCCCCCCGGCTTGCCCCGGCCGCGCCTTTCCTGCTAGTGAGTGATTTCAGCGCAGTGCAATATCAATCCGGGGCGCGGAGGGCGCATGGAAAAGATTTTGTTCGTGGACGACGAACCCAACATCCTGGACACCTTCCGGCGGGCCTTTCACAAGCGCTATGAGCTGGAGACCGCCTCGGGCTCCCTGGTCGCCCTGGACCTGCTGCAAAGCCACGGTCCCTTTGCCGTGGTGGTCTCGGACCTGAAAATGCCGGGCATGGACGGCATCGAGCTTTTGAGCAAGATCCACATCGCAAGCCCAACCACGGTGCGCATCATGCTCACCGGGCACGCGGACCTGGAGGCGGCCATAGCGGCCGTGAACGAAGGCAATGTCTTCCGCTTCCTGACCAAGCCCTGCCCGGCCGAGAGCATGGCCAAGGCCGTGGACGCCGGAATCGAACAGTACCGGCTGGTCATGGCCGAGCGGGAGCTTTTGCGCGGAACCCTGCTCGGAAGCGTGGCCATGCTCACGGACCTTCTGGCCATGGCCAATCCCGAGGCCTTTGGCCGCAGCGGCCGGATCAAGCGGCACATGTTCCATCTGGCCCGCAAGCTGGAGGTCAAGAACGTCTGGCGCTACGAGGCGGCGGCCATGCTTTCCCAGGTCGGGTGCATCACCATCCCCGAGCCCATCCTCAGGAAGCGCTATCGCGGCGCGGCCTTGACCTTCGAGGAGCAGATGGTGATGGACCAGCACACGGCCATTTCCTCGGCGCTTTTGTCCAACATCCCCAGGCTGGAATCCGTGCGCGAGATCATCGTGCGCCAGAACGACCCCTTCGACCGGGAATCTCCGCCCCCCCTGGGATCGCGCATGCTCAAGGTCATCCTGGACTACGACGACCTGGAGCAGCAGGGCCTGGACAAGGTCGAGGCCGTGGGCGAGATGCAATTGCGCGAGGGGATGTACGATCCGGTGGTCCTGGAGTTGTTCTCGCAGTATCTCTTCGGCGGGGAGCGGTGCATCCCCCGTCAGCTTCGCCTGGAGGAGATGCGGCCGGGCATGATCCTGGGCCAGGAGGTCAAGGCCCCCAGCGGGCTCATGCTCATGGCCAAGGGCCAGTACCTGAACGAACCGGCCATAAAGCGTCTGGCCAGCTTCACCCGCTCCCACGGGGTGCAGGAGCCCATCCTGGTGCTCATCCCGGTGGATGGAACCGGGACCTGCTAGGGCTTAAAGCCCGCCCAGGCAGACGTATTTCATGACCGTGTAGTCGTCCAGGCCGTGCCGGGAGCCTTCCCGGCCCATGCCGCTCTCCTTGACCCCGCCGAACGGGGCCTCGCAGCAGGAGATGAGGCTCTCGTTCACGCCCACCATCCCGTATTCCAGGGCCTCGGACACCCGGAAGGACCGGCCCAGGTCCCGGGTATACACATAGGCGGCCAGCCCGAACTCCGTGTCATTGGCCAGGGCCACGGCCTCGTCTTCGGTGTGGAAGCGGAACACCGGGGCCAGGGGGCCGAAGATCTCCTCCCGGGCAAAGGCCATGTCCGGCCCGGCCTGGGCAATGACCGTGGGCTGGAAGAAGTTCCCGCCCAGGGCGTGGGGCGCGCCCCCGCAGGCCACCCGGCCGCCCCGGACCAGGGCGTCGGCCACAAAGGACTCGGTCTTGGCCAAGGCTTGGGCGTCGATGAGCGGTCCCTGGGTCACGCCCGGCTCAAGCCCCGGCCCTACGCGCAGCCCGGCCACGGCCTGGGTCAGCCCGGCCACGAAGCGGTCGTAGACCTTATCCTGCACGTAAAACCGGTTGGCGCAGATGCAGGTCTGGCCCGAGTTGCGGAATTTGCTGGCCATGGCCCCGGCCACGGCCAGGTCCAGGTCCGCGTCGTCGAAGACCAGAAAGGGCGCGTTGCCGCCCAGCTCCATGGACACCTTCTTCACGGTCCCGGCGCATTGTTTCAGGATGACCTTGCCCACGGCCGTGGACCCGGTGAAACTGATCTTGCGTACCAGCGGATTTGCGGTCATTTCCGCGCCGATGATCCGGGACGATCCGGTGATGACCTGGAGCACCCCGCCCGGAACCCCGGCCTCCAGGGCCAGGCTGGTCAGGGCCAGGGCCGAGAAGGGGGTCTGGCTGGCGGGCTTGACCAGGGCCGGGCAGCCCACGGCCAGGGCCGGGGCCACCTTGCGGGCGATCATGGCTGCCGGGAAGTTCCAGGGGGTGATGATCCCCACCGGCCCCACGGGTTCGCGGGTGACCAGGATGCGGCGGCCGGGCTGGGGCGCGGGCACGATGTCCCCGTACATCCGGCGGCCTTCCTCGGCGAACCAGCGCAAATAGCTGGCCGCATAGACGATCTCGCCCCGGGCCTCGGCCAGGGGCTTGCCCTGCTCGCTGGTCATGATGAAGGCCAAGTCCTCCTGGTGCTCAAGGACCAGGGCCTGCCAGCGCAAAAGGATTTCCGAGCGCGCCAGCGCGGTCATGGCCCGCCAGGCCGGCCAGGCCCGGGCGGCGGTCTCGATGGCCCGGGCGGTCTCGGCCTGTCCGCAGTCCGGGACCTGGCCCAGGATGTCGCCGGTGGCCGGGTTGTCCACGTCAATCACTGCGGGTTGATTCCTCGAAGCTCGCTTCGTTTACTCTTGGTTTGAGGAGTCTGTTCTGGGCCTTATGCCTTTGATGCTCCGCAGCTTGCTGCGGGGTAGTTCACCTGGTCCGTCCGCTGTCGGCCTTGGCCCATTGCCCGTCAAGGAGACAGCACTGGCCGGTCAGAATGGGGTTAAAACGCATGGTGTCCTCCGTGCGGTGATGCTTTTCTGGATTTCTCCTGTTGGCCTCAGGTCTCGTCCGGGCGCGTTTGCCTGGGAGATCCCGGGGCCGGGGAGGCCTTTTTCATTAGGGGAACGGGTCTATTATGTCAAATTTGACATAATAGGATTTGGGCGCTTGACTCCTGGGTTTTGGCAGAGCCTCCACCGTGGGTGACGAGAGGGGAGAGCCGGGGCGGGGTCTTGGTCCGGGGCCAGGGAGGGGTCAGGAATGGGCGGGCCAGACTCTGTGCAGCCAGTCCTTGATTTCCTCGTCCAGGACCCAGGCCAAGAGGGCCAGGGCCAGGCCGACGCCGAACACGATTTCGACCATGAGTAGGTTGGTGTCCATGGCCGCGCCGGCAAAGGTGAGCACGACCAGGCCGGGAAGCCGTCCCAGGGTGTTCACGGCCAGAAGGGAGGTCAGGCGAAAGCGGGTGAGTCCGGCCATGAAGCAGATGGAGTCCTTGGGGGTCCCGGGCAGGAGGAAGAGCATGAAGAAATTGCCCAACCCGCCCTGGGTCATGGTCTCGTCAAAACGCTGCTGGAGGGCCTGGGGCACGAAGGGGCGCATGACTCGTTCGCCGAATATCCGGGTGAAGAGCATGGCCGTGATGGAGCCGATGGCGTTGCCCAGGACGTTCAACCCCAGCCCCGGCCAGAATCCGAAGACGAATCCGCCGAGCATGCCCACGAGCTGTCCCGGGATGGGCGCGATCACCACCTGGAGGAACTGGGCCAGGAGAAAGATCCAGACCGCCTGGTGGCCCCAGCCAATGAAAAAGGCCTTGAGGGCATTCTTGTTGGCCTCGAAGCCGTCATCGGGCAGGGAAACCAGAAAGTCGAAGAAATGATTGGGAAAGAGCTTGAGTCCGACCCAGGCCAGGGCGATCAGGAGCACGGTAAAGGCCAACGCGCCAGCCAGAACGGACACGGCCGCCAGAAGGCGGCGGAATTTGCGTTGAAGTCGGGGTAACATGGTGGGCTCGATGGATTCCTTGTCCCGCAGGCTACACCGCTCCAGGGGCCAGGGCAAGGGGGCGGGTTTCATCCTGGCCTGCGCCCTGGCTCAGCAGGTAAGCCAGCTTGGCGCTTCGGGCCAGAGTCTTGATCCGATGCTCCAGGCGGCAGGCCCTGGCCCGATCCGGGCAGACCAGGCTGGCCAGCAGGCGCACCGGGCGGCGGCCCTGGGTGTAGCGCGCCCCTCCGGGGGCCTGGCCGTTGTGTTCGGCCATGCGCCGCTCAAGGTCCGTGGTCACCCCGCAATAGAGCGTGCCGTCAGCGCATTCCAGCAGATAGACCCGCCACTCCATCCCATTCTCCAGTCTGGACCGTTGCCAGGAGAGTTCCAGGGCCAGAATCCCTGGGGCCGCGCCCTTGTTTTGGCCTGTTTCGCCAGGCCGTTTGGGCGGCCGCTGCCGCACCTTGGGTCAGAGCGCCCGGCCCGGTCAAGGTCTATTCGTGCTGCCCGTCCCTCCCTGTTGGGACGAGCCCGGGGGACATCGGACCCGGAATTTTTGAAAAATACTGGCCACTCGTTGGGACAGGGTGTACAGGATTGCGATGCTGAAAGCTTTGATCGTGGATGACAACGAGTCCCAGTGCCTGCTGCTCGGCCACTACTTGAAGGGTCTGTGCTCCTGCGACGCGGTCCAGGACGGGGCCTCGGCCGTGGTTCTTTTCCGCCAGGCCCTGCGCCAGGGCGAACCCTACGCGCTCCTGCTCATGGACCTCGACCTGCCGTACTTGAACGGCTACCAGGCCATGCGCCACATGCGCGCCCTGGAGGACGAGCACGGGTATTTCCCACCCCATGTCTGCCGCTTCATCGTGGTCAGCTCCCTGGGCAGCGCCTTCACGGTCTCGGCGGACAGCGACGGGTGCCTGGTGGACACCTATTTCACCAAGCCCCTGTCCCAGGCCGACCTGCTGCGCAAGGTCAAGGCCCTGTCCGTGCTCTACGGTCCTCCCTCTGCCGATCCGGGCTCGTCTGGCCCCCTCTGATCGACGGCATCCTTCTTTGGCGCACAAGAATAAGAAATAATTATTTTTTTTCTTCATTCTTGGGGCGTCGCCGGGCGCGACCGCGAGCCCGGGGGCGGCCCTGGTGAATTGACGGTTCAGCCCCGGGCCGCGTTGCCTTTTGGGCCTGCCTCGGCTATGCAAGGCCTCAAGCTTGGGCCTTGCCCCCGCAGGACCGAACAGAAGGCAGGAATAATGTCCTCCACCACGCCACACCCCCAGGAAACCCCGCCCGACGCGGCCCGGCCCAAGACCGCGGTGCAGGCCACGCCCGGCCCGGGCGGGGTGCGCCTGACCCTGTCCGGCCTGCTGGAGACCGAGGTTCTGGGGCCGGTCTGGACCCAGGCCCTGGCTGCGGCCCGCACCGCCCCCGGTCCTGACGTGGAGGTGGAGGCCCGGGAGGTTCTGTGCCTGGACGGGGCCGGGGCGGCGCTGATCCTGCGCCTGCGCCAGGTGGCCGAGGCCCGGGGCGGACGGTTCTCCCTCACCGGCCTTTCCCCGGACCTGGCCCGGATGGTGGACATCTTCGATCCTGCGGCCGTGGCCCCGCTGCCGCCTGCGGCCCCTCTTTCCTTTGGCCAGCGGCTACGGGTAGATATTGAGGACATGGGGGTCTGGACCGTGCGGCTTCTGGCCGCCTGGGCCGGGCATATCGCCTTTACCGGGGAGATGACCGCAGCCCTGTTCCAGGCCCTGCTCCACCCCCGGCGGGTGCGCTGGAAGGACGTGCTGGTGGCCGCGGAAAAGACCGGGGTGAACAGCCTGCCCATCGTCGGCCTTATCGGCTTTCTCATGGGGCTGATCATGTCCTTTCAGTCCGCGGTGACCCTGAAACGCTTCGGGGGCGAGGTGTTCATCCCCAACGGCCTGGGCCTGCTCTGCTTCCGGGAGCTTTCCGCGCTGATCACGGCCATCCTCCTGGCCGGTCGTTCGGGTTCGGCCTTTGCCGCCGAGATCGGGACCATGAAGGTGAACGAGGAGGTGGACGCGCTGACCACCATGGGCTTAAACCCCGTGCGTTTTCTGGTGGGACCCAAGATCATGGCCACCCTGGCGGTCATGCCCATCATGTGCCTGTTCTTTGATTTTTTCTGCCTCATCGGCGGGGCCGTGGTCATGCTCTCCCTGGGTTTCCCCCTGGCCACCTATACCTCCCGGGTGTTCGCCTCCACCAGCTTCACGGATTTCTGGGGCGGCATGGTCAAGGCCATGGTATTCGCCATCCTGGTGGCCGGGGTGGGCTGCCGCCGGGGCCTGGGCACGGGCGAGGGGGCCTCGGCCGTGGGCGACTCCACCACCAGCGCCGTGGTGCTCGGGATCATCCTGGTGGCCGTGGCTGACGGCGTGTTCGCCGTGCTCTTTTTCTACCTGGGGCTCTGAGCGTGGAGAAGAACGAACAGAGCGCGGCCCAGGCCGAGACGGTCATCCGGGTGGAGAACCTCACCTGCACCTATGGTCAGGACCTGATCATCGACGACATCTCCTTCGAGGTGAAGCGCGGGGAAATCTTCATCATCCTGGGCGGGTCCGGCTGCGGCAAGACCACCCTGCTCAAGCACATGATCGGGCTCTATCCTCCCAAGGCGGGCCGGGTGCTCATCGGCGGGCGGGATTTCGTCTCGGCCCAGGGCCGGGAGCGCCAGGACATCCTGCGCCATTTCGGGGTCATGTACCAGAGCGGCGCGCTGTTCGGGTCCATGAACCTGCTGGAGAATGTGCGTCTGCCCCTGGAGGAGTTCACCTCCCTGCCCGGGGAGGCCATGGACCTGGTGGCCCGCATGAAACTGTCCCTGGTGGGCCTGGCCGATTACTCCGGGCACATGCCCTCGGAAATATCCGGGGGCATGCGCAAGCGCGCGGCCATTGCCCGGGCCTTGGCCCTGGACCCGGAGATACTGTTCCTGGACGAGCCCTCGGCCGGCCTGGACCCGGTGACCTCGGCCGGGCTGGACGACCTCATCAAGGAACTGAACGCCAGCCTGAAGATGACCTTTGTCATCGTCACCCACGAACTGCCCAGCATCTTCGCCATTGCCGACCGGGTCATCATGCTGGATAAAGGAGTGAAGAAGATCGTGGCCCAAGGAGATCCCCGGGAGCTTCGGGAAAAAAGCGAGAATCCGCTGGTGCGCCGCTTTTTCCTGCGCGAACCCGACCATCCGGCCCAGAAAGGGCCAAGGCAGGAGGGGCAATGACCGATCAGGCCCACTATTTCAAGCTCGGGCTCTTTCTGCTCATCGGGACCCTGTTCCTGGTGGCCGTGGTCCTGGTCCTGGGGGCCGGGCAGTTCTTCACCCGCTCCCTGACCCTGGAGACCTATTTCGACGAGTCCATCAACGGCCTCGAAGTGGGTTCGCCGGTCAAGTACCGGGGGGTGCGCGTGGGGTCCGTGGCCCGCATCGGGTTCGTGTCCGAGGAATACACCTCCCTGACCACCAGCGACGTGCGCTACGTGTACGTGGAATGCCGCCTGGACCAGGGGCCGCTCAAGGACATCGAGGAGAACTACCTCCTGGAGAAGCTGCCCCTGGAGCTGGACAAGGGCCTGCGGGTGCGGCCCACCTCCCTGGGGCTCACCGGCCAGTTGTTCCTGGAGATCGACTATTTGAACCCGGCGGCCAACATCCCCCTGCCCATCGACTGGAAGCCCCGGCACCTCTACGTGCCCTCCTCGCCCAGCACCATGAGCCGGGTGGAGGCGGCCATCTCCACCATCAGCAACAACCTGGAGAGCATCAACCGCGCGGACGTGACCCGGATCATGGAGAACCTGCGCGGGGTGACCGAGAGCCTGCGCACCATCCTGTCCAGCAAGGAAGGCGCGGCCATTCCCGGGCTGATCACGGCCAACCTGGACCAGTCCCGGCAGCTTCTGACCCGGGTCAACCAGGTGCTCTCCCATAAGCCCGTGGAGGACCTGATCCCGGAGGCTACCCGCACCTTGGCTGGGGTGCGCCGGGTGGTGGAGGCAGCCGAGCCTGACCTGGTGGGGACCATGCGCGAGATGCATGGCGCAGCCGAGTCCCTGAACCGGGTGGGCGAACGCCTGGCCGAATATCTGGAGGGTCCGGAAGGGGAGAAGGGGCTCACCAGCGCCTCCTCCACCCTGCGCAACGTGCAGAACGCCACGGCCGAACTCAGCCAGTCCGCCGTGCGCCTGCACGAGTTCCTGGACCGGGTCAACGCCCTCACCGCCGAGCAGCAGGGCAATATCCAGAGCGTGCTGGAAAGCGCCCGGGTGGTCATTGATAATTTGAGGGATTTGAGCGGCGAGGCCAAGCGCTACCCCTCGGCCGTGATCTTCGGAAGCCCGCCCGGGCCGGTTGTTCCAGCCCGGGGAAAATAGGAGAGACATATGCAGGGTTTCATCTTCGGGCCGGCCGCGCGCCTCGCTCTGTGGATCACGATTTTGGGCCTGGGACTCCTGGGCGCGGGCTGCGTCAAGCTGGAGCGCCCGGCCTTGGAGAAGCATTACTTCAGCCTCCAGGCCGGACCCGGGACGGCCCTGCCCAGGGCCTTTGACTTGGCCGTGACCGTGCGCCGGGTGCGTCTGTCCCCCCGCTACGAGGGCCGGGAGTTGGTCTACCGCCAGTCCGCCACCGAGTACGTCTCGGACTTCTACAACGCCTATTTCATCGCCCCGGCGGACATGCTCACCCAGGAAATTCGGGAGCGGATCAAGGCCTCGAGTCTCTTCGCCCATGTCCTGGACCCGGCCAGCCTGGCCCGTTCCCGGTACGCCCTGGAAGGCGCGGTGAGCGAGCTCTATGGGGATTTCTCCCAGGCCGAGCCCAAGGCGGTGCTGAAAGCCCAGTTCTTCCTCCTGGAAGAGGGGCCGGGCAGCCCGACCATCGTTTTTTCCCGGGAATACGCCCGGGCCGTGCCCCTTATGGACAAGAGCGCCAAGGGCCTGGTGGACGGGCAGAACGCGGCGCTCACCTCGGTGCTGGACGAACTGGTCCGGGATCTGGCCGCCAAACCGGGGCAGCCGTAGCCGGTATGCGTATGGTAATATGTTAGAATGAATTATTATTTTTGTTGGCTGTGACTTGACTTTCCCCCTGGCGGTCTTACCTCAATAGTGTCTGGGTCGCAGGTTACGGATACTTGGATAAGGAACGAACACCAACAAAAAGGGAAAGGGCGTAAGCCCATTACACCAAAGAGTTCTCGCCAAGCAGCCGGACGGCGCTCTGGACGACAAGGCCCCTGATCACGGGGGCCTTCTTTTTTGCCCAGGCCAAGGCGGGCAGGGCATTGACTTCCTTGCGTGACGTGTGTACGTACAAATGAAGGGGCCGCTTCATGCTGGAAAACTATCTGCACAACTGTCTGTATTTCACGGCCAACAGCCTGTGCCGGACCATGACCCGCATGGCCGAGGAGGTCTTTGCGCCCGTGGGCCTGTCCCCCTCCCACGCCTTTGTGCTCATGCTGACGGACCAGGGCTCGGGCCTGACCCAGAAGGAGTTGACCCAGGCCCTGAACCTGGCCCCGTCCACCGTGACCCGGTTCGTGGATTTCCTGGTCATGCGCGGTCTGGTCCTGCGCCAGAGCGAGGGCAAGACCGTGCGGGTCTTCCCCACCCCGGAAGGGGAGGCCCTGCGGGAGGTCATTGCCGCCAGCTGGAAGAGGCTCCACGTTCGCTACCTGGACGTCCTGGGGCACGAAGGGGACGACCTGGCCCGGCGCATCGACCAGTGCTGCCAGAAGCTGGACGGGAAGTAGGGCGCATTTCCCTGGCCTTGCCCCTTGGGTGCCCTGTGAACCTGTATGGAAAAGACCAAGTTGTCTGTATAGTTGTTTGTACACACAAGACAAGGAGCCGACCATGAAGACGAACCTGGGACCGGTGAACGCCCTGTATCCGAGCCTGACCACCATCGTGGGCGCGGTGGTGGAGGGCCGCCCCAATTTCCTGGCCGTGGCCCACGTGGGCATCATGAACCACGGTACGCCCCAGTACCTGTCTTTTGGCATCAACAAGGCCCACTATACCAACCGGGCCATCCACGAGCACCGCCAGTTCAGCGTGAACATCCCGGGCGAGGACCTGGTGGTGCAGACCGACTACGTGGGACTGGTCTCGGGCCGGAACACGGACAAATCCAAGGTCTTCGAGCTGTTCGCGGGCGAGCTGGAATTCGCCCCGCTCATCGTGGCCTGCCCGGTGTGCATGGAGTGCCGCTTGTACCAGGTGGTGGATTTCCCCAGCCACGACGTGTTCATCGGCGAGATCGTGGCCACCCATGCGGACCCGGCCGTGCTGGACGAGGCGGGCAGGATCGACAACGCCCGGGTGCGGCCCCTGCTCTTTGACATGGCCTCGGCCTCCTACTGGTCCCTGGGCCGTCCCCTGGCCCGGGCCTGGGACGCAGGCAAGGCCATGAAGCGGGCCGGGGAGAAAGAGTAAGGGGTGGTCGCTGGCGTCGATCCATGAAATGAGATAAGAATAAGAAATAATAATATTTATTCTGTATTCGCGGGTGCGGGCGCCACATTCGCGCTGTCGGATTTCGGCCTTGGTTGCTGGTCTGGTCCTGGAGTCACCAGTCTTGCCTCGGAGGCCAAAAGAGGCTAGTCCCGTGCCGGGGTTCATCCCCGCATCACGCCCCAAGGAGCCCGCATGAAGCCTGAACTCGCGCCGGTGGAAGTCGCGCCGGAATTCGACATCTTTTACTACATGGACTTGAGCGGGGAGACCCGCCTGGAGCACGAGTTGGTGGTCAAGCTGGAGGAGTGCTGGGCCGAGTGGCTGCCCCACCTCAAGGCCTATGAACTGCGCTATCCCATTGGCGGCGGGCGCAACTGCCTGCTCATCTATCTGGAGGAGCCGGTGGACCAGGCCGTGGAGGCCATCTGGCAGACCTCGCCTTCGGACGGCCTGGCCTGCCACAATCTGGCTATCGCCATGGTCATGTCCGCCGCGGCCGGGCTCATCCCGGAACTGGTGGACGGCGGCTGCGCCCCCCTGCCCGAGCCCAGCGACCCGATCGGGGAGGCCCTGGAACCCTTGGGCCTGATCTGGAAGGACGAGGGAACCCTGAACCGCCAGTACGCGGTGCTCACCCCCTATCCCTATGCCGGGAGCTGCGCCATCTGCTATCTGCAGGAGAAATGCCCGCGCAGCCAGACCCGGGCCTGATCTTTCGGTTCTGGCTGGGGCTGCTCGGACCTGATCTCCGGGCAGTCCCGGGCCAACCAGGCGGTCTCCCCATGGTGTGTTTCGACAAGAGCGAAGAATAAGAATAATCAATTCTTATTCTTGTATTCTTGTTCCGATGGCGGGTGATTCCGAACGGTTGACGCACTGGCCCCATGGCCCGAATGTTTCCGGGAGGCTCGGTCCATGGGCCTGTTCGGTTGGTGAGGGCGGCCGGGTTACTCTTCCGGCTCCGAATCAAAAGCCATTTCGTGCAGCGGGGTCTTGCCCTCGAAGGCCTTGGCCAGGGGGGCCTGGTAGCGGCGCTGGATGCGCAGGTCCGAGACCTCCAGGCCGCTGATCCGGCCGCCGTAGAGGATCAGCGCCCGGTCCACGAACTCGGCGTTCATGAAGCAGGCCTTGATCTTGCCCTTGCCCCCGTTCGCGCTGACCCCGATGGTCAGGACCCAGTCCTTGGCCGGTCCCAGGGTGAGGATGTTTCCGGTGTGCAGCAGGGCCGTGCGCACCTTGCTGGGCAGGCGGGCGCCGGACTTGGCCAGGTTCTGGGTGAAGGCGGGCTCCACGGCCAGATAGTAGTTGGGATCGATCTTGCAGGCCAGGGAATGGCCGGCCAAGTTCAGGATGGTGGGCGAGTCCTGGTAGGCCTGGCCCAGAATCTTTTGCAGGGCAAGGACGATTTCGCCGTAATCGGTCACGGACATGGACTGCTCCCGGGGCTATGCGCGGCTGGTCCAGGGGGACCGGCCGGGCGGGTGGTCGGCACAAAACTTCGCGTCATTTCTTCAAGCACAAAAGGGGCTCGGGCGCAAGGAGAGGGGTTTCAGCCGCTGTCCCTCTCTCCGCCAAAGGCCCGGTCCATGAGATACCGGCCCAGCCCCCCGAATTCGCCCGGGGTGCGGCCCAGCACCGCCCGCCAGACCTCGTCCGACTCCATGCAGAAATACAGGGCCGGGCCGAATCCCAGGGCCGTGAGCCGTGCGGCCAGGAAGGTGAACTGCTCCACGCGCAAAGGCCGCAGCAGCCGCATCTTGCCGTCCAGCCCGGGCACGAACTCGCCGTGCACGTATCCGGCCTGGGGGTGGCGGCGGGCGATGATCCCGGCCAGCTCGGGCATGTGCCGGAAGGACCCCAGGCTGATGTAGGCCACGTGCTCGGGCGCAAGCATGTCCCCGATCATCTTGATGGTCCGGCTGTAGCCCTCCTGCCAGCCTGGAAAGTGAATGATGGGGTCGAAGTGCAGGCAGACCTTAAATCCCGCGTCGGCGCAGGTCCGGGCCGCCTGAAGGCGCTCTTCCAGGCTGGCCGTGCCTTGCTCCTGGGTGGCCACGATCTGGGGGGCGTTTAAGGACCAGGCCGGGAGCACCCGGTCGGGCCGGGGCACGCGGGGCGTCCAGGACAGGTCCACGATTTTCGATTTCAGCTCCAGGCAGACGTTCGGGAACCGCCCCAAAAATTCCACCAGGTCCCCGGAAAGCCCGGTCAGGGCCTCCAGGGCCAGGGAATCGGTGAACTCTCCCGTGCCGATGCGCCAGCGCCGGGTCGGGTCCTCGGAAAAGGTGCGGTCCAGCTCCTCCAGGAAATCGTCGCGGTTCGTCCAGACCTTCAGGGTCCGGTCCTGGAAATAGGCCTGGAGGATGCAGTAGGTGCAGGACATGGGGCAGTTCTCGCCGATGTGGGCGATCTGGTAGGCGCAGCAGTGGTAGATGCGCGTGCCCGGGCAGGGGCGCAGGAAGCGGCCTTTGAAGCGCCGCAGCCACAGGGCCTGGCCCGTTCCGGGATGCTCCACCGGACCGGCCTCGTCCTCGCGCTCGGTCAGGGGCAGGCCGGGCAGGCGGTCGAGCACCCGGGCCGTGAGCGGCTCGTCCCGGGCCGAGCGGTCCAGGTAGATGTGCTCGATGGCCGCCAGGTGGGCTGGCAGATGGGTCATGCCTCGGGTTCGGCCGGGGCCTCGGCCAGGTTGAAGAGCCGGTCCCACAGGGGCGAGGCCGCGATTTTCTGGAAATCCGCCGTGGCCCGGGACAGGGGGCCAGGTCCGGCCACGCGCACGGTGAGCTCCACGGCCGGGGTCTCGAACTGGTCCGGCCGGGTGAGGCGGAAGGCCGTGCCCGCGCAGATTTCCCGGCCCAGGCGCACGGCCTCGGTCTCCAGGCGGAACAGGGCCGGGTAGCGGGCGGCCCGGGCCAGGGCCGTGAGCGCCGTGATGGCGTCCTTGGGCGAGAGGCCCTCCTCGCTCAAGATGGGATAGAACCCGCCCTGGGCCAGGATTTCCGAGGCGCTCATCTCCCGAGCCCGGGCCGCCTCCAGTATCCAGGTGAGGAAGTTCACCGCGCTGCCCCGGGACCAGGCCAGGGTGGCGAAAAACGGGAGCACGGCCTCCTGTTCCTCCCGGGTCATGCGTGACAGGGGCTCCCCGGCGGCCAGGGGGAGGCGGCCGGACATGAGCGCCGGGTCAAAGGCGTCGGGCAGGTTGAACCAGGCCAGCAGCAGGCGGATGTCCCGGCCCTGGGGCGAGAGGCCCATGAGCGGGGCGACAAAATTCGTCAGCTCGGACTCGGTCAGGAGCATGTGGAAATAGCGCAGGGCCGCGAACCTCATGCCGTCGGTCAGGGGGCGGGCGGCGTTGGTGGAGAGGTACAAAAGGCCCTTCTCCAGGTCCGTGGCCTCCACCTCCCGGGCCAGGACCGGACGGCCCAGATCGGTCAGCACGGCCAGGCGTCTGGCCCCGGCCACCAGGGAGAAGCCCTCGCCCTGGCGCTCCACCAGAACCGGCTCCATCTGCCCCAGGCGGGCCAGGGAGAATGCGAGGCTTTCGTCGGGTTCGCCCGGCCAGAACAGGCAGGGCGAGGAGGCCTCGATGGCCTGGGCCGGAATGAGGATCACGGCGTCGGAAACAGTCATGCCTACCCCCTCGGAGAGCGCTTGTGGCGCGCCCTGACTTGACAAATTCGTGTCCGCGTTCCTATAGAACTAAACTTTCTAAAATCCAAGAGGATTCAACCTTCCGGACGGGCCGGGGGGCTTCGGAACATAACACATCGGCAAACGGAGTTGTGCATGTCGGAAGCGCTCAAAAACCAGAGAACCTACGCCTTGGTTGGCAGCGGCGGCTGCGGCAAGACATCGGTTGCGGAAATGCTCCTCATGACCGCAGGGGTCATCAACCGCATGGGCAAAAGCGAGGAAGGGACCACGGTCCTGGACTACGAGCCCGAGGAGATCAAGCGCCGAGGCTCCATCCAGCCCGGCTTCGCCACCTACAAGTGGAACAAGAACACCCATTTCCTCATCGACACCCCGGGAGACGGCAATTTCAACGGGGACCTGCCGTACATGCTGACCGCAGCCGACGCCGTTGTTTTCGTCATCGACGCCGTGGACGGGGTCAAGCCCCTGTCCCGCAAGGCCTGGTTCGACGTGAAAAAGGCCGGGATTCCGGCCCTCATCTTCATCAGCAAAATGGACCGGGACCGCGCGGACTTCGGCATGGCCATGGCCAGCGTGCGCGACGTGCTGGGGGCCAAGCCCGTGCTCCTGTTCATGCCCATCGGCGAGAGGGAGGAGTTCAAGGGCGTGGTGGACATGTTCACCGAGCAGGCCTACCTCTTTGACGGCAAGGGCGGCCTGACCAAGACCGACATCCCGGCCGACCTGGCCGACGACGTCACCCTCCAGCGCCAGGCCATGATCGAGAACATCGCCGAGAGCGACGAAGTCCTCATGGAAAAATACCTGGAGTCCGGCGAATTGGCCCCGGACGAGATCCAGGCCGCCCTGTCCCAGGGCGTGAAAAGCGGCGAACTGGTCCCGGTCTGCGTGGGCTCCGGCCTCCAGAACCAGGGCGGATCGCTTTTGCTCGACGCCATCCAGGCCCTGCTGCCCTCCCCCCTGGACCATGCCCCCTGGAAGGGCGAGGGCGGGGCCGAGCGGGCCTCTTCCACCAGCGAGCCTCTGTCGCTCTTCGTGTTCAAGACCCTGGCCGACCCCTTTGCCGGGCAGCTCACCGTGGTGCGCGTGCTCTCGGGCACTCTTTCCCCGGACTGCACGGTGCAGAACACCGCCCGGGACGAGAAGGAGCGCATCGGCGGCCTGCTCTTCACCCAGGGCAAGGAGCAGATCCCCACCAAGGAGCCCCAGGGTCCCGGGGCCATCGTCACCCTGGCCAAGCTGAAAATGACCCGCACCGGGGACACCCTGTGCGAGGAGCGGGGCAAGTTCGCCCTGAAAAAGCCCGAACTGCCCAACCAGCTCATCACCTACGCCCTGGCCCCCAAGGAAAAGGGCGATGAGGACAAGGTCTACGCGGCCGTGGCCAAGCTCCTGGACGAGGACGTCACCCTCTTCCTCTCCCGGGACGAGGAAACCGGCGACACCCTGCTCTCGGGCATGGGCCAGAACCACATCGAAATCGCCGTGGAGCGGGCCAAGCGCCGCTACAAGGTGGACATCATCTTAAAAACCCCCAAGGTCCCCTACCGCGAGACCTTGAAAGGCCAGGCCCGGGAAATCCAGGGCCGTCACAAGAAGCAGACCGGCGGCCGTGGCCAGTTCGGCGACTGCTGGATCCACATGGAGCCCCTGCCGCGCAACTCCGGCTACCAGTTCGAGGACGCCATCGTGGGCGGCTCCATCCCCCGGCAGTTCATCCCGGCCGTGGACAAGGGCGTCCAGGAGTCCATGGTGCGCGGCTTTCTGGCCGGGTACCCGCTCATCGACTTCAAGGTCACGCTGTATTACGGCTCCTACCACAACGTGGATTCCTCGGAAATGGCCTTCAAGGTGGCCGGGTCCCTGGCCTTCAAGAAGGCCTGCGAAAAGGCCGGGGTGAAGCTCCTCGAACCGATCATGACCGTGACCGTGTCCGTGCCCGACCAGTACATGGGCGACGTCATCGGCGACCTCTCCAGCCGCCGGGGTAAGGTCCTGGGGTCGGACGGCGCGGGCGGCGTGACCGAGATCAAGGCCCATGTGCCCATGAGCGAGATTTTGAAATACTCGCCGGACCTGCGGTCCATGACCAGCGGCCAGGGCACCTTCTCCATGGAGTTCTCCCACTACGAAGAGGCCCCGCCCCCGGTGGTGGAGAGGGTCGTGGCCGAGCACAAGAAGGCGGTGGGGGAAGAGTAGGGGCGGCGCTTGGGCGAGAAATAAAAAGGCTGAAAATGAAAGGCCGCCGGGGTTCCGGCGGCCTTTTTCCGTGCAACTCGTATTTGCCAATTGTATTGTCAATCTTGCTTATTCATTGGATTTGTTCGGGGTGTCGCGCTGGCGTTGTTTTCTTGAATGATGTTTCTTGACTTCGGAGGTTTCAGGAAAACAAGCTGACATTCGTCCTGTTAGTACAATTAAATAGCAGTATGATTGGAAACATATAAAATCGCAAAGTTCAGGTTCCGAAAGTGCTTTTCCCACAGCATAGCCAAGTCCATGGTCGTCAATGTTAATCAGATTGAACGTAGCACCAATGGGGTCGCCATGCACGGCATGGTTGAAAATGTCGCAAACCTGCTGGGCATGATCCATATCTGCTTCTTTATTCATTGAGGCCAGCATTTTAAGTAGACTTGGCCGTTCTCCATATTTCCAACCCGAGTGCCATAATTTTACTTTTTCTGGATTCTCATGGAGATATGATATTGCAGCACATCGCTCGATGAGGGACCGCATAAGAACAACAGCAGAAAAAAGATAGCCTTGCCTCACAAGTTCACGGATACTCAATGCGAGGTTAATTCCATGCGGGATGATTTGTGAGGCTGCTTTTTGTAGCTCATTGAGTTCATGCGTGTGAGTATAGCTTGCGATATCTTCATTCTTTTGAAGACATGCGCTAATAATTTGATCAAAATGGTATACTGAGATTCTCCCCAAATATGGTTCATTGTCTGGTGTAAAAACTATCGGAAATGATTCTGGATTATTAGGCATAATTGTTGTCCTGCGAGCAAGGATAATTTCTATGGTGTTTGTATATGGCTCTCGTTTGTCAGTTTTTAGCCAACTATCATCAGATAGTCAGGCGTGACCCGGGGTTCCGGCGGCTTTTTTATGGTGCTGGGCTGGATTGGTCCAGCGGGCTGGATTTGAGCACCTTCTTGTTCGGCAGGAAGATGTCCCGCAGGAAGCGCAGGGGCTTCAAGGGGATGTCCAGCACGTCCTTGACCGTGTCCACCAGCAGCTCGCCCTTAGGCACGCTCACGTCCGGGTCCGAGAGCTTGCCGGACAGGCGCACGGGCATGTTGGTGGCGTGCATGAGATTCATGTTCAGGGTGTAGTTGATGCTGTCCGCCGGCAGGCTGAATTTCCCCCGGCCCTCGCCGCTGACCAGCAACCCGGTGAGGCTGAAATCGTCGTTGACGAACGAACCCTGGTCCACCTTGAAATTGGCCCGGACCTTGTCGAACACCGTGCGCTGTTCGCTGGGCGGGGAATTGGGCATGGTCCCGATGTCCCCGGCCGGGCTCTGGGGCGTGGGTGGGGGCTGGTCGTACCCGAAGAATTTGTAGGACCCCTTGGTGATGGTGAACCCGGCCTTGCCTATGAGGTTGCGCAGGATGTCCATGTCCGTGGCCCCGATGCTTTCCAGGTCGTAGTACATGTCCGTGGTCCCGCGCACGTAGTCCCGGTCGGACATGGCCTCCATGAACGGCCCGGCCTGGAAGGCGTTGATATGAATGTTCAAGCCCGCCTTGAGCAGAAAGGCCGTGACCTCGCCTCGGAAGGCGCACTCGTAGCGGCCCCCGTAGAACGCGGCCTGAACCGGCGCGAATTCGAACTGGCCCTTCCTGGCCTTCATCCTGGCCGTGAGCTGGGTCCAGAGCAGGTCCCGGTACTTGAAGCGGTTCAGGGACAGGCTGCCGTCCAGGTCCAGATTGCGCAGCCGGTCCAGTTGCAGGGGGGTCTCCTTGACCGGCTCGGGTTCGGCCTTGGGCGGTTTGGCCTGCTCCTCCTCCTTGGGCTTGGACGGCCGGTAGCGGTCCAGGTCCAGGGTGTCGGCCTCCAGGTTGAAGCTCACCCCAGGGTGCTCGTAGCCCGTAAGCCCCACCTCGCCCTTGAAATGGGTGTCGTCCAGGGTCCCGCTGACATTGCTGAAACTGGCCCCGTCCGGAGTCAGGGCCACATCGGCCTGGGCCGAGAACTGGCGCAGGGTTCTTAAGTCGCTGGTCTCGGGCTGGGTGGCGTTCAGCAGGGGCAGGAGGTCCCGGGGATTGGCCCGGGGCAGGCGCAGGGAGCCCTTGCCCGACCAGGCCGGGGTCCACAGGCCCTGGGCGCTGCCCTCGGCCTCCAGGTCCAGGCCCAGGGCCTTGAGGTCGGCCTTGCGCAGGGTGATTGCCCCCCGGATGGGGTCGAAATCAGCCTGGGCGGACAGGCTGGCCTGGCGCACGCCCGGGGGCAGGAATCCGTCCTCCAGGGCCGCGCTGACCGTGGCCCCGCGCAGGACCAGGGAGAGGTCCCGGGGAATATATTCCACGTCGCCCTGCACGGACGAGGACCACTGGTACTGGGGGCGGCCGTCGTGCATCTCGCCCGTGGCCGAGAGGTCCAGGCCCAGGCGGGTGCGCATGGGCTCGCTGTCCGTGCCCGGCTTGCCCGTCTGGGGGGAGGCGGGCAGGGGGGAGAGGGAGATTCTGGCCTGGGCCTGGGCAAAGGCCAGGGGAGGGCGGCCGGGCGCGGCCGGGGACTTGTCCGTCTTGGCCCCCAGGGTGAGGAGACCGCGCTGGGACTTGAGCACCACGGTTCCATTGGCCGCCCGGGGCAGGTCGGCCGCCTCCGCGCCCATGGCCGAGAGCCGGGCCGAGAGGTCCAGGCGGCCGGTCAGGGACCGGGGCAGGGCCAGGGCCTCCTGGGCGGCTGTGGCCTCAGCCCCTTCCAGGTCCAGGCTCAGGCGGGCCAGCATCTGTTTCTCCAGGCCCTTGCGCGACCCGGGCAGGTCCGCGTTGACCTGGGCCTTGAGCTTTCCGCCCAGGACCTTGGCCTGCTCCACCTTGAGGACCATGGTCCCGGTGTTGGCCTGGGCCGAGAGCACCACGTCCCGGGCCTTGATCCCTCCGGCCGTGAGTTCCGTGGCCGTGAGGCGGCCCGAGCCCACCAGTTCGCGCCAGAAGGCGGTCGGGGCCTCGTGACGCCCGCGCTCCTTGGCCGGGGAGGCCTTGGCCGCGAGGGCGTCCAGGTCCAGGGCCGGGCAGCGCAGGTCAAAGGCGATCCGGGGATGCCGGAAATTGTCCAGGGAGGCCGAACCCTCCAGATTGAGATGGTCCAGACCGAGTTGCAGGCCGTCCAGGGCCAGGCTGGCGTTGCTGGCCTGGACCCGGCCGGAAAGGCGGGCCGTGGCGAAATTCTGGCTGGCCTGGGCCAGGGTGGAGTTGGGGGCCAGGGCCTTGAATAGGTTCTGGGGGGCGAATTCCGCGACCTGGAAGGTGGCGTTTATGGACGGTCGGGTCAGGGCGCCCGTCAGGCAGGCCTCGCCGCTGGCCGTGATTCCCAGGGCCTGGGCCGTGACATTGTGCATCCACAGGGTGTCCGACCCGGGTTTCATCTCCGGTCGCAGGGAGAGCCGGGCTGGCCCGAAGTCGCCGGGGACCAGAGGGGTCAGGGTGTGCAGGTCCAGGCGGGACACGGTCAGGGCGGGGGTGCTGTTCCAGACCCCGTCCAGCACGGCCTCGGCCCGGGCGGCCAGGGGCCATTTCAGGCCCGGCTGGTTCAGGGTGGCGTTGACCTGCACGGCCACGGGCTGCCCGGGCCGGATGTCGCCCGTGCGCAGGTTGAAGCCCCCGAGGCTCACGGTCTGGTTCAGGCCTTGGTCCTGATAGGTGATGCGGGCCTCTTCCAGGACAACGGACTGGATGTCCATGCGTCCGGTGAGGTGGGTACGCAGGCCCTTGAACAGCCCGGCCTCCTGCACGTCGACTGGACCGCTTTCCATGGCTCGGGCCAGGTTCCCGGGCAGGTCGCCCCAGTTGGTCCGGCCGTCCGGGCTGACGGCCAGGTTCAGGTCCAGGCCGCGCAGGGCCAGCCGGTCGGCCACTAGGATCTGGTGCAGCAGCGGCAGAGGCTGGATGCTCAGGGAGACCTTCTGGACCCGGAGCATGGGCTCGGGTCCGAATCCCGGGGCCGGACCCAGGCTCACGTCCTGGGCGGTCAAGGCCAGCCAGGGGCGGAAATCCAGTTGCAGGCGGCCGCCGATGGTCACGTTGCGGCCGGTGAGTTCGCTTAAACCCCGGGCCAGGTCCTGCTTGAAGTCATTGGCGTCCAGGTACTGGGCCACGAAGACCATGGCCATGAGGGCCAGGACAATGGCCAGGGCCATGGCGGAGAAGAGGAAGAGGAGGATGCGGCGGGGCATGGGCGAGGATCAGGGGCCGAGGAAGTCCCCGGATATGCCGACCACGGCGATGCCCGCCCGGTCGGCCACGGCCAGGGCCTGCTCCCGGTCGAAGAACAGGCTCTGGCCCGCTTCCACGCCCAGGGCAATGGCCTTGAACTCGCGCAAAATCTCGATGGTGGCCAGCCCCACGCTGGGCAGGTCCACCCGCTTGCTCTGGCCGGGCTTGAACACCTTGACCGCCACGCATTTGGCCCCGGCCAGGGAGCAGCCCCGGCGGATGGTGGCGTCGGTCCCTTCCAGGGCCTCCACTGCGGCCACGATGCCCCGTTTGACCACCACGCACTGCCCGATGTCCAGGCGGCCCAGCTCCCGGGCCGTGGCCAAGGCCAGGCGCAGGTCCTTCACGGCCTGGGTCGAGGGCTTGGTCCTGGTCAGGATCCCGGCCGGGGTGAGGAGCTGGGGCAGCAGGGTGTGGGCCGGGACCACGGGCAGTCCCTCGCCTTCGAGTTCCTGGACCAGACCTCGAAAAAGCTGATCGTCGCCTTTCAAGGCCAGCCGGGCCAGGAGCTTGGCCGCCCGGATGTCCGGACGGATGTTCTTGAAGCTCATGGCCATGGACTTGTCGATGCTCCCGGCCATGAGCACCCGGCTCACGCCGTGGGCCTTGAAGAAATCGATGAGCCGACCGAGCTGGCCGATTTTCAGTTCGGACCAGGCCTGGGCCACCTGGGCCACCTCGGCATTGCTGTACCCGGCAAAGCCCACGGCCGCGACCGTAAGACCCTGCTCCCTGGCGGCCCGGGCCACCAGCAGGGGGAATTGCCCGCCTCCGGCGATGAGCCCGATGACTTGGTCGCTCATAGTTCCTGCCCGTGTACGGGGTCATGACGGCCCGGGTCCGGCCCCGGGCCAGCCGGGGCCGCGCTACATCTCAACGCCGTTTTCGTCGTCGGAACTGGAGGCCGGAGTGATGCCCCGCTTGCTCTCGCGGATGAACCGGCAGAGGTTCCGCACCTCGGCCGTGGCCGAGATTTCGGCCTCCACCTGGACCAGGCCCTCTTCCTGGGTCAGGCCCGAGCGGAAGATGATTTTGTAGGCGCTGATCAGGTCCCGGCGCGCATCGAGGGTGATTCCGGCCCTTTTCAGCCCGATGCGGTTGGGACCGTAGAGCCGTCCGCGCACGCCCGTGGCCAGCATGTACGGGGGCACGTCCTGGACAAAGCCGCCCATGGCCCCGATGAAGGCGTATTCGCCGATGCGCACGAACTGGTGGATGCCGGTCATGCCGCTGATGACCGCGTGGTCGCCCACCTCCACGTGCCCGGCCAGGCTGGCGGCGTTGGCCATGATCACGTGGTTGCCCAGGCGGCAGTCGTGGGCCACATGCACGTAGGCCATGAGCATGCAGTCCGAGCCCACGGTGGTGGCCCCGTGCTCCCCGGGCATGGAGCGGTGGATGGTGGCGAACTCGCGCACGGTGTTGCGCTCGCCCAGGATCACCCAAGTCTCCTCACCCTTGTAGCCCATGTGCTGGGGGGCGGCGCCCAGAAAGACGTAGGAGTGGATGTGGTTGTCCGCGCCCATACGCACGAAGTTCTTGAGCTGGACATAGGGTTCCAGATGGCAGCGGTCACCGATCTCCACCCGTTCCTCGATGACGCAGAAGGGGCCGATGTTTACGTCCTGGCCCAACTGGGCCTTGGGGTGAACAATGGCCTGGGGGTGAATGAAGACAGCCATTAGACGAGCTCCCTGTCCATGACCGCCGCAGTCAGTTCGCCTTCGGCCGCGATGTCGCCGTCCACCGTGGCCGTGCTTTCCATTTTCCAGAGATGGCGCTTGTTGCGCACGTTCTGCACCGTGAGCACCAGACGGTCTCCGGGCACCACCGGACGGCGGAAGCGGACCTTGTCCAGGCCGGTGAAGAGAAAGAGCTTGTTGGCCAGGGCCTCGCCCAGGCACAGACCCACGTAGACGCCCCCGGCCTGGGCCATGGCCTCCAGCAGAAGCACCCCGGGCATGATGGGCTTTCCCGGGAAGTGGCCCTGGAAAAAGGGCTCGTTCACGGTCACGTTCTTGTAGGCCGTCAGGCGCACCCCGGCCTCAAAGGCCATCACCCGGTCCACCATCAGGAAGGGGTAGCGGTGGGGCAGGATCTCCAATATTTTCAAGATATCTGCGTAGTAGGCTGGCTCACTCATGGTTCATATTCCTGGCAAGAGTCGTTTTCAGCTCCTCCACGTCCTTTTCCAGGCGGGAGAGCTGCTTCATGATTTGGGGAAGTCTGGAAACACCCACGCTGGCGCGCAGATAGTCTCCCTGGGCCAGGACCGGACTGCCCGCGCCCCGGTAATTGTCCGGCAGACTGTGGTTGACTCCGGACTGGGCGCCCAGAACCACGTTGTCGCCGATGGTCAGGTTGTCCGCCAGGCCCACCTGTCCGGCCAGGATGCAGTTGTCCCCGATGCGGGTGCTCCCGGCCAGGCCCGACTGTCCGGCCAGGAGGCAGTTCCGTCCGATCCGGACATTGTGGGCCAGATGGACCAGATTGTCGATCTTGGTGCCCTGGCCCACCTGAGTCAGGTCCAGGGCGGCCCGGTCGATGCAGGTGTTGGCCCCGATCTCCACGTCGCTCTCAATGATCGTGCGCCCGATCTGGGGGATCTTCACATGTCCGGCCGGGGTGGGCACGTATCCGAAGCCGTCGCCGCCGATGACCGTGCCCGGCTGGATGCTCACCCGGTCGCCTAGGATGGTTCCGGCCATGAGCGTAACCCCAGGGTAGAGCAGGCAGTCTCGGCCCAGGGTGCAGTCCTCGCCCAGGTAGCAGTGGGGGAATATCCTGGTGCCCGGGCCGATTTTGGTCCGGGGGCCGACAAAGGCCAGGGGCATGACCGTGACGTTCTCGCCCAGTTCCGCGCTCTCGTGCACAAAGGCCAGGGGGCTGACTCCGGTCATGTCCCCCTGGGGTTTGGCGAAGAGGTGCAGGATTTTGGCCAGGTCCTGGTAGACATTGGCGCTGACCAGGGCGCTGGCCAGGCCCTGGGCCTGGTCCGGCCCGCCCACCAGCACGCATCCGGCCCGGGTGGCGGCCAGTTGGGGGGCGTATTTGGGGTTGGCCAGGAAGCTTAAGTCCGAGGGGCCGGCGGCTTCCAGGGTGTTGACCCCGGTGAGATCCCGGTCCTCGCCAGCAAGGGCGAGGCCGAGACCCTGGGCCAGTTCAGAGGCGAGCACCATTGACCTGCTATTTGCCCTTGGCCTTGTAGGCCTTGTTCACTTCCTGGATGATCTGGGCGGTCACGTCCACGGATTCGTCGCTCCACATGATCGGGCTCTGGGGGCCGACGATGAGCAGGGCGGTGAGGGCGTTCTTCTTGCAATAGTCCTTGATGACCTCTTCCAGGATCTTGGCCACCGGCTGATTCAGGCGGCTGCGGTCAGCCTGGAACTTGCGCTGGAACTCGGTCATGGCGTCTTCCAAGTCCCGGGCCTTGCGCTTCATCTCCAGTTCCTTGTCCTGGCGGGCTTCCTGGGACAGGACCATGCGCTGCTTCTGGAGGTCTTCGGCCATCTTCTCCAGCTCGTTCTTGCGGCGCTCCAGGTCCTTGGCGATGGGGTCCGAGGTGGCCTTCAAGTCGGCCAGGGCCTTCTTGGAGGGTTCGGCCTGCTCCATGACGGCGATGGGATTGAAGGTGGCGATCTTGGTCTCGGCAAAGCACAGGGAGGCGGCCAGGACAACAGTCAGGGTCAGAAGCGCGACCGTGCATTTTTTCATGGGATGCATCTCCTTTTCGTCACATGGTTTGGTCTTCCACTGGGGAAGGGGTTGGGGCAAAATCGTGCGCGCGCCCGGGTCCACAAGACCGACGCGGGGCGTAGTCCTCTTAAAACTGCTGGCCGAAGGAGAATTCGAACTTCTGGCGGCCGCTGCCTTCGAGCTTGTCCAGGCCATATCCGTAATAGACCTGCAAGGGACCCAAGGGCGACATGTATTTGATGCCCGGGCCAATGCTCTTGTACAGTCCCAGGCCCGGAGCCGGGTCGCCCTGGATCTGCGCGGAGGAGAAGAACATCTCCCCGGCCTTCCAGGTGTTGCCTGCGTCGAAGAAGAGCACGCCGGTGACGCCGAATTCCTTGCTGATGGGGAACAGGTACTCGAAATTGGTGAAGAACTCCTTGTTGCCGCCGATGCGCTCCCCGGTGTTCTCGTCCGCGGAGGATATCTTGCGGGTGGAGTAGCCGCGCACGTTTTCAATGCCGCCCAAAAAGAAGCGCTCGAACACAGGCACTTCATTGTCGCTGTTCTGGTGGATGACGCCGGCCTGGCCGTGCCAGTGGAAGACCGTGTCCTTCCACACCGGGTAGTAGAAGTGCGAATCCCCGATGTATTTCACAAAGTTGTCGTCCCCGCCGATGATCCCGCCGCCGTTGGCGATGGACAGGGAGTTGACCGTGCCGGTGCTCGGGCTCTGGCGGTTGTTGGTGGTGTCCCGCACGGCCGTGACCGAGACCACGCTGGAGATCCGGTAGCCGCCCATGGTCTGGATGGATGCGGCCGTGTTGTTGGCCACGTTGTAGATCTTGTAATAGTCCATCCGGTAGTTGGTATACAGGTCCGTATACTCACCCAGGGGATAGACGGTCTTCAAGATTCCGCCAGTGGTGTCCTTGGAGAAGCTGACGAAGTTTTCCTTGCGGTTGTAGAGGTCAATGCCTGCGCCAAGCAGGGAGTCGTTCACCCGGGGGTTGAAGAAGCTTAAGACGTAGGCCGTGGTCTTGCTGCTCCACTTGCCCGAAGCGCCCAGGATGTAGCCCTTGCCGAACAGATTGCGTTCCTGGATGCTGGTGGTGAAGAAGATGCCGTCATAGCTGGAGTAGCCCGCACCGCCGCTGATGGAGCCCGTGGGCTTGTCCTTGACCTTGACTTTCAGGTCCATTTCGTTGGGATTGCCCGTGGGCACGGGCTGGATGTCCACTTCAGCGAAATAGTCCATCTTCTGGAGGCGTTCGGTGGAGCGGCGCAGGGCCTTGCCGCTGAACTGGTCCCCGTCGGTCAAGCGCAACTGGCGCAGGATGACGTTGTCCCTGGTCTTGGAATTGCCCTCCAGCACCACCCGGCGGATGTACACCTTCTGGTGCTTGGACAGGATGAAGGCCACGTCCACGGTCTTGTTCTCAGGCAGGGTGTTTAAGCGCACATCGGCTTCGGCGTAGGCGTACCCGTAGTTGGTGTAGAATTCGATGAGCTTCTGGCGGTCGTCGCGCAGGGCCGAGCGGTCGAAGAATTTGTCTTCCTTGGCCATTTTGGGGGAGACGATGGCCTCCTCCAGCTTGTCCGGGGCCTCGATCAGGTCGCCCTCAAAGGAGACCTTGCCCATCTTGTAGCGGGAGCCTTCCTGGACATTGAAATTGATGTAGATGCCGTCGTCGCGGATATCCACCTCGGGCTGGCCGACTTTGACGTCCACAAAGCCCCGGTTGCCGTAGAAGGCCTCGATGGCCGCGGCGTCGCGCTCCAGCATTTCCTCCTTGAGGATGCCGGACTTGGTGATGAAGGAGAACCAGCCCTCCTCCTTCAAGGCCAACTGGCCCTTGATGTCCGAGGTGTCGAGCTGTTCGGCGCCGGCGATGGTGATGCCCTTGATGGCCAGCTTGTTGCCTTCGTCAATGACAAAGGTCAGGCGTTTCTGGCGTTTGTCCGCTCCCTCCAGCTGGTACTCCACCTGGGCCTTGTAGAAACCTTTCTTGCGGTAGAGTTCGCGGATGGCGTTCAAGTCGTCGGACAGCAGTTTGGGGTTCAAGACCGCGCCCTTCTTGGTGGTCACCGCGGCCAGGATGTCGTCTTCGCTGATCTCCTTGGTCCCCTTGGTTCCCAGGGCCTGGATCAGGGGCTTTTCCTCCACCACGAACACGAGCTTCTTGCCCCCGGACACGTCCCGGACCACCACCTTCACGTCCTCGAAATAGCCCAGGTCGAAGATCCGGTGCACTTCGGCGTTGATGGCCTTCACGTCGAACACGTCGCCCTTGTGGATGGTCAGGCGCATGAGCACCACGTCCTTGTCCAGGACGATGTTGCCTTCCACGTCGAGTTCGGCGATGCGTTCCTTGCGCAACAGGTCCAGGCGCATGCGCTCCACCAGTTCGTCCACGGCCGGGAGCAGGTTGATGAGCCCGTCCTTGGTCACGAAAATTTGGCTCGGGGGCCGGGCGTCAAAGGCTTCCACCACCCGGGCGTCCAGGCTCAAGGATTCGCCGAGCTGGCTGAAACTGCCGTACACGGCGTAGTTGGCCCCGGTCAGCAGGGCCAGTTCCTTGGCGGTCTTTAAGTCCAGGGTCTCGGTGGCCTTTTTGTGCAGGGCCTGGTCCACGGCCTCGGCCGGGACCACGTTGAACCCGGCGTCGCGCAGCTTCTCGGCAACCAGATCAGGCAGACTGGATTTGAGGTAGGCCAACTCAGGGTCCGCGTTGACCCCGAAGGGGAGCACGGCCACGGTCACGGCCTGTGCCCCCATGGGGCCTGCGGCCCTGGCCTCGGGGAGGCTTGCGGCGAACAGGCAGAATATGGCTATCAAGGCAAGCAGCCCTTTGCTAACAGGCATAAATCTCCCCCGATCGCAGTTCCAATCGGCGGCCCATGAGATGGGCCAGTTCGTGGTTGTGGGTGACCACAATCATGGTCATGCCCAGTTCCTGATTGAGCCGCTTGAGCAGTCCGCCAATGCGTTTGCCCGTGGCCTCGTCCAGGTTCCCGGTGGGCTCGTCGGCGAGAAGCACCTTGGGTTCCAGGGCAATGGCCCGGGCGATGGCCGCGCGTTGGCGTTCGCCACCAGAAAGAGTCGTTACACCATGTTCCATGCGTTGTTCAAGGCCAACCAGCTCCAGGGCCGTCCGGGCCTTCTGCCGGGCCTTGTCTGCCGAGAGACCGGCGATCAGGGCGGGCATGGCCACGTTTTCTATGGTGGTAAACTCCGGAAGCAACTGATGAAACTGAAAAACAAAGCCGATCTCGCTGTTGCGCAGCCTGGCCCGTTCCAGGGGGTTCAACCGGCTCAAGTCCCGATCCAGGAACATGACCTGGCCATGGTCGGCCACATCCAGGGTGCCCAAAATGTGCAGCAGCGTGGTCTTGCCCGATCCCGAGGCCCCGATCACGGCCACGGATTCCCCCCGGGCCACGTCCAGGTCGATGTGGCTCAAGACCTCGATGTCCTCGCTGGGACCCTGGTAGGTCCGGCCCACGTCGCGCAAACGGTATACCGGGGGTCTACTCATAGCGCAAGGCCTCGGATACCCGCAGCCGGGCCGCCTTGTTGGCCGGGTACAGGGTGGAGAGGAAGCAGAGGATGAGGGCGGCCACGCCGATCAGGGACATGTCCAGAAAGTCCATGCGGATGGGGAGGTAGTCCACCGGGTACACGTCGCTGGGCAGCTTGATGAACTGGTATTTTTTGAGCAGCAGGCACAGGGGGATGCCCAGGCCGTAGCCCATGAGCGTGCCGATGAGCCCGATCAGGGTGCCCTGGAGCATGAACACCCGGCGGATGCTTTTGGGCTCGGCCCCCAGGGCCATGAGCACGGCGATGTCCTTGGTCTTCTGGATCACCAGCATGACCAGGGTGGTCACGATGGAAAAGGAGCCCACCAGGATGATCATGGCCAGGATGATGAACATGGCCGTTTTTTCCAGCTTGAGCGCGGCAAAGAGGTTGGCGTTCATCTCCTGCCAGTGGCGCACGTAGAGGGTGTGCGGGGCCAGGACCTGCTTGATGGCCTCGGAGATGGACTCCACGGCGAACACGTCGTGCACCTTGAGCTCCAGGCCCGAGACCACGTCGCCCTTGTACCCCAGCAGGTTGCGGGCCGCGGGCAGGGAGACGTAGGCCAGGGAGGAGTCGTATTCGATCATGCCCGTGCGGAACACGCCCACCACCCGGAAGGTGCTGACCTTGGGGGTGAAACCGGCCGCGCTCTGGCGTCCGGCCGGGGAGAGCAGGTTGATCTGGGAGCCTAAGACCAGGCTCTGGCGGCGGGCCAGGTCCGAGCCGATGATGATGCCCGGGAAGGGGTCGTCAATCGCGATGTCGGCTACGTCCCCTTGGGTCATGGACTTGTCCAGGCCGATGACCGCATGGGCCGTGGCCGGGTCGATGCCCCGCAGGATGACCCCCTTGACCCCTCCGGCCGAGGACAGCATGACCTCGGAATAGATGTAGGGGGTGACCCCGGCCACGCCCGGGACCTGGGCCGCCTTGTCCATGAGCTCCTGGTAGTCCTTCAGGGTGTTGCCGAAACCGCCCACCATGATGTGGGCGTTGACCGCCAGGATCTTGTCTCGAAGGTCGTGGGTGAACCCGTTCATGACCCCGATGACCACGATGAGGGCGGCCACGCCCAGGCCCACGCCCAGCACGGCGAAGACCGAGATGGCCGAAATGAAGGACTCCCTGCGCAGGGAGAAGAAGTAGCGCAGGGCGACGAAGAGTTCGAATCTCATGATTCCCGGCCGTCCGCAGGCTCAACCCCGCCCGTTTGGGGGACTTCGGGCCGCAGGAGCGGAAAGAGGATGACCTCGCGGATGGAGGCGCTGTCGGTCAAAAGCATGACCAGGCGGTCGATGCCCACGCCCTGGCCGCCAGCCGGGGGCATGCCGTATTCCAGGGCCCGGACGTAGTCCTCGTCCATGAAATGGGCCTCGTCGTCCCCGGCCTCCTTTTCCTTGACCTGCTCCTCGAAGCGGGCGCGCTGGTCCACCGGGTCGTTCAGCTCGGAAAAGGCGTTGGCCAACTCCCGTCCGGCCACGAAAAGCTCGTAGCGGTCGGTGATGTCCGGGTTGTCCTCGTTGCGTCGGGACAAGGGCGAGATGTCCGTGGGATAGTGGTAGATGAAATGCGGCTGGATGAGCTTGGGCTCCACCAGGATGTCGAAAAGCTTGGCCTGGAGCTTGCCCAGCTTCTCGTTCTTGACCACTTTTTCCCCCAGTCGGCGCACCGTGGCCTGGGCGGCCTCGATGGTCTCGTACTGGTCCGGGGTCAGGCCGCCGATGACCTCCAGGGATTTGTGGAAGGAGAGGCGCGTCCAGGTCCCGGGGGTCAGGTCGATGGTGTGGCCCTGGTAGGGCACCTTGCTCCCGCCGGTGACGGTCACGGCCACCTCGGCGAGCATGCGCTCGGTCAAGTCCATCAAGTCCCGGTAGTCGGCATAGGCCCAGTAGAACTCGAGCATGGTGAACTCGGGGTTGTGCTGGGTGGAGATGCCTTCGTTGCGGAAATTGCGGTTGATCTCGTAGACCTTCTCGAATCCGCCCACCAGGAGGCGCTTCAAGTACAGCTCGGGCGCGATGCGCATGTACAGCTTCATGTCCAGGGCGTTGTGGTGGGTCTCGAACGGCTTGGCCGTGGCCCCGCCCGGGATGGGCTGCATCATGGGGGTTTCCACCTCCATGAAGCCATGATTGTTCAGGAACTGGCGCAAGGAGCGCACGATGGTGGTGCGCGCCCGGAAAATCTCCATGGTCCGGGGGGTGACGATCAGGTCCACGTAGCGGCGGCGGTAGCGGATCTCCACGTCTTTCAGGCCGTGGTACTTCTCGGGCAAGGGCCGCATGGACTTGGTCACCAGGCGGACCTCGGCGGCCTCCAGGGTGAGCTCGTCGGTCTTGGTGCGGAACAGCCTGCCGCGCACGCCCACGATGTCCCCGATGTCCAGCTTCTTGAAGCGGCTGTACGCTTCCTGGCCCAGGATGTCCCGGGAGGCGAAAATCTGCATGCGTCCGGTAGGGTCCTGGAGGTGGAAGAAGGCGGCCTTGCCAAAGGAGCGCAGGGAGACCATGCGCCCGGCCATGCGGAACTCCTGGCCCAGTTCGGCCAGTTCCTCGACCGTGGAGGCGTTGTACCGGGCGAAGAGGGAGGTTGTTTCCGTGTCTTTGCGGAAGTCGTTGGGATAGAGCTTGGAGCCTTCGTCCAGGAGGACGCAGGCCTTTTCCACTCGGGTCTTGACCACCTCGCTCAGTTCATCACGGGCCTGCAAGGCCCGCAGCATGGGCATGAACCGTTCGACCTGGGGGGATTTGACCGCCAGTTTGATTTTATTGCGCTTTTCGTCGCCGCTCAAGGTCAACCTACTTTAAGAAAAAACTGGGCCATAGGGCCCGGATAAGGGCAAGATGAAGCAGCCGTGCTGCCTACGCCGTACGCGAACGAACGTCAAGAATTACGCTTTGGCCCGGACATTATCAACAATAATTTGGAGGAGCGGCCCAGGGGCGGGGGCTGGGGCGGTTTCTTGCAGAAAAGACTTGACCGGGACCGGTCGGATTCGTTAAAGGGCGTTCTCCCGTTGAACGGGAATGTTCCCCGGTAGCTCAATCGGCAGAGCGGTTGGCTGTTAACCAATAGGTTCGGTGTTCGAGTCACCGCCGGGGAGCCACGGGAATCAAGGGCTTTCAGGTTTGCGCCTGAAGGCCCTTTTTCGTTTTGGTGTTTTCTCTCCCCATTCTCTCCCCAACCAGCTGACTCACTTTGACAACTTCTCCAAGACTCTAGCCATCTCCAGATTAAGCACGGCCAGTCTTTTCAGTCAGTTGCGCAAGCATGGCCTGCGACTCCAGGACATCTAGCACGACCAGCTTTTCGCATCCAACCTGCCGACCGCGAGTCTTGTTTCAGAATAGTTTTCTTGCCAGGCAAGTCTTCTGCCGCAAGAAAGCAGGCGTTTGTTTGCGACGTCTATGAACTCCCTTGTGTATTTCCAGGCCGTTACCTGTCCATGTTCGGTGGCAGGCTTATTGTAATGCTGTGTATCGATACTAGCTATCGCGGCCAGCAAATGTTCTGTCCTGCGCCCGGAAAGCAAGTCGGAGGCAACGTGGGTACTTCCTGGCGGGATATGTGCAGAACAGAAGGCAACCCATAGATTGGAAATGTTTGAAAGAACTTGTCAGCAGGTGCGTGATTAAGAGCGACCGTGTCGCGTGGGCGAGAACATCCGATTCCTATCGCGGATTGAGACGGTGAGTATGTTTGATATCAGAAGCGTGGCTGACGAGACCTGACTGCAAAAAGTCTGTCTGCAATGCTGATACAATGAAAATATTTGCTTTACATTCCTAGCGAGTTGTGACAGCTTAGTCCAACAACGCCGGGGGATCGCCATGATAAAATGCAAAAACAGAGCACAACTTCAGCTTTTAGATACTGTGCCATGGCTCAC
>CAILNX010000002.1 GCA_903835685.1 uncultured delta proteobacterium
AAGTTGTGCTCTGTTTTTGCATTTTATCATGGCGATCCCCCGGCGTTGTTGGACTAAGCTGTCACAACTCGCTAGGAATGTAAAGCAAATATTTTCATTGTATCAGCATTGTAGACAGACTTTTTGCAGTCAGGTCTCATAGATGAAACAGGGAGTCGTCCCCGAAGATAAGTTGTAGTCCGTGGGGTTGAAGAAACTGCCTGCCGCCAGGACGCCCGCGCTTGCGAAACCGAAGGCCGTCTTGTCGAAGAGCAACAGATCTTTTTCCCCGGCCGCTCCCGTGTGGTCCGTGAAGTCCGTGATGAGTTTGCCCGCGTGGCACTCGGCCTGGGAGGTGAAGAGGAAGATGTCATTGCCCCCGCCGCCGGTCATGACGTCCGCGCCCTGGTGGCCGCAGATGACGTCGTTGCCCGTGCCGCCGATGATGGTGTTCGCGCTCGAATTTCCGATCAGAATGTCGCCATGGCTTGAGCCCAGGATGTTGGAGAAGTTGATGAGGGTGTCGGTTCCGGACCCGCCGGTGACCTGCGGCGCGGAGACCGAGAGATCCACATGCACCGAGGCGCTGGCGTTGGCGTAGCTGACAGTGTTCACGCCGCCCCCGCCGATCAGGATGTCGTCGCCCGCCCCGCAGATGATATAGAAGCTGCCCGCCGAGGCCGAGCCGTTGAAATGCAGGCCGTGGCTACCCAGGTCAGTGGCGTCCACCACCAGGGTGCTGCCCGCGTCCACCAGACCGGCCGGGGCGGTCACGTTCACGTCGTCCGAGGTGTCGTGGATGACGATCTTCTCGAACCCGCTCACGTGCGTCAGGTCGGGCGAATGGAAGACGCTGCCGCTGTAGTCCAGGATGTCGTAGCCCGCGCCGCCGAGCAGGGTGGAGGGGCTGGCCATGTTGTCGGACATATGCACCGTGTCGTTCCCGTCCCCGCAGGAGATGTGCATTCCGTCGCGGTTGGAGTCGATGACGTCGTTGCCGTTGTCCCCGTAGAGCCAGTCGCCCGAATGCATGGCGGTGAGGTGGTCGTTGCCGTCCCCGCCGTGCAGGGTGTTGATGCCGCCCTCGCCTCCGACCAGGGTGTCGTCCCCGTGCCCGCCGTGGATGTCCAAGCTTCCGTCCATTTCCAGCCACCCGTTCCAGTCGAGGGGGGTGGAGGCGTCCAGGGCGCTGGCGTCAACGTGCAGGACCCCATGGTAGGGCGCCAGGCCTGCGGTTTCCACGTGCACGGTATGCCCCGAGTCCGCAGTGATGATCAGGTTTTGGAAGCCGGTCACGTTTTCCAGGAAGTGGCTATAGTCGTTCGGGTCGTTGATGTCGTAGTTCATGGCGTCGGTGTGGTGGTAGATCAGGGTGTTCGAATCCAGTCCGCCGTTCAGGTGGTCCAGGCTGGAAAGGTGGCTGCCCATGTTCACCGTGTCGTCCCCGTCCCCGCCCAGGATGGAGTAGTGGCCGTCGGTCCAGGCCGAGGCGTCGAAGTGCAGGGGGCTGTCGGAATCCAGGAGGTGGGCGTCCACGAAGAGGGTGGAGCCCGCCGCCACCAGAGCGCCCGGGGCCACCAGATCCACCGAGTGGCCCGAGGCCGCAGTGATGTCCAGGGTCTCGAACCCGGTCACGTGGTCCAGGATGTGCTGGTCCGTGCCCGTGTACTCGAAGTGCAGGATGTCGTGCCCCAGCCCGCCGTCGATCACCGAATCATGGGACAGGTGGGTTCCCAGGTACACCACGTCGTCGCCCGCCCCGGCGTGGATGGTGTCCGGGCCGTACCCGCCGATGATGGTGTCGTTGCCGGGCCCGCCGATGATGATGAAGTGGCCGTCGTGCTCGGCGCTTCCGTCGAAGATGAAGGTGAAGGGGTCGCTGTTCCCGTTCGTGGCGGAAAGTCCCGAGGCGTCCACGACCATGGTGGCGCCATTGGCCACGAAGTCGTCCGTGGTGGTCAGGGTGATGCCGTCAGTCAGCGAATAGTCCCCGCTTAAGGCCAGGGTTTCAAATCCGGTGTAGTGGCTGTCGAACAGCAGTTGCCCATTTGTATTGTCCGTGCAGGCAAAGAAGGCCAGGGTGTTGTGGCCCGCCCCGCCGTCGGCGCTGGCCGCGCCCCAGGTTATGTCCACGGTGTCGTCCCCGTCCCCGCCGTAAAGCAGGTCGCCGCTGTTTGCGCCGTGAATCTCGTCGGCCCCCGCCCCGCCGTATATGGTGGTGGCGTTGCCGCCGCCGTTGCCGATGAGGATGTCGTTGTAATCCGAGCCGATGATCTTCTGGAAATTGAAGAGGTAGTCGTCGCCCGAGCCGCCCGTGGCCGTGCCGTAGGAGTCATTCTGGAAATGCAGCCCGTCGCCCAGATCACCGGACAACTGCCCGGCATGCAGGCTCACGGACACCCCGATCCCGCCAGACAGGGAGGGGGCATGGGCGTAGGACACGGTGTTCACGCCCAAGCCTCCGTCCAGCACGTCGTTCCCGGCCCCGCCCTCGATGGTGTTGCCGCTGGCGTCGCCGAGGATGAGGTTGGGTCCCGCGTCCGAGCCCCGGACGTGCTGGAAGTTCCATATTTCATCATGGAGCGCGCCGTAGGACACGGTGGCCGACCCGGTCCCGTTCAATACCAGGTTGATGCCGTCCAGGGCGTGGCTGTAGTCCAGCCAGTCGCCGTCCACATGCCCGCCGCCTTTGTACACGTCCCCGCCGTGGCCGCCGACGATGGTGTCGTCGCCCAGCCCGCCGATCAGGTTCACGTGCCCCGGCCCGGAGTCGATGCTGTTCCAGACCAAGTGGGTGTCCGTACCCATGCTTGAAGCGTCCACGGCCACGGTGGCCCCGGTGGTGGCGAAGGCGGCGTTGTGGATATCGATGTTGGCCGTGTGGCCCGAGCCTGCGCTGATGTAGACATGGGCAAACCCGGTGACATTGTCCAGGATGTCGGTATCACCGCCCACGTGCGTGAAGTACAACTTGTCTCCCGAGTCCCCGCCCCCGTCCAGAATGTCGGCGCTGGTCAGGTGCGTGCCCATGTGCACGATGTCATCGCCCGCGCCGGCGTCGATGTGCATGGTCCCGTCGCCCGTGGTGACGATGTAGTCGCCCCCGCTGCCCGTGGTGATGCTGTAGGCCCCGTGGCCGGTTTCCACGTAGATCGATTCAGTGCCGCCAGTGATGTAGGTGGTGGCGCCGCTGTCATTGTCGCCAGCAATGATCGTGTCGTGGCCCCCGCCGCCGGTGATGATGTCGTAGCCCCCGCCGCCATGGATGGTGTTGGCGTTCGTGTCTCCGATCAGGATGTCGTCGTGGGCCGAGCCGATGATGTTCGAGAAGTTGGTGATGCTGTCGTTGCCCGCGCCGCCCGTGGCCGTGTGCAGGGTCAGGTCCACGCTCACCCCGCTCGCGGCGTGGGCGTAGGACACGGTGTCCGTCCCGCCGGTCCCGCCGCTTAAGGTGTCGTTGCCCGCGCCGCCCTCTATGGTGTTGTCGCCCGCGCTGCCGGTGATGCTGTCGTTGCCCTCGGTCCCGCGCACGTTGGAAAAGCCCTTGATCCAATCCATGTCCGAGGGCCCACCCGAGACCATGGCCACGCTGTACCCGCCCGCAATGGTGGCTGCGGAGTCCAGGCTCAGGATCAGGCCCGAGCTCGAGTTCCGATAGCTGTAGTCGATCCAGTCCCCGTTGCCGGACATATTCACGGTGTCGTTGCCCAGGCCGCCCATGATGAACAGGTTGTCGGCGCTTCCGGTGATGGAGTCGGCGTAGTCCGTGGCCCGGATGATCTCGATGTTCGAGAAGTGCTGGTCGGTGCTGGTCCAGGCGTCGTTTACCAGGCCAGAAGTGATGGTGAGGGTGCCCCCTTGGCCGACGTTGGCGTAGTCCAGGGTGTCGATCCCGGCCCCGCCGTCAAAGGTATAGTTGTCGAACTGGGAATGGAACAGGTCGTCCCCGGCCGTGCCCACGAAGCCCTGCACCCCGGTGAAGGAGTCGGTCCCGCTTATCCCGGTCTTGAGCACGATCCCCCCGCCGCCCCCGGGCATGTCCACGGTCACGCCCGTGGCCCCGCTCAGGTGATAGTCCAGGGTGGTGTTGGCCCCGCCGCCGTGATAGACGTCGTTGCCCGCGCTGCCGATGAAGGTGGCGGCCGTGTATGCGCCCCCGCTGCCGAGCACGGTGTCGTTCCCGTCCCCGCCGTTCACGATCTGGACGCCCGAGGGGGCGTTGGTGTCCAGGTCGATGACGTCGTTGCCCGCGCCGGCGTGGATGGAGTTGTCCATGCCTGCGGCGTAGATGGTATCGTTGCCCATGCCGCCGACGATGAAGTTGTTCCCGGCGCCGCCGGTGATGGTGTCCCCGGCCTGGCCGCCGTGGATGATGTCCCCGTCGCCCCCGTCGCTGTTGCCGGTGCCCGTGATAATGAGATGGGCGTTGGTCTCGCCGCTGGCGTCCAGGGTCAGGTGCCCGTTGCCCAGGGAGGAGCCGTCCAGCACGATGGTCCCGCCCAGGCCGCCGTCCAGGCCGTCGCCCGTGATCAGGGTGAAGCGCGGGGTCTGGGCGGTTCCCATGAATTCGACATGCTGGAAATGGGTCGCGGTGATCCCGCTGGTCAGGTCCAGGGTGGTGTCGCTGTTTTCATCGTAGCTCAAGTGCAGGGTGTTGTTTCCCCCGCCGCCGTCCAGCACGTCCCCGCTGTGCAGCCCGGCGGCCTGGACCGTGACATAATCGTCCCCGGTCCCGCCGTACAGGGACAGATGGCTCAAGTCAGCGGACTGGATGTCGAAGGAGTTCTGCCCGTCCCCGCCGTGCAGAACCATGCCCCCCTGGCTTCCGGACTCGACCGTGAAGGTGTTGGCCCCGAGGCCGCCCCACAGGGTCAGGTGGCCGTCGCCCGTGGCCTTGACATCGAAGGTGTTGTCCAACTGCCCGCCGTGGACCACGCCGTTGGACACCCCGGAGCCCAGGGTGAAGAACATGTCGCAGTCGGATTCAGCCCGGGCGTCCCAGAGCAGGGTCCCGGTCAGGCCCGAGGCGTTCACGGAAAGGGAGCCGTGGTATCCGTCGCCAAGGTCCGGGTCCACGGCCAGGGTGTCCTTGGCCAGGATGGTCGCGTCCGTTCCCAGCAGGAAGACGCCGTCCATGCGCGAGACGTGGTCCAAGTCGTGCTGGGAGGCGCTGTCCGTGCCCGGGGTCATGTCCTGGAAGGACAGGTAGGAATGCCCCCCTCCCCCGTCCAGGGTCACGGAATCGGACATGAGCGTGCCGAACAGGAAGCTTTGATCCCCCGTGGACTGGCCATGGAAGGAGTCCATGCCGTCGAACCCGATGCTCGAGCCCACGCCGACGAGCTTGGTCAGGAGGATCCCGTTCTCGGTGGAACCGGCCACGTACACCGTGCCGTCCTTGCCGATGGTGAGCCCGGAGAGGGAATCCGAGTTGATGTTTTGGTAGTCATCGTAGTTAAAAATCCCCCCCTCGCCCCCGACGGCCGGGTTCTCGAGGCCGTTCTCGCCAAGGGTGTACAGCAGGGAGTTGTTGCCGTACTCGGAGGAGTGCTCGACCCCGACCAGAATCTGCCCGGTGAGCGGGTCGATGCTCAGGGCCGTTGCCGTCATCCTCCCGCTGCCGTAGAAATTGAATCCGGTCTCCACCCCGCCATTCCCGAAGCTGGCGTCCAGGGCGCCGGAGGAATCGAGCCGGGCCACGGTCCAATCCATGTGTCCATTCCCGTCGGAGACCGCTCCGCCCATCACGATGCGGTCCTGGCCGTCCACCACCACGCTGAAGAGGCCGCCGCTGTAGTTCCCCAGGACCACCGCGCCCGTGCCGCCGAAGCTTGAGTCCAGGCTGCCGTTGGTGTTGAACCGGACCACGAGCCACTGGCCGTCGGCCTGGCCCACGGCCACCACCCGGTCCTCATGGTCCACGGTCACGGAACTGAAGGCGGTCATGGCATGGCCGGACACGGCAAGCGTCACCTTGCCGCCGTCCCCGAAGCTCTGGTCCAGTTGGCCGTTGCTGCAGAACTTGGCCAGCGCGGCCGAGGCGGACGTGGCCTGGGCCGAGTACCCGGCCAGGAAGATGTGGCCCGAGGAGTCCTGGGTCATGGCGTAGGCCAGGTCGTTGCCGCCGTTGAAGTCGACCAGGACCTTGCCCTCGTGGCCGAAACCGGTGTCCAGGTTCCCGCTGCCGTCGAACCGGGCCAGGGCGAAGTCCAGGTTGCCCATGACCTGGGCCTGGCCCGCGGCCAGGACCAGGCCGGAACCGGTCACGCCCAGGGCCTGGACGCTGCCGGAATCCGGGTTCGTGGTCTCGTGGGACAGCCCGGAGAAGTCCACCGTGGCGACGTTCTCCTGCCCACCGTCTGCGCCGTATTCGATCACGGCGAAGAGGTTCGGACTCTGGGCGGTGGCCTGGATATTGCCGCCCACGAAGATGCTGCCGTTGTCCAGCACGGCCACGGCCTGGCCCTGGACCGAATACGCTCCGCCCAAGTCGTCCAGGACCACGCCGTTGTCCCCGAAGTTCGTGTCGTGCCCAACGACGCCGCCACCACTCATGGAGTCCATCACCGCGTTGCCCGAGTAGCCGTCCGCCCCGTGGCCGTGGATCTCCAGGGTCACGTCGTTGGCGTTCCCGGTCAGCTTCAGGGTGTCGGCCCCGGTCCCGCCGTGCGCGCGCCATACGCCGTCCTCGGAGCCCCGGAGGATGAGGTCGTCGCCCGCGCCCGCGTCAATGTGCACATTGCCGCCGTCCGCAGGGTCCCCGTTCAGGATGGTGTCGTTGCCGGTCCCGCCGTAAATGGTGTCGTTGCCGCCGTGGCCGTCGATGACGTCCCCCAGGTTGTTGCCGATGAGGGTGTCGTCATAGTTCGAGCCCACGATGTTTTGGAAATGGGCCAGAGTGTCGCTCCCTCCGCCGCCCGTGGCCGTGCCCAGGGACAGGTCCACGTGGACCCCGCTTGTGGCGTTTGCATAGGACACGGTGTTGATCCCGCTCCCGCCGTCCAGGGAGTCGTCGCCCGAGGACAGGGTCTCGTTCCACAGGATTTGGCCGCCCGTGTAGGTGGCCGAGAGCACGTCCGGTCGGCCGTCCCCGTTCAGATCCGCGGCGATGGCGAAGGCTGGCGGCGCGTCGGCGGTGGCCAGAAGCTGCTCGGGGCCGAAGGTTCCGTTGCCCAGGTTCTCGTACCAAACGATCTTTTGGTCATAATATGACACGGAGAGGACATCCATGCGTCCGTCCCCGTTCAGGTCCGCGCAATAGACGGACATCGGATAGGCCAAGGAGGCGATCACCTGCTGGGCGCCGAAATTGCCATGGCCTTGGCTATCGTTCGCGTACCAGACGATCTTGTTGTCACCGGCTGACGCGGCGACGATATCCGGATGGCCGTCCCCGTTCAAATCGGCGGCGAAGACACCGCTTGCAATGCTGGCGGTTTGGGTGATGACGTGCTCGGTGAAGTGGCCGCTGCCGTCGTTCTGGTACCAGGCGATCTTGTTGTCGGTCGTGGAGGCGGAGAGCACGTCGATGAAGCCGTCCGCGTTCAGGTCCGCCGTCCAGAGGGCGTGCACCCCGGATACGCTTGTGGAAATGACGTTCGCCGAGAAGCTGTTGTCGGCATTGTGCTTGTACCAGGTGATATGGGTGTCATCTCCCGCGATCACGTCCGGGTGGCCGTCCCCGTCCAGGTCGGCGGCGATGACGCTGGTCGTTGCAAGCCCCATCGTTCCCACTGAATACGGGGTAAAGTTGCCAAGGCCGTCGTTCTTGTACCAGACGACCTCGCCGTAGAGCCAGCCAGCGGAGATCAGGTCCGTGTGGCCGTCCCCGTCCACGTCCGCGCCGTAGACCGCATAGGGCTCACACGGCGGCGAGGCCACGGCGTGCTCGGTGAAGGACCCGTCGGCATTCTGCTCGTACCAGGAGACGGTGCTGTCGTACACGGATGAGGAGAGCACATCCATGCGGCCGTCCTCGTTCACGTCCGCGACAAAGAGCCCGGCCACCCCGTTGTGCGAGGTGCTGTTGAGAACCTGCTGGGCGCCGAAACCCGTGCCGCTTCCGACGCTGCCCATGAGGACGTCGTTGCCCGAACCGCCGAGGAGGTCGTTGTGACCCGCCCCGCCCAAAATGATCAGGTCCGCGGTCTGGTGGGAGCCGTCGAAGTGCAGGCCGCCGGAAAGGTTCGAGCCGTCGATGGTCACGGCCCCGGACGAGGGGCAAAGGTCGTGGGCCGGAGTGACATAGGCGTTGGTCCCGCTGATGACGATGTCCTCCACGTGGGTCACGTTGGTCAAATCGTAGGTGGAGTGGCCGTCGCTGGTGAAGGTCAGGGTGTCGTGGCCCGCCCCGCCGTCCACGGAGTCGGCCAAGGTCAGGTTGGAGCTGAAAATGAAGGTGTCGTTGCCATTGTTGCCGGAGAAATGGTCCGTGCCCTGCCCGGCGATCATGGTGTCGTCCCCGGACGAGCCGAGGACATCGACGGAGGTGGTGGATCCCAGGCTCGCGCCGTACCAGACAAAGGGGCCGCCGATGCTGGATGCGTCCACCAGAAGCGATGCGCCCGCCGCCACCATGGATCCCGGGGCGCTCAGGTAACCCTGGCTGCCCTCCACCTGGATGATCTCCACGTTGGTCACATGGGCCAGTTGGAAGCTGTCGGTCTGGGTATCGCCGTTGGCGGTCAGGAGGATGGTGTCGGTATCGGCCCCGCCGTCGATGGTCACGTCCGAAGTCATGTACTGGTGCATGAGGAAGAAATCGTCGCCCGCGCCGCCCAGCAGGGTGTCGTGGCCGCCCTCGCCGCCGAGCATGTCGTTGCCCGCGCCGCCGCTGATCCAGTTGTCCTGGCTGTTGCCCATGAGGGTGTCGTCGTGGGCCGAGCCGGTGATACCCTCGATGTTCACCAGGATGTCGTGGCCGTCCGCGCCCACGGCCGTGCCCAGGTGCGAGCCGGACTCCACCATGTTCATGCCCGAGCCGGGCACGTGAAAGGCGCTGTACAGGGACAGGTCGTGGAAGCCCGTGCCCCCGGCCGTGATCACGCTCTGGTTCAGGTCCACGGTCACGCCCGAGGAGGCGTCGGCGTAGGAGACGATGTCCACGTTCGTCTCGACGCCCTCGCCGCCGATGATGGTGTTGTCCCCGGCATTGCCTTGCAGGAAGTCGGCCCCGCGCCCGCCCAGGAGGATGTCGTTGCCCGAGCCGCCCAGGATGGAGTTCCCGCCGCCCACATCGCCCTCCCCGCCCATGATGAGCAGGTTCGCGGTCTGGTGGGAGCCGTCGAAGTGCAGGCCGCCGACCAAGTACTGGGCGTCGACGATCAGGCCCCCGGACGAGGGGGAGAGGTCATGCTGGGGCGCGACGTAGGCGTTGTACCCGGTGCTGTCGATGAGGATGTGCTCCACGTGGGTCACGTGGTCCAGCTCCCCGGTGTAGGAGGGGTTGTCCGTATCGGTGTAGGTCAGGAGGTCATTACCCGGGCCGCCGTCCACAATGTGGACCTGGGTGCTGACAGTGCCCAGGTTGATCTGATCGTTGCCGCTGCCGCCGATGACGCTCATGCTGTGATTCGCGGCCGTGATGGTCTGATCGTTCTCGCAGGTGTGGCAATCGACCGTGACCAGGTCGTCGCTGGTCCAGTTGGTAAAGGTGAAATCGGTCAAATTGATGGTGTTGACCAGGTCGTCGCCGTGGATGACCAGGCCGTTCTGGCGGCTGGCGGCGAAGTGGATATCGCTCAGGCCGTCGAACTGGGAGCTGGTCATATCCACCACGCCCGCGTCCTTGAACTCCAGGATCTGGATGTGTTGGAAGGAGTCGGCCGGGGTGAAGTCCACCGAGGCCCAGACCTGGGCGGTGTTGATCCCGCCGGTCCCGCCGTCCAACTGCGCGTGGGTCAGATTTTCGCCAGCAGCGAACAACAGGATGTTGTCCCCGCCGCCGCCGTCAATGGAGTCCGCCCCGCCCAGGCCGGCGATGGTGTCGTCCCCCCGCCCGCCGATCAGGGTGTCGGCCTCGTTGCTGGTGCCGATGAGGAGCTCCCCGCCCCAGCGGATGTCGTTTCCGTCAAAAACATGCTGGCCGGTAAGCGTGGCCACCACCAGATTGTTACCCGATCCGTCTTCGAACATGAGCTTGGAGTTGGCGGAGTCGAAATAGAGGCAGTTCGCGCCATCGGACGTGCCGTCCCCATGCGTGGTGTAATGCGTCAAGTCGGAGAACTGCCCGTCGGCCACGGTGGTCAGGATCTTCACCTTGTCCGTCCCGTGCTTGAAGCCGGTGATGGTGTCCCCGAACTCGGTCAAGTCCGAGTACATGAACGTGTTGCGCCCAGCGCCGCCGTCCATGACGTCGTGCCCGATCCCGCCGAACAGGGTGTCGTTCCCGGCCCCGCCGATCAGCGTGTCACCGTTTCCGTCTCCGGACAGGATGCTGCCGTCGGTCAGGCCCGTCAGCACCCCCGAGTTCATGGAAAAGCCCCAGACGCCGGGAATTCCGGTGTTGCCCAGGGCGGTCTCCAGGTTGAGCATCCCGGCCTCGTTCCCGGAAACCGCAAGCTGCTGGTAATTGGTATGGTCGCCTGCCGCGATCAGTGCCCGGGCCACGGTCCCGCCCAGGCCGTTATGGCCGTCCGAAGCGTCGCCCGTGGTCCAATTGATGTCCTCGTACCGGAAGATGATGTCGAAATTGTGGTTGCCCCGGTCCACGATCTGCAACTGGAAGGCGTTCAGCTTGTCGTGGTGCTCGTTGAAATAGCCCACGTCGTCCCAGGTGACGGTCAGGATGTGGTTGGTGGTGTCCAGGTGGTAATAGACATTGTCGCTGCCCGTGGATTGGCCGCCCGGCGTGGGGGTTCCGTCCCCGCCCCGGGTGTCCACGTCGGCCCAGAACGGGGCGATGATAGGCACGCCCACCGAGCCCAGGGAAGAGGGAGGGGTGTAAGTGGACAGGCTCTGGCCAAAGGTGATGTTCCCGTTGTTGTTGATGTAGATCCCGGCGTAGGTGTGCCCGTAGAACGTGATCCCGTTGGCAAAGACCGAGGTCAGGTCGATGTAGTTCGAGGACCCGTCGTCCGTGGAGGCCAGGGCCGTTCCGAAACCGGCCGAGCCGCCCAGGCCGTTGACCAGGGACCCGTCAGTCGTCGAGCTCGCGCCCAGGGCGTTGCCGTCGCCGCCATAAATGATCTGGTCCGCGGCCACATTCCCGCCGTTCCAGGTCAGGGTGTGTGCCCCGGACAGATTGGAGCCGTCCACGATCAGGGTCGAGCCCGCCGGGGCCAGGCCCGAGGGCGGGGTGAGGATCGTGCTGGCGTCGCCCAGCACGATGGATGCGACGTTGGTCACGTGGGCGAGGTCGCCGGAGTGGTCGCCTATTTGGCTCTGGGTGAAGGCCAGGGTGCTGTAACCGGGGCCGCCGTCAATGGTGACCGAGGAGGACATGTACTGCTCCATCCCGATCAGGTCGTTCCCGCCATTGGCATGGATGTACTGGGTCCCCTGGGTTCCGACCAGGGTGTCGTTATGGCTGGAGCCTTCGATGTTCTGGATGTGGGCCAGGGTGTCGTGGCCGTCCCCGCCCGAGCTGGTGCCGCCGGGCAGGTCCACGGTCACGCCCGAAGAGGCGTTCTGGTAGGAAACGGTGTTGATCCCGCCCCCGCCGTCAATGGAGTCGTCCCCGAGTCCGCCCTCGAACCAGTTGTTGCCCGAGTCGCCGATGAGGGTGTCGCCAAAGTCCGACCCCTGGACTGCGCCGATATGCACCAGGATGTCGTGCCCGTCCCCGCCCGTGGACGTGCCGAAATGCGTGCCCTGGGGCAGGCCGTAGAGATTTCCCTCGCCAAGGGTCCCGGCGTCCAGGACCACGGTCACGCCTGCGGTGGCGTCCTGGTAGGAGGCCGTGTTCAGGCCCTGTCCGAAGCCCTGGCCGCCGATGATGGTGTCGTCCCCGGCGTCGCCCTGGAACCAGGCGGCCTCCTGGTTGGACCCGATGAGGGTGTCGGCGAACTGGGAGCCTTCCACGTTGTTGATGCCGAAAAGATAGTCGTGGCCGTCCCCGCCCGTGGCCGTGCCGTAGTGCGCGAACTGGCCGTGGGTTCCCACGGAGCCGCCCAGGGTCCCGGCGTCCAGGTTCACGTACACGCCCGAAGGCGCGTGGGCGTAGCTCACCCCGTCGTACCCGCCAACGGTGTGGCCGCCCCCGTCGATGTAGTCGTCCCCGCCGTTGCCCATGAACCAGTTGTTCCCGGAATTGCCAATCAGGGTGTCGGCGTACTTGGTGCCGTCCACGCCCGCGATGCCGCTGAAATGGTCCACGGCGTCCCCGCCGCTCATGGTCTGGGCCGTGAGGTCCACGGTCACGCCCGTGTGCTGGTCCTCGAAGGAGATGGTGTCGAACCCTCCGCCGCCCGTGATGGAGTCCGCTCCACCCCCGCCCTGGAACCAGTTGTTCCCGGAATTGCCGATGAAGGTGTCGCCGAAGTCCGAGCCGATGAGCTTGTTGATGCCGAAAAGCGCGTCGTGGCCGTCAGCCCCGGTGCTCGTGCCGTATACCAGGCCGACGGGCTGCCCGTACTGGGTCGCTCCGGCCTGGTCCAGGATGGGGTCCAGGTCCACGGTCACCGAGCCGGTGGCGTGCATGTAGGAGGCGATGCCGCCGGCGTGGTCGTGGGCCGAATCGGCCGCGCCGTACAGGGTGTCGTCCCCGGGACCGCCTTCGAGGTAGTCGTGGCTGCTGCCCGCGATCAGGGTGTCGTTGCCCGAGCCGCCGCGCACGCCCATGAGGTTGATCAGGGTGTCGTGGCTGTCCCCGGCCACGGCCGTGCCCAGGGCCAGGTTGGCGTACACGCCCGTGGTCTGGTGCGCGTAGCTGGCGATGTCGCCCTGCATGGTCCGGGAGTCGTAGCTCCCGCCGATGAGGGTGTCCCCGCCGCCCATGCCCTCCAGCCAGTTGCGGCCGTGCCCGCCCGTCAGGGTGTCGCCGTCGGTGGTTCCGGTCAGGGTCTGGCCAAAGGTGGAGGCCACCAGGTTCACGCCCAGGGTGGGAGTCAACGTGGGCGTTGGCTCTGGCGTCGGCGTGGGGGTGGGCGTGGGCGTCGGGTGAGGAGTGGGATCGGGATCGTGGTGAATAATGACAGGCCCGGTATCGCCATTGCCATTGCCATTGCCAGTGCCAATCCCGAAGCCATTGCCAGTCCCAGTGCCGGTCCCTGTACCTGTACCAGTGCCGGTTCCAGTGCCGGTTCCAGTGCCGGTTCCAGTGCCGGTTCCAGTGCCGGTCCCGCCCAAACCGCCCAGGCCGCCTGTGCCGCCCGTGCCGCCCAGACCGCCCGTGCCACCCAGACCGCCCGCGCCGCCGCCGAACAGGCCGCCCAGGGCTCCGCCGCCCAGGCCCCCGCCCGTGCCCAGGCCCCCGCCGGTCCCGCCCAGGCCGCCGCCGGTCCCCAGGCCCGTGCCCGTGCCCGTGCCGGTCCCAGTGCCGGTCCCAGTGCCCGTCCCGTCGCCGGTCCCAGTGCCCGTGCCCGTGCCAGTACCGGTGCCAGCGCCAGCCCCTGCCGCGCCCGCCCCAGCCCCTTCAGCCGCTCCCGCGCCGGCCCCGGTGCCGGTCCCGGTGCCGGTCCCGCCCTGCTGACCGCCTTGCTGGCCGCCTTGCTGGCCGCCTTGCTGGCCGCCCTGCTGCCCGGCGGGCTGTCCGCCGGCAGGCTTGTTGCCCCCAGCCGGAGGCGGGGGCGGGGCGGTAAAGGTGGGCACGCTCTGAATGGGGGTGGCGCTTTGGAAGTGCTGGACTTCCTGCACGCTGAAGGTACGGGGCGCGCCCATGGACCCGTCCGGCTTGAAATCGACCATGCCCCGGGAGGAGGTCACCAACTGGACCTGGCCCAGGGAGTTCTGGATGACCAGGGCTTTGCCCGCGTGGATTTCCTCGGCCCCGTGCTTCTCCACCCCGCCCCTAATCTCGCTGACCACGGTGGTGCCCCGGATGCCGATGGTGGCCAGGGGGCTCTTGAGCTTGAAATGCTCGGGGTCCGAGTCCGCGATCTTGCCCGTGACCACGCGGAAGGTTCCCTCGGCCATGTTGAAGAGCAGGTCGCCTTTGGCCTGGGCCGGGTCATAGACGTAGCTGTCCAGCCGCAGGTTGGAGTCCTCGCCCTCGGACATGACCGTGTCGTCCAGAAATTTGATTTCCACGTTGGACGCGGCCTTGGTCAGGATGACCTCGCCCGCGTACACAGGACTGCCCACGGAAAGGGGATGCACGCCGTCGCCGTGGTCGGCGAAGACCTGCCCCTTCATGTTCATGACCGAGCCGATTTGAATCGCGTCTGCTGCTGGGGCCATAAGGACCTCCGTTGATTAATATCTCTATTACTAAAGCAAAGGTCATGCCGCAAGGAAGAATATACTTTTTATCATTTAAAATTTCAGCGCATTATACACCAGTGACACTTGTCACAGCCCTGTTTTCCACCCCCCTCCGGCGCATCCTTGGTTTCCCCTTCCGGTTTCCAGGGGAAACGCCATTGCCCGGCCCTGACCCCCGAAATCAGAGGGGCCATGGACGACCTGGTCAAGAGCCTGGGCTCGGGCCAGTTGGAAGCCTTCACGGAGCCGCTCAATTCGGCCAAAGAGCGGCGCGCAGGATATGGCCCCACACAGGGACCGGCCCCCCTGCGGACCATGTTCGGTGGCCTTCCGGAAGGGCCGGGATTATCCACAGGTGGCATCCTGTCGCTGAAGCAACAAGAAAAGAAATAAAATAAAATAATCTGACCTGATATCCACACCAATGCCAGAGATTTCAACAACCAGAGGAAAAGATTTCCACAGCATTTTCGCAAATCCCGGCCCGGACACCGAGCCCTGAACCAGGAGCGGCTTCAGGGGTACGCGCCAGAAGGAACCGAGCGCGAGGCAGGGACCCCGGCAGAGTTGAACGCGCCATTCAACCCCCGGGACGCGTTCTCGGGAAAACCCGAAAAACTTGCCTCCCTCCTCCAAACAGGGTATTTCTACCGCCCGCGTCGCACCTTGAGGAGAAGAAAACCATCGTGAAATCCAGGCATAAAGTACTCATCGCCAATCGCGGCGAGATCGCCATGCGCATCATGCGGGCCTGCGTTGAACTCAGCGTCGGGTTCGTGGCCGTGTACACCCAAGAGGACGAGCAGTCCGGGCATCTGGACCTGGCCCGGGATCTGGGCGGGGACCTGGTGCGCATCCAGTCCTACACCGACCCCAGCGAACTGTTCTCGGCCGCTGACTTCACCCAGGCCACGGCCGTGCATCCGGGCTACGGGTTCTTTGCCGAGAGCCACCGCTTCGCCCGCCGGGTCACGGAGCGCGAGCGGCCCATGCTCTTCATCGGGCCAAGTTGGCGGATCATCCGGGACCTGGGCGACAAGATCAACACCAAGCGCATCGCCCGCAAGCTCTCTGTGCCCACCATCCCCGGGTCCGACCGGGCCATCTACGACGAGCTTCAGGCCCAGGAGATCGCGGCCAGCCTGTTCGCCTTTCAGGAGAAGCAGGAGATCAAGAAGCCGCTGGTCCTGGTCAAGGCCGCTGCCGGGGGCGGGGGCATGGGCATCGAGGAAGTGCACGACATCGACCGCTTCCGCCAAGTCTACCGCCGCATCCGCAACTACGCCAAGCGCCAGTTCAACGACGAGGGCGTGCTCATCGAGCAGCGCATCTACGATTTCAACCACCTGGAAGTGCAGGTGGTGTCCGACAAGGCCGGGAAGAACCACGTGCATTTCGGCACCCGCAACTGCTCGGTGCAGAGCCCGGGCCGCCAGAAGCGCCTGGAGGTGGCCCCGGGCTTCGCCCCGGCCACGGTGGAGTATGAATTCGACGCCAAACGGGTCCTGCGCGAGATCACCCGCCACTCCCTGAACATGGCCCGGGACATCGGGTACGACAACGTGGGCACCTGGGAATGGATCGTCACCCCCAAGGGCGACCCCTTTCTCATGGAGGTGAACACGCGCATCCAGGTGGAGAACGGGGTCTCGGCGCTCATCTCCCGCATCAAGGGCCAGGAAGGTGTGAACCTCATCCGGGAGCAGATCCGCCTGGGCCTGGGCGAGGACATGGGCTACGCCCAGGAGGACATCTCCTTCGAGGGCGTGGCCATCGAATACCGCATCGTGGCCGAGGACACCGAAAACCGCTTCGCGCCCTGGGTGGGACTCATCGAAAAGATCGAGTGGAAACAGGAGCCCTGGCTCCAGATGTTCACCCAGATTCCCCTTTCCCGGGCCTATCAGATTCCCACGGAATACGACCCCAACCTGGCCCTGGCCATCGTCTGGGGCAAGGATCTGGCCGAGGCCAAGGAGCGCGGCTACGCCTTTCTGGACGCCTTCGTGCTCAAGGGCCGGGACCGCCAGGGCTCGGAACTCAAATCCAACCTCGCCTTCCTGCGCGAAAAAACCAAGAACATCCTGGAGTTCAAGCGAGCCCAGTCATGACCGAAGCCGAAAGAAAGATGGCCGATTTGACCGACCGCATCGCCTATGCCCGGGACATCCTGGGCAGCCGCACGGCCCCGGCCCTGGAGACCTTTGCCACCGAACTGGAGGCCTTCAAGGCCAAGCACCCCCAGCCCGACGAGAACGGGTCCTGGAAGGGCCTGGATTTCCTGGAGCGCAAGCTCACGGCCGTGGAGGAGGACCTGGACAAGTCCCTGACGGCCATGGACCGCGCCCGCATCGTGCGCCATTCCGCGCGCATCTGCCTGAAGGACATCCTGGAGAACGTGTACGACAACTACACCGAGATCGGGGGCATGGACGAATTCTCCATCGACCCCGGCATGCTCATCGCCCGGGCCTACATCACCCGCAAGGTGGGCAAGAAGGTGCTGAACCAGCCGGTCATGGTCGTGGGCCAGGAAAAGGGCCACGGCCAGGAATTCCGCAACGGCGGGTCCATCAAGCCCTGGGGCAATGCCAAGGCCCTGAAATACATGAAGGTCGCAGCCAGGGAGAACATCCCGGTGCATACCTACGTGTTCACCCCCGGGTCCTATCCCATTGAGGACACCCCGGGCGCGGCCCAGCAGATCGCCGAGAACATCTACGAGATGGCCGGGCTCACCGTGCCCGTGGTGGCCGTGTTCTCCGAGGGCGGGTCCGGCGGGGCCGAGGCCATCGCCCTGGCCGACAAGCGCCTCATGCTCTCCCACGGCTATTATTCGGTCATCTCCCCCGAGGGCGCGGCAGCCATCGAAGGCCGTTTGAAACCCGGCCAGCGGGCCACGCCCGAACTCATCGAGGCCTGCGCCCACAACCTGAAGATCACGGCCCAGGACAACCTGAACTTCGGCTACATCGACGCCATCGTGCAGGAGCCCCCCCTGGGCGCGCGGGTGGAGCACTACGACTTCTTCAAGCGCCTGCGGGCCGAGGTCATCCAGGCCACGGACGAGGCCGCGCTTTCGGTGCGCTCCATGCGCTTCTTCCGGGAAATGGCCATGCGCCGCCGCAAGAAAAAGGGCGACTACGATCCCGAAAACATCGTGGTGCGCTGGACGCTCAACCAGGAGGCCCGGGAGCGCCTGGTGGAGCGCCGCCACCGCAAGTACCGGGCCATGGCCCAGCACGCCTTTGTGAACAAGGTCGGGCTGGCCGAGAGATTCGGGGACATGGCCCAGGAAATCTCCATCCTGCTGGGCTCCCTGCTCAGAAACGACCTGTACAAGTACTACGAGAAGAAGCTCAGCCGGGTGGCCGAAGAGGCGGCGGACGAAATCCACGTCATCACCGGCCGGGTGGGCCAGATCAAGGACAAGATGTGGAAGCGCATCGGCCTGGGCAAGGCCGAGGAGGCCCAGAAGGAGCGCGAGCTCATGGGCCTGTCCGTGCCCAGGCAGGAGGCCAAGCCCAGGCGCAAATGGGTGTACCAGAGCCCGCGCGGCCGCGAGGACCGGGACATCTCCTGCCCCTATGCCCACGAGAACGGCTGCCTGGACATCTGGGCCCGGGACCTCTACGGGGAGTTCGCCGGGGTCTGCCCCAATTGCGGGCACCATTTCCCCATGGAATACAAGTGGTTCATGTCCAATGTCTTTGACCCGGACTCCATCGAGAAATTCAACACCACCATCGAGGCCGGAAATCCCACCGGCTTTCCGGGCTTTGACGAGAAGCTGGCCGAGGCCAAGCAGAAGCTCGGGCACAAGTCCGGGTGCATCACCTTCGAGGCCACGCTCTCGGGCATCCGCCTGGTCTGCGCCCTGCTCATGGCCCCGTTTCGGGGCGGGTCCGTGGGCGCGGCCGAGGGCGAGAAGTTCATCCGGGCCTCGGAGCGGGCCGCGCGCAAGCACCTGCCCTTCCTGGCCTATGTCCACGGCACGGCCGGAATCCGCATCCAGGAAGGGACCAACGGGCTCATCCAGATGCCCCGCTGCACCATGGCCGTGCGCCGGTACATCGACGCCGGAGGCCTGTACGTGGTGGTCTACGACACCAATTCCTACGCCGGGCCGGTGGCCAGCTTCCTGGGCTGCTCGCCCTACCAGTACGCCGTGCGGTCCTCGCGCATCGGGTTCGCCGGACCCGGGGTCATTGCCGAGACCACGGGCATCGAGGTGCCGCCGGACTACCACAGCGCCTACAACGCCCTGGCCCGGGGCCACATCCAGGACATCTGGGACCGCCGGGAGATCCGCCGCAACATGCGCCAGGCGCTTTTGACCATGGGCGGGCGGAATCTGTATTATCGGTAGGGAATCACAGGACATATTCAAGGGCCGGGCCGCTCCGAAAAGGGGTGGCCCGGCTTTTTTTATTTTCAGGACCCGCTCGGGCCGAGGCTGTGCCCTGAACATGGTCATACCTCTCGCTGGCCAGCTTGACAAAATATGGTATCATTGCCATATTCAGGACATGACTTCGGCGGCTACCGACAAGAAACAATTGTTTTTCATGGGGGACAGCCGGAACCGCCTGCGGGAATTCCCCGAGGCGGTTCGCAGGGATTTCGGATTCGCCTTGGACCTGGTCCAGGCAGGTCTCACTCCGCACAATTCCCGCCCAAAATCCGGCTACGGGCCTGGCGTTCTGGAACTGGCCGAGGACTGCGCCGGGGATACTTACAGGGCCGCGTACATCGCCAAACTCAAAAGCGGAATTTACGTCCTCCATGCCTATCAGAAAAAATCCAAATCCGGCAGAAAAATCCCGCCGCAAGATATACATATTCTAAAACAACGCCTGAAGGACGCCCTTGAAGAAGACCAAAGGAGAACGTGATGAAAACTGAAACCGTTCCAACTTTCGTTAAAAGTTCAGGCAATATTTTCGCCGACCTTAGGCTCGAAGACGCTGATGAACTCCAGGCCAAATCCGAACTCATCATTTCCATCCACAAGGTCATGAAACAACGCCGCCTCACGCAAAAAGCAGTGGCCGACCTCTGCGGCATCGACCAGCCGACCATCTCAAAATTGTTGCGGGGCAAATTTGAGAGCATCACCATCGACAGGCTGACCCAGCTCATCACCCGCCTTGGTTCAGACGTAGAAATCAAGGTGAAAACAAAACAGCGCTATAGTGGGAAACCCGGGCACTTGCGCGTGTCGGCTTGAACGGGGAAACCGTGTTATTCATGCCTGGCATGATCCCCAAGGCCCGGCCATGACCGGCGCAGACCCGGCCGCTCCCCCCGTCCCCTTACGCGAGGGCTTCACCACAGGCACAGCCGCTGCGGCCGCCGCCCGGGCCGCCGTGCGCCTGCTGCTGGCCCTGGCCCGGGACCCCGAAGCCGTGCTGCCCTCCCCCCTGCCCCTTGAGGACACTCCCCTGCCCGGGGGCGGCCGCCTCCTGGTCCCCCTGGCCCGCCTGGAGATCGAGCCCGGCCCGCGCGCCCAAACCATCCGGGTCAGGGCCGTGGTGGTCAAGGACGGGGGCGACGACCCGGACGCCACCCACGGGGCCGAGATTCACGTTTTGGCCGAGGTCATGCCCGGCCCCAGCGGCCTACCCGCCTCGTCCGGCCCGCCCGGCAACCTGGAAATCCTCGGGGGTCTCGGCGTGGGTCGGGTGACCCTGCCCGGCCTGCCCGTGCCGCCCGGGCATCCGGCCATCAACCCCGCGCCCATGGCCCAGATCCGGGCCGCCGTGGCCGAGATCATTGCCGAGAAAGTGGCCGAGGCCGCCGCCCGCTCGGGGCCTGCCTCCGAGTCAGCCCCTGCCCCGGGCCTACGCCTGACCATCGAGGTCCCGGATGGCCTGGCCATCTCCCGCAAGACCATGAACGAGCGCCTGGGCATCCTGGGCGGCATCTCCATCCTGGGCACGGCCGGGATCGTCAAGCCCTTCAGCCACGACGCCTGGCTGGCCTCGGTCACCCAGGCCCTGGCCATCGCCCGGGCCTCGGGCCTGACCCAGGCCGTGCTGACCACCGGACGCCGCTCCGAACGTTTCTTCTCCGCCGCCTTCCCGGACACCCCGGCCCTGGGCCTGATCCAGGCCGCCGACTTCTTTTCCGCCTCCATGCAGGCCGCCGCCCGCCTGGGCTTCACCCGGGTGGTCTGGAGCCTTTTTTTCGGCAAGCTGGTCAAGCAGGCCCAGGGTTTTGCCTCCACCCACGCGGCCTCGGCCCGCATCGACTTCTCCCGCCTGGCCGTGGACTGCCTGGCCGCCGGACTCCCGCCCCAGGTGGCCGAGGCCGCCGCCACAGCCAACACGGCCATGGAGGTCCAGACCCTGGCCGCGCCCTGGCCCCAGGCCCAGGCCCTGTACCGCCGCTTGGCCCGGACGGCCATGGCCCAGGCCCGGGCCTTTGCCCAGGAAGCGGCCGACGCCCCCCTGCCCGGTGGCCTGGGGGTGGCCCTCTTCGACTTTGACGGCGCGCTTCTCCTCTTCGAGGAGGAGTGACCCGGGCCGCCCTGGCCCCCGTGGCCGTCCCCCTCGCTTGGCGCCCGGACCCCTGTCCCCAGAGGTGCAACCAGGCCAAACTTGTTATAATCTGTTTATTGATTCTCCTCGTTGTATAGACATAACCCACCAAAACTGTCATAGAGCAATTGGTTTTCCCTCTACCATCCCGGGAAGCGGTTCGGGCCAGGACCGGGAACATGGGCCGCGGGTCTGAAGGAGGGGCTTTTGGCGGAAATCGTGATGGGAAAAAATCAGGTTGACCGTGCGTTCGAGCGATCCCTGCCCGAAATTTCGCCCAGCGAGGCTGTCCATGTCCTTTTTTCATGATTTCATCTCCAGGCGGTCCATCCGCGCCCTGACCGTCCTGTTCATCGCCTGCATGACCCTGCCGGCCATGCTCGCGGTCCTGCTCCTAGGCGCGCACCTGCTTCAGGAGAGGAAGGCCGAGGTCGGGCGCCAGAGCATGGAACTGGCCAGCATCTCGGCCATGAAGCACGCGGACGTCCTCCGGGAGGCCCAGGCCCTTTTGGGGACCCTGGCCAGGCTGCCCGGATTTCAAAGTCTGGACCCGGCCAGCCTGGGCGCCTTTTTCAAGGCGATCCTGGAGGACCATCCCCAGTTCTCCTACCTGTCCCTGGTCCGCCCGGATGGGTATCTCCAGGCCTCTTCCGCCAGCAACGACCACGCCCTCAATTTCAGCGACCGCTATCATTTCCGGGCCGCCTTGGAGCGCCGGGGGTTCGCGGTGGGCCGCACGGTGGTCAGCCGGGTCTCGGGCGAGCTGGTGCTCCCCTTTGCCGCACCCTTGCTGGCCCCGAGCGGGGAACTGGCCGGGGTGTTCCTGCTCGGGCTGAAATTGGATGAATTCGAGAAATTTTTCACTGGCTTGAACGTCCCGGCCGGGACCCGGTTCCTGCTGACCAACATGGGGGGGGCCCGGCTCTTCCGCTTTCCCCAGAGGGATCTCTCGCCCGTGGGTGAAAGCCTTGCGCCCCTGGCCTGGGCGGCCATCTCCGCCAGCGACGTGTCGGCCACCACCCTCCAGAGCCAGGACCAGACCGGCCAGCCCGTGACCTACAGCTTCCTCCGGCTCGGGGACGGAAAGGACCCCAGCGCCCAGTTGGGCATCGTGGTCGGAATCCCCACCCCCAGCTTTTTCGACCAGACCCTGCCGGTCATCGGCCGCACCCTCCTGATCCTGGCGGCCATCTCCGGGGCGGCCCTGGGTATCGGGCTTTTTCTGGGCGGGCGGTTCTTCGCCACGGCCCTGATCACCCTGGAGCGCAAGGTCTCCAGGATCACCCGGGACCAGGAACTCGTTCCGGTCCAGGTGGAGTGGGGCTGCAAGGAGATGGTGGCCCTGGGCCGATCCTTCAACCACATGGTCGAGGCGCTGGGCCGGGACAGGGCGGCCCTGGCCAGTACGGCGGCCCGGCTCGAGGACCTGATCCAGCGCATGCCCGTGGGCGTGTTCATCCTGCACACCCGGCCGGACGGGACCCGGCACTTCGAATACATGAGCGAGACCTTCTGCCGCATCCACGGTCTGGACTCGGCCGAACTCACCCGGGACGTGGCCACGGTCTTTGCCACGGTCCACCCCGAGGACGCCGAGAGCCTGGACCGCACCGGTCGCGAGGCGGACGCCACCCTGACTCCCTTCCGCTGGGAGGGCCGTTTCGTGGTGCACGGGGAGACCCGCTGGGTACGCATCCTGGCCCACCCCACGGCTCTTCCCGAGGGGGGCAGCCTGTGGAACGGGGTGGTCAACAACATCACCGAGAGCCGCCAGGCCCAGGAGGCCCAGCACGAGGCCGAGCATCGCCTGCGGGAACTGGTGGAGCAGGCCCCCATCGGGGTGTTCCAGTCCACGCCCGAGGGCCGGTATCTGGCGGCCAACACCCGGTTGGCCGAAATATACGGGTACGAAAGCGTGCAGGAGCTTCTGGACAGCACCCGGGACATCGGGGCCGAGCTGTACGCGGACCCGGCCATCCGCCAAGCGGTCATCCGGGCCGTGGAGCAGGGACCGGTGCGCCGGATGGAGGTCAAGCGCCGCCGCAAGGACGGCTCGACCATCTGGGTGGCCCTGTCCATGCGGGCGGTTCGGGACCAGGCCGGGACCGTCCTGCGCTACGAGGGGTTCACCTCGGACATCACCTCGCGCAAGAAGGCCGAGACGGCCCTGCTGGAAAGCGAGCAGCGCTACCGGGCCTTTTTCGAGAGCGTGGAGGCCATAAAACTCATCATCGACCCGGCTGACGGGGCCATCGTGGACGCCAACCCGGCGGCCCTGGCCTTCTACGGATATGACCTCGACCGGTTGCGGGGCATGTCCATCACGAATTTGAACACCCTGCCCCAGGAACAGACCCTGGCCGAGATGCACAAAGCCGAGGACATGGAAAAGGGGTATTTCCAGTTCCAACACCGGCTGGCCAGCGGGGAGGTCCGGGACGTGGAGTCCTACACCTCCGTCCTGCGCTACAACGGCCGTAGGCTGCTCATGTCCTCCATCCAGGACGTCACGGAGTTCAAGCGGTTGCAGCGCATCCGGGAGGACGTGGAGCGCATCGTCCGCCACGACTTGAAATCCCCCTTGAACGCGCTCATCAACATCCCCTTCCTGCTCCTGGACGCGGAGAACCTGTTGCCCAACCAGCGGCAGATGCTGGGCATGATGGCCGCGGCCGGGCGCAAGATGCTCTGCCAGATCAACAGCTCCCTGGAGATGCACAAGATCGAGGCCGGGACCTACCACTACCAGCCCGTGCCCTGCGCCCCGGCCCGGGTGGTCCAGGAGAACGTGGACATGCTCTGCCTGGGCATGGGCCGCGATCCCGGTCTGGTACGCATCGAAAACCGCCTGCCCGGGGACCAGGAGAATTTCGTGGTCTGGGCCGACCATCTGCTCCTGGACATCGCGGTCATGAACCTTTTGCGCAACGCCATGGAGGCCAGCGAGCCCCACGAGGCCGTGTGCGTGGACCTGGCCCTGGCCGGCGCGAACCTGGCCCTGGCCTTTTCCAACCCCCGGCCGGTGCCGGCCGAGATACGGGACTGCTTCTTCGACAAGTACGTCACGGCCGGAAAGATCGGGGGCACGGGTCTGGGGACCTACAGCGCGGCCATCATGACCCGGGCCATGGGCGGTTCGATCCGGATGGAGACCTCGGAGCAGGGCGGGACCACGGTGATCATCCACCTCCCGGCCCAGTCCGAGCCCCCGGACCAGACCGCCTTCGGCCCCGGGCAGAGGGCCAAAGAATCCCAGTCCCCGGTCCAGTGAGGATCAGGGGCAGGGACCACAGGGGCCCAAAAGGCTCTCTGTTGGGAATCGAGGTCAGACCGCGTGGCGATCCTCAAATGACCTTAGGCGCTGTCATCCACGATAAGGCCTGACCCGCGCAGGTTGATGCTCTCGGCGGCCGTGATCTTCTTGGCCATGGCGATGTTTTTTATCAGGATGTCCGTCAGGGGGTTGGGGTACCCGGTGATGTTGGCCCGCCTCCGGCTCCGCTCGGACGCAAGCTCCACGTCTCCCTCGCGGAAATGCTCCCGGGAGTTTTCCATGTACACCGTGGCCGTGGCAGGCTTTCCAATGGGGTTCATTTTCGCTCCGCCCTGATGAAGTCAGCCGTCCCTAGACAGCCTTGTCGACTTTCTGGCCGACGCCACGAGCGGCCAGGGCTTCCTGCTTTCCCGGCTGGGCCGAGGGCTGGGCCAGTGTCTGGGCTGCGTGGGGTTTGTGGTCTTCGTTCAGATGCTGCAAGGTCTGGCCCATCAGCCCGCCTTGGAAATCCTGCGGGGCTGGGCTTGGACGCGCCGGGGGGATTGAAAGGGTCGTGGTCATACTGTTCTCCTTCCTTGGAGTGCGTACACTTCCGATTTCCTTTTCGGCCGGTTGACCGGCAAACTTTAGGGAGGAGGGCGGTTTTGACTTGTCCCCGGAATACTTTTATGTCCTGGGGACGCACGAGGGAAGCCTGTTGGTGCGGATGGCCTGGACAGCGCGAGCGCTGGACGCCCCGGGGACGCCCCATTTCTCCCAAAGAAAAAGGGGCCAGGCTTTTTCAGCCTAACCCCGTGAATTTCTGGTGGGTCATGGAAGACTCGAACTTCCAACCAACGGATTAAGAGTCCGCTGCTCTACCAATTGAGCTAATGACCCGCGATGCGTCGAGAAATGGGTGTTTATAGAGCGGACCCTGAATTGTCAAGAAAAAATGACCCGGTTTTTTCCCCCTGGAGAAAATGGTGAAACTGTTTTTTGAATATATTGGAATCATTCTCTTTTTAATTTCGGCCGGGGTCTCCCCGGCTTCTGCCCAGGTTCAGTCGCCGGGCCAATCACCGGGTCAGTCACCGGTTCAGGCCCCGGCCAAAATCGAGGTCCAGGTCCTGCCCCAGGCCCAGGGACCCTCCAAAATCCAGGTCCAGGTCATCCCTCAAGCTCAATCCCAGAGCCAACCGAAAGCCCAGGCCCCGGCCCAGACCTCGGCCCCCGCTCCCGCTCCGGCCCGGCCCCAGCACTTCACCTCGGCCTGGAAGCTGTACCGCCTGACCCCGGCGGACATGGCCGAGGCCGGGCAGTCCGCGCCCTATCTGGCCGTGTTCCTGCTCTCCCCGGACCTGGGCTGGCACGCCTACGCCAATGTGCCTGGGGAAACCGGACGGCCCACCCAGCTCACGGTTCGGATCATGCCCGGGGACCGGACCCTGCCGGTCCTCTACCCCCCGGGGGAGCGGACCCGGGACCAGGCCCTGCCGGACAAGACCGTGAACGTGTACCAGGGCCAGGTCTCCCTGTTCATTCCCCTGGCCCTGCCCGAGGACGGGAAGTTCACCTTGAACTCCAAGCTGCGCATGCTCTTGTGCGGGGAAGGCCGCTGCCTGCCCATGGACTCCGACTCCATGTTCCTGGGCGCGGGCCTGGATGTGAACCGCCTGCCCTCGCCCGGGAGCGAGTCCTGGTGGCCGGGCTATCTGGCCCTGGCCCGGGGCGGGACGGCCCAGGCTCAGGCCCCGCAGCCCCCAAGCGCCCTGTCCCAGGCCATGGCCGAGATTCTGGACCAGGAGGCCGCCGCGCCCGAGGAATTCAAGGCCCCGGCCACCTGGGACTTCCATCCCCGGGTCCTGCGGCCTGGGCTGGAGGTGTCCGCCCTGATCCCGGCCGTGCTCATGGGCCTTTTGGCCGGGTTCCTGCTCAATTTCATGCCCTGCGTGCTGCCCGTGGTCTGCCTCAAGCTCTCGGCCATCATGATCGCGCCCAGCCGGGAGGACTGCCCCGGCTGCCCGCCCACCGAGGTCCTGTTCCGGGAGCACAACCTTTTTTTCGCCCTGGGCGTGCTCGTCTATTTCCTGCTCTTAAGCGTGGTCCTGGGCTACACCGGCCTGGCCTGGGGCCAGATGTTCCAGACCCCCGGCCTGGTGCTCGGGCTGGTGGTCCTGGTCTTTGCCTTGAGCTTGAGCCTGTTTGGCCTGTACACCCTGCCCATGGTGGACTTAAAGCGCGCCCGGGACACCCATCAGAGCCCGCGCTCCCAGGCCTTTTTCACCGGATTTCTGGCCACGCTCCTGGCCACCCCATGCAGCGGGCCGTTTCTGGGCGGGGTGCTCTCCTGGGCCCTGGTCCAGCCGCCCTACATCATCAGCTCGGTGTTCATGAGCATCGGCCTGGGCATGGCCTCGCCCTACATCCTCATGACCTATGTCCCGGGCATGGTGCGCTATTTCCCCAAGCCCGGGGCCTGGACCCTGTACATGGAGAAGGCCGTGGCCTTCTTTCTCATGGGCACCTGCATCTATCTTCTGAACATCCTGCCCCGGGACCTGGTTGTTCCGGCTCTCATCGTGCTCTGGCTGACCGGGCTCACGGCCTGGGCCTGGGGGACTTCGGCCGGGTTCGGCAGCCGCCTGAACATGCTGGCCACCCGGGCCGCAGCCGGTGCCGTGCTGGCTTTCGGCCTGTACCTGGCCCTGCTTCCGGCCCCGCCCCGGGCCGATTGGGAAGCCTTTGAGCCCGCCCGGTTCGAGGCCATGCTGGGGAAAAAACGCATGCTGGTGGATTTCACGGCCGAATGGTGCCCGACCTGCAAGCTCCTGGAACAGACCGTGCTCACCCGGGACAATCTGGCCCGGTGGAAGGCCCGCTACGACCTGACCTTCGTGCGCGCGGACCTGACCGAGAACGACCCGGCCGCCCTGGCCCTGCTCAAGATTCTGGGCAGCCGGAGCATCCCGGTGGCGGCCATCTTCGAGCCGGGCGAGCGGGCCAAGGAACCCCTGGTCATCCGCGACCTGTTCACCACCGGACAGTTGGAGGAGGCCTTGGGTGGAAAATAGGGACTTCCTGAAATCCGCCCCAAAAGGTCACTTGCCCAAATCCTTCAAGTGACATAAAGGCATCTTGTTACGGGGCGCGGGCAGCCCGTCTTTTTTTTGCCGCCGCCCAACCCCGGCCTTGACGACACGCGCACAGGAGAATCTGGTGTTTCCGAAACTGACCATTGGGGACCTTGAGATCGAGCTGCCCATCATCCAGGGGGGCATGGGCATCGGCGTCTCCCTGGCCGGCCTGGCCTCGGCCGTGGCCAACGAGGGAGGGGTGGGCGTCCTGTCCGCCGCTGGCGTGGGCTCCGAGGAGTCGGACTTCAAGTCCAACTACGTCGAGGCCAACGTCCGGGCCATGCGTCACGAAATCCGCTTGACCCGCAGCAAGATGAAGCGTGGCTTCCTGGGCGTGAACATCATGGTGGCCCTGACCAACTACGCCGACCTGGTCAATGTCTGCGTCGAGGAAGGCGTGGACTTCATCTTTTCCGGCGCGGGCCTGCCCCTGGACCTGCCCGCATTCCTCAAGGGCAAGACCTCGCCCAAGATCGTGCCCATCGTGTCCTCTGGCCGGGCTGCGGCCATCGTGTGCAAGAAATGGCTCTCGCGCTACGACCGCCTGCCGGACGCCGTGGTCCTGGAAGGCCCCATGGCCGGTGGGCATCTGGGGTTCAAGCCCGAGCAGATCGCCGACCCGGCCTTCAAGCTGGAGGAGTTGACCCCTGAGGTCATCGAGGCCGTGGCCCCCTTTGCCCAGGCCGCCGGACGGCCCATCCCGGTCATCGTGGCCGGAGGCGTGTACACCGGCGCGGACATCCGCAAATACCTGGACATGGGCGCGGCCGGGGTGCAGATGGGCACCCGGTTCGTGGCCACCCACGAGTGCGACGCGGCGCTGGAGTTCAAGCAGGCCTACATCAATGCCCGCGAAGAGGACATGCACATCATCAAAAGCCCGGTGGGCCTGCCCGGCCGGGTCATCCGCAACCGCTTCATCGAGGCCATGGAAGAGGGACGCCGCAGCCCGTTCGCCTGCCCCTTCCACTGCCTGCGCGGCTGCGACTTCCACAAAAGCCCCTACTGCATCACCCTGGCCCTGATCAACGCCAAGCGCGGCAACACGGTGAACGGCCTGATTTTCGCCGGGCACAACGCCTTTCGGGTCACGGGCGTCGTGAGCGTGCACGAGCTCATCTGCGAGCTGGCCGACCAGTACGAGGCCGCCTGCGCCGAACTGGGGCCGCCCAAGGGGGCCGGGGCGTAAAGAGTCCCCCGCCGTCTCCGGCCCTATTCCTTGGGCTTCACGTCCTCGAACTTCTTGCGCACCTCAAGCAGCCCGGCCCGGTAGCCCTCGGCGTCGCCGTAGGCGAAGAAATGCCGGTAGCGGCTGTGCACGGCCTTGGTCGGACGGGCGTGCCGGATGGGGCACCAGTACTGCTCGGTGCGGGCGGCCACCTCCCGCACGTAGCCCATGAGCCCGTTGAAATACTCGCAGTACAGGCAACTGCACTTCTCGAAAATATTCAGGTAGCGCAGGGTGAAACGGTCCAGGACGATGTATTCGCGGCGCTTGACCATGGGGATGCCGTACACCGGGAAGCAGATCACCTGATAGGCCATGACCAGCAGGTCCAGGAACAGGGCCGGAATCAGGGCGGACCAGATGATGGGCAGGGTCAGGATGTGCATGACCCCGGATTCATAGACGTACGCCGACCATTTCTGGGCCAGGGCCTTGTGCTGCCGCCGGACCTCGGCGGTGAACCGGACCTTGCGGTCCCGGATGGTGTACAGGAACTTGGGCTCCATGGTCCGGAGCTCCTCGGCCAGCTCCTTTTCCAGGGCCTCGATGCGGCGCAGGATATCGTCAAGATTGCTCATGTCCATCCTTTCGGTTTCAGCGTGGCGCGGCCCGGATGTCCGCAGGTCTCACCTTGCCCGGCCCGGCCCGGAAAGACAAGGACCGCCCGGCCCCGCAAAACCCTTGCCCCCGGGGTCCGGCCCCGGTATACGAGAATAATTCGTCCCGCGCCCGGTCCTCCCCATTATTTTCCTTGACACCCTCTCATTCATGCCCATATAGTTCCGAAGTTAATCCGGCATCGGCTCCGGTTACATTTCTTTGGGCGCGGCCCCAAGCTGCATGCCCCGCCCCCCCACAAAAGTTTTGTCCCCCGCCGATAACCACTTGGCCCTGATCTTCACGAATTGGATTCGGCCGGCAGCTTCCGTCTCACGATTCGCGGATCGCCGCTTGACGCGGTGCTTTTGCCGCGCCCGAACCCTTACCAAAGGATCTACTTTGAGCTTTGCATCCTACGCCTTCCCTGACAAAATCATGAGCAACATCAACGACATGGGCTACACCATGCCGACCCCCATCCAGGCTGCGGCCATGCCCGCCGTCCTGGAAGGCCGCGACGTCATGGGCCTGGCCCAGACCGGAACCGGCAAGACCGCCGCCTTCGTGCTGCCCATCCTGACCGCCATCATGAACCGCCCGCCCAAGGGTCCCGGCCCCCGCGCCCTGATCGTGGCCCCCACCCGGGAGCTGGCCGAACAGATCCACCAGGCCGTGCGCGAAATGGGCAAGGGCGTGCGCTTCCGCTCGGTGGTGATCTACGGCGGCGTGGGCATGTACCCCCAGACCCGGGCCCTGCGCCAGGGCGTGGACATCGTGGTGGCCTGCCCGGGCCGCCTGCTCGACCACATGGGTCAGGGCAATGTGCGCTTCCCCCATCTGGAGACCCTGGTCCTGGACGAGGCCGACCACATGTTTGACATGGGCTTTCTCCCGGACATCCGCAAAATTCTCTCCCAGGTTCCGGCCAGCCGCCAGACCCTGCTCTTCTCCGCCACCATGCCCGACAGCATCCGGGGCCTGGCCAACGACATCCTGCGTGACCCCGAAGTGGTCAACGTCGGCCGCTTAAATCCCCCGGCCATGGTCTCCCACGCCGTGTACCCGGTGGAGTCCAGCCGCAAGACCCCCATGCTCCTGGCCCTGCTCGGCCAGGCCGGGAAATCCTCGGTCATCGTGTTCACCCGCACCAAACACCGGGCCAAGAACCTGGCCGTGGCCCTGCGCGAGTCCGGACACCGGGCCGCCTGCATCCAGGGCAATCTCTCCCAGAGCCAGCGCCAGCAGGCCATGGACGGGTTCCGCAAGGGCACCTACCAGGTCCTGGTGGCCACGGACATCGCGGCCCGGGGCATCGACGTGTCCAAGGTCGGGCACGTCATCAACTACGACATCCCGGACACCCCGGAAGCGTACATCCACCGCATCGGCCGCACCGGCCGGGCCGAATGCGAGGGCGCGGCCCACACGCTCATCACCATGGAAGACCGCTCCATGGTCCGGGCCATCGAGGGCCGCCTGGGCAAGCGCCTGGACCGCCAGAGCCTGCCCGGCTTCCCGGCCCCGGACCTGGATCGCCCGGGCCTGCCCTCTTCCCCGGCCTCCCCGTACCGCCAGGACCGCACCGGCCGTCGCCCCTCGGGCGGCAGCGGCGGACGGCCCTTCCAGTCCCGCTCCGACTCCCGCACCGACTCCCGCTCCGGCCGCCCCGAGCGTCGCTCGCCCGCCCAGGGCGAATACCGGGTGGACGCCCGGCCCGAATCCCGCGAGGCCACCGGCCAGCGCACCGAGCCCGGTTCCGGCTATCGCGCCGAGCCCCGTTCCGGCTATCGCTCCGAGCCCCGCACGGATGACCGTTCGGCCGACCGCAGGCCTTCGGCCCAGCCCGCCCGTTCCGGCCCGGCCCAGGACTCCCGCCCCGCCCCGGCCCGCGAGCGCCGTCCGGTCCGCCAGGGCGAGATCCGCGTGGACCCCCGCGCCGACCGCCCGGTTCGCTCGGCCACTGCGGTAAAAACCTTCCTGGACTAGACCCGACCCGTACACAAATAAAAGCCGCCTGCTGACTTTTAAGTCAGCAGGCGGCTTTTTTGCGCCCGACGCCTTGTGGTGTGCACGGCCTAAAGCTGCAAAAACTCCTTGCTGCCGCAGGTGGGGCAGCAGGCTCCGCCGTGGTGGGTGCCGCAGGCCTTGCAGGCGAACTTGTCGGAGTCCGGGGTCTCGGGCTTCCAGTCCCCGCACTTGCGGCAACGGGTGAATTCAGGGTCGTTGGCTATCTGGCACTTGGGGCAGGTCCACTGCTTCTTTTCCTCGGCCATGACGCATCCTCCGATTCGCGGGTTGACGAATGAGCGGCCCAGAGAGGCCTTGATTTTTATACCATGCCAACGAGAAAGGAGGAAGTCAACGGGCAGGAGGCCCAGGTGGGCCGTGTGTGGCGCTCACCCCGGGGTATTTTCACTTCTGCGGCGCTCGAAGCGCTCCTGGCGTTCCTGTCGCTCCTGCCGCTCCTGGCCGTCCAGGCGCTCCTGGCGCTCCTGCTTCCACTCGGTCACGGCCGCGAACGAGGGCGGGGCGAAGTGCGGGCCTTGGGCCGGGGTTACCACCAGGGTAGTGAGCTGACCGTTTTGGCGCAGGTTCACGCTCACCGGCGCGGTCAGGGTGCGGGCCTTGGGCGCGTGCCAGGCGGTGACGGCCGAGGCCTCGGCCAGGGCTTCGGGGGTCCAGGCCCGGCCCGGGAACACGCGGCCCACGGCCGTGGGTCCGGGCATGTCCTTTAAGCGGAAGAGGATGTCCCCGGGCCGGGCGGATTCGGCCAAACGGCGGTTGTCCGACTCGGTGCGGCCCACGGCCAAGAAATGGTGGTCCCACCAGTACTGGCGGCCCACATTGGTCAGCTCGAAGTCGGCCGGGTCCACGGACAGGCCCTGGGCGATGAGCGGCAGGTAGCGCTTGGCCGCCTCGGACTCGGTCAAACGGCAGCCCCCGCCCGGGGTGGGGATTTCGGTGATCCCGAACTCCCGGGCCAGGTCCATCTGTCCCAGGCGTCCCCGGCCAAAGAGGGCCCCGAGCTGTTCGCGGTCCACCAGGCCGGAGAGTTCCATGGGCGTGGGTTCGAGCTTTTTGGCGCACAAGGGGCGCAGGATGATGTCGCGCACGTCGGCCAGCCGGGAGATGCGGGCCAGGGTGTCCCGGCGCTGGGACATGGGCCGTTGCCCCACCACCTCGCCGGTGATGAGGAAGGAGGCCCCGTACTCGGGCATCAGGGCCTTGGCCCGGGACAGGAGCAGGACCTTGCAGTCCACGCAGGGGTTCAGGTTCTTGCCGAACCCGTTGTCCGGCCCGCGCTGCATCATGTCCACGAAGTCGCGGCCAACGTCCACGGCCGTGATGTCCAGATCGTAGATTTCGCGCCAGTGGTCCACCATACGGGACTTGTCGTAAAAAGGGGTGGTGAAGTGCAGGCAGAGCACGGACAGGCCTTGCCGGGCCACCAGTTTGGCGGCCAGGATGCTGTCCAGGCCGCCGGAGAACAGGGCCAGGGCTTGATAGGAAGTGGGCATGGACGGGGTCTAGCCGAGGCCGGGGGGAAGAGCAAGGACGGAAAGGGGCGTGGTCCGGTCGGGACGCCAACACCACAGAGACTCGACCGCCCGGCTTGACGGGTTTAGTCGCGTCACATATATATGTGTAAAACAGAGAGGACCCCATGCAGCTCCGCAACACGACCTTCAATCTTCCTGACGGCCTGGTGCGCCACGCCAAGGCCTACGCCTCGGAACACGGGACATCCGTGACCGCCATCATCCGGGAGCTCCTGAAGGCGGTCACCGGGTGGAAGCCTGCGGATGAGGAGGAATTGGATTATCTCAAGGCCTTCTCGGAAGGGCGGATCGGCAAGAAGAGGGCCATCGAGTCCCTGGGGTTGCGCGATTACGCCCAACTGCTCCTCTTGCCGGGAGAGAAGAATCTTCCGCTGCCCAAGACCCCGGACCACATCTTGAGGGTCATGTCGGAAACGATCCGGAACGCGGCCGGGGAATGATTTTGAAAAAACATTGTAAATTGATCCTCCCTGATTCCGGGCCGATCAACAGCCTGTGGGTGGCGAACCGTCTCGACCTGCTGCTTGCCCTTAACCTACCGGTCATCATCATCGACGCCGTGTACGACGAACTGACCAGCGACCTGGCCTACGGCAAGGATCGGGAGGTCAAGGCCTTCATCGACCGGCACCTGGGCACGAAGATATTCATAGAGAACACCTTCATCGGGCAGGTGGCCAGGGAAAAGAGGCTGAGCGGGGAATTCAGGACCAACGAGGACATCGGGGAACAGGCCATCATCGGGTTCATGAGCAACCAGATCAAGCGCTATGTGGAGAACAACGACCCGTTTCTTTTGTTGTATGAAGATTGCGACTTCGAAAAAGTTCCCAAGCCCGACATGGCCCACATGATCACCGTGGCCTTTCTGCGCCGTCTGGAAGAGGTGGGGATCATCGATTCCGCTGAGAGCATCATTCACGACATGGTCTGCCCGCGCGACCCATCCGTGCAGGCCCGAGCCTTCCGGGATGTTCCGGAGGGCACGGAGTTCGAGGCCTCGGGCGGCAGCGCGTTCGGGCCGCGCTGACGACGTTTGCCCCCTACCTCACCCCCTGCCCCTTCATGTACTCCGCCGCCTGGCGGTCCACCTCCATGATGTGCCCGCGCAGCCACTGGTCCAGGAACAGGCCCAGGCTGTCCGAGGACAGGGCGTGCTTGTCCCGGTACAGTTCCAGGACCTGGGCCGTGAGCTTTTTGTGCTGGGCCTTGTGGGCTTCGAGGTCCGGGTAGGCGCTCTTTTCCAGCAGGGCCTCTTCGTGGCGGAAATGGCGGCCGGTGTAGTCCAGCAGGGTGTCGAAGATGCGGCTGGCGGCCTCCCGGCCCCGGCCCTTGGCCACGGCCTCCCGGAAGGCGCGGATGTGTTTGAACAGCTCCCGGTGCTCCTCGTCCATGAGGGCCACGCCCAAAAAAAGGTTGGCCTGCCAGTCCGGGAAGTCCTCGGCCGCCTCCCGGCTTAAGGTCGACTCGTGCACCAGAAGGACCAGGGTGTCGGCCGCGTCCACCGGGGTTTCCGGGTCCGGCGCATCCTTGACCTCGCCCGAGCCCCGGCGCAGGGCCACGGCGGACACGGCCCCGGACTGGCTCAAGGCCTGGGCCACGCTCAGGGGCTCCTGGCCGAAGTGACGGAAAAGTTTCAGGTGGTAGCCGAGCACCCCGGCCTCGCCGCTCTCGGAGGACGGAGGCGGGGCCACCCCGGCCTGGCGGGCCACCAGCCGAGCGATCTGCTCCCCGCCGAGCCTTAACGGGTAGACCACGGTGTCGGCCCCGGCCCGGATCATGCGCTCTTCCACATGGGGGTCCGAGCCCCGGGCCAGGATGTGGATGTCCATGTTCAGCTCCCGGGCGGCCAGGGTGATGAAGGTGTTCACCGCGTCGTCCGGGAAGCACAAAACAATGCTCAAGGCCCGGCGGATGCCCGCGGCCAGGAGGGTGGCGTCGGATGCGGCGTTGCCCTTGGCCGTGAGAAAGCCCATCTGCTCGGCCTCGGCCAGGGCCGCCTCGTCGTTGTCCACGATGACAAAGGGGATGCTGGAGGCGTGCAGGGACAGGGCGATGGCCCGGCCGATCCGGCCGTATCCGCAGATGATGGTGTGTTTCTTCAGCTTTTGCAGCCGGTCGCGCATCCTCTTTCTCCCGAAGACGTTGGAAATCCCGCTCTCGATCATGAGCTTGGCCACCTGGGCCGAGAACACGGCCACGGCCCCCAGGCCAGCAGCCACCAGGAACATGGTGAACACCCGCCCGGCCGGGGACAGGGCGTGCACCTCCCCGTAGCCCACAGTGGTGATGGTGATGAAGGTCATGTACAGGGCGTCCAGAAAGGTCCAGCCCTGCTCGATGACCAGGTACCCCGTGGTGCCCCCGGCCAGGATGGCCACAAAGGCCAGGAGCATGTGCAGGTGGTGGCGCTTCATGGCCCTCACCCGGCCAGCGTGAACCGAAAGGTCGCGCCCTGGCCCGGGACGCCGTCGGCCCAGGCCCGGCCGCCATGGCGGTGGGCCACGCGTTGGACAATGGCCAGGCCCACGCCCGTGCCCTCGAACTCGTCCTGGCCGTGCAGGCGGTTGAAGGCCCCGAAGAGCTTGGTGGCGTAGGCCATGTCGAAACCGGCCCCGTTGTCGCGCACGAAATACACCGTGGGTTCGCCGAGCAGGCCGGGCTCGGCCCCGAAGACCACCTCGGCCCCTTCGGTCTTGGAGCTGAACTTCCAGGCGTTGCCCAGAAGATTTTCCAGCAGCACGCGCACCAGGCGGGGGTCGCCCTGGGCCGCGAGGTCGTCCTGGATGGTCACGGACACCTGGCGGCCGGGGTCCCGTTCGGCCAGCTCGGCCACGATCTCCCGGGCCAGGGTCGAGAGGTCCACGGCCTCCCGGGTCATCTCCGTGCGGGTGACCTGGCCCAGGCGCAGGATGTCGTCGATGAGCGCGCCCATGCGCTGGGTGGAGCGCCGGATGCGGGAGAGGTAGTCCCGGCCCTCGGGACCCAGGACGGCCTTGTAGTCCTCTTCCAGAATCTGCCCGAACCCGTCGATGGAGCGCAGGGGCTGGCGCAGGTCGTGGGACACGGAATAGGAGAAGGCCTCCAGTTCCCGGTTGGCGGCCTGAAGTTCGGCCGTGCGCGCGCTGACCCGCTGCTCCAGTTCGGCGTTCAGCTTGATGATCTCCTCCCGGGAGTGCTTGCGGTCGGTGACGTCCTGGAGCGAGCCCTCCACCTGGTGGCTTCCGTCGGGCCGGGTGATGAGCCGGGCGTTCATGCGCACCCAGCGCAAATCCCCGTCCCGGCGACGCATGACCGTCTCGAAATCCTTGACCACCCCGCTCCCGTCCAGGCGCATGAGCAGGCTGTTCCAAGCCGCAGGGTCCTCCAGAAGATTGTGCATGGTCCCGGCCGTGGCCTTCAAGGTCTTCACGTAGGGGTAGCCCAGGATGGACAGGAAGGCCGGGTTGGCGTCCCTAATCTCCCCGTCCTGGCTGCACTGGTAGAAGCCCTCCAGGGCGTTGTCCACGATGTTGCGGTATTTGCGCCGGGCCTGGCGCAGGGCGGTCTCGATGCGGCGGCGCTTCATGATCTCCCGTTCGCGCTCGGCAATGCCCTCCAGGAGCTTGGCCGAGTGCTCGACCTGGAGCCGCTCCCGTTCGCGGTAGTAGTCCACGCCCTGCCGGAGTTCGTCCGGGGTGATGCGCAGTTCGGCCAGAAGCCCGCCGTAGGCCTGGGACAAGGCCCGGGACTCCTCCATGCTGAAGACCGGGGCCTCGGCCAGGACCCGGCCGGCCGAGGCCGCGCCGATGATTCCGGCCAGATGCTTCTCCACCCGGCCGCGCAGGGCGGAAAGCTCCAGCACGCTGATGTACTGGCGTCCGGTCAGCCCGCATTCGTCCTCGCACTGGGCCACGGTGGCCAGGGCCTCGCGCCGGGGCAGATACCAGCGCAGCACCCCGGCCAGGCGGTGGGCCTTGCGGCGCAGGGGGATGTCCGCCACGGCCTGATCCGTGGCCACCCCGGTCTCCCGGCCGTACAGGACTCCCACGAACTCCTGGGCCACCACCCGCTCCCGCCCGGCCTGGGTCCCGGCCAGGGAGCAGAGGGTCAAGGCCCCGGCATTGGCCAGAAGGGACCAGAGCAGGGACTGGGCCAGGGGCGGCAGGACGCTTAAGCCGAACAGCTCTTCGGGCTTGAGCCAGAAAAGGCCCCAGGGGCCGGAGAGGAGCAGGTCCATGGGCAGGACCTCGGCCCGGGCCAGGGCCGGCAGGATCAGGGTGTAGGCCCAGACCACGGCCCCCAGGCCGATGCCCCACAAGGCCCCGGTTCGGTTGGCCCGAATCCAGAACAGCCCGGCCAGGGCCGCCGGGGCGAACTGGGTCACGGCCGCAAAGGCGATGAGCCCGAAATCAGCCAGCATGAGGCCCTGGTCCAGGAGCAGGTGGCAGCCGTACCCGGCCAGGATGTACAAGGCGGCGATGGCCCAGCGGCAGGGCAGGATGCGGCGGCGCAAGAATCCCAGGACCGGCACGGCCTGGGCCAGGGGCAGGACCCAGTGGTTGGCGATCATCACGGTCATGGTCATGGCCGAGATGCACACCATGCTCACCGCGGCCGCGCACCCACCCAGAAAGGCCAAGAGGGCCAGCAGGGGCCGCCCGGCCGACAGGGGCAGGAGCAGGGAATAGACATTGGCCTGGGACACGGGCAGCCCGGCCGAAAAACCGGCCAGGGCCAGGATGGGCGCACCGGCCACCAGGAGCAGGAGAAAGAGCGGAACGACCCACATGGCGGTCACGATATGCGCGGGCCGGGCGTTCTCCACCACGGCCGCGTGGAACTGATGGGGCAGGAGCAGGCTAGCCGAAAGCGAGAGCACCAACACGGCCGACCACAGGGAATAGGGCACCCCGCCAGTCCCGCCCAGGGAGGGAAAGGCCCCGGCGGTCTGGGCCCGCCTGGCCGCGTCCGCCAGGTCAAAGGACAGGGTGGAGGCGGCGAAAAATCCCAGGACAAGCACGGCCACGAGCTTGAACAGGGACATGACCGCCACGGCGCTCATCATGCCCGGGTGCCGCCGGGTGGGGTCGGCGTGCCGGATGCCGAACAGGATGGTGAAGGCGATGAGCAGGCCTGCGGTGGAAAGGCCCAGGACATGCCGGAAAGCCCCCTCGGGCTGGACCCCGGCAGAGACCAGCACGTTGAAGGTGGACAGGATGGAGCGGAACTGCAGGGCCACGTAGGGCACGGTGCCCACCAGGGCCAGGCCCGAGACCAGAAAGGCCACGGCCTGAGACTTGCCGTAGCGGGCCGAGATCAGGTCGGCCACCGAGGTGATGTGGTGCTCGTCCTTCAGTTTGGCCAGGCGGCGCAGGACCTGCCACCAGACCAAGGCCCCGGCCGTGGGTCCCAGGTAGATGGCCAGGAACAGCGGCCCCCGGGCCAGGCAGTCGCCCACGGACCCGAAAAAGGTCCAGCCCGTGGCGTACACCCCCAGGCCCAGGGCGTAGACCAGGGGATGATCCGAAGGGTCCCGGCCCCCGGCGGCCAGGGCGTCCACCCGACGGGCCAGCAATACCAGGGAGGCCAGGGCCAGGACCAGCATGGCCAGGAGGGCGGCGGGAGAGAACATGGCGGCCGGTCAGCGGGGGGTGTCCCGACGGTTTATGGCCCGGGACAGGGCCACGAGCAGCCCCAGACCCGCGATCCAGGCCCAGAGGAAGCGGGCCAGCACGGAAATGAGATCCCCCTCGGCCAACAGGCTCAGAAGGGGCCAGGACAAAAAAACCAGGGCCAGGGCCAGGAAGAACCACTGGGTCCCGGCCTCGGCCAGGGCCTGGCCTAGAGCCCGGCGCACGGTTCCCTCCTCGGGTCGGCCTTAAGGGGCATGGCCGGGCAAGTAAGAGGGGCGAGGTAGGGGAACATGGCTGGAAACACTAGCCGCAGCAGGACGGGCTGTCAATGGCGGCCGGGACATGGCTTGACGAAATGGGCGGAAAAGACGTAAGGGAGCTAGAAAGTACGGTCCTCAACCGGAAGGAAACATGGCCCTGACTCTTTCACCCACCTTGTCCCTGCGCAAGGCCCCGTCCATCTCCGACGAGGAGTTCCGCAAGCTGCGGGACTTCATCTATTCCAAGTGCGGCATTTTCGTGGACGACAAGCGCAAATATCTGTTCGAGACCCGCTTCGGCCCCCGCCTGAACGCCCTGGGGGCCAAGTCCTTTTCCGAATATTTCCAGATCCTGACCCTGTCCCCGGACAAGGACAAGGAGTTGGCCAGCCTCTTCGAGATGGTCACCACCAACGAGACCAGTCTGTACCGGGACACCAAGCAGCTCGACGGGGTCCGGGCCAGCATCCTCTCCAAGATCATCAAGGAGCAGCGGGCCAAGGGCAAGTTCGAGCTTTCCGTCTGGTCCGCCGGGTGCTCCTCGGGCGAGGAACCCTATACCCTGTCCATCCTCCTGCACGAGGAGCTGGGGCCGGAGTTGCGCAAATGGCGCATCGCCATCACCGGCGTGGACCTCTCCCCGGCCATGGTGGCCAAGGCCAAGGCCGGGGTCTACCAGGAGTACGCCTTCAAGACCACGCCCGAGGACATCAAGAAGAAGTACTTCACCCCGGTGGTCGGGGGACTGAAAGTCACGGACTCGGTGGCCTCCCTGACCTGCTTCCAGAGCATGAACTTAAACGACGCCGCGGCCACCAAACGCATCCCCAAATCCCACCTGGTCTTCTGCCGCAACGTCATTATCTATTTCGACGAGGCCATGAAGAAAAAGGTGGTCTCCTCCTTCTACGACAACCTGCTCCCCGGGGGGGTCCTGATCCTCGGCCATTCCGAGACCCTGCACAAGATATCCGCGGCCTTCAAGCCCATGATGCTCCCAGGGGCCATGGCCTATGAAAAAATCTAACCTCGGGGCCAACCATGTCGAAAGTGCGCACTGAAGACCTGAAGCCCGGACTCATCGTCAGCGAGGACGTGAAAAGCCCTGACGGCCGGGTCATCCTGCCCAAGGGCGGCCGGATTGAGGCCTTCCACCCCATGCTCCTCAAGGGCCTGGGCGTGACCGAGGTCGAGGCGGACAGCGGCGATGACGAAAAACTCCTGCAGGCCGCCGCGGACTACACCCGCGAATTCTTCTCCTACGCCAACCCGGACAGCCCGGTCCTGGCCGAACTCTTCCTCTACGCCACGGGCCTGGTGGCCCAGCGTCTGGCCACGGGCTGGGTCCCGCCCACCCTGGGCGAACGCATGGCCCAGAACGTGGAGCACCTCTCCGACGTGCTCCCGGCCGACGAGGCCGACCCGGAAAAGATCGTGCGCCACGAGACCGAGCTGGCCAGCTTTCCCGAATCCTCCCTGCGCCTGAAGGCCGAGCTGGAGTCGCCCAAGGCCTCCATCGGGTCCCTGACCAAGCTCATCGGCCAGGACCTGGGCCTTTCGGCCAAGCTGCTCAAGCTGGCCAACAGCCCCCTGTACAATTTCGCCGAGCCCGTGGAAAGCATCCAGCGGGCCGTGACCTTGATCGGCCTGCGCGAGGTCTCCACCCTGGCCCTGGGCATGGCCACCATCAACTACTTCCAGGGCATCCCCCCGGAGCTGGTGGACATGAAGTCCTTCTGGCGGCACTCCATCTCCTGCGGGATCTTCGCCAAGATCCTGTCCCAGGCCATGGGCTCGGGCATGAACCCCGAGCGCTTTTTCATCGCCGGGCTCCTCCACGACGTGGGCCGCCTGATCATGTTCAAGAAGCTGCCCTACGCCTCCACCGAGGCCCTGCTCTACGCCCGGGAGAATTTCGTGCCCATCGTGGCCGCCGAGGCCGCCCTGATCGGGTACACCCACACCGCGGTCAGCCAGTATCTTTTGGCCAGTTGGAAGTTTCCGGCCATGCTGGCGGACCTGATCAACAACCACCACTCGCCCAAGGCCGCCCCGGACCCGCGTCTGGCCGCGATCATCCACACGGCCGACGCCATGTCCAACGCCGTGGAGATCGGCGCGGGCCGCCTCTACGTGCTCCCGGACTTCGACGACGAGTCCTTTGCCCTCATGGGCCTGCCCGCCAGCGGTCTGGCCAAGGTCTTCGCCGACTACGAGACCCAGGCCGAACAGACCATCTCCGCCTTCTTCTAGCCCCCGGACATACCGCCCGCCCCCTTTGGAGGGGGGCCGGGCCGGGCCCTTCTGCCCCTGCACCGCGCTTCGCGCCCTGGCCGCATGAGCCCCTCCGGGCCATTTTTTTTCGCCCACCCCCAATCTCTGCTTGACAACGCCTTTGATGACCCGGCGTTTTTATGGTCACAACTACCGGCTATCAAGGGGTGGGTACCCTGGCTGTACCCTGTCTCTACCCTATCCCAGGGGTGCCCTGGCGTGAGGGTCAAATTTTCCTCTCCAATATTGATCGCAAGTCGAAGGTTCCTGGAACAGGGGCCGGACAGCACTCGCGTGGCGCGGGTCTGGAATATTCGACATGCGGTATGTGGCACGGTATTTTTATTGTCAAAAACGCGAAAGAGTTTTAAGGAGAAAGCCATGGACTACTGGATGGAAGGATCGAACAGCGGAAGCGACGAGGACACAACCCAGGACATGGGCCAGGACAAGGCCCAGGACAGCGGCAGGACCCTTGGCCAGGATGACGGCGGCCTCATCGACTGGGGCTGGCCCGACCAGACCCAGCCCATCAAGGCCCCCCGAGAAAAGACCCTAGGCGAGTGGCTGTATCCGAATATGAAGCAGAGCTTCATGCGGGACCAGCCCGACGAGCGCCTGGCCGAGCGCGCTTCGACGAACGACGAGGGCGGCGCAGACGGTTCGGTCCCCGGGACCGGGGACGGCGGGGGCGACTACTGGAAAGGCCTCGGCGATTTCTTCGGCCCGGGCGAGGCCGAGGCCAAAGGGAACAAGTCCGCCAACTATAATCCGTACCCTGCCGACGGCTCGGAGGCGGAGAGGTTGGATCATCTGACCCGGGTGCTTTATAAAGAAACAGCAGGGATGCGGCCCCAGCCCGTGGACCCCACGGCTGGACCCGACAATCGGGACAAATGGGACCCCGCGTCCTTCGAGGACTTGCAGAACGGCAGGAAGCATATGGCCGTGGTGGCCATGCGCAATCCGGGCGTGGGTTATTTTGAGGGCAATGATTTCGATCCAAAAGTATGGAACGATTGCCAGGCGGCGGCCAAGGAAGGCATGGGCTTGGAGGAATATATGCCGGAAGAGGTGCAGCATTTTTATATGGCCAAGGAAGGTGTTCCGGTCAAAGAAACGGTTGATTGGGCACAGGATGATTCGATCTACGACACGTTTGGCCCCTTCAAGAGTTGGGGCGGGGACATAAAGAACGGCGAAAACGCGATCATCCGCATCCATGAGAAAAAGTATGGTGAAGGGGCAAAGGAATGAAAAGTTTGTGCTTGACCATGTTGATTGTATTTTTGGCTTACAGCCTGCCCAACAAAAGCGTGGCTTGTGAGGAAGACCCAGAGATACGCCTGAAAGTGAAATACATCGGACAGGTATGCGAAGTAGGTGGGTCTGAATGGCTTTTCACCAAACTGACGAAGAAACCGGAAAAAGCCCTGTGTTCTTTGGTCAAACAACTGAACACCACGAGCGCAAAGGAAATACACACCTGGGAGGGGGAAAGCAAAATGGACGCCAGCAGTCAGGTCTGGCGCATCCGCGCCCTGCGGTTTCTGACCTGCGGCCAGGATTTCTCCTCTTTCACCCAGTACAGGCCGGACAAGGCCAGGGACCCCGAGGACTATTGGAGTCACCTTGCGGGGGGTGCACTCAGGAATAAAAAACCCGGCGATCAGGTGGAGGTCCTGTTCTTC
>CAILNX010000003.1 GCA_903835685.1 uncultured delta proteobacterium
GTCCTTCTTCTCGTTGCACTCCCGGCAGGCCAGGGTCAGGTTGCTTACTCGGTTCGAGCCACCCCGGCCCTTGGGGTGGATGTGCTCTACCTCCAGGGGGACGTTCGGGGTGTCGCAGTATGAGCACCTGCGGCCCCACTTCTCCAGGAGGTATTCGCGTACTTCGTACCCTGCCAAGGTTCCCTGCTGATACTCCACGCCGCTGATCTCGGGGTTCTCCATGAGCTGCATGTCAAACCTAACCCGCTCGACCGAGATGGCCTGGACTGGGCAGAGCCGCATGTACTTCCTGGTCCAAGAAAGACAATTGTCGAGCCGCGAGACCAGGGAAGGAGACAGCCAGCCCTTAGGCCGGGTCCGGTTGTTGAATCTCGGCTCCCGGTAGCGGAGATTCCGAGTCCTGCGGCCCCGGCGATACGCGGAACGCTGGGCCATGTGCTTCTTCACCGTGGCCCCGCGATGGGCGACCTCCGAGAGGTGGAGGACGGCCTGGTCCTGGCCGCCCGGGATTTCCCGGACCAGGGCTAGGCCCGTGGTTTTGCTCCCCGGGTCGAGCTTGAGCCGGACGGGCTGGGCTTCGCCCTCAATGCGGTCCACGATCCTGATAGTGAAGGGGTAAACCTTGACCACCCGGGCTCGAAGCTTTTTGAGAAGGACCCTTGCCCGCCCCGGGGCGCAAGGCATGAGTGGGTGGCCATCCTTTGCCAATACAAAAACCCGGCTTACGCCGGACTCCGCTTGCGCGGGTGACGCCGCAGGGCTGGCTTGCCCCACGGTCTCCCCTCGGGAAGGTTGCAACGCGGCCGTCTGACAGGAGCCGTTTCGTGCCGGAACCCTAGGCTTGTCTGCTCCCCTGTCTTCGAGAGGGCACAACTGAGGAAGAATTGTGCCGTCGGTCTTGTGCGCTCGTTGCAACATAGTCTTTTCTCCGCTTGCCAAACTCTAAGACTCTCCCTGGTCAACTTGGGCTTGTAGGTGTGATGGTTATCTTGCCTACAGGCCTCGGACTTCAGTCCGGGGTAGTTGACTGGCGGTTCCCGATAAGGCCCATGGTGGTGAGGATCAGGGCGTTGACCTTGCGCACGTCGTATTTCTCTTCGGCCAGGGCACGGCCCTCCCGGCCCATGCTGACGATGAGGCCCGGCTCCAGGATGAAGCGCTCCATGGCCTCGGCCAGGGCCTGGGTGTTGCGCGCCGGGACCAGGAATCCGTTGCGCCCGGGTTGCACGGTCTCCCGGCAGCCTGGCGCGTCCGTGGTCACCACGGCCCGGCCCGTGCTCATGGCCTCCAGCACCGAACGCGGGGTGCCCTCCCGGTACGAGGGCAAAACGTAGACCGAACAGGCGGTCAGCTCGGGCCGCACGTCAGCCACTGGCCCGGGAAGCTCCACCTGTCCCTGGCGCCTCCACTCCCCAACCACATCCTCCTCAACGCTGTCCGGCCCGGGATCGTGGGGGCCCACCAGCCGGAAACGCACCTGGGGATATTTCGTCTTGAGCAAGGCCGAGGCCTCCACGAATTCACGCACGCCTTTGTCCTTGAGCAGCCTGGAAAGGCACAGAAACACGGGTCTGTCTGTCGGGATCGTGGCTTGAACGTATCTGTCGAGATCAACACCGGAACCGTTCGTCATTATCAACGCTTGCCCTTGACGGACAATCCCAACAGACGAAAACAACGCTTGATCGTCAGGATTCTGGAAGAAAATCGCAGTATTGTGGGACAAGGCCAGGCGATACAGAAACCGTGCCAGCGCGGAAACCAACAGTCGAACGCCCTGGCCCTGGCCAAAGGCATAGCCCAGGCCGGTGATCATGGAGAACCGGGCCGGGATCCGGGCCAGCCATGCGGCCAGGGAGCCGTAGATCACGGGCTTGATGGTATAGGCGAAGGTGGCCCCGGGCCTGACGTTGCGAAGCGCCCGGTACATGGCCAGGATGGAGCCAAAATCACGAAAGGGATTCAGCCCGGTGCGGGCCAGGGGGATGGTCACGGGCGTGACCCCCAGGTCGCGCAGGCCCTGGTCCACGTCGGCATCGATGTCCGGGGCCAGGCAGAAGACCTCGTGCCCGGCCCGGATCATGTCCCGGATCATGGGACCCCGGAAATTGAGAAGGGAGGGCGCGTAGCTGGCGATGACCGCGACCTTCATGGCTGGCCCGGCCCGGACAAACCTAACGCGTTCAGGGCGTCCAGGACCAGGATGTCCAACAGGGGCCTCACGCTCCACCCTTGCCGAGACAATGGGCGATTTGTGTTGCCCTCTTCGTTGATTCAAACGTGGCCCGTCCTGTGTCTTTCAAGGCAGACTTGCTTTTGATTATTGATTTGCATATTTTTAGGCATTGAGGGGCTTTGTCTATTATATTACTGCAAACATCTTCAAAAATATCAGAGACCGTCCTACGGTTTATATTTACCGTGTCAGCGAGGGCTTTGATATTTTTTACTGTGATACTGTTTATATCAAATGCACCACCTATATCCATGGACATTTTTGTATTTTTACATTTTGGATAAATGGTCACAGGCACCAAGTCATAGCATGGCGATAAAGATGGTTTTTCTCCAGAATATAAAATTGAAAAATTCTTCCCGTGAAAATCGACATTCCCAGTGCAAACATTGAACGCGACCATTTTTAAAAATTCTGATTTTGCGGCATGTGGGACGGCGCAACGATTCAAAACAGAAAAACAGGTTGACAAAGAAGGTCCGCCGTCTTTTTGATATTTGTTTAGTTTGTCTACCCCAAGGGCTTGACAAAAGTCTTCCTGGTGAATTTTGGCGACAGTCCCGTCTTGGAGAATAACCCTATCATATCTTGACACAATATATAGGGGCTGATCTTTTATATATTTGATTTCCACCTGGGGCACGTTCAGTCCGCACATATCTCCAAGCTTCATCGCAAAGAATTCCAGTTCAACAGTATTGTTAAAAATTTTGTTTTGCGGTTTTACAATGTGCGTGGACGGCGCGGTTCCAATTGGCCGATATAGATTGACGCCGTCATATTTTACGGCGACCTTATCTTGTGCTCCGGCGAGTGAAAAATGAAGATCGTCTCCTTCAAAAAGAATAATATTTGATATGTCCACATTTGTTTCGACTATATTATTAATATTGATCAAAGAATAATATCCAGATTCTTCCACCTTTTGTCCGTGTTGTATTAGTGATATGGCCCCGGCGCATTCCGCACCTATTTTCGACAAAAGTCCAAAATCATCGATGCTTCCAAGTCCAAGTGCAGTACAGATTCTTTCTCTGTAAAATCCTTCTGGCAAAAAATTGAAGAAGAAATATTCTGCCACTTCATCATATGTTTCGGATGTTTTTGGTAATGAAAGAGAAATCGGCTTTGCATCTTCCTTTTCAATCCATTGGTCCGAATACTTGAATGCATATTCATTCCGGCCAGCCCTGCTAAAGGCACCGACCAAATTTTCGCCCCAATAAACGTCCAAGATGTTCATTCCGACACCTCAAAGATTATGTCTATGCCAAGATTCTGCAAGACACGAAATACATGCCCGACCTGGGCGGTGGGCTTTCCGTTCTCAAGTTCACCCAAAAATCTGGGGCCGACGCCTGTAAGCCCGGCCAATTTTTTTTGTGTTACGGGATGGGTTCCTTTTTTACGTCTTTGTCTTATAAATTCGCCAAGTTCTTCGCATGAATTTATTTTGATTCGCATTTGGCCCCCCTATGCGCTTGGGACAAAGCCGGACACAGAAGAGTTGAAAAAATCTTTTGTCCTTGGCAATATTCCCGACCGGTAAGAAACTACAGCAAACCCCACGCGAAGTCAACAAATATTCCCGTTCAGGATGTTTTTATGCGTTGCTTTCATTTTGATCCAAAAAATTCCCTACCGTGAATATTTTTACAGGGGTATGCACCTGACCCCGGTAACTCACAATTTCGGGGGGGACCCTGGTCCTGGTTGACCCCAGTTACACTTCCCTTACCTGCCCGGAATGCGGCCTCATCGACACGGGTAACAGAAAAACTTCAAATGCCTGGATTGCGGCCATGAAGGCCACGCGAACCATGTGCCGCACGCAATATCTTGGCGGCGGGACTCGTCGCAACTGTCTGTGGAGGCCCCGCTTCGGCGGACCAGTCAAAGCAGGAAGAGACCCGAGGGGCAGCATGAGCTCATCTCTTGCTGCCTCAAGTGGGAATCCTCGGCCTTCAGGCCGGGGAGGAAGTCAAAATTCGCGCCCATGACGCCTCCCTTCTCCTGGGCCAAACTCAACCCCAACGCGCCAACCAAGCCTGGAACATGAGGATGTTCCACAGTCGGTAGTGGTTGTCCCGGCGGCCGCTCACATGCTCGTCCCAGGCCACGCGCACGGGCTCGGGCCGCAAATAGCCCTGTCGGCGCAAGAGCCCGGGGTCGAGGAGCCCCTCGGCCCAGGACTTGAGCGGACCCCGCAGCCAGGCGTCGATGGGTGCGCCAAAGCCCATCTTGGGTCGCTCGATCAGGGCCTGGGGCACGTAGCGGTACAGGATGCGGCGCAGGATGCGCTTGCCCTGGCCGCCTGCCACCTTCATGGACAGGGGCAGCCTCCAGGCCGCCTCCACCACCCGGTGGTCCAGGAAGGGCGCGCGGGTCTCCAGGCTCACGCCCATGGAGGCCCGGTCCACCTTGGCCATGATGTCGTCGGGCAGATAGGTGGCCATGTCCATGAACTGCATCCAGGGGGTGAACCCGGTGAGGCCCGGCGGGATCTCGGGCCAGGCCGGACGACCTGGGTCGTTGTCCTGGACCACCAGGCCCGGGTCCGGCCAGTTGGAGACCATGCGCAGATAGAAGTCCGCGCGGTCCCGGGCAGGCAGGAGTTCGGCCAGCTTGTGCAACTTGTACCCAGGCAGGCGTTGCCGGAGACTGGCCGGAAGCAGGGGGTCGCAGGCGGCGAACACCCGGTTCCAGGCCGCAGGTGACAGGCTGCGCAAAGTCGCCGCTCCCAGGGCGCGCAGGGGCTGGGGCAGGCCGTCCAGGCGGCTCCACAGGGCCGCGCCCCAGAAATGCCGGTTGTACCCGGCGAAAATTTCGTCCCCCCCGTCCCCGGACAAGGCCACAGTGACGTGCTGCCGGGTCAGCCTGGAGACCAGGAAGGTGGGGATCTGAGAGGCGTCGGAAAAGGGCTCGTCGTAGAGTTCCGGAAGCCGGGAGACCACGGCCAGACCGTCCTCGGGGGTGGCGTACAGCTCGGTGTGGTCCGTGCCCAGGTGCGCGGCCACCCGGGCCGCCTCCTTGGCCTCGTTGTAGGTGGCGTCGTCAAAACCGATGGTGAAGGTGCGCACAGGTCGGCTGCTCTGGGCCTGCATGAGGGCCACCACCAGGGAGGAATCCACGCCCCCGGACAGGAATGCGCCCAGGGGCACGTCCGCGATCATCTGGTTGCGCACGGCCCGAAGCAGGAGGGTCTCGAGGTCCCGAGAGGCCTCCTCCTCGCTGCCCACGAATGGGTCGTTCAAACCAGCGGCCACGGCCCCGGACAGGGTCCAGTAGGCCCTGGGTTCGGGCCGGACCGAGGGGTCCCCGGCCGACAGGCGCAGCCAAGTCCCGGGCGGGAGCTTGCGCGCGGCGCTGTAGATGCTGCGGGGCGCGGGCACATAATGGAAGCGCAGGTACTGGGCCAGGGCCGCCCGGTTGATGGCCGGATCAAAGGCCGGATGGGCGCGCAGGGCCTTGAGCTCGGACCCGAAGAACAGGGCCGGGCCGTCCGGGCCGTGGCCCCAGCCGTAGTAGAGCGGCTTTTCGCCCATGCGGTCCCGGGCCAGGATCAGGACCTGCTCGCGCCGGTCCCACAGGGCCAGGGCGAACATGCCCACGAACCGGCCCAGGGCGGCCTCCACCCCGTAAGCGGCAAAGGCCGCCAGGATGACCTCGGTGTCCGACCCGCCCCGCCAGGAAGGGGCCAGCCCGGCCTGGTCCAGTTCGGCCCGCAGTTCCAGGAAATTGTAGATCTCGCCGTTGAAGACCAGGACAAAACGGCCGTCGGCCCCGTGCATGGGCTGTGCGCCCTGGGGAGAGAGGTCCACGATGGACAGGCGGCGATGCCCCAGGGCCAGCCCGGCCTCGCGGTCCTGGAAATACCCGTCGGCGTCCGGCCCCCGGTGTGTCAGGCAGTCGGTCATGCGCCGGAGAAGGCGGTCGGCCTCATCCGGGCCGGGGCCTGTCCCGTATTGCAGAAATCCGGTGATGCCGCACATGCTGGCGCGTTCCTTGTTGCGTGTTTCGGTCCGTGAAAGTGACCAGCCTGACCAGACCCTGGTATTGCGTCCTCGAATTCCATCGATACGGCGCCGTTGCGCAACACAAAAAAAAGATGAATCTTTTTCTTATCTTTGGGCGTGGCGTCGTGCCTGGACGCGACGCTAGGCCTTGCCCTGTTCCAGGCGACCCTGTCCCGGGCGAAGGTCCGGCAGATGCACGGAGACCGTGGTCCCCTCCAGTTCCAAGGTACGCATGGCCACCGAGCCTCCATGCACCTCGGCGATGAGCCGAACCGAATAAGTGCCCAGACCCGTGCCCCCGATCTTGCCCTCGGTGGTGTATTTGTCGAAGAACGTGTCCCGGATACGCTCGGACACCACGCCCAGGTTGTGTACCTCGATGGTCACCCCTTGGCCCTGGACCAGGGAGATGGTCACGGTGCTGCGGTGTGGGGCGGCCTCCATGGCGTTTTTGAGCAGATTGGCCAGGAGGCAATACAGGAGCAGCTCCTCTCCCTGGGCCAGGAAGGCCTGATCGTCCGTGACCGGACGCCCCTGGACCAGAATGTCCATGGCCAGCATCTTCCCCTGGCTGTGGGGCCGCAGTTCGCCCAAGATGCCCCGGATCAATTTCACCAGCTCCACTTCCGTGGGAATGAGCCGATACATTCCCTGCTCCATCTTGAACAGGTCCAGGGAAATATTGATGAGGTTGAGCATGCGCAGGCCGGATTCGCGGATCAGGGTCAGGTATTCACGCTGCTCCGGGGTGAAACCGGCTTCGGCCAAAAGGAGTTCCGGGAGGGTGATCACCGCCCCCAGCGGGGTCTTCAAGTCGTGGCGGGTCAGGCGCTCCACATCCTCGCGCAAGGCCTCCATGCGCTTGCGTTCGGTGATGTCCACGATCAGGCCGAGCACCCCGGCCAGACGCCCCTTGGCGTCCGTCACCCTGGCCTTGTGCAGAAGCACCGTGCGCTGGCGGCCGGAGGCGTCCTGAAAGGTGGATTCGAAAACCCGTACCCCGGTATCGGCCTGGTCCATGATCAGCCGATCCAGGAAGGCGTGCACCTGGGCTCTCTGGGGGGACTCCAGGTCAAAGGCGGTCTTGCCCAGAATGTCTTTTGGCTCCTGCCCCACCAGGGCGGTGAAGGCCTTGTTGACCATCTGGTAGCGTCCCTGGGTGTCCATGTAGAAAAAGGGTTCGGGCAGGGCCTCAATGATGGTGGTCAAAAACAGGTTTTGCCCTTCCAGCGCGGCCTGAAACTTCCGCCTTTCGGTCACGTCCCGGAATTCCTGAATCACTGCGGTCAGTTGCCCTTCGGCGTCCAATAGGGGGGAGGCGGTCATGGCGCAGGAGATGGCCACGCCGTCTTTGCGCACCTTGATGGTCTCGATCTCCAGGGTGTCCCGCCTGCCCCGCACCTGCTCCAGGGTGCAGTCCAGGCCATGGCAGGCGGCCCCGGCAAAGACCTCGCAACAATGCCTGCCCACGGCCTCTTCCCGGGTCCAGCCCGAGATGCGGGTAAAGGCGTTGTTGACCCGCAGGATGGTCCCGTCCAGACCCAGGACCCGCATGCCTCCGGCCGAGGTGTTGAATATCAGGGCCATCTCGGCATGGGCCAGGGACAGTTGGCCCACAAGCTCCCCCTTGGCCGTCAGCTCCTGCTCCAGCGCGGCCCGGGCGCGCCCCAGGCTGCGGTTCAGCCTGCTCACCACGCCAAGGGCCAGGCCCATGACCGCCAAAACACCGGCCAGGCCAAGGACCAACCCCCTGTACTGGTCCCAGAAATCGGCCAGGGTGACCTCCCCCAGACCCTGGTAGGGGCCGATCTTCAAGAATTTGAGCAGGTCCTCCACGGGCTGATAATTGAGCGGCACGGTCCAGCCGGAGATATGCGCCCGCAATGCGGCCGGGCTGTCTTCGGGCATGGCCAAAAGGGCGCTGGCCACCTTGCGGGCCAGATCGTCCGGGGTGTGGCTCACCTTGGCGAAGGGCCATTCAGGATAGAGCGGCGTGCTCAAGGCAAAGGGAAAGGCCGCGTAATCCGGGCCATCCCCATGATAGGGAAGGACCGCGAAATCAGCGCTGTTGATCTTGTGCTCGGCCTGCATGCGTTCCATGGTGTCCGTGCGCACCGTGCCTGCGTCCACGGCCCCGTCGCGCACGGAATAGACCACGGCGTCGTGGGTTCCCCCGAAGGTCATGAGCCGAAAATCCTTGAACGGATCGATGCCCACGGTCTTCAGCCGACCCCAGGTCGCCCGCCAGCCACCCAGGGAGGTGTCGTCCACGGCCATGAAGCGCTTGCCCCGCAGATCCTCCAGGGAACGGATGTCCGTGCGATCCTTTCGGTGGAAGATGACCCCGCCGAACTGGGTGTACCCCTGGCCCAGGCGCAGGACGCGCATGGTGGCGATGCGGTTGATCCGGTGGCGGAACTCCAACTCCACGTAGATGGAGGAGTTGACCACGATGAACTCCACGGCCTGATCGGCCACGGCCGGGTCCACCTGGTCAAAGGCCAGGGGGACGATGACAAAGGAGTGCCCGCGCACCATGGCGTTCAAGTACTGGGCCGTGGCGTTCCATTCCTGGAGGCACTGCGCGACCCCCCGGTTGGCCAGGACCCCGATGCGGACGCTCCGGTCCTGGCCCGCGACCGGCGCGGCCATCAGGCAGAGGAGAAAAAGAAAAAGCAGGGTGCGCTTCATGCCTGGCTCAGATGGGTTGCCTCACCCGCGTCTCGTAATAGTGCCGCAGCCATTGTTCGCGAGGCCCCTTGCAGCCTTCCAGGGCCAGGGCCAGGCCGCCCTCGCCGAGACCGGCCAGCCAGGCCTCGAACTCGGCGCGGCTGGCCCGGGCCTGGATGTCCTTCACGGCCTCGGCCTCGGCCTCGGCGTCCAGGCAGGCCTGCTCATCGGCCGAGACAAAGCCCGCCGGGCGGCGGTAATAGCCGGTGCGGGCCAGGGAATTGAACAGATACCCGCAAGGATTGGCCACGACCTGGCCGCCCTTGTCCAGCAAAGGCCCCTGCCCCAATTCGAAATCCGCATGCTCCAGGGCGGTGAACAGCCGCTCGGGGCTCTTGCCCAGCCGAGCCAGGTGCTCCAGGACCTGGCCCAACTGCTCCCGGCCGAATCCGGCCCTGGCCACTTGCGGGTAATAGAACGCAAGCTCCTCTTCCGTCAAAGCCAACAGGCGCATCCGGATGTCCTCGGCCTCGGGCGAAACCAAGGCCCGGCCCTGGCCCAGCGTCGACTCCTGAATTTTGATAGAAGGATTTGAAATATATCTTTCTTTCAAAGAGAAAGTCTCGACTGATGAATTCAACAGGGGCTGCGGTCTGCTGGAAATGTGCGCCGGGCCAGAGGGTTGGCCTGAAAAGGCCTCGGTCAAAGTTATGCGCAGTCCCTGCAAACCGCCCTGGACATGTTTGCTCTTGCGGATAAGTCCGGCCTGCTCAAATTTGCGCAAAATGTCCCGTATGGTCCCCACAGGAATTCCCGTTTCATCGGATATGAGCGTGTAGGTGGTGATGTGATTGCCGTTGGCGCCCAGGTAGGTCAAAAGCTGGCGCTGGTTCTTGGTGCGATGGGCGGACCGGGGTTGCAGTTTGTTGCGGTAGGCCGGTTCAATGGCCGGTCCTATGTCGGCCGCGAGTGTCGCTTTCGTACGTCGAACAGGTCCGCCGGGCAAGCCCGTCACCTTCGACTGACCAGGGGCTGAACCCAACAGGGGCACCGGACTGTCGGTGCCCTGAGGCCGTTTGTCGGCCTCGACCGTTGAGCCCGCCTGTTGGCCCATGCTGTCTGGGATGCCTACCACCCTAGACTGTTTATTTTGTCTGTTGGAGTCGACAGGCGAAACAGAAGCCTTTTCACCACGGTCTTTTTCGACAGACGTCGTCGACAGTTCATCCCGTTTTGCCGCGCCGACCGGGGCCTGTGAGGCTTCTGCCCGATCCTGACGATCCGTCTCCCGGGAGGCCTCGCCGGTCAGTTGGGCGATCAAATCCTTGGGGAAGGCGTCGAAGCGGGGAGTGGCCGGGATGGCCCCGAACAGATCGTCCGGCTCCTCAGGCTTACTTGGCTTTCTGGATTTGGCTGACACGGCTGATCACCTCTTGGGCCAGGGCCTGGTAGTCCAGGGCTCCGGTTTTGGTCGAATCGAACTCGAAAATCGTCTTGCGGTGGGAGTGGGCCCGGTCCAGGTCGATGTTCACCTTGATCTCGGCGTCAAAGACCGGCACCCCCTTGGAATCGAAAAAGGCCCGGATCTTGTCCCGGTTCTTCTTGTGCGTGGTGGCCCGGCCGTCCAGCTTGGTCAGGACCACGCCCAGGAGCAGGAGCTTCTTGTTCTGCTGCTTGGCCTGGGAGAGCACATTGATGAAAGTGGAGAACCCGTCCAGGGCGTACTGGTCGCCCACGGGCACCGGCACGATGGTGAAGTCCGAGATGAGCAGGGCGTTGCGCAGCATGGGGCCGATGTTGGGCGGGGTGTCGATGACCACGAAATCGTACTTTTCCAGCTCCTTGTCATTCTGGAGCAGGCGGGAGAAGCCCAGCACGCTGTCCATGCTGGAATAGGACTTCACCTCCCACTCCATGCACCGGATGGAATTGGGCACGATCTCCATGTGCTCGGTGCGCGTGGCGCAGACATTGGGGGTGAAGCTGCCCTGGGGATCGTCCAGGGCCTTGACCAGACTGAAATTTTCCCGAAGGCCCAGGTCCGGCAGGAGCGTCGAGGTGGTGTTGGCCTGGGGGTCGCCGTCAATGACCAGCACCCGCGCGCCTTCCCGGGCCAGCCCGGCCGAGAGGTTCACGGCCGTGGTGCTCTTTCCCACTCCACCCTTGTTGTTGCCAATGGTGATGATGGCTGTTTTCCCCATATTCCCCATTTTCCCCTCCATGTAAATTTAGACTTTTTCCAAATTTCACAAATGCGAAACCTTGTCAACAACCTGGGCCATTTCGACTTGTGTCCGGCAATTCGACCCAAAATCTTCGGGAAAACTTCGCCAAAGAAGAAGAGGCTACATGCAACTTGCAAATAAATTCAGCGTGTTCCATTAAAATCATACCTGTCATGAACAGAAAGGGGAGGCTCCGCACAAACGGCCGGAACTGGCGGCTCTTGTGTTCCAGAGCGAGACTGGAGTAGGAGAAAAACAGCAAAATTGCCCTTGGAGGCCAAATATGTCCGAGCAGGACCGCGCCATGCGTCTGGAAAGCGACAGCATGGGGCAGATAGAAGTTCCGTCCAACCGCTACTGGGGGGCCCAGACCCAGCGCTCCCTCGTCCATTTCGCCATCGGTGAGGAGCTCATGCCCCACGAGGTGATCCAGGCCCTGGCCTTGCTGAAAAAAGCCTCAGCCCTGGCCAACCAGGAGTTGGGCGCTCTGGAGCCGGACCTGGCCCGGCTCATTGTCCAGGCTGCCGAGGAAATCCTGGACGGCCAACTGGAGGGGAATTTCCCCTTGCGGGTGTGGATGACCGGGAGCGGGACCCAGTCCAACATGAACGTCAACGAGGTCATCTCCAACCGGGCCATCGAACTGGCGGGCGGGGCCATGGGCAGCAAGAAGCCCATCCACCCCAACGACCATGTGAACATGTCCCAGTCCTCCAACGACATCTTTCCCTCGGCCATGTACCTCGCGGCCGTCCAGGCCCTGACCGCCCGTCTGGTCCCCACGCTGACCCGGCTGCGCGAGGCCCTGGACCGCAAGGCCAAGGAGTGGGCGGATCTGCCCAAGATCGGACGCACGCACATGATGGACGCCGTGCCCATGACCCTGGGTCAGGAGTTTTCCGGGTATGTGGCCATGCTGGACGAGAATCTGGAGCGCATCGACTCGGCCCTGCCCGGGCTGTATCGCCTGGCCCTGGGTGGCACGGCCGTGGGCACCGGATTGAACACCATCAAGGGCTTTGCCGCCCGGGCCATGTCCCAGGTGCGCGCCCTGACCGGCCTGCCCTTTGTGGAAGCCCCCAACAAGTTCGCAGCCCTGGCCGCCCACGACGCCCTGGTCATGGCCAGCGGGGTTTTGAAAACCCTGGCCGTGTCCCTGTACAAGATGGCCAACGACATCCGGCTGCTCGGCTCCGGCCCGCGCTGCGGCCTCCAGGAGCTCATCCTGCCGGCCAACGAACCCGGGTCCTCCATCATGCCCGGCAAGGTCAACCCCACCCAGTGCGAGGTCATGACCATGGTGGCCGTACAGGTCATGGGCCTGGACACGGCCGTGGTCATGGCCGGGGCCGGGGGCATGCTGGAACTGAACGTTTACAAGCCGGTGATGATCGCCAATGTCCTGACCTCCATCCGCCTGCTCTCGGACGTATGCGTGAGTTTCACCGAGTTCCTGGTCCTGGGCCTGGAGCCCAACCGGCCCCAGATCAGCGCGCACTTGAGCCGCTCCCTCATGCTGGTCACGGCCCTGTCCCCGTCCCTCGGGTACGACAAGGCCGCCGAGATCGCGCACAAGGCCAGCGAGGAGGATCTGACTCTCAAGGAGGCGGCCCTGGCGCTCGGGTATGTCAGCGCCGAGGAGTTCGACCGCCTGGTGGACCCGGTCAAGCTAGCCCATCCGGACCTGTGATCCCTTGAGCGGAATTTCCCGCCTTTAACTGACAGAAACAGACGTGCGTGGCCCGAAAAGAAACATGGGACACTTCCGGGGGCAGGACAGATGATTGACGAACAAGACCTCAGCACCATCCCGCTTCTGAAATCCGCTGATCCGCGTATCACAGTGGGAAGATTCACCTACGGCGACCCGCAACTGCTGCTCTGGGCCGAAGAGGAGCGCATCGACATCGGCGCGTTCTGCTCCATTGCCCCTGAGGTGGTTATTTTCGGCGGCGGCGAGCACAATGTGCATTGGGTCACCACCTACCCCTTGAGCATCGTCTTCGGCCTGCCCATGGCCGGAAAAGACGGCCACCCGAACTCCAAGGGCCGGACCTTGATCGGCAACGACGTCTGGATCGCCTATGGGGCCACCATTCTTTCCGGCGTGAGCATAGGGGACGGGGCGGTCATCGGGGCCAGGGCCGTGGTCACCAGGGACGTGCCACCCTACGCCATTGTTGCGGGCAACCCGGCCCGGGTGCTGCGCTCCCGGTTTGACGAGGAGACCGTAGCCAAGCTGCTGAAAATCGCCTGGTGGAACTGGCCAGTTTCACGCATTCTCCGCCATGTCCCCGCACTGTGCGGCGGATCGGCCAGCGATTTCACCAAGGCCGTTCTGGCCTGCGACTCGTGAAATCCGCCTGCCCCAGGGCTGTCACCGGCCGAGCACGTCCCGCACCGCGTCCAGCACATCCGTGACGTCTGCGTTCGTGAGCTTGGGCGAAATGGGCAGGCTCACGGTCTGGCGTCCGATGCGCATGGCCTGGGGCCAGTCCTCGGCCTTCCAGCCGTAGCGCTTCTGGTAATAAGGATGCTCGGGCAGGCTCAAGTAGTGCACGCCCACGCCGATGTTGTGCTTGGTCATGGCCGAGAGAAAGGCGTCCCGGGTCAAGCCCCCGGTGCGCTCGGGGTCCACCAGCACGGTGTAGAGGTGGTGCCCGTGCCGACTGTCGGCCTCGGCCGGGGCCGGGAGGGTCAGGGGCAGGTCGGCCAGCCCGGCGTCGTAGGCCTTCCAGATGGCCCCCCGGCGCGCCCAGTTCTCCTCCACCCGGGCCAGCTGGTGCAGCCCGATGGCGGCCTGGATGTCCATCATATTGTATTTGAACCCGGCCTCGGTGACCAGATAGTGCTTGTACCCTTCGTCGCTGAACCGCTTCCAGGCGTCGGCAGACATGCCGTGCAGGCCCAGGGTCTTGATGCGCGCGGCTGCGGCCTCGTCCTGGGCCAGGACCATGCCCCCCTCGCCCGTGACCACGTTCTTGGTCACGTAGAAGCTGAAGCACCCGAACTGCCCGAAGGTCCCGGTCGGGCGGCCGTGGTATTCGGTCTCGATGGCGTGGGCGCAGTCCTCGATCAAGGTCAGGCCGAATTCCTCGGTCAGGCCGCACAGGGCGTCCATGTCGCAGGGCCGCCCGGCGAAATGCACGGGCAGGATGGCCCGGGTGCGCGGAGTGATGGCCGCGCGGACCTTGTCCGGGTCGATGTTCATGGTGGCCGAGTCCACGTCGGCCAGCACGGGCGTGCCACCTGCGTGGATGATGGCGTTGGCCGTGGCGCAGAAGGTCAGCGGGGTGGTGATGACCTCGTCCTCAGGCTGAAGGTCCAGGGCCACCAGGCAGAGGTGCAGGGCTGCCGTGCAGGAATTGAGCGCCAGGGCGCAGCAGGTCTTCTTGTACTCGGCAAAGGCCTTTTCGAACCGGGCCACCTTGGGTCCGGTCCCCAGCCAGCCGCTTTTCAGGGAGTCGACCACTTCCGCGATTTCGGCCTCCTCGATGAGGGGTGAGCCAAAGACCAGAAAACGCTCCTTGGGACGGATGGGCATGGATATCCTCGGATGCAACGATTGATGGTTCAGGGAGCCAGGAACCACACCAGCCTTCCGGCCGGGCGGACCAGGGCGGCCGGGTATTTCTCGGCCGCCTCCTCGGGGTGGGTGGTCAGGTACTCGACCAGATCCAGTTTTTCCTTTCCCGTGGCGCAAAAGAGCACCACCCGGGAATGATTGATGACCGGCAAGGTCAGGGTCAGCCGGGCCACGTGGGGCGCTCGGCCCGGCTCGGGCTCGGCCGCCACCAGTCCGATGGCGTCCAGGGCCAGGCGGTCGGGAAAAAGAGAGGCCGTGTGCCCGTCCGGCCCCAGTCCCAGGAGGCAGAGGTCAAAGACCGGCTGGCCATCAAAAAACCGGGCCAACTCCTCGGCATAGGCCCGGGCCGCCTGGCCCGGCTCACGCATATCCACGGGCATGGGATGCAGGTTCTCTGCGGGCACCTGGACCCTGGACAGGAGGGCGCGCCAGGCCTGGCCGTAATTGCTGTGTTCGTGGTCCAGGGGAACCAGGCGTTCGTCGCCCATAAAGAAATGGCACTGGCCCCAGGGCATGCGCTCCCGGGCCGGGGCTTGGGCCAGCAGCTGGTAGAGGCCCACCGGGGTCCGCCCCCCGGACAGGGCCAGGCAGAACCGGCCGCGCGCGGCCACGCTCTCCTGGGCCAAGTCCAGAACCAGGGCTGCGGCAGCGGCCTGCATGGCCGGTACGGACTCGAATCGCTGCATTTCCATGCCTGGCATTTTTTCACAGCCAGCCCAAAAAGTAAAATGCCCGCCCGGCCCGGACCCGATGAGGCCCCCTGCCTTGCCAGAGGCCTCCTGGTCCGGGTAGGCTGGCCCATCCAAGGAGTTCTCATGACCCGTTTCCTGCGCTTCCTCTGCCCTGTCCTCTTGCTGCTGGCCGTGACCGCCTGCGGAATCAAAAATCAGGGTTTGCCCCTGGGCCTGCCCCTGAATCTGGCCCCTGATGTGGTCGGCAATCTCACCGAGGTCCTGCGCACAGCCGGGGACAACCGAGAACAAATACGAGCCTTCCTGTCCCAATACGACCAGGACCCGGCCATGCGCGAGGCGGCCTTTTTCCTGGCCGCCAACCTGCCCCCCTCGGATCGACCGGTTGTGTCGGCCCGGGACCTGTCCGAGAACCTGGAATACGCCTTTCTGGCCCGCAAGACCCTGCCCTGGGGTGAGTCCGTGCCTTGGAGCCTGTTTCTGAACTACGTACTGCCTCACCGGGTGACCCAGGAGCCCTTGGAGCCCTGGCGCAAGCGCTTGTACGAGGAGTTGGCCCCGGGTCAGGCCAACGCCACCATGCTCGAAGCCGCCCGGGCCGTGAACATGTGGGCCTTTGGCCAGGCCGGATTCGACAGCACCCAGCGCTGGGACCAGAACCCGGCCATGACCCAGCGCCGGGGGTTCGGCCGCTGCGAAGAGCAGGTCATCCTCCTGGTCTCGGCCCTGCGCAGCCTGAGCATCCCGGCCCGGGACGCCGGGGTGTCCTCCTGGCAGCACGTGAACGACAACCACGTCTGGGCCGAGGTCTGGCTGGACGGAGAGTGGAGGGTGTTCGAGGCGGGCAAACCGGCCGCCCCGCTCACGGGCAACGCCATGAAGTCCCCGGTGGTCTACGGCGTGGCCTATGGCCGGGTCCAGAACCCGGAAGAGCCTGTCCTGCGCCAGGGGCCGGGCTTCACCCTGCTCAACCTGTCTTCCAGGTACGTGCCCACGGGAACCATCACGGTCCAGGTCCTGGACGAGAACGGCCAACCCGGAGCCGGGGCCACGGTTTTTGCCTCGACATACAACTACGGAACCTTCCGGCCGGGCCTGCGCCTGACCTGCGATCAGGACGGCCGGGCCTCTTTCCAGACCGGTCCAGCCACCTATCTGCTGTCCACGGCCCGCCAGGGGAAGGCGGACACGGCTTTCGCGGCCTGGAATCCCGATGGGGCTGAATTTCCGGCGCAAGCGACCCTGGACCTGCGCCAAAACCGTTTGCCTCAGGGCACGGTGCGCATGCGCTTCGCCCAGGCCGGACCCAATCCCAATGCGGTGAACGGGACCTCCTCCATCCTCAAAAGTGACGGCCAGGCAGCGGACCCGGACCTTCTGGCCCAGAGGGACCGACTGGAGCAGACCCGGCTGGCCCGGTACACCGGGTTCAAGACCCTGGCGGCCAGGGTTGGAAGCGGGGAAGGAAACCAAAGCACCGTGAAGATGCTGGCCGCCGCCCGGGGCAATTTCCCGGAAGCGGCCAGGGTTCTGGCCAGGGCCGAGGCCACCAAATCGCCGGAATTCGCGGAGTTGGTGCGCTCCCTGCTGAACGAGATGGAACCCAAGGATCTGCTCACCTTCACCGCGCCGGAGGTCTTGGAGGACGTGGCTTTGAGCCTTCAGGCCCGAGCCCAGGCCCGGGCCATGGGTCTGGACTCTGACCAGGAGACCTTTGCCAAGTATGTGGCGGCGGGCCGCATCGAGTTCGAATCCTTCATCTTCTGGCGCAAGGAGCTGACCCCCTTGGCCCAAAGGCTTTTCTCCAGCGGCCTGGCCCGAGGGCTCAAGAAGGTGAACGAACTGGTGCATGGCCTGGCCCTGACCCCGCCGAGCTTTTTCGGCCCCAGGCCCAGGCCCCAGGACATGGTGGCCACGGGATTTGGAGTAGCGCCCGCAGACAAGGCCGTGCTGGCCTGCGCCCTGCTGCGCGCGGCCGGGGTCCCGGCCCGGTATGCGGAGGAATGGGGCTGGGTGGAATATTTCGACGGCCAGGGCTTTCGGCCCCTGTACCCGGACCTGCCCGAGGGGCTGGGGAACACCCAGGCCACGCCCCAGGCCGCAGCCTATTACGGGGAACCGGTAGAGGTCACACTCCGATTCTTCCGGAGCGGCCAGGCCCTGACCGAAAAAGAGGTCCCCTACATGCGCGCCTTTTCCATTTCCCGCCTGACCCCCCAGGGATTTTTCGACGCCCTGGACGAGAGCCTGCAAGGGGAATTCAGCGCCGAATCCCAGGGCTATGTTCTGAAGCTTCCCGAGGGCAGGTTCTGGGTCTTCGCCGCCTCCCGGAACCTTTCCGGCGAGCCCTTGGTGCGCATGATTCCCCTGGATGTTTCGCACAAAACCGGGCCGATTTCCCTGAATCTGGACCTGCACGACTGAACCCTTTGGCCCTGGAGAGACGAAAACTTTCGTTGCCTGGTCCGCATTTTGGGGCTCTTGGCTCCAGCAAAAGAATCACTTCATCCGGATTCGAAGCCGGAACCCAGGCCAGTCCTGGCTTGCGCCCGGTAAACGCCTGATCGCTCCGAGCCAACATACTGATATAATGATTGAAAAAAGATGCAAGCATACCTCGATTTTTGTGATTGCTGCCAAATCACTCCAACCACTCTCAATCATGGCGAAATAGCGAAGAGTCTCTGTTTCCGAAAAAAAGGACCGCTTTCCAGAAATAAACTATACTCCATAATTCCAGCATAATGACCTCAAGCCTCCCTTTGCCCAGCTCGGGCTTGCACCAGGGTATGTTTGCAGATATGGGACACCTATCCTTGCAAACATGGAGTGTGCACAGTGGCGATCATCATCTCGGTAGCGGTCCAAAAAGGCGGGGTGGGAAAGACCACCACGGTGGTGAATACGGCCCATGCCTTGGCCAAATACGAGGACCAGCACGTCCTGGTGGTGGACATGGACCCCCAGCACAACAGTTCCATGGTCCTGGGCAAGGTCACGCCCTACGAACAGCCCCGGTCGGTGATCAACCTGTTCGAAGACAAGACCATGAATTTCTCGGCCTGCGCCGTGCCGTCCAAGTACAAGAACGTGGACCTGATCGCCTCGCACATCGACCTTTTCGGCCTGGGCGAGAGTCTGGGGCCGTCCAATCCCAAGGGCATCGTGGCCTTAAAAAGCAAGCTGGATTCGGGCGCCCTGGAGAAATACGATTTCATTCTCATCGACTGCCCCCCGAACCTGGGCGGGCCTTTTTTGAACAATGCCCTGGTCATCTCCGACCACTACATCATTCCGGTGGAGTCTGAGAGCTATTTCGCCTTGAAAGGCATGCAGCAATTCCAGGAATCCGTGTCCGTGATCAAGGAGACCATCAATCCCAACCTGGAGCTGCTCGGGGTCCTCATCACCATGTTCGACCCGCGCACCAACGCCAGCAAGGCCATGGTGGACGCCATCCGCAATTATTTCGGGCACAGCAAGGTGTTTAACACCATCATCCACCGCAACACGGCCATCAACAAGGCCAACATGCTGCGCCAGGCTGTGTGCCACCTGGATACCCGCACCCCGGGCTGCCAGAACTACCGGACCTTTGCCGCCGAACTCCTGGAATGGACCAAAAGGATTCATAAGTAGATGTCCAAGCGGATAACCTTCAAAGAGCGGCTCAAGGCCAATATCCTGGCCGCCCAGCTGGCTGACGCCCTGGAAAACAATGAATACCAGGGGCAAGAGAGCCAGATAGCCCAGAGCCCAGCCCAGGCGGACCTTGACGCGCGCCCTGACACTCTGCCCCACAAGCAGGCAGACCAACGCGCGAACTCCCCCTCTGACCCACCTGCTGCCCCCCTGATTCCTTCTCAAACTAACACACAAATTAACTCTCACTCTCTTTATCAATCTTATAATCACACTAATAAACAAACAACGGTATCATCCCCCCTTCCACCCACCACCACGGACCCGGCCCTGTGCATGACCGACACCCAGGCGAAGGTCCTGGCCTTTCTGGTGCGCACCAGGGTGGAAGTCATCAAATACGAAGAGTTGTCCCAGGCCCTGGACATCCCCTACGGGACCGTGCGCTGGGCCGTGGCCAAACTGGAAAAGGAACGCTTCCTGGCCAAGCGCAAATTCCGCAAGGGCCGGATCCAAGGTATCTCCGTGACTTTGAACGAGGCTGTCTGTCAGGATTTCATGCAGAAAAGAATGCAGGTGGATTCCTCCATTCATACCGCCACACCCATGCAGCACTCTTTTTATCACACTCATTCACACACAAATGAGTTGACACTCAAACACACACTCCCATCAGCTCACGAAATTCCCCTCTTAAAGAAAGAAAGAAAAGAAGATTCTTTCTCTCTGAAGCTTTTGGCCTTGACCGACGAGGACTTGGCCTTCCATTACCCCCATTTGCACCAGACCGGTTTTGGGGCAGATCAGATCCGCCAGATTCTGGAGCGCCTGGCCAAGGTGAACAAATCCGCCGAGCGGCTCTTTGATTCCTTGGAATATGCCGAATGGGAGTTGGGACAAGGGCCGATCATGGATAAGGACAGCAAGGCTGTGGAGAACCCCTGTGCTTTTGTCTTTACGGCCCTGGCCAAGACCGGGTATTACCGGCGGCCCAAGGGATTTGTTTCTGAAGAGGAATTGGCCGCCCAGGAGGCGGAAGAGCGTCTGGAGACCTCCCGCCGGGCCAGGGAGCGCAAGGAAGCAGCTGAATTTGAGACCTGGAAAGCCGGGCTCTCCCCAGAGGAAAAGGACAGCATTCTGGCCAACCGCATTGGACCGATGGACCAGTGGCTCAAAAATTTCTACTTCAAGCAGTTCAAACCGGCCCGGAACGAAGAGTCAACCACCCCACTCTAAAGAGAGAGGTATGTAGGGTTAACAACCCTGCGTGCCCAGGTTGACCAGGGTAAGTCTCAGAGTTTGGCAAACGGAGAAGAGACTATGTTGCAACGAGCGCACAAGACCGACGGCAGGATGCTTCCTCAGTCCTGCCCTCTCGAAGTCCAGGGGGCAGACAGGCCCAGGGTTCCGGCGCGAAACGCCCTTGGACAGACAGCCGTGTTGCAACCTTCCCGAGGGGAGACCGCAGGGCAAGCCAGCCTTGCGGCGTCACCCGCGAAAGCGGGGTCCGGCGTAAGCCGGGTATTCGTATTGGCAAGGGATGGCCAGCCTCTCATGCCCTGCCCCCCGGGCCGGGCGCGGGTCCTCCTCAAGAAGGGTCGGGCCAGGGTGGCCAAGATGTACCCGTTCACCATCAGGATCGTGGACCGCGCCGAGGGCGAGGCCCAACCCGTCCGACTCAAACTGGACCCGGGGAGCAAAACCACGGGCTTGGCCTTGGTCCGGGAAATCCCGGGCGGCCAGGACCAAGCTGTCCTCCACCTCTCGGAGGTTGCCCATCGCGGGGCCACGGTGAAGAAGCACATGACCCAGCGTTCCGCGTATCGCCGGAGCCGCAGGACCCGGAATCTCCGCTACCGGGAGCCGAGATTCGACAACCGGACCCGGCCCAAGGGTTGGTTGCCTCCTTCCCTGGTCTCACGGCTCGACAACTGTCTTTCTTGGACCAGGAAGTACATGCGGCTCTGCCCGGTCCAGGCCATCTCGGTCGAGCGGGTCAGGTTTGACATGCAGCTCATGGAGAACCCCGAGACCAGCGGGGTGGAGTATCAGCAGGGAACCTTGGCAGGGTACGAAGTACGCGAATACCTCCTGGAAAAGTGGGGCCGCAGGTGCTCATACTGCGACACCCCGAACGTCCCCCTGGAGGTAGAGCACATCCACCCCAAGGGCCGGGGTGGCTCGAACCGAGTAAGCAACCTGACCCTGGCCTGCCGGGAGTGCAACGAGAAGAAGGAC
>CAILNX010000004.1 GCA_903835685.1 uncultured delta proteobacterium
CACCTTCTTGGCTCACATATACCGACTTTGTTACGCGGCTATGGAAAGAAACTGGCTCGGCTGGCTCGGCTCAAAGGAAATTGGGTCAGGCTTCCTTTGGGCCGCTTGAAAAATTTTGGGGTTTATGCAGCGACATCCCATCGCGGGACCATACGCGATGACGTGCGGCCCGGCCTGCGCGTCACAAACTACAAGAAAAGCGCGGTGATCGCCTTCGATGTGGATGACGGGCAAGTTTCCATCATCGGCATCTATTACGGTGGGCAGGACTACGAAACGATCCTCCAAGACGACATTGTATTTCCCTGAAATTTCAGTCGCGTTGTCCTTACCCTACGGTTATTGCCAAATCGTGTCGTGACCTCATGTTACACACCCTGCTCCCCACACTGGTCAGAAGCCTGGAACATGGCGATCCCGTGATCCGCGCCGTGGTCTGCGCCGTGCGCGGCTCAGCCCCGGCCGGAGTGGGGTCGAGCATGCTCTTCTTTCCCGATGGCCGGACCCTGGGCAGCGTGGGTGGCGGACAGGTGGAGGAGGCGACCCGCCTGGCCGCCCGACGCCTGGTCGACCTTGACCGGGCCGAAGCAGGCGCGAGCCCGGCTCAAGGCCGGGCGCAGCTTCTTCACTTCGACCTGGACCAGGACGCGGCCGCAGCCCACGGCATGATCTGCGGAGGCTCCGTGGGCATTCTGGTGGAAACGATCCCGGCCGGGCCGGAAAACCTGTCCCTTTTCCAGGCCGTCCTGGAGCGCCTCGAGTCCGGACAGCCATGCGCCCTGGTCACGGAATGCACGGGCCTGCCCGAGACTGAGACCTGCATGCGCCGTCTGGTGGGACCGTCCGGGGAGGTCCTGGCCGGGCCGGACTGGCCCCAGGGGACCGCGCCCCTGCCTCAGGGCCTGCCCGAGCGGCCGGGACTCCTGGAGGGAACCGCCCCCTTCCTGTTCGTGGAGCCCGTGCGGCCCCTGCCCGGCCTGTTCATTTTCGGGGCCGGGCACGTGGGCCAGGCCGTGGCCCGACTGGTGGCCGGGCTGGAATTTTCCCTGACCGTGGTGGACGACCGGCCTGAATACGCCGACCCCGCCCTGCTTCCCCGGGCGGCCGCAGTCCTGGTGGAGCACCCGGCCCTGGCCTGCGGTCACCTGGACATCGGCCCCGAGGATTTCCTGCTCATCCTGACCCGGGGCCATGCCCTGGACCAGGAGGTCCTGGCCCAGGCCCTGGCCACCCCGGCCCGGTTCATCGGCATGATCGGAAGCAGGCGCAAGCGGGAGGCCGTGTTCCAGATCCTGACCGACCAGGGATTCGGCCCGGCGGACCTGTCCCGGGTGCGCTGCCCCGTGGGCCTGGACATCGGCGCGAAAACCATCGAGGAGATCGCCGTGAGCATCGCGGCCCAGTTGGTGGCTGAACTGCACAAGCCAAGGCAGCGCCCTGCTCCGGGAGAATATGGACGCTCACCGGATTGACGGCCTGGCGGCCGTGATCCCAGCGGCCGGAGCCTCCCGACGCATGGGCCGATGCAAGGCCCTCCTGGACTTGCGCGGGAGCCCACTCCTGGCCCGGTGCGCGGGGCTGCTGCGGGCAGGCGGCGTGTCGGAAATCGTGGTGGTGACGCCCAGCGGAAACGCCGAGCTTTCGAAATCGACGGATGATGGCCCCGCCCGCCAGCTCGATGGCCCGGTTCACGATTTGGCCAGAAAGCTCGGACTTCGGACCGTCGCCGCTCCGGCCGATGGAGACATGTTCGCCTCCATCCGGGCCGGGCTCTCGGCCCTGGGGCCGGGTTCCCGGGCCGTGTTCATCCTGCCTGTGGACATGCCCCTGGTCCGCCCTCTGACCATCATGGCCCTGGCCGCTGCCCTGCAGCCCGAAACCCCGGCCGTGGTCCCGGTCCACGCCGGTCAGCGGGGGCACCCGCCCCTGCTCTCGGCCCGGGCCGTGGGCCAAGTCCTGGCCTGGGAAGGCGGGGGCGGCCTGCGCGCGGCCTTGTCCGGCCTGCCGGGCCTGGCCACCCTGGAGGTGGACGATCCCGGCGTGCTCCTGGACCTGGACACGCCCGAGGACTTGGCGCTGGCCCTGCGATCCGAGAGTCACGCTCCGCAATTGACAATTGCCGCTATGCGTTCGCAAGAATAAGAAATACTTATTTTTATTCTTTCTTCTTGGTTGCTCATATTTCTGAAACGCATCACGAGCCCCTCAACCCCGAGTGACCCGCTCCCAATCCTCCCGGACCATGTCCCGAATGCGCTGGCCGCGCTCGTTCAGGAGTTGCATGGCCTCGAACTCGGGGTCCACGGTGAGCTTCTGCATCATCAGGGCGTCGTCGCCCAGCCAGATGGGCAGGAACCCGCCCAGGAAATAGCCCCGGGCAAAGAGGATCTCCACGGCCTCCTCGACCCAGGGTTGGCCCAGGTTGAGGTAGACCTGAACCACGGCCGGGTCTCCGGACTCGGCCCGGGCGACCTCCTGGGCCAGGTCCGCGCCGCAGGACAGGATATTGAGCCGGGCCACGGCCGCGAAGTCGAAACGCTGGGATTTGATCTCAGAAACCGAGCCTGCCGGAATCCCGGCCCGGGACGGCTGCAAGTCGCGATCCAGTCCTACCCCCTCCAAGAGAAAAGCCAGATGCGCCTGGTAGCGGGCCGGAACAAACAAGGGGCGGCGCTTCCCTGGCTTTATTCGAACCGCAGACACGCACCCCACCCGGCCCGGCGTGCCCTCTTTGGCGTAGGCCCCTTCGGGCATGAGGGCCGGTTCCAGGCCTATTTCCCGAAACCCCACCTTGTTGATGAATTTCTGGGTGATGACGTGGCTGCAGACCGCCTCGCCGAAGAGTCCGTGGATGCCGGGAGTCTCCTCCATGACCTGGATGGCCCGCTGGTTCAGCCGAAAGGCCAGCATGCTGTTGCGGTAGTCCGGCAGGATGAGCATCTGCCCGATTTCATACAGGTTCCTGTTCGGCGGGGAACTGCGATAAAGGGCGTAATGGGCCACCACGTCGTCCGCCTCAGTGCGGCCCACCAGGGAAAGGAGGTCCTGGTCCTCATTGGCCTTGATGAGCTTTTCGGGCACGTAGGTGGTGTCCACGGGATAGTCCGCCCCATAAATGGCGTGGAACAGCCGGGCCACCCCCCAGGCGTCCTCGGGCCGAAAGCGGTCCACCTGGTACTTCTGACCGGCCGGGACCTCGCGCGGCTCGGCCACAATGCGGGCCAGGGCTTGGGCCTTGTTCATGCCGAGGCCTTCATCCGGTTGATGTGGGCCGCGAAATCGTCCAGGGTCCGCAGCCGCAAGGAATCCTCGTCGGAAATGGAGACGCCGTGGGCCTCCTCCACGGCCAGGACAAAGGCCGGATAGTCCACGGAATCCACGCCCTGCTTGAGCAGGGGCAGATCGGATTTCAAGCGGGCCACTATCTCCGGGGCGATCCCGGCCTGGGTCATCTGCTCCAATAAATCCGTTCCGGTCAGGGCCATTTCAGCTCCTTTTCGTGTTGAAGGAAACTCCGGCAAGGCGCGGATCATCCAGATCGGCGCACCGCCTGCCAGGAATGCGTCCACTGTTTTCCATACCCTACCGGCGAGTCCTGACCTGTTCGCGCAGGACGAAACGCTGGACCTTGCCCGTGGGGGTCTTGGGCAATTCGGCGGGGAATTCCACGCGCACGGGACACATATAATCTGGAAGAAGCTCCCGCACATGGCCGCGCAATTCCTGGGCCAGGGCCGGGCCTGGGGCTGTCCCGGCTTTGGGAATCACAAAAGCGCAAGGCCACTCCAGACCTTCCACCAGACAGCCCGCCACCGCGCATTCGGCCACGGCCGGGTGGTTCAGGAGCGTGTTCTCGATGAGCAGGGGCGAGACCCAATGCGCCCCAACCTTCATCATGTCGTCGGCCCGGCCCTGGTGCGTGTACACCCCGTCCTGAACTACGAACACGTCTCCGGTGTCCAGCCAGCCGTCGGCGAGCATGGTCTCCCGGGTCTTTTCCGGCCGCTGCCAATAAGCCGGGCACACCCCCTCTCCGCGCAGCAGGAGCCGTCCCTTGGCCCCTGGAGGCGCTTCTTGCCCAGCGTCATCGATGAGCCGGGCCTGATATCCCGGAATCAGCCTACCGGTGGTCCCGGCCACGGCCCGGCCAGGCTCGTTGGTGATGTACACGTTCATGGCCTCGGTGGACCCGAGACCGTTCACGATCTCCCTGCCGGTGGCCTCCTTCCAGGCCGCAAAGGTGGCGGCGGGCAGGGCCTCGCCAGCCGAGTAGAACACCCGGACGCTGTTCAGGTCCTGCCCGGGTTCATGCGCCCGGAGCATGAGGTTGTACAGGGTGGGCACTCCAAAAAAGAGCGTGGGCCGGAAACGGGCGATGTGTTCGAAGAGTTCGTAGGGGCCAGGTTTGCCCGGAAAGAGGACCCCCGCTGCCCCGCAGGACAGAGGCAGGCACAGGTTGGCGATGAGCCCGTAAGCAAAGGAGAGCTTGCTCGCGGAAAAGAACAGGTCCTGCTCCCGGATGTCCAACGCCCGGCCCAGGGTCTCGGCCGGAATGAGCAGGTTCCGGTAGCCGTGGGGCACGCCCTTAGGCCGTCCGGTGGACCCGGAGCTGTAAAGCATGAAGGCCGGGGCCGAGGGGCTCGGTTCGCAGGGCTTCAGGTCAGGGGAAAAAGATTCCAGGTCCCTTGAGCCGAGACTCTGGCAGGACACCACCGAGACCCCCGACTGGGCCTGAGCAGCGGCCGGATGGTCTTCGGCGACCAGGAGGGCCTTGGCCTCGCTGTCGTTCAGGATAAAGGCGTAGTCCTCGGCCCGCAGCGCAGTGGACAAGAACACCGGGCAGGCCCCGAGCAGCATGGCCCCCAGAAAGGCGGCCGGTGCGCCGGGGGTGTCGTGCAGCACCAGGGCCACGCGGTCGCCAGGGCCGACGCCCAGGCTTTCGAGCAGGCGGCCGAAGCGGGCCGCATTCTCGAACAGGCCCCGGTAGGTCAGGACCGTGTCCTGGCTGAAATAGGCCGGGGCGTCGGGCTGGGCCTCCAGACGAGGGAAAAGGAGGGCGGCGGCGGCGTTCTTGTATGGTGCGGACATCGGACCTCCCTGTGGTGACAGACTGCGTTCTCCGACCTGGGCGGGTCGGCAATAATGCTCTGTCGTCTGTTCCAGCACATCCACCCGACAATTCAGGCAAAAACATCTGTAAACGCCCTCAAAGACAAATGGACTGCTCGCACCATGGCTGGTTGGAACTAACCCCTTCCGTAAAATGCCGAAATAGCCCTTGTCCAGACCTGTTCCTGGAGGAGGGGGAATACTTCTTGAAAATGGCTTTGGCCCTGACCATCTCCTCTGTTCAGCGGAAACGGTCAAATCGCAATAGCACCTGGCCCGCCTGGCCCAAGAAAGTCAGGTGATCGCCCGTGACATGGCACAGGAGACGGGACTCTCCACGGCCACCATAATGCGGGCAAGGCGGAACAGATGCCTATCGCCAACGCGCTGAGGTGCAAGATAAATGACCTGCTCCACGGGGAAGAGGATTGATCGTTGGGGGAATAATGGCACTCTAGGTGGGGTCGAAACATCGACCTTGAAGAAGTAACAATTTAGAGATTGACAAATTCCAGATTTCTCCGGTAAATTGTCATATATGCAAAAAACAACACAAATTTGGATCAAACGCGAAACGGAAGATGCCATGCGTCAGGCAGCCCGCCAGTTCCGAGTGGTTGTGGTCACTGGGCCGAGGCAAACCGGCAAGACTTCGTTGGTCCGTACCGTATTTGAAAAAAGTGGATATTCCTACGTTTCCTTTGACGACCCTGGGCTGGCAGAAGCGGCCGAGTCTCGGCCGGATGATTTTTTCCGGTTGCATCCACCCCCAATTTGTATCGACGAAATTCAATACGCCCCAGGGTTGACCAGGCACATCAAACGGTTCGTGGACGAGGACAACGAAGCGAGGGGACAGTTCATCCTCACTGGCTCCCAACCCTTTCAGCTTTTGGATTCTACAGCGGAAAGCCTAGCCGGTCGTGCCGCAATATTCCGCCTGCTTGGGTTGTCCGCCAGAGAATGGATAGGATCTGAAGCCTCAGAAGGCCAAACCCCGTGGGATTTCATATGGCGTGGTGGGCTGCCAGAACTCTGGGCTCCAGCTGAACCCATTAGCCGTGATCGGATGTATGCGAATTATATCCGAACCTACCTCGAAAGAGATGTGCGAAGAATGCTTCGCGTCGGCAACCTGAAAGATTTCAATCGCCTCATGCGGGTGTTTGCGTCCCGCATCGGCCAGACGCTCAATATTTCCGATGCCGCCAGAGATATCGGCGTCTCCACCACAACAGCGAACGATTGGGCCGGCGTGCTTGTTGAGTCAGGGGTTATCCTGCTTCTGGAGCCATTCTATTCGTCTCTCGGCAAACGCATAGCCAAAAGACCGAAACTATATTTCCTGGACAGCGGCCTCGCTGCTTTCCTAAATAATTTCCAGTCACCGGCCGCTCTTTCGAGTTCAAACATGGCCGGAGCATTCTGGGAAAACCATGTGGTGAATCAGTGGGTGCGGCGGAAAGAATGGGACGATCAGCCATTAGGCCTGTATTTCTGGCGAGATCAATCTGGGAACGAAGTCGATCTCCTCTTAGAAAAAGATGGAAAGTTGCACCTGGTAGAGTGCAAGCTCACTCAAAACCCTGGGAAAGCCGATGTTCGTGGGATCCGAAAGTGTCAATCTTTTTTTGGGATAGACAGGATTGGTCTGTCATATGTAGCCTGCAACACGTCTACTCCATATGACATTGAAACGGGAGTTACGGCGATCAATGGGTTCTTAAACTGGGAACTTCCGTCTGAAAATCAGGTGAATGAGTAAATCCAGTGTGTTTGAGATGCATCGAGTTCACTACACTAGAGCAATTCACACTTGAAATGGTTTATATCCACAGTTTTTGAACCACCCCAGGGCATCGTTTGCGCAGACCAGATCAAGTGCGCTGGCGATGCCCTTTTCCAAAGCATCGTACGTTCGCATCTCCATGCCCCGCA
>CAILNX010000005.1:7500-15666 GCA_903835685.1 uncultured delta proteobacterium
TCCACGTCCAGCTCCCGGGGCAGGACCACGCGGCTGGCCCCCAGGTCCCGGGCAGCGGCCAGGGCTGCCGGGCTGGTGATGTTGGCCAGGGTAGAGAGGTGGATTTCGCCCGCGAAATCGGTCTGCTTGGCCAGGGCCAGAAAGCCCAGGTCCTGCACGATGATCCCGTGGGGCTGCACCTCCCGGCCCAGGCGGTCCAGGAGGTTCCCGGCCGCGCGCAGGTCGCCGGGCTTGAGCAGGGTGTTCAGGGTGACGTATACCCGGGTGTTCTTGGACCGGGCCAGGTCGGTCAGCCGGGCCAGTTCGGCCAGGGAGAAGTTGTCGGCCTGCATGCGCGCGCTAAAATGTTTGAGGCCGGCGTAGACCGCGTCGGCTCCGGCGGCCAGGGCGGCCAGGAACGAGGCGCGGTCCCCGGCCGGAGCCAGGATTTCGGGACGGAAGTTGGTCATTGGTGTGTCCGATTGGCCCCGGCCGCATGGGCGGCTCGCGGGCGATTCATGGTCGTGAAAGGCAACCTTTGCCTTGGGGAACAATATGAAGCTGTGCAAGAAGGTCAAAGTAGTGGATGTGCGGCCCTTTGGTCAACCAATGACCGCAGGTCCGGAATTTTTTGAGCTGCGCCTGGAGAACCCGGGCTGGGACGAGTGGAAGCCTGGACAGTTCGTCATGCTGAGGCCCACGTCCTTCGGCCTGGAGCACGTCTGGGCCAGGCCCTTCTCCATCGCCATGTGCGACAAGCAGGAGCTGACCCTGTTCATCCAGCGCGTGGGGCGCGGCACGGCCCACATCGCGGCCCTGGAGCCCGGGGATCACGTCCTGGTCTGGGGACCCCTGGGCACCAGCTTCGTGCAGGAGCCGGACACGCACACCCTGCTCCTGGCCGGGGGCGTGGGTATCGCGCCCTTCAAGGGCTACGCCATCCTGCACCCCAAACGGGACAACCTGCGCCTGGTCTTTGCCCACCGCGCCTCGGCCCGCTGCTATCCCTACGAGCAATTGGCCGACGCCGTGAAGGCCGAGCGCGTCCAGGAGGAGAAGCCCGAGCACCTGGCCCGGGTCATCACCCTGTTGCACGAGCGCATCAGCCAGTACGCCGACGGCCTGGTCCTGGCCTGCGGCCCGGCCCCGTTCCTGACCACGGTGCGCAAGTACGCCCTGGAATACGGGGCGCGCTGCCAACTTTCCCTGGAAAACCGCATGGCCTGCGGGGTGGGGGCCTGCCTGGGCTGCGTCACCCCGGGCGTGGACGGCGAAAACCGGCGGGTGTGCGTGGAAGGCCCGGTGTTCTGGGCCCAGGACATCGCCCTCGGAGGTGGAAAATGATGGACACGACCGTACGCCTGCCCGGCCTGACCCTGAAAAACCCGGTGCTCACGGCCTCGGGCACCTTCGGCTTCGGCCTGGAGTTCGAGGATTTCGGCGATCTGCGCACCCTGGGCGGCATCGTGGTCAAGGGCATGTCCTTGAAGCCCCGCCAGGGCAACCCCATGCCCCGGGTGGCCGAGACCGCCTGCGGCATGCTCAACGCCATCGGCATCCAGAACCCCGGGGTGGAGTCCTTCATCAAGAACAAGCTCCCGCACCTGCCCTGGGAGGACACGGCCATCATCGCCAACCTCTACGCCTGCACGGCCGAGGAGTTCGGCGAACTGGCGGACATCCTCTCGGCCGAGGAGGGCGTGGCCGCCCTGGAAGTGAACGTGTCCTGCCCCAATGTGAAAGAGGGCGGCGCGGCCTTTGGCCAGGACCCGGTGCAAATCGGCCGCGTCACCGAGGCGGTCAAAGCGAAAGCCCGGAACAAGCCGGTCATGGTCAAGCTCTCGCCCAATGTGGCCGACATTGGGGTCTGTGCAAGAGCGGCCGAGGCCGGGGGCGCGGACATGCTCTCGCTCATCAACACGGTCACGGGCATGGCCGTGGACCTCGTGACCCGCAAGCCGCTGCTGGCCAACGTGATCGGCGGCCTGTCCGGCCCGGCCATCAAGCCCGTGGCCCTGCGCTGCGTGCATCAGGCCGTCCGCGCGGTAAAAATCCCCATCATCGGCCTGGGCGGCATCGTCACGGCCCGGGACGCGCTGGAATTCATCCTGGTGGGCGCGCACGCCATCCAGGTGGGCACGGCCAATTTCCTGCGGCCTGACGCAGCCTTCCGCCTGGTCCAGCAACTGCCCAAGGACATGGAGATCATCGGGATAGGCAGTCTCGACGAGCTGCGCGGGACCCTGGTCCTGCCCGGGGCGTAAGGCGTGGCCCCAGGGAGAAAGCCGCCCCAGGAACCCGTCAGGCCCGGCCCAGGCGTAAGCTTCGTGGCCATCGATTTCGAGACCGCCGACGCAGGGAGGGACAGCGCCTGCGCCGTGGCCCTGGTGCGCGTGGAGCAGGGCCGCGTGGTCGAAAAGTTCGCCCATCTGGTCAGGCCGCCCCGGCCGACTTTCTCAGGATTTAATATCGCCGTGCATGGCATCAGATGGCGGGATGTGCAGCATCAGCCTACGTTCGGCGATCTGTGGCCCGACGTGCGGGGAATTCTGGATGGCGTGGATGTGCTGTATGCCCACAACATGAGTTTTGATAAGAGTGTGCTCAGGGCCGTGTGTGGGGTGTATGGGGTGGCCATGCCGGAGATGGAGTATCGGTGTACGGTGAGCCTGGCCCGGGCGGTTTGGGGGATCAGGCCGACGAAGCTGCCGAATGTTTGTGATTACTTGGGGTTGGCGTTGAGGCATCATGATGCTTTGTCGGATGCGGAGGCGTGTGCGGGGATTGTTTTGGCGGCGGGGTCAGATCAGCGGATTCTGTGAAATGTTTCATCCTGCGTCAGAGATGGGAACTGAGGGTTTATGAAAATAGAAATGGGTGAATCTCTTGTTAGGTCTTGGTTGAGACATTGCAAGGGGTGTCAGTTTGCAGAACTGAACTGGAAGCCATCGTCTACATGGCCTGGCATTATTACTGATAATCACAACCGTTGGTTTGATGAGGCAAAAGATAAATTCGGTGCAAGTATTATGAAGGGTACATCCAAGCTGTCTCAATTTATTCGACAGGCTGAGATTGATGTCTTTGGTTTGAGAATTGTAGATGGTAAAGTAGCGACTGTTATTTCAATTGATACTGCTTTTCATTCTAATGGTCTTCAATATAAAGGTAAAATTGAAACAGCAGCCAGGATTAAAAAGAAGTTATTTCGTTCAGCGATGATTTTGGACATTTATTTTCCAAAAGTCCCCGCAGAAATTTTGTTTATGTCGCCAAGGGTGAGTAACTCGTATGCGCAAGAATTGTTTCATGTCGTTCCCGAGTTAGATGGGTTCAGTGCTGGCAAATTTCAATACAAGTACGGTTGTATTATAAATAAGGATTTTGAAGAATTGGTTTTTAATAGAGTGTTAGCTGTTTCAAATATAGTTGAAGACACTAGTGAACTATTTCTTCGATCCGTTCAAATGTGCAATCTCTTTTCGCGTAGGATAATACCTACGTACACAGGAAATGCCAATTTGGAACCGGACACTAAGGATGTCGGCAGAAACAAGGATAACGCAACAATAAATATCAGTGGTACACTTCCCATTTTTCTTAATCCGGATGATTCAAAAGAATTTAAAACCAAAGCAATGCGTAGAGGTCTTGTGTATATTACTGAACATTATTTGGATGGAAGTACAATTGATAGACATTGGACAATAACCAATCTGAACGAGCAATCGAATATAAAAGGAAACTTGCGGAGCCGTCCACGGTATCGATCAAGAAATTGGAGAAATTTTAATATCACCAAATTGATGGTTACAATTCCAGATTAACTTGAGTTGTTGGCACAACCTGAGGGACTCTGATTGTTCCTCATCAACTGAGTAGTCTTTTTCGCAAAGGAGACCACCATGGAAATCAAAAAGTGCGGCTCCCAGCCCTCGGCCAAGGGCATACCCGACTACTTCACCGGCGCCGTGCGCCGCGACCCCCTCTTCGACATGCCGGAACCGGCCCGGGCGGCAGGGGCCTACGTTTCTTTCGAGCCGGGGGCGCGGACCAAATGGCACAAGCATCCCCTGGGCCAGATTCTGGTCGTGACCTTCGGGTGCGGCCTGGTGGGGCGCGAGGGCGGGGTGGTGCATGAGATCAAGCCCGGCGACGTGGTCTGGATCGAACCCAACGAAAAGCACTGGCACGGCGCGGCCCCGACCACGGCCATGACCCATATCGCCATCCAGGAGCGGCTGAACGGCAGCTTCGCCGAATGGCTGGAGCCGGTCAGCGACGAGGACTACAAGGCCCCGTAAGCCGGACCTTGGCCCGCAAAAAAGGGCGGCCCCACCCGGGACCGCCCTTCGCATTTCAATCTTTCCCGCTCGCGCTACACCTGCAAGGCCCCGAAATCCGCCAGCCTTCCCAGTCTTCCGACCAGGGCCGCCAGCAGATTCAGCCGGTTGTTCCTCTCCGCCGCATCCTCGCTCATGACCATGACCTTGTCGAAGAACGAATCGACAAAGGGCCGCAGTTCGCGCAGCACGGCCAGAAGGGTGGGGAAGTCGTCGGCCTGCCACAATTCCTCGAACCTCGGGCCGGACTCGCTGAGCTTGGCGGCCAGGGCCTTTTCCTCGTCCTGCTTGAACAGGGCCGGATCGTAGGCCCCCGTGAGGTTGGCCCCGCCCTCCACAGCTTGCTTGCGGATGATGTTGGCCGCGCGCTTGAAGGTGAGCACTGCCTGCTCGAAATCCGGCTCCTGGCTGAACGCGGCCAAGGCCTCGATGCGGGCCTTGAGCGCCCAGATGTCCTCGTATCCCGCGCCAATGGCCGCGTCCACGATGCGGGTCTCGCAGCCCTGGCCGGTGAACAGGGCGCGCAGGCGCTGCCCGAAGAATTCCTTGAGCTTTTCCAGCGCCTCGGCAGGCTGGAGCTTCCACTTCACTTCGCCGTATCCGCCCTGGGCGGCCGTGAGGATGTCGGTCAGGCCCAGGCGCAGCTTCTGTTCCATGACGATGCGGCAGATGCCGAGCACCTGGCGGCGCAGGGCGTAGGGGTCGGCCGCGCCCGTGGGGATCATGCCCAGACCGAAGCACCCGGCCAGGGTGTCGGCCTTGTCGGCCAGGGCCAGGATCGCGCCGGGCAGGGTGGTTGGCGCCGGGGAGTCCGGCCCGGCCGGGAGATACTGCTCGTACAGGGCCTGGGCCACGGTCTCGGGCTCGCCGCGCTTGCGCGCGTAGATGCCGCCCATCTGGCCTTGCAAGGTGTCGAACTCATAGACCATCTCAGACACGAGATCGGCCTTGGCCAGGCGTCCGGCCCGCTCCAGGTCGGCCTTCAGCTCCGGGGCCAGGGTCTGGGCCAGGACTCCGCACAGGCGCTCCAGCCTGCGGGATTTGTCGCCCATGCTGCCGATGGGGCCGATGAAGGTCACGTTCTCCAGTTCGGCCAGCCAGGCCTCGGCCGTGGCCGCGAGATCCGCCTCCCAGAAGAAGCGGGCGTCCTCCAGCCGGGCTTTGAGCACCCGCTCCCAGCCCTTCTTGACCAGGGACAGGTCCTCGGGGTCCAGGTTGAGCGTGCACAGGAAATGGGGCAGGAGCTTGCCGTCCGGCCCCTCAATGCCGAATGATTTTTGATGGCTCTGCATGCTGGTGAGGAGCACCTCTCTCGGCAGGGCCAGGTACGAGGGGTTGAAGTCGCCCAGGATGGGGCGGGGGTATTCCACCAGGTTGATGACCTCGTCCAGGAGCCCCTCGTTCCAGACCACGGTCCCGGCCTTGGCCTTGGCCGCCGCGTCCCCGGCCTTGACCACCTGGCTGCGGCGCTCGGCCGGGCTGGGGCAGACCTTGGCCTTGTCCGCCAAGGTGGCGGCGTAGTAGTCCGCTGCCGCCACCTCGAAGGGGCCGGGTCCCATGACCCGGTGGCCGTGGGTGAGCCGTCCCGAGGCCAGGCCTTCCACGGTGAAGGGCACGAGATCGGCCCCGAGCAGGGCCAGGATCCAGCGGATGGGGCGGCCGAAGGTGAATTCACCCGCGCCCCAGTGCATTTTCTTGGGAAAGCTCAAGGCCCCCACGATCTTGGCGCAGATGTCCGGCAGGCAGTCCAGGGTTTTGCCGCCCCCGGTCTGGCGTTTGGCGGCCAGGTATTCGCCCTTGTCCGTGGTCAGGCGGAACAGGGCCTCGGGCGGCAGGTTCTGGGACCGGGCAAAGCCTTGCCCGGCCTTGGTCAGATTGCCTTCGGGGTCATAGGCGATCTTCACCGGCGGGCCGGTGAGCACCTCTTCCTCGCTACGTTGGTCCGTGGCCGCCTCTTTCACCGTGACCGCGATGCGGCGCGGGGTGGCCAGGGCCGTGACGCCCCCGAAGTCGATCTTGGCCTCGGCCAGCAGCTTGCGGGTCAAAACCTCGATTTCAGCCATGAGCCCGGGCAGGAAGCGCGCGGGCATCTCCTCGGTTCCGATTTCCAGGACAAACGTGGGCATATGTGCTCTCTTGGTCTTTTCGATTGTGGGACTAGGCCTTGGGCAGCATGGGGTATCCCATGTCCTCGCGCTGGGCCGCGTAGAGCCGGGCCACGGCCGAGGCCAGGGCGCGCACCCGTCCGATGTAGCCCGTGCGCTCGGTGATGGAGATGGCCCCCCGCGCGTCCAGCAGATTGAAGGAATGCGAGCATTTCAAACAGTAGTCGTAGGCCGGCCAGGGCAGTTTCTCGGCGCACAGGCGCTGGCATTCGGCCTCGTAGCTGTTGAAAAAGCCCTTGAGCATGGCCGCGTCGGACAGTTCGAAATTGTACTTGGACTGCTCCACCTCGTTCTGGTGGTAGACCTGGCCGTAGGTCACCGTGTCGTTCCACATGAGGTCGTAGACCGACTCTTTCTCCTGGAGATACATGGAGATGCGCTCCAGGCCGTAGGTGATCTCCACGCTGACCGGGGTCAGGTCGATGCCGCCCACCTGCTGGAAATAGGTGAACTGGGTCACTTCCATGCCGTTCAGCCAGACCTCCCAGCCCAGGCCCCAGGCTCCGAGCGTGGGGGATTCCCAGTCGTCCTCCACGAAGCGGATGTCGTGCTGCTTGGGATTGATCCCGAGCACCGAGAGGCTTTGCAAATACACGTCCTGGACATTGTCCGGCGAGGGCTTGAGGATGACCTGGAACTGGTAATAGTGCTGGAGGCGGTTGGGATTCTCGCCGTAGCGGCCGTCCGTGGGGCGGCGGGAGGGCTCCACATAGGCCACCTTCCAGGGTTCCGGCCCGATGACCCGGAAAAAGGTCGAGGGATTGAACGTCCCGGCCCCGACCTCGAGGTCAACGGGCTGGACGATGAGGCATCCGTAAGAGGCCCAGAAGGACTGGAGCCTCATGATCACGTCCTGAAAAAACATGCGATCCTCCAATGCGGGGCGTGGCTATGAGTCGAGGTATCCTTATTGGTATGGGCGGGCGGCGTCAAGGCTTGGCCCATAGCCGGGTAGAACCAGATGGTGAAAGTAGTTCGGTCGGTACAAGGCTGGCAGGTAACAGCAAATATCATTGTAGCCAGTTGCGATTATTCATGGTGGACAGTTAGTGTTGTAATTTGTTTCGTTGCTAGAAAGGTCTAGGGTCAAACAGGTCGAGAATATTAATTCTTGCTAAATCTTCTTGTCCTATATATGCAATATCTCTATATAGTTTTGGGTCAATACTAAATTTTTTACCGCCTGTTACTACATTTACACGTAATTCGCCTTTTATGATTTCATCAACTAGTGATGTCGGAACAAACCACTTGTATTCTTTTACTTTTGTTTTTTTGAATAAATCCCAGACAAATTCTATACGTTTTTTGAAAATGGGGTGCTTCTCTTCAGGGTCAATGCCTAAATAACGGTCATCTGTTGGTTGCAAATGAAGAGATGATTCAGGCTTAAGTATTGTAAATTAAAAAATTTCAATTGTGAATGGATCTAATGTCTTGCTTTGATTCCAATCTTCAAGAAGTCCCCAAGAATCAAATTCAAAGTAAGGTTTTTTTTCAACCCTAATAGATTCGATTTCATTATTTTCTACATATGACTTGTTATGCTTACTAAAGAAATATGAATGGATTTCGTCATAATTTAATGCTTTTTTGCCTTCAATTTGTAGGCCATTTATGCTAACACGTCGATCAAGAGATTTAATTTGTACTAAAAATGTTATTCCTGGATAAATTAA
>CAILNX010000006.1 GCA_903835685.1 uncultured delta proteobacterium
TCCCTGCGGCAAACGTGCCGAATTCAGGGAAAGAGAACCTACCCCGTGCTGGTCGAGGCTATGACCGCGTTCTTCAAAGGTGAGCATCCAAACCTCGCGTGGATTCGTGCTTTGGCAGACTGACCCGTGAGCCCTTACGTACACCCGGCAGCTTTGCCCCTGGCAGGTGTAAAGCATAAAATTTGATCACTGCCCCAGTTAGTCGGATGGTAGGCCCCCTGGTAGTCCCTTGCCCCTCCCCAAGCCTCACCAAGCCTTTCCCGCACTCAAAAACACTCAATAATATCGGTGTTGAAGCTTGCCAACCGGGTTCTGTCACGTCGGAGGCCGCGAGTTCAAGTCTCGTCGGCTCAAACTCATCGCACATGACTCAATCCAGCCCTTTGGCGCGTTGGCTTTCTGTTGGCTTTTATTTTGGAGAGGCCGCAAGAGCCTGAATTTGTTGGCCAGAAAAAGCCAACTTTGGAAAGAAAAGACTAGTTATTTCAACATGTCGCACACGATCTTGTTCGGCTCGGTGCTCATGGTTCCTTTCCGTTCGATGGTATTTTTCCGGTCCAGGCCGGAGTCGTTGTCTCAACTTTTCTTTATATCATGCCCGGCCCCGGGGTCAAAGAACCCGGAGAAGCCGCACTGCGCTTGGATTTTCCAGGCCCGCCCCAGGGAGTGCAGAGCCCGGCGAAAATCCCGGCCCAGACGGATGAGGCCCAGGATCAACTTCGGCTGGCGCAGCACGGCCCGCAGGAGAAACCCGGGCCGCACCCGGCCCATATCGTCCAGGGAGTAGAACAGGTCCAGGGGGATGTCCGTCCCGGCCGGATCGCTCACGGCCCGCAGGGCCAGAAAGGGCAGCCCGGCCTCCCGGGCCGCCTGGGCCACGGCCGCGCTCTCCATGTCCACGGCCAGGGCCTGGGTGCGGCCATGCCAGGCAGCCTTGTCCGCCACCCCGGCCACGGGCTCCGGCCCGGCCAGAAGCCCGCCCAGGCGGACCTTCAGGCCCTCCCGGGCCAGCACGTCCCGAAATTCCTGTCCGGCCGCGGCCCGGCCCTCCCAGACCACCGCAGGCTCCTCGCCTTGCGTTCCCCATTCCAGGGAACTCTGCCCCACCACCAGGTCTCCGGGCCGCATCTCCGGATGCAGGCCCCCGGACACCCCGGCGCTGACCAGCCCGTCCACGCCCAGTCCGGCCAAAAACCGCGCGGCCGGAAGCGCCCGCTCCAGGCCCACGCCCGAGCGCACGCACACGGCCGTAAACCCCAGAGGCAACTCCACCCGGCGCACGGGCCAGCCCTCTCGCTCCTGCCAGGCCCCGCGCCCGAACAGGGCTCGGACCTCGGCCGGAAGGGCCACCACCACGCCCAGACGGGTCAAGAGGGACTCCGGCTCTTCATTCTTCTCTACGAGGTCTTGGCCGTGCGCACGGCCAGGTTCTTGACCGAGGACCAGGCCGAGCCCGGGAAGGTGTGCACGCTTTTCAGCACGCTATCCAGGGCGGTGAGAAAGAAGTCGGCCTCGGCCTTGGTGATGGTGAGCGGGGGCAGGATCTTGACCGTGTCCATGTGGTGCCCGGCCACCTGGGTGAGCACGTTGTGCTTTTCCAGAAGCGGCATGGTGATCATCTGGCAGAAGAGGTCCGGATTCATGGAGTGGATGAGCTTCCACCCGGTTTTCAGGCCCAGGGACTTGGGCTCGCCGAATTGCAGGCCGAGCATCAGGCCCCGGCCCCGGATTTCGTGGAGCATCTCGTACTTGGCCACCAGGGCATTCAGGCCCGCGAGGAGATAATCGCCCATCTCGGCGGCATGGGCCACGAGATTCTCGGTTTTCAGCACATGGAGCACGGCCAAACCGGCGGCCATGGCCAGGTCGCCCCGGCCAAAGGTGTTGGAGTGGGCGTAGCAGCGGTCCATGCAGTCAAAAACCTTGTCGTAGACTTCCGGGGTGGCGATGACCGCGCCCACGGGCACGAACCCGCCGGACAGGGCCTTGGACACGGCCATGATGTCCGGGACCACGTTGTCGTGGTCCACGGCGAACATCTTGCCCGTGCGGCCGAACCCGGTCTGGACCTCGTCGGCCACCATGAGGGTCCCGTATGTGTCGCACAGGGCTCGGACCCCGGCCAGATAGCCCGGGGCGGCCACGCGCAGGGTCTTGCCCTGGACCGGCTCGAAGATGAAGGCGGCCACGTCCCGGGAGGACAGGGCCTTTTCCAGGGCCTCCAGGTCGTTGAAGGGCACGGACACGCATTCGGGCAGAAGCGGCTCGTTGCGGGAGCGGAACTCCTCGTTGCCGTTCACCGAGAGGGAGCCCAGGGTCAGGCCGTGGAAGGCCTTTTCGCAGTAGACGATGCGGGCGCGCTTGGTGGCCTGGCGGGCGAATTTCAGCGCCCCTTCCACGGATTCCGTGCCCGAGGTGGTGAAAAAGACCTTGCTTAAGTTTCCGGGTGCGATCTCAGCCAGGGCCTCGGCCAGGAGACCGGCCACGCAGCCCGCGCCCATCTGGACCATGCTCGGCGGGTTGGCGTCGATCATGTCGTGCATGACCTTGGCCACCACCGGATGACCCCGGCCCACGTTGAAGACCCCGAAACCGGCCAGGAAGTCCAGGACGTTGACGCCCTGGTCGTCGGTGAGCCAGGCCCCCTGGCCCGAGACGTAGGTGCGGTTGAATCCAATGACCTCCAGCACCCGGGTCAACTGGTGGTTGACGTAGGTGCGGTTCAGATCGAAGGTTTCCGGCCGTCGTGTATTGATCAGGGAGATGATGTCCATGTTCGACTCGCTTGGGGGTGGTTTGCCCGGCCTGCTCAGTGCGGGGTGGCCGGGTCCGGGGATACTCGGCCAAGGCGAGCCGCCCGTCAAGAGGGTTTGCCCGGGGAATCGCGGCCCGGCGCATTGCCAAGCCCGGGATGTTGACTTATTTACTGAAGGGTCAGCACAGGAGGACGCATGGAAGTCGTTGTCGCCGAGACCGCCGGATTCTGCATGGGCGTGGACATGGCCTTGAACAAGCTGGATTCCCTTCTGGAAAAGGGCCAGCAGCCCATCTTCATCCTGGGTCCGATCATCCACAATCCCCAGGTGCTGGAAGACTACGCCAAAAAAGGGGTCATCACCGCCGAATCCCCTGGGGATATCCCGGCCGGGGCCGCTGCGGTCATTCGGGCGCACGGGGTGCCCAAGGAAGTGGAGCGGGACCTGGAGCAGCGCGGGGTGATCCTAGTGGACGCCACCTGCCCCCGGGTCAAGCGCGCCCAGTTGCTCATCGAAAAGCAGACCCGGGCCGGGCGCAAGCTCCTGCTCTACGGGGAGGAGTCCCATCCCGAGGTCAAGGGGCTGTTGAGCTATGCCCACGCCGGGGCCTTTGTCTTCGATTCCCTGGAAGAGCTGAACACCTTCCCCTTTGAGCCGGGCGAAAAGTACTGCCTGGCCGCCCAGACCACCCAGGACCGCAACAATTTCACCTCCATCGCCAAGGACCTGCTCTCCCGCCTGGACGAGAGGCTCACGGTGCTGGAGACCATCTGCGACGCCACCAAGCTGCGCCAGGAAGAGGCCGTGAGCATCGCCCGCAAGGTGGATTTCATGATCGTGGTGGGCGGGTACATCAGCGGGAACACCCGCCGCCTGGCCCAGGTCGTGGCCGCCCAGGACACCCCCTGCCTGCACGTGGAGACCTCCCAGGAGTTGCCCCTGGACAACATCAAGCGCTACCCGACCATCGGGCTCACGGCCGGGGCCTCCACCCCGAAAAAACTGGTGGAGGCCATCTACCAGATCCTGTCCACCCTGTCGTAATCCCGACAGGGCTCTTTTTCATCCCGGGCGAAAAACCCAGTTTTCCCGCCCGGCCCTTTCCTCTTTCCAGGCACGCTCCTTGCTGTTGTGAATTTGAGGGGAAGACTTTACCCCCCATCCACATCAGGAGGATACTCATGTCCCTCAACCGCTGCGGACATGTCCGAGACAGCGTGACCAGGCGGCCCGCGCCGCCCCAGTCCCCGGCCCCGGCCCTCCGCCAGGAGGCTCTGGAACAGGCCCTGGACCATATCGAGCGCTCCCGGACCTGTCCGGGCGCACCCTTGCCCATCACCCCGGAAGCCTTTCGGCCCACCCCGCTGGCCGAGGACATTTTCACCCTGTGCGACCCGGCCCAAAGTCTGGATGAGCCCCTGCTTCTGGGTCTGGCGGCCAAGTACTTCCATGCCTACGCCACGGGTGAAAGCCCGGGCCAGACCGTCCAACTTGAGGCGCTGGGCCGGATTTTCCAGCAGTTCTCCCGGCACAAAAGCCTGAACGAACCCCAGGACGACATCGCGGCCATGAACCGGCTGCGGCGCTTCTCCCTGGCCCTGCCTGCCGTGGGCGACCTGCCTGCCTCGGCCCATCTTTTGCGCGCCTTCCTGAATCTCTCCCTGGCCGAGGTCCCCAAGGAGCGCTCCTACCAGGGCCTGACCCTGGGAGCCGGGGCCGGTCTGTTCCTGCTGGCCCAGCACATTCAGGCCCGACGCATGGGATTTGCGCGGATTCGCCTGCGCGGGGTGGAGTTCGATCCCCTGGTCCGGGACCGGACCCGGGATTTGTGCCAGGAACTGGGTTTGGGCGAGGTGCTTCTGGCTGGCCCCGAGGATCTGGGGCCGCTGTTGGCCGACCTGGACGCGCCCCTGACCGTGCTGGTCAACGAGGCCATCCCGGCCCTGACCCGGGGGGAGCGCCAGGCCGAGGCCGTGCTCATCAACAAAAGCCTGCGGGGACTTTTAGGGCGCAAGCTCAAGAACACCCTGTTCTTCCCCGAGGCGCTCATCGCCTACGCCCGGGAGCAGAATGTTTCGGTCATGCTTTCGGCCGGAAACCGCTACCTGGGTCCCAAGGAATTCCGCCGCCTGGACCTGACCCCCCAGGGCTTGACCCTGGAGGGCCGCATCGTACCCCTGCATCTCCTGGGCGAGGAGTTCCTGCCCCTCATCCCGGAAGAGGCCCGGCCCATGCTGCCCAAACGCTGGTAGACGACTCCTCAAAAGGCCGGATCAACCGGACCCCGTCCTATTTGGCGGGCGCATAGCGCTTGCGCACAAAGTCCAGGTCCTTCTCGATGGCCGCGATGCGGTCCTCGTCGGCCGGGTGGGTGGACAGCCAGGCCGGAGGGGCCTTGCCCTTGCTCTTGGCCGCCATCTTTTGCCAGAAGGTCACGGCCGCGCCAGGATCGTATCCGGCCTGGGTCATGAGGATGAGCCCCAGATAGTCGGCCTCGGACTCCTGTTCGCGGCTGAAGGGCAGGAGCACCCCGACTTGGGCGCCCGCGCCGTAGGCGGTGTTGAAGAGTTGGGCATAGGCCGGATTTTGCATGCCGATGGCTGCGGAAGCCACCTGCCCGCCGAGTTGGGTGGCCATGCTCATGGACATGCGTTCGGCCCCGTGCCGGGCCAGGGCGTGCCCGATCTCGTGCCCCATGACCGCAGCCAGTTCGTCGTCGGACTCGACCAACGCCAGCAGGCCGGTATAGACGAATACCTTGCCCCCGGGCAGGCAAAAGGCATTCAGATCCTGTTTTTCGATGACCGTGAACTCCCATTTGAAGTCCGGCCGGTTGGCCACCTTGGCGATGCGTTCGCCAATCCCCCGCACCCGGCTCCCAGCGGCCTTGTCCTGGGAGACGTGCTCCTTCTGCTTGACCTGCTGGGCAGCCTGGGCACCCATGGAGACTTCCTGGGAGGCGGACACGATGATGAACTGGGAACGGTCGGTGTAGGGGGCCGTGGCGCAGGCCGCGATGATCGCTCCCCAGACCAGGCCCATGACGATCAGATACTGGCGAATGCCCATGGCGACCCCCTGTTTGGCTTGAAGGCAAGGGTAATCCAGGGCGGCCCGGGAGTAAAGAGCGCGCGCACCCCGCGTGGTTCGGCCATCGCCAGAGGGCTTGACTTCAACCGGGAAATCGCGACAGTTGCCGGAGTACATAAGGGAGCATCTCGTTCATGACCGACACCGCCCAGCAGACCAACGGACCAGCCAAGGAGGATCGTTTTTCCGCCTACCTGGCCAAGTTGAACGACTTGAAGGCCCACAACGCCCTGCGCGAGGTCACGGAACGGGAGATGCTCTTCGAGTTCATCCAGTTGAACCATACCCGCATCAACGAATATCCCATGCTGAAAACCCAGCAGAGCAGCCTCACCAACATGCTCTGCCACCGCTCCACCGAGCAGCCCGGACACGAATACATCAAAAAGGTCCAGGCCACCTTTCTCATCCTGCTCAACCGCTTCGGCAAGGCCACGGAACTCGGCGACCTGGAGCAGATCGAGCTGGCCCGGGCCCATCTGTCCAACACCGAGGCCCTTTTGATCAAATGCGTCCAGGGCGTGGTCTACGCCTGCTCGCTCACGGCCGACAATTTCGAGGAAATCTTCATCCGCTATTTCGGGGCCGAAGCGGTCCAGCACTACAACGGCTTTCTCGAAAGCCACGAGATGGACGAGAATTTCTGGAAGGCCCTCATTGATTTCTTCATCCTGCGCCGCATCGACGAGACGTATGAAGAGATCATTGACAACGACCGCTACTCCATCCTGAAAAACGCGGCCAACATCCTCATCCGCTTCCAGTTCGACGATGTCCTGGCCAAGCTCAAGCACACCTCCCCGGACATCAAGAAGACCCGGGTGCAGACCTATTTCGAGCGCAATCTCAAGGAATACGAATACAAAAGAGCCCAGAAATTCATCTTTGACTACCTGAAGGTGGCCAAACGCATCTTTCTGCGGCCCGACGGAACCGAGGACGAGGTCAAATACCTGTCCCGCATCGTGGGCATCGACGCCGTGGCCAAGGAATTCAAGGACGAGATGGTCAGCCGCCTCTCCGGGGGCCAAGTCACCGAGGAGGCCGCCACGGCCGTGACGGTCCCAGACGAGCCCGAGGGCCAGGAATCCCCGCCGGTCAAAAGCGATGCCGACGCCCGGCTGGAGTTCCTCAAGCAGCAGATCCTGGCCCTGGCCGTGGGGGCCTCCATCGGCGTGGGCATTGTGCGCGAGGATTTCACCAAGGCCCTGGGCCTCTACAGCCCCAAGGAAGTGGACGCCATCAAGGCCTTCATCCAGTATTTCGACCTGCCCTCCCTACAGAAGCTCCTGTTCTATCTGTTGGAGAATTCCTTTGTGCGTTCCTTGAGCGCCAAGGGAGAGGACGAGGGGGGCAAGGTCCGGGTGCGGGTGACCCGGCAGCGCCGGACCTCGGACAAGATCATCGAATCGCTCTTTGCCGAAGGCATGACCAAGATCAGGCGCAAGAAGATCTGGGTCGAGGACCCCTCGCGTCCGGGCTTGAGCCTGTTCATCCCCCGCACCAAACGGGAGTTGGTGGAGATCATCCACGCTTTCCGGATCGAAACCCCGCTGGCGGCCAAGCTCGTCCAGGTCTGGGACGCCGCGAGCTTCAAGGTGGAGATCGTCCTCATCCTGGACCTGGTGCTCATCAGCAAGGCCACCACGAATTTAAAACTGCGCCTGTCCGAAATCCTGGCCAAGTTCGGCATCGGCCGGAACAAGGCGCCCACGCCCATGACCGCCTGAGGGTCAGGCCCAGGAAACAGGCCACGGAACAAGAAAAGGCCCGGGAAATCCCGGGCCTTTGGCGTTTTCTTGTTTCTCCGGAATACCGGGCGGTCATCCGCCCAGGTAGGCCTTTTTCACCTTGGGGTCTTCCATGATGGCCTCCGAATCCCCCTGGGCCGTGATCTCCCCGGTATCCAGCACGTAGGCCCGGTGGGCGAAGCGCAGGGCCAGGCGGGCGTTCTGCTCGATGAGCAGGATGGTCAGGCCTTCCTGGTTGAGCTTTTTCAAGGTGCGGAACATTTCGTACATGAGCAAAGGGGCCAGGCCCATGGACGGCTCGTCCAGGAGCAGCAGGTTGGGCTTGGTCATGAGGGCGCGGCCCACGGCCAGCATCTGCTGCTCGCCGCCGGAAAGTTGCTCCGAGCGCTGCTTGCGGCGCTCGGCCAGCCTGGGGAAAAGTTCGAAGACCCGGTCATAGCCCCGGTTCACCTCTTCAAGGGACTCCTTGCGCCGGGAGTAGGTGGCCAGCTTCAGGTTCTCCTCCACGGTCAGATTTCCGAAGATGTGGCGGCCCTCGGGCACCAGGGCCACGCCCAGCTCGGCCACCAGCACATGGGGCGGGGTGTTCAGCAGGGACTGGCCTTGATAGAGGATGTCCCCGCCCGTGACCCGGGGGGCCTCGGGGGGTGGCAGGCGGGTGATGGAGTGCAGGGTGGTGGTCTTGCCCGCCCCGTTGGCCCCGATGAGGGTGACGATCTCGCCCGGTCCCACGTGGAAGCTGATTCCGTGCAGGGCCTCGATGTTGCCGTAGCGGACGCTCAGGTTTTTGACTTCGAGCAGTGCGTTCACAGGGTGTCGTCTCCGAGGTAGGCCTTGATGACGGCCGGGTTGTTCTGGATCTCCTCGGGCGTGCCTTCGGCGATGGTCTGGCCGAAGTCGATGACCTTGATCCAGGAGCACAGGCTCATGACCACCTTCATCTGGTGCTCGATCATCCAGATGCTGATGTCGAAATTCTGGTGCAGCCAGCGCACCAGGTCGATGAGCCCGTCCACATCGGCGGAATTGAGGCCCGCTGCCGGTTCGTCCAGGAGCAGGATCTTGGGCTTGATGGACATGGCCCGGGCGATCTCCACCCGGCGCTGGAGTCCGTAGGGAAGATTGTTGGGCATTTCGTGGGCGTACTCCTTGAGGCTCATGGCCTCCAGAAGCTCCCAGGCGATGGTGTCGATCTCTTTCTCCCGGGCGAAGTAGCGCTTGGTCCTAAAGGCGCAGTCCAGGATTCCGTAGCCCAGGCGGTAGTGCTGGGAGACCCGGATGTTGTCCAACACGCTCATCTGGTACCAGAGGCGGATGTTCTGGAAGGTCCGGCCCACGCCCAAGGCCGTGACCTTGTGGGGTTTAAATCCCCGGATGCTCTGGCCGTCGATGGTGATGTCGCCCATGGTCGGGGTATAGAAGCCGGAGACCAGGTTGAACACCGTGGTCTTGCCCGCGCCGTTGGGGCCGATGAGGGCGATGAGCTCCCGGCCTTCCAGGGACAGGTTGAACTCCGACACGGCCTGAAGGCCGCCGAATCGCTGGGTGACGTTCTTTACTTCAAGAAGAGGCATTAGACACTCTCACAATCAAATTAGCTGATATAACAAGTCGTCCTCAGCCTAACCACGCCACCGAGAAACGTTACAAGCCGAGCTGGCTAACTTCAGCGATATTGTGGTTTTTCAACTGGTGCGCAACAACCCAGTCGGAGATATTCAACTCATTGGTTATATTTTCAATATCCCCCCAAGAAACCACAGATTTTCCTTTGAAACGCTTCTTGAGATACTCGGCAGGGGCTAGGATTTCGGCGGCAAATGCCCGATTTTGTTTCTGGCGCGCCGAGTATCCCCTTGTTGCCAATCCCATGTTGGATTTATAATCAAAAACATAATCGTGAAGAATACGAAAAAAAGTGAATTTTTTTGAATGCATGCTGGTCTGGTACATATTAAATTCCAAAGAATTCGATTTGTTTAGGCAATATGCACCATCAATTACCTGTGAAGTTTCTCCGGGATCAACTGCAAACATGTCTTCAGGCAGTTCAAAAAATCCGATTATATCATCCTGGTTGACGAACAACTTCCCATCAAGCGCCCACATTTGTCTTACCGTGGCTGCGGCTTGGTACCCCTTGTTCCAAGGGGCCCCGTGTAAAGAGCACTGTCTGAGTTTTCCCCTAAGTCCATTTAATCGATCCCGTGGTTCTGTGCTCCTCCCCGCATCCGCAAAAAACCGGTTTAAAACCATCGCCTGTTCAACAAGTCCTTCTTCCAGCATCGCTCCGGAAAAAAACTCGTCCACCACAGGATCAGGCAGTAATGCCGCTGCTTCGACGATACTTTGCTGCTGATCATCATCCAGGGTTAGAGGGTAATGACCTAGCTTCGCAGCAAATCTACAGAAATCTCTCTCTGGACTAGTCAATGAATTAATATCATCCCATTGAATTTGCAACAGAGTGCCCTGGATGCCCTTCATCTTCAACCTTTCAACCACAGATGTAAGAAAATCACCCAATGCCTCGCGGAAAATCGATAAGGAGACCTGCACTTCTCCTGCCCTTAAAAATGAGACCGGCCAATACTTATTTTCTTTTGGACGATATTTCAGGAAGACATTTTCTCCTTCCGGCAGGGCGCTCAAGTTTGGGAGAGGATACCCTCCCCCAGCAAGGGAAAAGTTATGTCTTGATTCGAACTCAGAACTAGTTCTGTTGCTATGGGGTGACTCATCCCCGAGATGCCACCAGTTCGTAGCAATCCATTCCGCCAAGGGGTAAACCGGTAACAAAAGATTGTCAGTGAATGTATTCGTATCCTTTTCTTGGGCGTATGTGACGGTTACACTCCCCACATCAATTCTCAACCGTGCCATAGTGGCCCTGAATTCTTCCCCCTTCACTTCTTCATCGTCAACCCATTCGGTCGTAATGGCAAAAAGGGACTTATTCGCGCCCATTACAGTGGTACCTCATTAGCTTGGACAGGGTATCCCTTATATGATGTCGCTGCATAAACCCCAAAATTTTTCAAGCGGCCCAAAGGAAGCCTGACCCAATTTCCTTTGAGCCGAGCCAGCCGAGCCAGTTTCTTTCCATAGCCGCGTAACAAAGTCGGTATATGTGAGCCAAGAAGGTGAAA
>CAILNX010000007.1 GCA_903835685.1 uncultured delta proteobacterium
AAGAATCAACGTGCCCGCGCCACTCCAATTCCGTCAGCTTTGCTACTTTCGACATGGCCAGCCTTCCTCCCTTGGGGATTTGTGCAGACCATACCTAATCTATGCGGGCTTGGAAGAAGTGGAATTATTGACGCTTACGGACAACGAGGCGATGGTCTCCTCGTAACGCCCAGCCGTGTTCAGGGCGTGGCCGAGCTGGACCTGGGTTTCACGGCTGTCCGGCTTGAGCGCGAGGGCCTGCTGGAAGGCCCCGATGGCTTCGGGCACGCGGCCGAGATTGTGCAGCAGCTCGCCATACAGGTTCAGGGCCAGGAGGTAGTCGGCCGGGTTCGCGATCCCGCCGGGCCGCAGGGCCTGCTCCAGATAGGGCATGGCCTCGGCCGCCCGGCCCGTGTGGGCCAGGAGCCCGGCCACCACGTAGTTGGCCCGCCGGTTGCCCGGCTTGTTCCTGAGTACGTCCATCCACAGATGGAGTTCTCCGGCCGCGTAGTCCGCGTTGCGGGCGAAGGTCATGGCCCCGAGCAGGGCCACCAGCAGGACCGGGACTGCCAGGCGCGGCGAGGCCAGCCGGTGGGCGCTCTTCCCCGGGCCGGGCAGCAGGGCCAGGGCCGAGGCGGCCAGTGCGCAGATCCCGGCCGAGGGCAGGTACAGGCGGTGGTCGGCCACGGCGTCGTCCAGGTTCACGAAAAAGGTCACCGGGGACAGGGCCAGGAAGAAGAAGGCCAGGAGATAGCCCCACCGACTGCGCTTCCACAGCAGCCACCCGGCCAGCCCCAGCCAGGCCGCCGTCCCGGCCGCGCAGGCCCAGGCCAATGGTCCGGTTTCCGGAGACCAGGCGTGGTCGAAGCTCAAGCCCGCAGGCCAGAGGACGAGCTTCAGGTAGGCGAAGAAGGTCTGGCTCTGGGCCAGCAGGTGGTCGGCGAGGGGGATGGGCGTGGTGTCCACGTAGAATCCGCGCAGCCGGTCCAGGAGCGCGAACGACCCCAGGACCGCCAGCGCCAGGAACCCGCCGTACAGGACCGGGCTTTCGCGCAGGGCCGCGAGCGGGGACTTGCGGAAAAAGACCACGTCGTAGCCCAGCAGGGCCAGAGGCAGGATGAGCGCGGTCTCCTTGCTGGCAGCAGCCAGCACGAAGCAGGCCAGGGCGGCCAGGTGCCAGGGGGTGCGCCGTGCGCCCCGCCAGCCACGCAGGGCGCAGTACAAGGCCAGGAAGACGAACAGGCCCATGGCCGATTCGCAGCGTTGCACGATGTAGGTCACGGCCTGGGTCTGGATCGGATGCAGAGCCCAGAGGGCAGCGGCGAGAAAGCCGAAGGCCGGGCCGGACCAACGCTGGTCACTCTCGGCCCTGATCGGGGCCGGGGTCCGGGAGACCACGCCGTACAAGGCCAGGGCAGCCAGGACGTGCAGGGTCAGGTTGACCAGATGGTAGCCGAAGAGGGAGGAGCCGAACAGGGCCTGGTTCAGCCCGAAGGTCAGCGCGATGAAGGGCCGGGAGGCCAGCCCGGCCCGGGCAATATCCTCCAGGCTGGGTGGGAAGGCGGCGTTTTGGAAGAACTTGACGAAACGGATGTCGTCGAAGAGGAAGGTGCCCGCGAAGCTGTTCAGGTACGCCAGGGCCACGAGGGCGGCCAGCCCCAGGGGGGCGGCGAGGGTGGCCGGAAAGAGCCTGGGGATGGGCGCGGCGGGTCGGTTCATGGTGCAGTCCTGGGGGACTCATACCCAATCGAGGGGTCCGGCACAATGCCGGGCCATGTTCCCGGTTGCGCTTTCCCCGTGGAACGCGGTATCGCTGGATCTCAATGAACTATCGCATCACCTCCCTGATCCTGGCCCTGGGCGCGGTGGCCATCATCGTTCGGCTGGTCCGGGGCAACCTCCTGCACGCGGCCTATGCCTCTTGGTGGCTGGCCGGGGCGGCGGTGATCTTCCTGGCTGGCGCCCTACCCGGAGTGGTGGACCTCGTCGGCCACACCCTGGGCGTGTCCTATCCGCCCACCTTCTTTCTGGTGATCTCGGTCATCGCTCTGGCCGTGCGCATGCTGGCCGCAGACATCGCCCGCACCCGCATGGAGTTGACCCTGCGCCGCCTGATCCAGCGCAACGCAGAGCTTTCCCAGGAAATAAAGAAACTGGGCCGCGATGTGGAGGGCCTGGCCGCCGGGGCCTGCCCCGGCCCAACCTCCGATCCGCCTCCCCAGGCCTGACGGGCGTCCGGCCGTGCGCGTCCTGCACCTCGGCAAGTTCTATCCTCCTCACCCCGGCGGCATGGAGTCTTTCGTGCGGGACCTGGCCACGGCCCAGGCCGCTGCCGGGGATGAGGTCCTGTTTCTGGGCCACGCCCCGGCCGGACAGGCCACCTCTTGGTGTGACGCGCAAAACCCGCGCCTTTGGCTGGCCCGGGCACCCTGGACCCTGTCCTATGCGCCCCTGGCCCCGGCCCTGTCCGGGCTCTTCCTGTCTGCCCTGCGCCGGTTTCGGCCCGAAATCATCCATGTGCATGCTCCGAACCCTGCTGCTCTTTGGCCGCTGCTGTCCGGGACGCGGGTTCCCCTTGTGGTCCAATGGCACGCGGATGTGGACTTTCCACCCGGCCGGAAACCCTGGCCGCCGCTCCTGGCCGCCTGGCGCGGGCTGGAGAGCCGCCTCCTGGCCCGGGCCGGGGTCATCGCCGCGTCTTCGCCTGGGTACCCGGAGTTCAGCCCGACCCTGCGCCCCCATCTTTCCAGGATCCGGATCATCCCCCTGGGCCTGGACCCGGAACGCCTGGGCGTTCCCTCGGACGAAGCCGTGGCTCGGGCCAAATCGTTCTGGCCGGAGCAGGGATTGCGCGTCCTGGCCGTGGGGCGGCTGTCCCACTACAAGGGCTTCGAGGTGCTGCTCCGGGCCATGGCCCGCGTGCCGGAGGCGTCCCTGGTCCTGGCCGGGGAAGGTGAGGAGCGGGCCGCCCTGGAGTCCCTCATCGGGGAACTCGGGCTGACCGGGCGGGTGTGGCTGGCCGGGGGAGTGCCCGACGGCCTTTTGGCCGGACTTTATGCGGCCAGCGACTTGTTTTGCCTCCCTTCTCTGGACCGGGCGGAGGCCTTCGGCATGGTTCTTCTGGAGGCCATGCACGCGGGCAGGCCCTGCCTGGTGACGGACATCCCGGGCTCTGGACCGGCCTGGGTGGTGCGCCACGGGGAGACCGGCCTAGTCGTGCCTCCCGGGGTGGTCCAGGCTTTGGGGCAAGCCCTGGCCAGCCTGGCGGGCGATGCCCAGATGCGGGCCAGGTTCGGGCAGGCCGGAAAGGCGCGGTTCCTCGAGCAGTTCCAGATCGAGGCCGTGGCCCGGAAATGGCGGGAGACCTATGTGGACATCCTGAACGCGGGCCAGTGAGCATGCCTCCTGCTGACGTCACGCAAGCGCGAACTCGCGCATCGGAAAAGAGCACGGTCATCCTCCACGACTACGTGGAGCAGACCGATGGCGGGAGCCGCCTGTGCCTCATGCTGGGCCGGGCTTTGGAGGCCGATTTCTGCTGCGGATTCATCCGGTCGGGGCATCCGTTCTTCGTCGAGCCCTACCCGGGGCAGGTGCGCACGCTTATGACCGGCTTGCCTGTGCCCCTGGCCCGGCAACTGGCCCTGGCCCTGGCCTTCACCCATCGGACTCGGTTCATCGGAGACTACGACGCAGCCGTGTTCAGCGGCGCGTATGCGCCCTTGGCTGCGCAGAACCGGGCCGGACAAATCAATGTCTATTATTGCCACACCCCACCCCGGTTTCTGTACGACCAGCACGATTTTTTTCTGAGCCTTGTGGCCTGGCCCCTGCGGCCCCTGCTCTCGGCCTTCTGCCAGTGGCTGCGGCCCCGGTATGAGGCCTCCCTGAAGCATATGAGCGTGGTCGTGGCCAATTCCCAGGCCGTGCGCGACAGGGTGCAGCGGTATCTGGGGCTGGACGCCAGGGTGGTGTACCCACCCTGCGACATGGATCGCTATCGGTCAGGCCCGGATCAGGGCTATTTCCTGTCCATGGTTCGACTGGACCGCCTGAAGAGGGTGGGGGTTGCTGTCCAGGCTTTCAAGGGGTTGCCGGGCCAGCGCCTGGTTATAGCTTCGGACGGACCCGAGGCCGCCAACCTGCGCCGCCTGGCTGCCGGTCATGACAACATCGAGTTTACCGGCATGGTGGACGAGGAAAGACGGCTGGACCTTTTGGCGCATTGCCGGGCAACCATCTGCGTTTCCCGGGATGAGGACTTCGGCATGGCTGCCGTGGAATCCATGGCTGCGGGCAAGCCGGTCATCGTAGCCGCAGCCGGGGGGCTGGTCGAAACGGTGGTGGATGGTGAGACAGGGGTGTGGCTGCCGCCCGCCCCTACGCCCGAGGACCTGGCCCGGGCCGTGTCGGCCCTGGACGCCAATGCGGCCAACGGCCTGGCCGAAGCCTGCCGGGAGCGAGCCGAACACTACTCCACAGCCCGATTTCTGACTGGGATGGAGGAGGCCTTTCAGCACGTCAGGGGGCTGTAGGATGGTTCGGGTTTGGCCCCGGATGTCTGTTGCCATCACCGGTGCAGTTCAGATAAACAGGTACAAGTCTGCCGGTTTCGAACGGCGCGTTTTCTGCATTCAACTTTTTTGCCCCGTTCTGAAAACCTTGGCGGCTGCGAGTCATTTCCAGCAAAATAAGGAGGAACAGTCATCGATATTCTCTATCGTTCGGATGTGGAACAACCCAAGGTTACTCTGCTCCTCCTGGACTGGGATTGTCGGGAAAGCTTCCATATATTTAACTATTTGAAGAAACAGGATATTCCTCGCGACTGGTTTGAAGTGCAATGGATCGAGTTCTATTCCCGGCGTTCTCCCGAGATCGGCGAGGTGTTGGCCTCGGCCCAGGCCAGCGGGCAGGTCCCACCCCTGGACCTCTGGCTGGTGTTGGATGTCCCGGAAACATACTATTACCACAAGCACTTTATGTATAATGCGGGCATCGCCTTGGCCCGGGGCGAACTGGTCTGCATCATGGATTCCGACGCCATGCTCCGGCCCGGGTTCGTGCGCAGCCTCGTGGAGGCCTTTGACCGGGACCCGGGCATGGTCTTGCACCTGGACGAAGTGCGCAACGTGGACCGCCGTTTTCACCCCTTCGCCTACCCCTCCTTCGAGGAGGTCCTGGGACCGGGGTGCATCAACTGGAACGGGACGGCCACCGTCGGCCTGGCGGACGAGCGCACCCCGCTTTTCACCCGCAACTACGGGGCCTGCATGTGCGCGCCGCGACAGGCCATGGTTGGCCTGGGCGGGGCGGACGAGCACGTGGACTACCTCGGCCACGTCTGTGGCCCCTACGACCTGACCTTCCGGATGGGCAACGCGGGCCGGAAGGAGGTCTGGCATCCCTCCGAATTCCTGTACCACGTTTGGCACCCCGGCACCGACGGTGGCAACAACTACATCGGCCCCCACGACGGGCGGAACAATTCCACCCGCGCCCTCCAGGCCCGCCTGCGGGGCGAGACGCTCCCGGCCCTGGAAAACCCGGCCATCCGCCTCCTGCGCGAAAACCCGGGCCGGGATTTCCCGGACGCGGTCCTGCTGGACGCGCTCTTCGACCCCGTGCGCATGGCGGACTGGGTGATCAACCCGGAGAGCATGGCATTGTCCCTGTGCCGCCAGGCCTATTACGGCTCCCGGTTCGAGGAGGCCGTGGAGCGCTACCGGAGCTTGTCCGATCCCCCGCAACAGGCGGATTTCCTGGCCGAGATGGGCCGGGCCTTGAGCATCACCGGACGCCGCCCGGAAGCCCGGGGCCTGCTGGAGAAGGCCCTGGCCCAGGACCCGGCCCTGCAACTGGCCCACAGCGTCCTGGGCTGGCTGGAGCATAACGAAAGAGATTATAGGCAAGCCCTGTGGCATTTCGAGCGGGCGCTCTCGGTTTGGGATTGTCTCACGGACGACTTTCTTTTGGAAGCCCTGCGGGGTCAGGCCTGGGCATACCTCCATTCGGGGCGGAATACTCAGGCCGAACTGGCTTTCCGGGAGGCTGGGGGGTATGTTTCAGAGAACAACGCTGGGGGTAAAGCCGAGATCCTTTTAGGATTGGGCCAGTCCCTGTTGAGCCAAGGGCGATTTCAGGAAGCAGGCGCTATCTTTGCCAAGGGACTGGCGTTGGCCGCCAAAGCCGGACGAGAGGATTTAAAGATCAGTATGGACAGGCAAATGGAAGAGGTTCGAGGACGGGGAAGCCGGGGGCAGCCTGGGGGCTGGTTCAAGGCTCTGTGGGGGCGCATTTTCGATCTGTGTGGCCGCTGAGATAGGTGGGAGCATCGTGCGAACTAGAGACTTTATTCTTCTCGTCATGTTCAAGGTCCGGGCCAATCTTCGTAGTGAGATCGCCCGGGATTATTTGAACTATCTTTGGTGGGTCGTGGAGCCGATTCTGTTCATGGGGGTGTATTATATTGTGTTCGGGATCTTGCTTAAGCAGGGCACGGATAACTTTATCCCATTTCTGCTGATCGGTCTGACTGCCTGGCAATGGTTCGCCAACGCTCTGACCCACAGCTCCACAAGCATTTTCAATGCCCAGGGAATCATGCGGCATATAAAGATCAACAAAATTTTTTTCCCATTGGTTACTGTTTTTCAAGATACCATTAAAAATTTAATCGTCTTCTCTCTTCTCTTGTTATTTTGCGTCTTGTACGGGTTGCCGGTAACAATATTTTGGTGTTTTCTCCCACTGTTGTTGATCATTCAGTGTTTGCTGGTCATCGGGACTTGCGTCCTGTTTTCAGGCCTGGTCCCTTTTTTCCCCGACCTCCGCTTCATGTTGAACTCAGGTCTTTTTTTGCTTATGTGCCTCTCGGGCGTTTTTTTCGACATCGATAGGACTTTCATACCACAGCATAGTGTCTACGTGTACCTGAACCCTATGGCTGGGTTGCTCAAAAATTACCGTTTGATCCTCCTTGATGGTCAACCCCCAGATTGGGGATATCTCGTTTTGGTGGGATTTGGTTCTTTGCTTCTGGTTATCTGCGCCTCATGGCTGGTAAACCGCTTCAATCACCTGTACCTTAGGGCCATCCAGTGAGCGCGCCTATCATATCCCTACGCGAAGTAGAGTTTCTTTATCGCATCCGTAACGGTCTCTTCCGGCATTTTGAACATCAGGCCCTCCGAGCCGTGAGCTTTGACATCTACCGGGGCGAGACCGTGGGACTCATCGGCCGCAATGGATCCGGCAAATCTACCCTGTTACGGCTCATCGCTGGAATAGTTCGTCCGGATTCAGGCCAAATCACAATGGCGCCAGACGTATCTGTCACCTTGCTTACATTACATGCCGGGTTCGACCCGGAACTCCCAGGGCGTGACAATGTTGTTTTGAGCGGTATGCTATTGGGCTTGCCTTACCGCACCATCCTGGCCAAATTGGATAAGGTTGTGGCCTTCGCCGAATTGGAGGCTTTTATCGGCGAACCGCTGAAGACCTATTCAGACGGCATGCGTGCTAGATTGGGCTTTGCGTTAGCCCTTGAACTGGTCCCGGATGTTTTCTTGGTCGATGAGGTGTTGGGCGTTGGAGATGCCGCTTTCATGCGCAAGGCTAAGAACGCCATGCGCTGCAAACTGACCTCTGAGCAGACCGTTGTCTATGTATCACATGATCTTCAGTCCGTAGTGGAGTTATGTGATCGGGTGATTTGGGTTGAGAACGGACTGACCAGAATTGCCGGAAAGGCATCGGAGGTGGTCGAGGCCTATTTGGCGGCCATTCTGGAGGAGGAAAATCTCAAGTGTGAGCGGCTACAGATAGAGGCGGAAGCCAAAAACAAATGGGTCAAAGCCAGGAGCGAGACACAAATTCCGTTTGTTAAGTCTTTCAAGCAGGATATTGACCAAGTAAATGTCAACGTTTCTCCGGAAAATGTGGGATTGGTCGTGATCCATGGCCATGGTCTTGAGCGGGCAGAGGACTGTCTCTTTTCTTTGGCCAGTTTGCCAGCCCCTCAGGACATGGGGATACTGGTTGTTGCCTGCTTTGGGTCGCCCAATGAGGCACGGGAAGTTTATTCCTGGGCCAAGACTGGCTGGCCAGGAGGCGCGGTTTTGGTATCTGGAGATCAAGTCGGAGAGACAGTCTTGGGGGCCCCCCCGGGGGGGAAATGCCGTTGCGTGGTGTTGGATCTTGGGCCACAGTCAACGGAAATTCAGGCCCGCAACGCGGCGGGGCGCTATTTGTGTGGCATCCCCGGTCTTCTTTGGGCTTGGTTTTTAGCCAGCGAGATGACCGTTGTCCCCGGGGCACCCTTTGCTTTCCTACAGCATATGTCCAGTCGACCTTATTCGGTTCTTGGGTGTTGCGTCGAGGATCACCTTCGCGAAGAAATGTTGAAGTGCGCGGGTGGGTGCACCCTTTCTCAAGGAACTATGAGAACATGCTACGTTGGTGAAGGAGTGCCCCGGGACCAGGCTGTGGAGCAGGGCCAATACGCGCTTGACTCCGTCTATGGGGGGTGCATGGCTGTACCCTTGGAACTATTCCGGACCATTGGGCTATTTGATGAAGGATATTCTCCAGCCCATGCCGATCTGGATTTTTGTCAACGCGCTGTGCAGGTCGGTTGCACCTTGGAATATTGTTTTTCCTCCCGGGTCCAGGGCCATGAACGGCTCCCATTGGGCACGAGTAGCCCCGCTCTGGTGCAGGAGGAAATGCTGGTCAGCGAACTCCGCTCAGCTTTGCGATACGCTCGGAAGTATCATCCCGATGGACTCTTCTGGCTGCGCTTTCAGAGGGGCTTGCGCCAAATACCTCTGCTGGTGGTCCGGGGGCAGTGGAAGCTGGCGAGAAAGCTTTGGCATGAACTGAGAAGGGCATGATAGTTCTGATATAAGTAGCCGCGTCATCTGTCAGGAAGGTGTGGCTGTTCGTTATGAATAGGAGTTCGAATATGGCCCGATCCCTTCATTATGCGCAAGCAGATCCAGAGGCCATGGCTGTGGCTGCTCTGGGGCTCCTGGGGCCGGGGCGGCATTGCCTGAGCGTCCGGCCCTGGGATAATTGGGGGCAAAGCGTGGCTGCGGAAATCCACAAACGCTGCCCTGACGCCACCTTCATCCTGTCTGATGCACAAGCTTCGGGGTGCTCCGATCTGGCTAGAGCGATGCCGGGAGAGCGCGCGGAGTTAGATATGCTTGCCTGCCAGGACCCCGAAATTTTGTCCGATCTTTTGATGGAACACCTGAACTCGCGGGATGTGCGGGTACTCGCCCCAATCACTTCGAGATATTTTCGCAACCAGCCTCTTTTTCTCATTTCAATCCCCAAGGCGGGCACACACTTACTTTTTGAATTGGTCAAGAACTTAGGCTATACATCGGGAATTTCTTTTTCAGACGTATTACGTTCAGGCCACTGGTATGGACTTGATCCCCAAGATACCCATACAGAGGCCAAACATTTTTTTATTGAAAACGTCAGGCGCAGTCATTTCGGGCATCGTTATCACCCATTCCCACAAATCCCCGGGCTCTTCATCTATCGAAATCCTTTGGATATTTTGCTTTCAGAAGCACATTACTATCATCATCCAGGCAATGCGGCCTATTCTGGTCTTCTTGAATCTCTCACTCTGGAACAAAGGCTCTTGCGGTTTCTCGACGATCCTTATCTTCTAGGTTCTTTGCGCGATCGGATATGCGGTTTTACTGCCTGGTTGGATGCCAAAAATATTATTCCGGTGAGTTTCGAAGAGCTCATTGGGGGGAAAGGAGGGGGGGACGATCAAGTTCAGGAGATGCTCATCTGGTCTATCATGCTGAAGTTGCAGATACCAGGAGATCCTGTTGCTTTGGGCAAGGCGCTTTACAATCCAAAGGCCATCACCTTTAATAAGGGGAAAATTGGAAGATATCTGGAAGAGTTGCCCGTGGAAGTCTTGCGGCGCCTTGAACGAATGCCTCAGGATTTTTTGAAAATATTCGGATACGAAGGGGCCGTACAGGGCCGAAAGATTTTTCCACCAGATCGGTCAGAAGAATTTCGTTGCCGCCCACTGAAACTGGCGGCCCCGGTTACCGTAGGCGGGCCAATCACAGTGCGGACGGACTATCTTGGGTATAACATCATTTATTACAAAAATATGTTTTACGCATTGCCGGAGTCTCTGGACGGCGATCACGTTCAAGAGTTGCCGCAGGCTCTCTTATCTACTCTGCCAAAAGCCGACCGACTTGAAGTCTTAAAAATGATCCTGGTCCTAGACCAGGACCAGGTGGTCCGGGCCAGGCACCGGGCCGGACAGGAGTGGACCGCCGTGGCCGAACGGGCAGGCGGGCCGGACGCGCCACCGCCCTTCGCGGACCAGGGGAGCCCGACGCACCTGGAAGACCGTTCGGGATTCTCCATCATCCGCCAGCAGGGCTATTATTTCGTCCTGCGCCACGCCTTGGGTCCGGTGGACATGTCCCTGCCATTCGAAACCTTGCGCACCCTCCACGGCGAACAGGACCTGCTCCGGCTGACCAACTTCGAGCAGGCCCGCATGGCTGTGGACCTGATCCTGGCCCGAGAGGCTACGGACAGCCTGCGCCAGGAGGCGGAGCGGATGAAGCAGGAGGCGGCCAGCCAGCGCCAGGAAATGGCCAGCCAGCGCCAAGAAATAGACAGCCAACGCCAGGAAATAGACAGCCAGCGCCAAGAAATAGACAGCCAACGCCAGGAAATAGACAGCCAGCGCCAAGAAATAGACAGCCAACGCCAGGAAATAGACAGCCAGCGCCAGGAAATGGACAACCTGCGGCGCGGGTTTTCCTGGGTGGTCACGGAGTTGTGGGAAGCCGGTGAGCAGGGCGAGGAACACCTGCGCGAGGCCCGGGACCTGCGGGAGTGGCGCCTTTTTCTGGAAACCCTGCTTGGAGCGGAGTTCCCGGCCGTGCTGGAAGGGCTCAAGGACGTCTCCTACAGCCGGATATTCCAGTCCCTGCGGATGCTGGGCGGCCTGCGCCGCAAGCGGCACGTTTCCCTGCCGCCGGATCGGACCGATGCCGGAAGCTAGGCCTGGCCGGGATTGCCGACAGCGGCAGAATCCCACCGGTCTATTTTTTGCTAGCACCCTGAGCAGGGAAGGCGGCCGACCTTTCCTGGGGGGAGCCTGAAAAACATGTCCGCCAAACTGTCCATCTACCGCCAGCGGATCCGGGTCCTGAAGACCCCGCCTCCTGGAACGGAACCGCCCGCACTCTCCATCATCCTGCTGGACTGGAGCGTACGCGAACTTTTTTTCGCCCTGGACTGGCTCAACCGCCAGGATGTGCCCCGCGAGCGATACGAGCTGATCTGGGTGGAGGCCTTTGACCGGGTGTCGCCCGAGGTCCAGGGCCGGGTGGACCAGCACCTGACCTGCGGCCAGACCGGGGCCTACCACAAGCACGCGGCCTGGAACGCGGCCGTGCTGCACGCGCGCGGTCGCCTGGTGACCCTGTGCGACTCCGACGCGGTATTCCCCCCGGATTTCGTCCGCTCCATCCTGGACCGCTTCGGGGAGGAAGACGGAGCCAGGTCCCAGGTGCTCATGCACCACGAATTTCGCACCCTGTCCGAGTATCCCGGGGAACTGCGCGGCATCGAAGACCTGGCGTGGTTCGAGTGGCTGCCGCTGTGGCCCAACGTGGGGGCCTGCATGACCGTGAGCCGCCGGGATTACCTGCGCTTCGGCGGCCTGGATGAGCATCCGGCCTATCGCGGCTACATCTGCGGCCCCTACGACCTGGCCTGGCGCATGGTCAACGCAGGGATTCCCGAGATCTGGCACGACCCTCGGGTGGCCCTGTGGCATTTCGCCCACCCCGACCCCCACGACACGGCGCGCTCCGGGTTTTCCCTGCGCACCTGGCTGGAGATCAAGCGGCCCCATGTCCGGGGACATGCCCTGGAGGCCGTGGAGGCATTTTCCACGGGCCGCATGGAGCCCTTGCGGGAGAACCCGGACATCTGGTCCCGGCGCATGGCCGCCCGGCGTATCGGCACGGATTTTGAGACCGAGTACGCGGGCATGACCGGTCCCGGCGGCTTCGGGCTGGCCGGGAGGCTACGGCTGTGGGCCAGCCTGGCGGCCGCCCCCTTCTTCCATCTCTGGCCCGCCCTCCAGCCCCTGTACCTGAAGGTCCGGCCGATCCTGCGCCGCCTGGGGTTGACCGTGGTCAAGGACTAGCCATGCCTTCCCTGGTCAGCCTGATCACCCCGACCCTCAACGCCGGGCGCTACATTTCGGAAACCCTGGCCAGCGTGAACGGGCAGGATTACCCCGCGCTGGAGCAGATCATCGTGGACGGCGGCTCCACGGACGACACCCTGGAGCGGGTCGGCCGGGAAGGGCGGAGGGTGGCCGATGTGCTCCCGGGGCCGGATTCCGGCACCTCCGAGGCCATCAACAAGGGCTTCGCGCGGGCGCGGGGGGAATTCGTCTGGATATTGAACGCCGATGACGGGCTGGCCGGCTCCACCGCGATCTCCAGGCTGGTTGGCCATCTTCTCCGGCATGAGGAAGCCGACTTCGTCTTCGGGCACATGCGGCTGGTCAATGGCCAGGGGCGGCCCATCGGCCAGCGGACCTTCCGGGCCGGGTACGGCATTTTGGACCTGCTGTCCGACCGGCGGCACCTGCCTTTCGCGGGCTGCCTCCTGCGCCGCAGGATGCTGGACACGCTTGGCGGGTTCAACCCGGCATTCCGGTTCGCCAACGACCTGGATTTCCTGCTGCGCCTGACCCGGGTCGGGACCATGCAGGGTATCGGCGAGGCCACCGGGGTGTTCCGCCTGCATGGGGAGGCCAGCACCAGCCGGAACATCGCCCTCACCGGCGCGGAGACGGTCCGGATCTGCCGGGACCATCTGGAACGTCCGGACCTGCCCCGGGAGGTGTCGGCCCGTCGGCCCTATCTGGAAGCCGCGGTGAATTTTTACGCCGCCAGCGTGGCCTTCCATGTGGGAACGCCGAGAGAGGTGCGCGAAGCTCTCCGGCAGGCCGCACAGGCCGACCCGCTCGTGTGCAAGCGCATGAACTACTGGCTCTATTCGCTGTCGGCCCTGTTGGGGAGCAGAGCCATGGCGTGCGTGTCCGGTTGGAGCCGCCGCCTGATTCACTCCCCCTGGTTCCAGGAGTTAAACAGCCGTCTGTCCTGGGAAATCTGCCCGCCCACATTTCGCGACAGGAATCATCATCTGCCATAACCGTGGGGTAAACGTCGGTCGTCTGGCATCAAAGCGGGCCGCGAATTCGGCCACGCAGGAGTTGTGCGCCGCCGACGGCAAGAAAGGCTAACTCCGCGAGGCTGGCCAAAAGTAGAGTGATGCCAGCCGAGATGGACACCGCCAGCAATGTCTCTGTCGCCACTCCTGAGATTTCTCCCATGATCATAAGGAACATTGCTTCGCGGGCGCCCCATCCGGAATAAGTGATGGGGATGTTCTGGGCGAAAAGAACTGCGGGGGAGCAGGCCAGGGTCGCCGTCAGCGGGAAGTCCGGGTCAAGCCCCACCCCCAGCACCCATAATACAAGGCCGAAGGACAGACAGTAGGCCATAGCAAGGCCAGCCTGCGCCCAGAGGTAGCGCGCATGGAGGGTGGACCGGCAGAGCTCTCGCAATGTGTCGGCGATCTTGCCGAACAAGGCCGGTAAACGCGTCCAGCGGAACAAGGCCAGCCAGGCTTCGGCGCTCACCAGACTTGACCCATTTATGCTCACAGGACTTGACCCTCTGTCTGCGCAGAGAATGACCGGCGAAATTGAGCAAAAAGCGGCCTTTTAGGGCCGTTTTTGGGTAATATTGAGCGCGATAAGTGGGGAA
>CAILNX010000008.1 GCA_903835685.1 uncultured delta proteobacterium
ATGTGATACAGCAAGACAGAAACATTATGCCGTTTGTGGATATATTGGCTCATGGCACCTTGGCTAGCACACGAAGACTAAACGAAGCAAGCTTCGAGGAATTGACCCGCAGTGATTAAATTTATTCCCCCCCATTTATCAGGCGGACACCCCATGTACAAGGCCATCAAGCGGCTGGTGAAAAGGATCGCATCCTCGGACAAGCTGATGATCATCGTGGCCGGGGCCTTCATTTCCCTCCTGGTCAGCCTGCTCTACGGAACCAAGCCGCAGTTCCTGGAAATCATGGACATGAAGGTCTATGACCAGCTCCTGCGCCGCACGTACACCAACAAAACCACCGGGATTCCGGTCATCGTGGACTTGGACGAGAAGTCCCTGGCCGAATTCGGCCAGTGGCCCTGGCCCCGGTTCCGGGTGGCCCTGCTCATGGCCAAGATCGCCGGGGCCGGAGCCAAGGGCGTGGGCATGGACATCCTGTTCAGCGAGCCCGACCGCACCTCGCCCGCCCGCATCCAGAAGGACGTGAAGCAGGACCTCCAGGTGGACCTGACCTTCAGCGGCCTGCCCCCGGGCCTGGACGACTTCGACGTGCTGTTTGGCAACGTGCTCAAATCCGGCCCCTACGCCCTGGGCTTCTACCTGACCTTCGGAGACGAGGCCGCCTCGTCCAAGGAGTGCCTGGTCAAGCCCATGCAGATGACCGAGATCAAGAAGCCCGGCTCGCCCAGGCCGGATCAGGCCCTGCTCCAGGCCACCGGGGCCATCTGCCCCCTGCCGGTGCTGGCCGCGAACTCCCCCTCCTCGGGCTACATCAATTCCGTGCCTGACGCCGACGGCATCTTGAGGCGCGTGCCCCTGGTGATCATGTGGAACGGCAAGTACTACCCCAGCCTGGCCCTGGCCACCCTGCTCAAGGGCATGGGCCAGGACCGGGCCGCCCTGCGCATGGACCGGGGCGGGGTGGAGTCCATCCGCCTGGGAGAGAGGACCATCCCCCTGGACCCCAACGGCAACATGTACGTGAAGTACAGAGGCCCCAGGAACGCCTTCACCTACATCAGCGCGGCCGACGTCCTGCACGACAAGGTGGGCGAAGAGGTCCTCAAGAACAAGATCGTGTTCATCGGCACCTCGGCGGCCGGGCTCCTGGACATCCGCTCCACGCCCCTGGACTCCGTGTATCCCGGGGTGGAGACCCACGCCAACATCGTGGACAACATCCTGGCCAATGATTTCCTGACCCGGCCCATCGAGGCCCAGTTCTGGGAGGGCATCGCCACGGCCTTGTGCGGCCTGGCCCTGGCCTGCCTGATGGCCTGGGCCAGAGCGGTCTGGGCCCTGATCCCGGTGGTGGCCATGGGGTTCGGCCTGTGGGAGGGTGCGCTCTGGTTCATGGCCGACAAGCACATGGTGGTCTCGCCCCTCTACCCTTTCATCGCCATCGGCTTGAACTTCGCGGTACTCACCCTGGTCAAGTTCTGGCGGGAGGAAGGCCAGAAGAAATTCCTGCACGCCACCTTCGCCTCCTATCTCTCCCCGGAACTCATCAAGGACATGGTGGAGAGCAAGACCATGCCCGAACTCGGGGGCGAGGCCCGGATCATCACGGCCTATTTCACGGACATCCAGGCCTTCTCCACCTTCTCGGAAATCCTCTCGGCCCACCAGTTGGTCGAGCTTTTGAACGAGTATCTCTCGGCCATGACCGACATCCTCATGGAGGAGAAAGGCACCCTGGACAAGTACGAGGGCGACGCCATCGTGGCCTTTTACGGCGCGCCCATCGAGCTGCCGGACAACGCCTTCCGGGCCTGCCGGGCAGCCCTGGCCATGCAGGCCAAGCTCATTGAGCTGCGCGAGAAGTGGAAGGTCGAGACCGTGCTCCCGGGCAGCCCCGAGCGCAATTTGAAGGGCCTGCCCCCCGAGCGCTGGGTCCCGGGCAGCAAATGGCCGATCATCGTGCACGACATGCGCATGCGCATCGGCATCAACACCGGCGAGATCGTGGTGGGCAACATGGGCTCCCACATGCGCATGAACTACACCATGATGGGCGACGCGGTGAACCTCTCGGCCCGCCTGGAGGCAGGCAGCAAGCAGTACGGGGTGTTCATCATGGCCAGCGAGTTCGTGCTGGACAACGAGGTGCCCACGGACGAGGGCCCGCGCAAGGTGCGGGACCTGGTGGAGGCCCGGTTCGTGGACCGGGTGGCCGTGGTGGGCAAGGCCGAGCCGGTCAAGGTCTACGAACTGTGGGCCTTGAAGGGCCAGCACACCGAACGCGAGAAGGCTCTGCGCGAGGTGTACGATGCGGCCATGGACCTGTACCTGGACATGAAGTGGGACGAGGCCCTGGCCGGTTTCGCCAAGGCCCAGGAGCTGGAGCGCTTCCCCATGCTGAAGATTTCGCCGTCCATCGTGTTCATGGAGCGCTGCCGGGTCTACAAGGAAAATCCGCCCGTGGCCCCGGGCGAGAAGTGGGACGGGGTTTACCGGATGACCCAGAAGTAGCCGGGGCTTTAAGCCCCCGGCCCCACGGTCAGGCGGCCCCCGGACGCGGCCTTCCTGGAGGTCTTCCAGCGGAAGGAAAAGGACAGCGTGCTGCTCCCTGACGCGCGCCGGGCCTTGATCGAGGCGCGCACGATAGGGGCCGGGGTCAGGTCCATATCCTTCCCTTCGGCCGAAAGCACCAGCCGCCCTCCGGCCAGTCCGTCCAGGATGGAGACGAGCAGGGCGTGGACCGCCGTCAGTTCCTGGGTGGACTCGAATTCAAACGTGGTCTTCTCGGACATGCCCGTCCCCTTCAGGTGAAACATCCCGCCGCCAAACGGCCAGCCCCCATCTCTGCTTGCTGCCGCCCCTGCCGTCAAGGGGCGGCCGACAAAAAAAGGGAGGCGGCCAGCGGCCCCCTCCCCTTCCTGCCGGTGCGATATCCAGGCGAAAGGATATTTCATGTCGGCCACAACAATTTTGGCCCGGCCAGGGGACATTCCCGGCCGGGCCAATCAGCAAGAGCCCCTCATGGGATTTCGGCTAGTTGTCGAAGGTTCCGATGAAGCTGGAGGGGAAGTCCCGCTTCAACTCCATGAGGGCCTGCAGGGCCTGGCTCTTGGCTGAAAATTCCCCGGCGTGCACCACCAGCATCTCCTGCCCGTTGCGCACGGTGCGGGTGATGCGGGACCCGGCATAGCCCTGCCTGAGCAGGTTGTTGTAGACCCGGTTGGCGTTAGGGGGTTCGGAGAAAGCCCCAACCTGGATGAAGTAGGGGCCAGGCGGGAAATCGCCCTGGCGGCCGCCCGGAGCGTCCTCCACGGCCCGGATGCGCACCTGGGCCAGGCCCTGCCGGGACATGCCCAGGGCCGTGGCCGCCCCCAAGGACAGGTCGATGAGTCTCTCGCCCACAAAGGGTCCCCGGTCGTTGACCGGAAGCACGAGGTTGCGGCCGTTCTCCAGATTGGTCACTTCCACCTTGCAGTTGAGCGGCAAGGTCTTGTGCGCGGCCGAGAGCCCGTTCATGTCGTAGGTCTCGCCGTTGGCCGTGGGCTTGCCGTGAAAATCCTCCCCGTACCAGGAGGCGATCCCGCGCTCGTCGTAGCCCTTGGCCGACTCCAGCGGGTAGTAGGTCCTGCCCATGACCGTATACGGCTTGCTTTCCTTGATACGGAAAGAGCCCGTCTTGCGTTCCGGAGCCGTGGCCTGCTCCTGGTCCTGTCCCCAGGCTCCCTGGCCCGGGCCTGATCCGGTGGGCAGGCGCTTGGCCCCGCAACCGGCGGTCAGGATGAGGAGAGCTGCGGCGATGGCCAGAAGGACGCACCTCTGACGCCATGTCCTTGCGTCGTACATGATTCCACCCTCGGCACCTTCGGTTCTTCCCCTCCCGAAGATCACGGCATCCCGCCGTCACGACCGAACCGAGCCGCCTTTAAAGGCGGTTGTTCCCGGTCGTGCTGGCCTTATCGGCACAATGGCGAATGGTATTAGGGCGGAATCAGGCAAAGACGAAAAAAGGCGGGGAGCCGGTTTGGCCCCCCGCCCGGAAAGGCGGATGGAAGGTCGCGAGTCTAGACTGCGGCCGGGATGATGCTCACCCGGGTCTTGACCTTGCGGTTGCGGGTGTACTTCTCGAATTTGACCACGCCGTCGATAAGGGCGAAGAGGGTCCAGTCCTTGCCCACGCCGACATTCTTGCCGGGGTGGACCTTGGTGCCGAGCTGCCGGATGAGGATGTTCCCGGCCTTGACCACCTGGCCGCCGAAGCGCTTGACGCCCCGTCTCTGCCCGGCGCTGTCGCGTCCGTTTCTGGAACTGCCGCCTGCTTTCTTGTGAGCCATATTCCCTCCTTGGCCTCTAGGCCTGGATGGACTTCACCTTGATGCGGGTGTAGTCCTGCCGGTGGCCCATTTTGCGGGCCGAGTCGTTGCGGCGTTTTTTCTTGAAAACCACAATCTTGGGACCACGGCCATGGGCCAGGACCTCACAGGAGACGGCCGCGCCGCTCACATAGGGAGCGCCGACCTGGACCTGTCCTTCCTTGGACAGGAAAAGAACCTTGTCCATGGTCACATCAGCGCCGGGCTCAAGGCCCATCAGGGCCACATTGAGTTCGGCCCCTTCTTCAACGCGGTACTGCTTACCGCCGGTCTCGATAATAGCGTACATGGGAATCCTCCGTAAACAGGAGTGAAGCCTGTACACAGAAGGACCTGGGTCCGTCAAGCCTCAAGACGCATTTTTTTCATATTTCCCCCAGAACCGGGTCCGGTCACGTCCCTTTGCGGCCGCTGAGAAGGAACACGGAAAAGCTCTGGACCCCTTCCGGCCCGGGCTTTTCCACCTGGGAGGCGGTTTCCTGGTGGATATCCGCGAACCCGGCCTCGGTCATGGACCGGGCCACGAGGTCCCGCTCCAGGCCGAAATGGAAAACCCCGATGTTGTCGCTGTGAAACCGACCCTGTTCAGGGTCCAGATCGGCCAGACAGAGCTGCCCGCCCGGACGCGTGGACGCCCCGAGTTTGAGGATGAGTCCGGGCACGTCCGGCACATGGTGCAGGGTCATGCTGCAGACCACCAGGTCAAAGCCCCGGGGCAGTTCCCCGCCCCCCTCCAGGTCCACCAGGCTGGACGTGACATTGGCCAGGCCCTGGGCCTCGGCCTTGGCCCGGAACACCGCGAGCATGCCCGACGAACTGTCCACCCCGGTCAGGGAGCGCACCAGGGGGGCCAGATGCAGGGCCACCAGCCCGGTGCCGCACCCGAAATCCAGGACGTCCATGTCCCGGCTGGGACGGGCCGCGCGGATGATGGTCTGGGCTACCTCTCCGGCCAGCTTCACCTTCCCCGGGTCCTCGTCCCAGGTCCCAGCCTCGGCATCGAAATTCTTCTGGTTCTCGTTCATGCTTGGCCCCCCTCTGGGATATGACTATCATATACGAAGCGCCTCGCGCCAGTTGATTCCCTGTTCACCTGGGAGCCACGGGCCGGGTCCGAGATATCAGCCGGTGTCCCCTGGCTGGTTCCGGCCATCTGCGCGGGGGTCGCCCGTGGTCCGGGCCAGCACGGCCACGTCCACCCGCACGGCCCCGGCCGCGGCCAGCATGCGGGCGCATTCCTCGGCCGTGGACCCGGTGGTCAATATGTCGTCCACCAGGAGCACCCGGCGTCCGGCCACCAGATCGGCCTCGGCCCGGAAGGCCCCCAGGATGTTCCCCCGACGCATGGCCCGCTCCAGGCTCAACTGCGGTCTGGTGCGCCGCACCCGGGCCAGAGCCCGGGACTGCACCGGCCGGTCCAGGAAGCGGCCCAGGAACCGGGCCAGCTCCAGACTCTGGTTGTAGCCCCGCCACACCAGCCGCCGCCAGTGCAGGGGCACGGGCACCAGCAGGTCCGGGGGCGCGTCGGCCATCTCCCGGCAGGCCCCGGCCAGGAGGTCCTGGAGCAGGCGGCCCAGGCCCAGGCCCTGCTTGAATTTGTAGTACAGGATGAGCCCGCGCAGGGGCTCGGCGTAGCGGCCGAACACGTACAGCCGCTTCCAGGGCCGGGGATGGACCACGCAGGCCCCGCACCTCCCCTCCCTGCCATGGGCCAAATCCAGGGTCTGGTCCAGGGTCAGGCCACAGGCCGGGCAGCTCGGCCCGGGCAGGGGCTCAATCATCGAACGGCAGTCCGGGCACAGAAAAGACAGGTCGGCCCGAGGCAGCACGACCCCGCAGGATGCGCAGCGAGCCTCGACCAGGCCCGAGGCGCGCAGGCGCTCCCTGATCCGGGCCAGGACCGGTCGGATCATGCCCCCTGCCAGCGGGCCATGAATTCGGCGGCCGGGCGGCCGCTCTTGACATGGGAGATGAGGGCGCTGCCGAACACGGCCGCATCGGCCAGCCCGCCCAGGGCCTTGAGCTGGTCCGGGGATTTGAGCCCAAATCCCAGGGCGATGGGCAGGCCCAGGCGCTCCTTGGCCACTTTCAGGCGGCCCGCGATCTCCTCGGGCAGAAGCTCGCGCACGCCCGTGGTCCCGAGCACGGACACGAAGTACACGAACCCGGCCGCGTGCCGGGCGTAGAGGTCCAGGCGCTCGGGCTCGGTGTTCAGGCCCACCAGATAGACGAGGGCCAGGCCCTTTTTGGCCAGGGCCTCGCGCAAGGGCGCGGACTCCTCCAAAGGCAGGTCCGGGATGATGCACCCGGACACCCCGGCCTCGGCCGCGTCAGATGCGAAGGCTTCCAGCCCGTATTGCAGGAAGGGATTGTAGTAGCCCATGAGCACGATGGCGGCCTGAAACCGGGTCGGCCGACTTTTCAGCCCGTCCAGAATCCACTGCAGGCTGATCCCGTGCTCCAGGCAGGCCAGGGAGGCCTCTTCCACCACCGGGCCGTCGGCCACCGGATCGGAAAAAGGCACGCCGATCTCGATGATGTCCGCGCCGCTTGTATCCAGGCCCTCCATCTCCTCCCAGAACCGGGTCTGGTCCGGGTAGCCGCCGGGCAGGAAGGGGATGAGGGCCGTGCGACCGGCCGCTCGGGCCGCCTCTATCTTCTGCGTCAATATGGAAAGACCCATGATGATCTCCGCTTTTCGATTCAAAAATGAATTACATCAGGCCCTTGGCCTCGGCCTCGGCAATGATGCCCATGTCCTTGTCCCCGCGTCCCGAGAGGCACACGGCCACCTGGGACCCGGGCCGGATGGTCTCCCGGTTCGCAAGCACCCAGGCCAGGGCGTGGGAGCTTTCCAGGGCCGGGAGGATGCCTTCCTTGCGGCACAGGGTGCTGAAGGCCGCCAGGGCCTGGCTGTCGTTGACCGATTCGTAGCGCGCCCGGCCCACGGCCTGGAGATGGGCGTGCTCGGGGCCGACACCGGGGTAATCGAGCCCCGGGGCAATGGAGTGCGAGGGCAGGATCTGGCCCTCCTTGGTCTGGAGCAGCTTGGTGAGCATGCCGTGCAGGACCCCGTCCGTGCCCACGTTCAGGGGCGCGGAATGGAAGCACCCGGGCTCCCCGGTCCCGGCCGCCTCCACGCCCACGATCTCCACTTCCGGGTGGGGCACGAACTCATGGAACATGCCGATGGCGTTGGACCCGCCGCCCACGCAGGCCACCACGGTGTCCGGCAGTCGACCCGTGGCCGCGAGCATCTGGGCCTTGGCCTCCCGGCCGATGACCGACTGGAAGGCCCGGACCAGGAGCGGGAAGGGATGGGGTCCGGCGGCCGTGCCGAAACAGTAGTGGGTGCTGGCCTGCTCGGAAATCCAGTGGCGCAGGGCCGCGTTGATGGCGTCCTTCAAGGTCTGGGTGCCGGAATGCACCGGGATGACCTCGCAGCCCATGAGCTTCATGCGGTGCACGTTGTGGGCCTGGCGGACCACGTCGATGGCCCCCATGAACACCACGCTTTTTAAGCCCAGCATGGCCGCAGCCGTGGCCGTGGCCACCCCGTGCTGGCCCGCGCCGGTCTCGGCCATGAGCGTGGTCTTGCCCATCATCTTGGCCAGGAGCCCCTGGCCGATGGTGTTGTTGATCTTGTGCGCGCCGGTGTGGGCCAGGTCCTCGCGCTTGAGCCAGAGGTCAAAACCCAGTTCGGCCGAGAGGTTCGGGCAGCGGAACAGGGGCGTGGGACGGCCCACGAAATCGCGCAGGACCTGGTTCAGCCGGTCCTGGAAGCTTTTCGTGGGCACGATCTCCTCATAGGCCTTCTCCACCTCCAAAAGGGGCGGCATGAGCAGCTCGGGCACGAACATGCCCCCGTAATCGCCGAAATATCCTTTATGCATGTGAGACTCCATCTTCAGGTGAATTATTTGCGAATGATCTCCATGGCCTTTCTCAGCTTGCCCGCGTCCTTCTCGCCGGGCGCGCTCTCCACCCCGGAATTCAAGTCCACCCCGTCGGGCAGGCAGGAGGTCAGAGCCTCGGGCAGGGTGTCCGGTCCCAGGCCGCCCGCCAGAATCCAGGGCCGGGGCATGCGCAGATGGTTCAGGAAGGACAGGTCCAGGGCCTTGCCGTGGCCGCCTCCGCTGGAGCCGGAATCGAACAGGAAATAGGCGCAGACCGGGGCGAAGCGCTCGATGTCCCGCTCCAGCGCCGCGACCCATGAATAGCGCTCGGGCCAGAGCACCTTGATGACCCGCTCGGGTCCCACCTCGCGGCAGAAGGCCTCGTCCTGGCCGCCGTGGAGCTGGGCCAGATGGCAGCCGCCCTCGCTCATGAAGTCCAGGACCGTCTCCACGTCCTCGCCCACGAACACCCCCACCTTGCGGGCCGGGCCGGAACGCACGGTGCCCGGAAAGATGGGCGGCACAAAGCGCTGGCTCTTGTGGTGGAAGATGAACCCGAGCAGGTCCACGCCCAGGGACAGGCACAGGTCCACGTCCTGGCTGCGGGTCAGGCCGCACACCTTGACCAGGGGGCCGCGCCCGGAATTTGCCGCGTCGCTCATGCTTTCGCTCCTTGCGCCAACTGGCGCAGCTTGTCTCCGGGGTCTCCGCTGGCCATGATGGAGGTGCCCACCAGCACGGCCGTGAACCCCAGTCCGGCCATCTCTTTCACTTCGTGAGGCTCGGAAATGCCGCTGGCGCTGATCCACAACTCCCGATCCGAACGTTCGCGGACCAGGGTGCGGGAATTGTCCAGGGAAATGGTCATGGTGTCCAGATCCCGGTTGTTCACCTGGATGATGTCCGCCCCGGCCTCCCTGGCCCGGTCCAGATCCGCCCGGTCAAAGACCTCGGTGACCGCCTCCAGGCCGAAACCCTCGGCCAGGTTCAGCATGCGGGCCAGTTCCGTGGCGCTTCTGAACATGCGGGCAATGAGCAAAAGGGCCGAGGCCGAGGTGGAGGCCGTCTGGCGCACCTGCAAGGGATGAAACAGGAAGTCCTTGCGCAACAGCGGCAGGTTCGATGCGGCCATGATCCCCAGATAGTCCAGGCTGCCCTTGAAATAGACCTCCTCGGTGAGCACCGAGATGGCCGCGGCCCCGGATTTGGCATACAGTTCGGCCACCTGTCCGGGCGTGAACGCCAGGTTGATGTCCCCCTTGCTGGGCGAGGCCCGCTTGTACTCGGCGATGACCGCCACGCCCTCTGCCGCAGCCCTGTCCCTCAAGGCCTGGGCAAAAGGCGGGCGGGGCCGGGTCCACAGATCGGCCAGGGTTCCGGCCTGGTCCATGGCCCGCAGGTTCTCGATCTCGGCCTGCTTGGCCGTGCGGAATTTTTCCAGCATGCCCCCCTCACTTCCCGGCCGGAATCAGAGACCCATTCGGAGGTCCATTGAGCGGACGGGTCAATCCCTGGTCCACGGCCCGTCCGGCCTGGTCAAAGCACTTGGCCAGGCCGTCGCCGGTCAGAAGATGCAGGGCCATGCCCAAATTCAAGGCCACCATGTCCCGCATGGGCCGGGTGCCCTGGCCCGCCAGGATGTCTTTCAGCACGGCCACGGCCTGGTCCTTGCCCGAAACCGACACGGCCTCGGGATCGTGGCGGGGGAACCCGTAGCCCGCCGGATCCAGCTCCGTGCGCGTGGTCCCGTCCGGCGTGACCATGTAGGCCACATTGACCCCGAAGGGGGTCAATTCGTCGAACCCGCCCGCGCCGAAGACCACGGCCGCCTTTTCCACGCCCGTGAGCACCAGGACCTCGGCCATGAGCTTGGCAAAGGCTTCCGAGGGCACGCCCAGAATCTGGTGCGTGGGCCGGGCAGGATTGAGGAGCGGCCCCATGAGGTTGAACAGGGTACGGATGCCCAGCTCTTTTCGGATAGGGGCCACGTGGGCAAAGGCCGGGTGGAAGCCCGGGGCGAACAGGAACACGAAGTTAGTGCGGCGCAAGGCCTCGGCCGCGTCCGCAGGCCCCAGCCCGATGGGCAGGCCCAGGGCCTCCAGCACGTCGGCGCTGCCGCAGGAGGAGGACACGGCCCGGTTGCCGTGCTTGACCACCTGATGCCCCAGGTCGGCCAGAAACAGGGCCACGGCCGTGGAGCAGTTGAAGCTGCACCGTTTGTCCCCGCCCGTGCCGCAGGTGTCCACGCGCGGGCCGGACAGCCCGGGCACCTGCCTGGCCCGGGCCAGGGCGGCACGCACCCCGGCGGCCAATTCCTGGGCCGTCTCGCCCTTGGCCCTAAGACCCATGAGAAAGGCCCCGGCCTGGGCCGGGCTCAAGGTCCCGGACATGAGTTCCTCAAAGGCGAAGGAGGCCAGGTCCGGGGGCAGGTCCCTGCGCCCGGCCAGGCATTCCAGCACCTCGCTGAATTGTATCGCCATATTCTCACCTCGCTGGTTGCAGCCGGGCCGTGGGCCTAATGCCACGTTCCCGGAATAAGAAGCACCAAGAATGAAGAATAAGAATAATAATTATTTCTTACTCTTGCGCGCCAGCAACAGGCGCTGCCGACTGCGGAACACACCTAGCCCAGCAGTTTCCCCGGGAAATTGGCCAGAAGTTTCAGCCCGTCCGGGGTCAGGATGCTTTCCGGGTGGAACTGCACCCCGGCCCAGGGCCGGTCCTTGTACTGCAAAGCCATGATCTCGTCCTGGTCCGTGCTGGCCGTGACCGTGAACTTTTCGCTCTCGGGCAGGACCACCAGGGAGTGGTAGCGGCAGACCTCCATGGGGTTGGGCAGTCCGTCAAAAAGGCCGGTTCCCTGGTGAAAGACCTGGGAGGTCTTGCCGTGCATGATGCGCGGCCCCACCACCACCCTGGCCCCGGCGAAATGCCCCAGGGTCTGATGCCCCAGGCACACCCCGAGCACGGGGATCGTCTTGGGCAGCCGGGCCAGGAACTCCAGGCAGTACCCGGCGTTGACCGGATTGCTCGGGCCAGGGGACAGGCAGACCATTTCCAAATCCGGGGACAGGGCCAAATCCAGAAGCTCGGGCCGGTCGTTGCGCACCACCTCGGGGTCGTGGCCGAGCTGCTGAAAGGCCTGGACCAGATTGTAGGTAAAAGAGTCGAAATTATCGATCAGCAAAAACATCGCCGTCCTCCCTGCCGTTCAAGACTTCCCGGAGCACCCGGGCCTTGTTCCGGCATTCCTGCCATTCCTTTTCCGGCACCGAATCATACACTATGCCAGCCCCGGCCTGCCAAAGACATTTCCCGCCCCGCACCCACATGCTGCGGATGGTGATGCCCGTGGCCAGGTTGCGCTTCTCCGGCCCCAGGCCCATCCAGCCGATGGACCCGGCGTACGGCCCGCGCGGCAGCTTCTCCATCTCGGCGATGGTCTGCATGGCCCAGATTTTCGGCGCGCCGGAAACCGTCCCGGCCGGAAAGGCGGACACGAGCACGTCCAGGGCGTCCAGACCGGGCTTCAAATCCGCCTCCACGTAGGAGGTCAGGTGCATGACGTGGGAGAAGCGCTCCACCTGCATGAACTTTTTCACCTCGACCGTGCCCTTGTCAGCCATGCGGCCCAGGTCGTTACGCCCCAGGTCCACGAGCATGACGTGCTCGGCCCGCTCCTTGGGGTCGGCCAGAAGCTCCTGCTCGTAGAACAGGTCCTCGGCCTCGGTCTCCCCGCGCGGCCGGGTCCCGGCAATGGGACGGACCTCGATGCGGCCGTCGATGCTCTGGACCAGGAGTTCCGGCGAGGAGCCCAGCATGGTCACGGCGGGCAGGCGCATGAAGAACATGAAGGGCGAGGGGTTGAGCTGGCGCAAACGGCGATAGAGCACGAAGGGGTCGCCGTCGATGCTGGCCGAGAACCGGGTGGAAAGCACCACCTGGATGCCCTCGCCCTGGGTGATCAGGTCCCGGGCGCGAGCCACGGCCGCGCAGTAGTCCTCCTGGCTGGTGTGCGTGCGCACCTCGCCCAGGATGGGCGCGTCCATGCGGCTGATGCTCAGATGGGAGCGATCCATGTCCGGCGGCGGGCCGTCGTCCAGGCTCAGGTAGCAGCAGCGATGCCGCAGATGGTCGAAGAGGACCATCTGGCCGGGCAGGACCATGCAGGTCTCGGCCTCGGCCGGGGGCAGGCACTCGGCCAGCTTGGACTCGAACACCCCGGACAGGCCGTAGCCCATGTATCCGTAAATGCCCCGGGTCAGCGGCGGGAGCTTCTCCTTGAAGTCCGGGGGGAGAATCTCCAGGGCGTCCAGGGCCTGGCGCATGCCGTCCAGGTACTCGGACCCGGTCAGGGCCTCCAGGGGGCGCAGGCGCTTGTCCTCGGCCTCCACCAGGAGCAGCCCGTGCTCCAGGGAGAGTTTCAGCTTGAAGTCCCAGGCAATGAGGCTGTAGCGGCCCAGCCGCCCGTCCACCTCGGCGCTTTCCAGAAGGATGCCCTGCCTGCGGCCCACAAAGCCCAGGTACAGGCTGATGGGGGTCTGGGTGTCGGCCGGGAGCCACCGGCCGTATTGTTGCAGCGTGATGCGTTCCATATGTGAATCCTCAATGCTGAAGAGTTGTTCCTGGGCCGCGCGCCGGAAAGGTCTTGGGCCTTGCCGGGGGGCCGCGCCACAACGCGGAGGTCTGGTAAAATTCCTATTCGTGCCCCCCGGGGGGCCACCACTTCTGGGCCCGGGCGGCCAGGAGGTCCGTGTCCCCGCCAGCGGCCAGGTTCAGGTAGGAGCGGAACAGGCGCACGGCGTCCTGGCTATACGGATTGGTCTCGGCCAGGATGGCGAAGAGGTCCTTGTCCTGGGTGAGCATTTTGTGGGCCGACTCCAGGCGGCGCAGGAACGAGGGGGTGACGTACTGCTCGATGCCCGGGATGTGCCGCATGGCCGCCAGATAGGCCACGGTGGTGGTGAAATTCAGCCCCTGGACCAGGGCCACGGATCGGTCGTGCTCCTCGGCCGTGCTGGAAAAGGGGAAAAAGCCCATGCCCTCGAACAGGCCGGACACGGCCCGGGCCGCTGCCGGGTCCCGGCCTTCCACCACGGCCACCCGGGGGGTGAAGCCCTTGGGAATGACCGGGCCGAACAGGGGATGGGTGCCGACCACCGGGCCATCGTAGGCGGCCAGCATCTGCTTCAGGGGAATGGCCTTGACCGAGCAGACATCGGCCAGCACCGCGCCCGGGGACAGATAGGGCACCACCCGGGCCAGCACCATTTCCATGGCCGTGACCGGCACGCTCAGGATGACCAGTTGGGCGCGGCTTAAACGCAGCAGCTCCTCCTCGGCCAACTGGCGGTGGACCTTGGCCACGGCCAGCCCCAGGTCCTCGGCCCGCTGGCAGAAGAGCCCGCCCATCTGCCCGGCCGCACCGACTATCGCCAGGCTGGTAAAGCCACCCTCGGCGTTCATGAGCGCATCCCCTCCTGGACCAGGGCGAAACGCGTAAAGAAATCCGGAAAGGACTTGGCCACGCACGAGGGGTCGTCCAGCTCCACCTCGATTCCGGCCAGGGAAAGCAGCGACAGGCTCATGGCCATGCGGTGGTCGTTGTGGGCGGACAGGCTGAGTTTCCCCCCGCGCGGCAGGGGCGAGGGCAGGATGCGCAGGCCGTCAGGCAGGATTTCCGAGCCGATCCCGGCCTTGGCCAGCTCCTCGGCCGGGGCCGCGATGCGGTCGCATTCCTTGATGCGCAGGTGCGCCGCGCCCCGGATGGTAGTGGGGCTGTCGGCGAAGGCGGCCAGCACGGCCACGGTGGGGACCAGGTCCGGGCAGGCTCCCATGTCCACGTCCACCCCGCGCAAGGGGCCGGGGGACACGGTGACGCCCTCGTCGGTCCAGGACACCCTGGCCCGCATGAGGTCCAGGATGTCCAGCATGAGCCGGTCGCCCTGGAGGGAGTCCCGACGCAAGCCCCGCACGGTCACGGGCCGAGGCCCGATGGCCCCGGCGGCCAGGAAATAGGAGGCGTTGCTCCAGTCGCCCTCGACCTGGTACTCCCGAGCCTGGTACATGGCCGGGTCCACCTGGAAACGCACCCGGCCCGGCTGGGCCTCCTTGAGGGAGGTCCAGTCCGCTCTCGTCCAGCGGTCCCCGTCCAGAAGCTGCACCTCCACGGGAACGCCGAAGTCGGCCATGACCTGGAGGGTGAGGGAGACGTAGGGCCAGGAGACCACCTTGGTCCCGACCACGCCGACCATGGTCCGCTTGGCGGCCAGCGGAGCGGCCAGGAGCAGGCCGGAGAGGTACTGGCTGGACTCGTCCATGGACACCGGGATCGGCCCGCCGGGAAAGCCCTGGGTCTTCATGAGAAAGGGGGGATACCCGGGCTTGCCCAGCCAGCGGAAGCGGACCTTCTGCACGTCCAGGGAGCGGGCCAGCTCCATGATGGGCCGCTCGTGCATGCGCTCGGCCCCGAACAGGCTGAACACGCCCTGCCCGGCCGCGGCCACGGCGGTGATGAGTCGGCAGGTGGTCCCGGACTCCTCCACGAAGAGCGGCGCGGGCATGGCCTGGGTGCCGCCCCGGGGCTTGCCGGACACCCCGGCCACCTTGATCCCGCCGTCAGGGCCGTCCTTGAAAAAGGCCCCGCAGGCGGTCAGGCAGGCCCGGGTGCAGCGGGTGTCCCGGCTGTCCAGCACCCCGCGCAGAACGGACATCCCGTCGGCCAGGGCGGCCGCGATGAGGGCCCTGTGGGACAGGGATTTGGAGGCCGGGGCCTGGATGAGAATAGGTTCCACTGACAATTCCATAGGCAATTCCACGGTCTTTCCGCCTTTATTTCCCGCTGCCGTCCAGGGAGGGACCGGCCGGGTAGCTGCCCAGGACCCGAAAGGTCTGGCAGGCCTCCTTGAGTTGCCCCAGGAGGGTTTCGTATTCCGTGAGCCCCAAGTCGCACTGGAGGTCGGCGAAGAACACGTATTTCCAGCGCTCGCCGCTCTGGGGCCGGGACTCCAGCTTGGTCAGGTTGATGCCGCCCTTGGCCAGGATGTCCAGGATGTGGGCCAGGGCTCCGGGCTTGTCCGGGGTGGAGAAGAGCACCGAGGTCTTGTCCCGGTTACCCGGCCCAGGCGGATTGGGGCCGATGATCAGGAACCGGGTCCAGTTGTCCGGCAGGTCCTCGATGCGGTCGGCCAGGATGGTCAGGCCGAACATCTCGGCCAAACGGGCGTTGCCCACGGCCGCGATGGCCGCGCCAGCCCCGGCCGCCTTGCGGGCCGCTGCCGCCGTGCTCTCCACCGGCACGGGCTTGGCCTTGGACAGGTTGGACTTGAGCCAGATCCCGCACTGGTCCAGGGCCTTGGGGTGGGAGTGGACCTCCCGGATCTCCCCCAGGGACAAGGCCCGGCCGAGCAGGCAGTGGCTGACCCGAAAGTACAGTTCGGCCTGGACGTACACCGGATAACGCAAAAACAGGTCCACGCACTGGCCAACCGTGCCCTGCAGGGAGTTCTCCAGGGGGATGACCCCCAGTTCGGCCTCGCCCAGGGACACGGACTTGAACACGCCCTCGAAATCGTCCTTGGGCACCATGTCCGCCTGATGACCCAGGTACTCAAGGCCCGCGAAATAGGAGAAGGTGCCCTCGGGTCCCAGGTAGACCACCCGGTCAGGCCGCTGGAGCCTGCGCGAGGAGGAGATGATCTCCCGGTAGATGGCCTCCAGGTGGGAGTCGGGCATGGGTCCGGTGTTGCGGGTTTTGAGCTTGTCAAAGACCTCTTTCTCACGGAAAGGCTTGAACACCGGTTCGGTGGAGTCGGCCTTGATGGCCCCCACGGTCACGCTCACGGCCGCCCGGGCGTTCAAAAGGGCCACCAGTTGGGCGTCGATCTCGTCGATCTTGTCCCGCAGCATATGGAGTTGTTCGACGTTCACAGTACTCATGCCTAGCCCTCGACGATCTCTTCCTTGATGCGCATGCCGAAATGGCGACCCTTCTCGTCCAGGCGGCAGAGGATCTCGTCCCCCACCTTCAAGCTGACCACGCTGACCGGCTCGCCGCCAGGCCGGACCACCCGGATGGTCTCGGCGTTCTGCAAAAACACCGCGCCCTCGATGTCCCCGACCTTGGCCCGGATGAGCAGCATGGGCCGCACCTCCACCTTGGCCCGGCCGACCACGGCCAGCGACGTGGACCCGCTCGCTGACACGATGAGCACTTCCCGGCCCGAGGTCACTTCCTCCAGATAGGCCGTCTTGTCCCCGGGCATGACCGCATAGGCGTGCACGGCCCCGGCATTGACCCGGAAGGGCCGGGCGGCCACGTAGGGGTTGCTCTCGGTCTCGGCGTGCACCAGGAAGGTGAAGGCGCTGGAATTGCCCACGAGCATGCCCTGGCCTTTTTTCAGCACGGAGAGGGTGTCCACGCAGACCCGATGCCCCAGGCCCACGTTCTCCACGGCCGTGACCGTGGCCGTGTCCAGGGTCAGCGTCCCCTGGCTGAGTTTCAGCTCGGCCACGATGGCCTTCAAATCCCCGGCCGCCTCGGGTCGGACCAGGACCGTGTCCACCCCGCGCTCCAGGATTCCGGCGGCCAGCTTGGCCCGGTCCAGGGACTCGACTTCAAGGATCAGGTTGGAGCCCTGGGCCAGGAGGTTCTCCACCGGGATGATCTCCCAGCCCTGGGCCAGAATCACGATCTTGCCCAGGCGCATGAATTCGGCGGCCTGCTCCTCGTCAGCCTTCCCGGCCAAGGTGACCACGTCCAGTTGGGCCGGGGTGAAGACCTCCACCCGGCCCAGGGAGGTGATGGCCTCCACGTCCTTTTCCTCGGCCACCAGGGCGTCCACCCCGGACTCCAGGGCCAGAGTGACCAGGTTCTTGTCAAAAGGGATGGCGCAAAACCAGATCTTCTTCATTATTTGGCCGCCTCAAGCATGGCCATGGCCTCGTCCACACTCATGTCGTGGTGCACCACCCGGTCCAGGGCCTGGACCAGCAGGAACGGGTTCTCGGCCTGGAAGATATTGCGGCCGATGGACAGCCCGGCCCCTCCGGCCAGGATGGAGTCGTGGGCCATCTGCAACAGGGCGCGCTCGGAGTCCAGCTTGGGGCCTCCGGCGATGACCACGGGCACGCAGCAGCCCTCGACCACCCGGCTGAAGGACTCGGCGTCGCCGGTGTAGGGGACCTTGACCACGTCCGCGCCCAGCTCCACGCCCACGCGGGCGCAATGGGCCACGATGTTGGCGTCGAATTCGCTGCTGACCTTGGTGCCCCGGGCGTAGACCATGGCCATGACCGGCATGCCCCAGTCCGCGGCCTGGCTGGCGATCTCGCCCAGGTCGTGGAGCATCTGGCTCTCATACTCGTCGCCCAGGTTCACGTGCACGCTCACGCCGTCGGCCCCGAGCTTCAGGGCGTCCACCACGGAGCCCACCAGGGTCTTGGCGTTGGGGTAGGGGGCCAGGGAGGTGCTGGCGGACAGGTGCACGATGAGGCCCACGTCCTTGCCGCTGCGGCGGTGTCCGCAGCGCACCAGGCCCTTGTGCTGGAGCACGGCGTTGGCCCCGCCCTCGACCACGTCGTTGATGGTCTTGCGCATGTCCACCAGGCCCGGAATGGGACCCACGGAAACCCCGTGGTCCAGGGGCACGATGATGGTGCGTTTGGTGATGCGGTTGAACAGCCGCTCCATCCGAATGGATTTTCCGATAAGCATGTCAGACCTCCCTGCTGTTTTTCCCCAAGGTCCGAGGCCCACAAACCGCCAGGGCCAAAAAAAAGGGCCGCCGGCGGTTCGCCTGCGGCCCTTTGAGGTGGTTTAGTGACTGCGCGTCAGCATCCACACCCCCCAAGACCACAGGCGCACCTATACCAATAGCTAAAATAAAAGGAGGCGGAGACGGTGCGGAGGGTTTGGGAGACGTGCATGGGGCGGTCGTACCCCCCTCGGCTGGAGGCTGTCAAGAGGGAAAATCGGAATGGCGGGAAAAATTGATGCCGAGGTTTGACCCCGGACGCCCTTGAGAATATGAACCCAGGCAGATGTTCCGAGGCCGGGCCAGGGACTTCCCCGCAACACCCGGTGCAATCTCCCAGGCTGACCATGCTCGATTCCACCCCGTCCGCCCTTCTCTCCCGGGCCAATCCCCTGATCCTGTCCCACCGGGGCGCGCTGGGCGACTTCCTGGTCTCCTGGCCCGCCCTGCGCGCCCTGGTCCTGGCCCGGCCCAGGGCAAGGACGCTTTGGGCCGGACGGGCCGAATATCATTTCTTCCTGGAGCCCCTGGGGGCCGAAAAAGCCGGGCCGGAGCTGACCAGGGCCGTGGACCGGGCCTACGGCAACGACCCTTCGGGACTGCCCGGATCGGCCGTCCTGGTCCGCTTCGCCCTGGCCCCTGGCCGGACCTTCCCCGAGCATCTCCAGATTCTTTCCATATATAGTGTCGATCCCGAGAGCTTCGATCCGCCCGGCCTCATCCAGGCCGAGACCCTGGCCCGCTGGGGCGTCCCCCTCCCGCCCGGAGCCTTGGCCGACTTTCAGGGGTTCTTCGGCCACGTTCCGCCCGGACCTGAAGAATCCCGGGCGCTTGCGGCCTGCGCCGGGGAGGCGGCCCTGCTCTTCCCGGGCGCTGGCCACCCGGCCAAAGCCTGGCCCCTGGTTCAATATTTTGAACTGGCTCAGCGGCTGCCCGAGTTGGGGCTGTGCCCGGTTTTCGTGCTCGGCCCGGCCGAAGTGGAGCGGGGCATGGACGCCCGGGGCTGGCCCGATGAGTGGCCGACTGTCCGGCCCCAAAGTCTGAGCGATCTCACCGGGCTCTTGAACCGGGCCGCCCTGGTGCTGGGCAACGACTCCGGCCCCCTGCACCTGGCCGGGATGCTCAGACGCCCGGCCGTGGCCCTGTTCGGCCCCAGCTCCCGCCGCCAGTGGGGTCCGCCCGGGGTCCTGGCCCTGGCCCGGGACATGAGCCGAGACCAGGCCTGCCGCCCGTGCACCCGCACCACCGTAGCGCTGGACTGCGCCGAGCCGGTCTGTCTTTCGGAAATGAAGGTGGAAGAAGTGCTGGAGGCTCTGACCCGGATTCGGACGGCCTCCCAGTCCGGGGGCCACACGCAAAAGCCCGGCTCAAGCCGGAAAGAAGAATAAGATAATTATTTATGATTATTACATACAATAAACAGGCGCGGACAAGCCCAGAACGCCCCACCCGGGCTGGCCCCAAAAAACGCCAGGCTCTGAAACGAAAACGGCTCCCGGAGGAACAATTCCTGCGGGAGCCGGTTTCGGCAAAAGAAAGAAGGATAAATTCTCTATAGCAAGGATGGTGCCAAGACCTCCATCCTGGGCCAATATTCTTCAAAACCCTTGGCTGGCAAGGGATTCCCCAGGGGGCGACAGCAACGGCCCGGGGCTCAGGGCCGAAAAAACGTAAAAAAAATTATACCTCAACAATCTTTGTCCAGAAATTCAGGGGGTTGCCAATTCAAAAAATTAAACCTGGCGCAGATAGTCGCAGGTAAAGCCCGCAGCCTCCAGGCCTTTGACCGGGACCGCACCCAGGCGCAGGACCTTGAGCCGCCCGGGTCCCACGATGCGCACCACGGTGGAGGGGTCCCCGCCCGAGGGCCAGGGTTTGTCCGCAAGGACCGCGTCCACCTTGTCCAGAAGCAGGGGGTCCAGGTCGTCGGGCCGGGCCACGCCGGGGTTCCCGCTGCGGTTGGCGCTGGTGGCCACCAGAGGCGTGCCCAGATGGGCGCAGAGCCGGGCGGCCGTGGGGTGGGAGCTGACCCGCACCGAGGTGTAGCCCTCCTCGTCGCGCACCAGGGGGGAAAGTTCGGCGTGGCCGCGCACCAGAAGGGAGACCGGCCCGGGCCAGAAGGCCTCGGCCAGGGACAGGAGGTCGCCGCCCGCGTCGTGGGTGACCAGACCGAGTTGGCCCAGGTTACCAATGAGCACGGGCAGGGGCTTGGAGTGCGGGCGGCCCTTGATGGCCGACACCCGCTGGGCGGCCGCGTGGTTCGTGGCCATGCAGCCCAGGGCGTACAGGGTTTCCGTGGGATACACGACCACCCCTCCCTGGGCCAGGATGTCGATGATGGCGTTCATTTCCAGCCTCCGGCCTGGCCCGCTGCCCCTTGCGCTCCCGCCAGCCGGGCCGCGCCAGGGGAAGGCAACGGGCAGGACTATCCCACACCGATGAAGGTTTTACAAGAAGCCGGAGCGCCCGGCTTGCCAAGGTCCGGCCTGGCGGATACAAACGACAAAACCGAGGCCCGCATGCCCCATACGCCCCTTTTGCCCCCCTGTCTCCCTCCGGCCGGGCCGGACCTGACACCTACCCTGTGCCGCCTGCTACCCCAGTGGCCCCTGGGCCTGGAATCCGAGCGGACCCAGGTCGGCCTGGCCCAGGCCCTGCTTTCCCTGTGCGGCCCGCATCCTGAATTTCTGGCCCCGGGCCTGGGACTGGCCCTCTGGGCCTGGCAGGAACACCCGCTCAGCCTCTTGAGCGCCGGGCTTCTGACCCAGGCCTGGGAGCAGGCAGGACTCCCGGCCCAGGCCGCCCCGGCCCTGGCCGCCCGGCTCCTGCCCAGGCTGTCCTCGGACCAGGCCCGCCAGCATTCCGAGGAGGTTCGGCAGCTCATTCTGGCCGGGGAATTCGGCCTGGCCGTGAAATACCTCATGCTGGGCCTGCCGGACCCGGAACTGGGCCTGGGCCTATTGGCCGGGGCCTGGCCCCTGATCCTGGCCCTGGACCAGCCGGACCTGGTCCCGGCCCTGCTCCAGGCCCTGCCCCAGGATCTGCCCCAAGACAGGATATCCGGGCCAGACATGGCCGGGCTCAAGGACCGGCTCCTGGCCGAATGGGCCGTGATCCACCTGCCCCCGAACCAGGCCCTGGCCCGGGTCAAGGCCCTGGACCGGACCCTGTGGAACCCCCTGGCCACCTATCTGGAGGCTGAACTGCTCCTGCGCCTGGGCCAGCAGGATGCGGCCCGCAGCCTGCTCACGGCCCTGTGGCGGGCCATGCCCTGGCAGGTGAACCTGACCCTCAAGCTGCACACCCTTCTGTCCCCCCGGCCCGCCCCGGCTTCGGCCGCCGACCTGGAGCAAACCTGCGTCCTGGCCTATTCCTGGAACAAGGCCGACCTGCTGGAGATCACCCTGGACCAGGTGGCGGACAGCGACATCGGCCAGGCCCTGGTGGTTGTGCTGGACAACGGGTCCACGGATCGCACCCCGGAGGTGATCCGCGCGGCCCGGGACCGGCTGGGCAGCGGGCGGTTCATCTCCGTGGCCCTGCCGGTGAACGTGGGCGCTCCGGCGGCCCGCAACTGGCTTCTGTCCCTGGACGAGGTGCGCGGACGCCGCCAGGCCGCCTTTCTGGACGACGACGTGATCCTGCCCCCGGACTGGCTGGCCCGACTGGCGGCCGGAGCCAGGGATCATCCAGACTCGGGCGTGATAGGCTGCCGGATCAAATCCGCCTCGGCCCCGCATTTTTTGCAGTCCGCGGACTACAATCTCCTGCCCCTGGCCGGGGGCGCGGCGGACCAGACCCTGGCCATCTACGACAACTGCACCGGCACCCCGGACTTCGGGCTGTTCACCTACTCCCGGCCCGCGGCCTCGGTGTCCGGCTGCTGCCATTTGCTGCGCCTGGACCTGATGGACAGCGTGGGCGGGTTTGACCTGCGCTATACCCCCTCCCAGTTCGACGACCTGGACCGGGACCTGCGGCTCTTGGCCGCCGGAAGCCCGGCCTTCTATCTCGGGGACCTGGAGGTGCGCCACATCCAGTTCTCCAGCCTGGCCAAGGCCGAAAGCCCGGCCAAGATGGGGCATGTGCTGGGGAACAAGAAGAAGCTGGAGGGCAAGTACGGGCTCAAAGCCGTGCAGGCCCTGCAAGCCGCCAACCTGGACATGCTGGGCCGGGACCTCCTGGCCAAGAACGCTGATTTGGAAATCTGGACCGCTTAGAAGGCCCCGGCCAAACGAGCCTTGTATTCGGCGATGACCGCCGTCTTGCCCATGCCCGCCTTGCGCAGGCTGGCCCGGATGGCCGCATCCTCCCAACTGGGCTGGACCCCGATCTGCCGCCCGGCCGTGACCGGATTCTGCCGCCCGGGCTCCCGGACCTTCTCGCCCATGTGGCAGTCGTCGCCCATGAACACCAGCAGCCGTTTCTTGGAAGGGGGCAGGGCCTGGTTCTTCTCGCTGATGATGCGGATGAGAAAGTCCGTGTAGCGCTGGGACTCCGGGGTCCACACCTCCACCCCGTCCACGTCGTACCGGGCCAGAAGCACGGGCCAGAACTGCTCCGGATGGGGGATGACCACCCCGCCGCCCAAGGCCCGCACCTCTTCGATGATCTCCGTGGCCCGGTAGAAGTATTTCAGGGGGAACACGGCCCGGACCCCTCCCTTGACCTCCCGGATCAAGGCCTTGGCCCGGTTGATGAGCACATCGTTGAACCGGGGCCTTAAGCCGTCGAAGAAATCGGCCACGATCCGGTTCTTGATGGACTCCGGGGGAACCTCGGCCCGGTGCTCGTCCAGCAGGCGGGCCAGGCAGCAGGCGTGGATGCGCACGAACTCCACCAGGGCCTCGTCTCCGCCGCTCTCGCGCACGGCCGTGTCCATGATGGAGTTCTCGGGCTTGATCAGCACGTCCAGAAAGGCGAAAAGCTGGGCCGCGCGGTAGGTGAAGGTGTGGGCCAGCATGGATTTCAGGGCCGAGGCCGTCTCCAGCCGGGCGTTCTCGAAATGGATGAGGAGCTGGATCTTCTGGTTGAAGCCCGAGGCGTAGCAGTCCACCTCGGCCCCGGAGTAGGCACCGTAGCTCAGGAGCTGGTTGTGCTGGGTGGGGATGATGAGGTCCACGGCCTTGTTCGGAAAGGTGGCCTCGATGCGCCGCGCGATCAGGTCCATGGGCACGAACTCGGGGTGCCAGTGCACGGCCAGCACGGCCCGCTCCTCGGGAAAAACCCGGGCCGGGACCACCACCCGGGCGGCCTGTTCCGGGGTCAGGCTGGTGGAGACCACGGACAGGAACAGGGCGCGCTCGTCCTCGCCGATCTCGTCGGCCAGCCCGTCCGGCCCCACACAGGAGGCCCAGGCCCGGCTCAAGTCCCCGGATTCGACCCCCTGCCCGATCTTCCATCCGATCATGCGTCCCCCTTGGGCCTGGCCCAGGCCCGAGCCTGGCGCATTTTCCACCCGTTGTCAGGATACTGCACTTCCCTTCCGAGGTCCATCGCTTCCGCCCGGCCCGCCCTTTTCCCGACCAGTGGCCCCGGCCCGGAAAAGGCGGATCAAAGATAATACTTTGTAATCCCGATTGCTGCTGGTAGGCACAGGAAAAATCCGGGAGTGAACGCATGGAAAACGCCTCAAGCGCCCCCCGCCCTGCCCCGATCCGCGAGGACGTGGCCCAGGTCCACGCCATCCGCGCCCTGGCCATGATCGGCATTTTTCTGCACCACCTGTTCAACGGCATCCCCAGCCTGGGGGCCTCGCCCCTGGGCGCGCCCCTGGCCCCGACCTTCCAGGCCATGGCCCTGGGCGTGGTGGTCTTCAACATCATGGCCGGGTTCGTCCTGGCCCGGCAGCATTTCGGCCCGGCGCACAAGGCCCTGGAGCCCTACCCGAAATTCATGGGCCGCCGCCTGGCCCGCCTCTATCCCCTGTACGGCCTGTGCCTGCTGGTCTTTCTCCCGGCCAACCTCCTGGTCTTCGGCCTGGACGCCTCGGGCCTGTTCCAGGATTTCCTCCTGCGCATCTTCTTTCTCCAGAGCTTCAGCTACCAGGCCATCGTGAGCAACACCGCAGCCTGGTGGTGGCTGTCCCTGCTGGTCCAGTTCTCCCTGCTCTACCCCCTGGTCCTCACGCTCTTCGACCGCCTGGGATCGGCCCGGGGCTTTGCGGTGGTGGCCGTGGGCTGCTGGGGGCTGGGGCTGACCTTGCAGACCCTGGCCGCCGCCCATCCGGACTCCTCCTGGCCGCACCTGGCCTACATGGCCGGATTCAACATCCCCCTGCGCCTGCCGGAATTCGCCCTGGGCATGTGGCTGGCCGAGGCCTGGCTGCCCGGGACCGGGCCGATTCCGCTGAAAAGGCCCTATCTCCTCTTCTGCCTGGGGCTTTCCGCCGTGGCCCTGCTCCCGGCCCTGAGCCCTGCGGGCCTGCCCCTTTTGCCCTACCGGGCCTTTGCCACCATCGCCGTGTTCATGCTCCTGTACCTCTGGCCCGCCATGGAGCGCCTGGGCCACGCCAAATGGGCGCGTTGGCTCTCGGCCGCGTCCTACGGCATCTACCTGACCCACCAGCCCATCTTAAGCTACATCGGCTTCTGGCTACCGCCCATGGACCCGCTGGCCCGTTTCGGGCTCATGCTGGTCCTGGGCGGCGCGGCCAGCGTGGCCGTGGCCCATGTTCTGGAGTTGGTGGCCAACAAGTTCACGCGCTGAGGTCCGGTCCAGCCCTCAGCAGGGACCTTGTCACTGAAAAGGGTACATGATAATTTATTCCAATGAGCATGAAACTCGACACCGATCTTGAGACTTTCAGACGGGAACTGAGGCGGCTGAAGGTCCGGCTCACGCCCCAGAAGGAAATGGTCTGGCGCTTTTTCGCGGCCTCGGGCCGGGGCTACACCCTGCCCGAGGCCTGCCAGGCCCTGAAGGAGAGCTCCATCGGCCAGGCCACGGTGTACCGGACCATCAAGACCCTGCATGACCTGGGCTTTCTGCGCTACACCCACGACCCGGACGGGGAGCACCGCTACCTGACCAGCCAGCCCGGCCACGTGCATCTCCTGGTCTGCCGGGGCTGCGGACAGGCCCGGGAGGTCACGGACTGCGACCTCTCCACCCTGGAAAAGCTGCTCACCGCCCAGACCGGCTTTCAGGTGGAGGGACATCACCTGGAGTTCTTCGGTCTGTGCGCCGGGTGCAGCGTCCAGCCCGCCCCTGGCATGGCCCGGACCGGCCTCTGATCCACCGCTTTCGGCCCTGATCCGGCGATGACCCGGCCCGATCCGCCAGAACGGGCGCTGGGGCTTGCCTTCCCTCTTTATAGATGATAAATTTTCTCATCTATGAGCGACACCCCTGCTTTCCGAACCTGCCCTCCGCCTGGGGACAGCCCCCTGTTCCGGGCCAGCGGCCCGGCCCCCTTCTCCCCTCTGGGGTGGTCCGTGTGGAGACGCCTGGGCCTGGCCGCCGGGGCCTGCGCCCTGCTCTGGGCCGTGGCCCTCTGGGCCTTGGACTGACCATGGCCGGACCCATCCGCGTTTCCGACCTGACCGTGGGCTACAACCGCCACCCGGCCGTGCACCACCTCACCGGGGCCTTTGCGCCTGGTTCGCTCACGGCCGTTGTCGGCTCCAACGGTTCGGGCAAATCCACGCTCCTCAAGGCCCTGGCGGGCCTGCTCCCCCCCATGGGCGGAGGCATCGACCTGGGCGGCCTGGCCCCACGGGAGCTGGGCTATCTGCCCCAGCAGGCCGAGATCGACCGCTCCTTTCCCATCACCGTCCTGGACATGGTGGCCCTTGGCCTTTGGCGCGTACTCGGCGCTTTCGGGAGCATGCGCCCGGCCCACTGGACCCTGACCCGGGAGGCCATTGCCACCGTGGGCCTGTCCGGATTCGAAGGCCGCTTAATCGGCTCCCTGTCGGCCGGGCAATTCCAGCGGGTGCTGTTCGCCCGCCTGATCCTCCAGGACGCCCCGGCCCTGATTCTGGACGAACCCTTCACGTCCGTGGACTCCAGGACCACGGCGGACCTGTTGGGCCTGGTCCTGGACTTGAACCTCCAGGGCCGCACCGTGATCGCGGTGATCCACGACCTGGACCAGGTGCGGGAGCACTTCCCGCGCACCCTGCTCCTGGCCCGGGAGGCCGTGGCCTGGGGGCCGACGTCCGAGGCCCTGGCCCCGCCCATGCTGGAAGCGGCCAGGAGCATGGCCGAGGCCTGGGATGAAAATGCCCCCTTGTGCCCGGAGGGAGCGTCATGACCTGGCTTTTTGACGTCTTCCTGGGGCCATTCGCCGAGTTTTCCTTCATGCGCCACGCCCTGGCGGCCTGCCTGGCCCTGGCCCTGGGCTGCGGCCCGGTGGGAGTCCTGCTGGTGCTGCGGCGCATGAGCCTTTCCGGGGACGCCCTGTCCCACGCGGTGTTGCCGGGCGCGGCCGCCGGTTTCCTGCTCTACGGTCTGTCCCTTCCGGCCATGACCATCGGCGGCTTCCTGGCCGGGCTGGGCGTGGTGGTGCTTTCCGGGGCGGTGTCCAGGCTCACGCCCCTCAAGGAGGACGCCAGTCTGGCCGCCCTGTACACCATCTCCCTGGCCCTGGGCGTGCTTCTGGTGTCCATGAAGGGCAGCAGCGTGGACCTGATGCACGTGCTCTTTGGGAGCATCCTGGCCGTGGACGACGCCTCCCTGCTCCTGGTGGCCGGGGTGGCCACGGTCACGGTGCTGGCCCTGGCCGTGCTCTACCGCCCGCTGGTGGCCGAGTCCTTCGACCCGGGTTTCCTGTCCGCCGTGCGGGGCGGCGGGTCAGTGGTGCATCTGGCCTTCATGGCCCTGGTGGCCCTCAATCTGGTGGGCGGATTCCGCTCCCTGGGCACGCTCATGTCCGTGGGCCTGCTCATCCTGCCGGCCACGGCCGCCCGCTTCTGGGCCTCCCAGGTCTGGTCCCAGTCCCTGGTGGCCACCCTGGTGGCCCTGGGCTCGGGCTATTTCGGGCTGCTCCTGTCCTATTACCAGGAATGGCCTTCCGGCCCGGCCATCGTGCTCACGGCAGGGGCCTGTTACCTGGTTTCGCTGTGCCTGGGTCCGCGTCAGGGACTTCTGGCCCAGCGGCTTCCGAAAAAACACTTGCAACACTAGGAGGTCCGTATGGGTCGCTGGATTCTTTCCTTGCTTTTGGCCTGCTGCCTGGTTCCCGCCCCCGCCTTTGCCGGGCAGCCCCTGAAGGCCGTGGCCAGTTTCTCCATCCTGGGCGACATGGTGCAGAACATCGGCGGCGACCGGGTGGAACTGGCCGTCCTGGTGGGGCCGAACTCCGACACCCATGTCTACGAGCCCACGCCGACCGACGCCAAAACCCTGGCCGGGGCCGATCTGGTCTTCATGAACGGCCTGGGCTTCGAGGGCTGGATGACCCGCCTGGCGAAATCCTCGGGCGCCAAGGGAAAAATAATCGTGGCCAGCCAGGGGGTGAAAACCCGGACCATGATCGACAAGGAGGAGGGCGGGAAGAAGATCACCGACCCGCACGCCTGGCAGGACCTGTCCAACGGCAAGCTCTACGTGGCCAACATCGAGAAGGCCCTGAGCCAGGCCGACCCGGCCGGGGAGGAAATTTACAAGGCCAACGCCCAGGCGTATCTGAAGAAGATCGAGGACATGGACGCCTGGGTCAAGGCCGAGTTCGCCAAAATCCCCCAGAAGGAACGCCGGATCATCACCTCCCACGACGCCTTCGGATATTTCGGCCAGGCCTATGGAGTGACCCTGCTGGCTCCCGTGGGCTATTCCACCGAGGCGGAACCCTCGGCCAAGGCCATCGGGGCGCTCATCCGCCAGATCAAGAAGGAGAAGATCAAGGCCCTGTTCGTGGAGAACATCACCGACCCGCGCATGATGGAGCGCATCGCCCAGGAAACCGGGACCAAGGTCGGAGGCTCCCTGTTTTCGGACGCGCTGTCCGCATCGGACGGCCCGGCCTCGACCTACCTGGACATGTTCAGCAACAACGTGGCCAAGATAGCCAGGGCCATGGCTCCGGACCTCTAGCCCGCGCCCCATTCCCCCAACATCCCGCGCCAACGCGGCGTTCAGCCCCTGACCGGGCGGCTCCCTGACCGGGGCCGCCCGTTCTTTTGGCTGCCCCCCCCAGGGGGCGGCAGCCGCTGCCGAGAACCCACGAATCCGTCAACCCCGGCCCCTGCGCCCCTTCCCCGGCCTGGCATTGGGAACATTGTCTCCCCCACCTTTTCGCTCTGCCGCACTCAATAAATAATGTTCATTTATTTAAAAGAATTAACATTATATCTGGACCTGAATGGTACTTTTTTCGCGTACGATGACGCTTCTGCTTGACAAAGTTTTTATTCCCCGCCTAGTCTTGCCCCAAGCTCCCCATCTCCCCCCGCGACGGATGAAACAAAACGGAAGACTCCGGTCTTCCGCATCCGGAGCGGACCATGAACCACCAAGCCTTTCTTGCCTCCCTGACCCGCCCGGCCCTTGACCGGGCCGAGGCCCTGTCGCGCCCATCCCCCGCCCCAGCCCCGGGACTGAATACCGCGCGGCCGCCTCCCTCAAAAGGACCGGGGTCCGCCTTGCACGCAGTGAAAGGCCAATTATTTCAACACACAACCCCCAGGACGCCATGGACATCGAAGACTGGCTGAACCGCTACACCTTTTCCTGTCAGAGGCTTCGGGCCCGCATCAGCCCGACCCAATGCACCTTGAACCGGCTGGGAACCCCGGACGAGGAGGGTCTCCTGGTCATCATCCCGGCCTGCCGGGAATGCCCGGACTGGATATTGACCAAGCTGGCCGGGACCTCGCCCCAGCCCCAGGCCTTCGACTTCTGGGCCTTGGAAGACCCCGGGCGGCCCCGGCTTCCGGCCCGGTTCCGGCCCACGGCCCTGGCCAGCAGCAACGGATTCACGCTCACCTACGCGGCCGTGCGGCGCTATGGCCTGCGCAAATTCCGCAGCGTGCGCCTGTTCGCCGCCCCGGGCGGGTGCTTCGTGGCCCAGTTCATCCGCAGGCCCGCCCGTGGGGCCGACCCGGACATCCACCCCGTCCTGCGCCTGGAGGACGGCATCCGCCTGGCCGCCTCGGGCCTGGTCTGCGCGTCCGGGGCCTTCGGCCGCTACGAGATCGAGGGCGGCAACGTCCCGGACCCGGTGCTGACCCTGCGGCCCCTGGACCGCCCGCCCCTGCCCCCAACCCAAGGAGATACGCAATGAACAGAGACGACCTTGAGGCCCTGGCCCGGCAGATTGCCGGGCAGCACGGCCTGCCCCCGGAACTGGTCCTGGCCCTGTGCCAGGTGGAGAGCGGCTGGCAGCCCTTTGCCGCGCGGTTCGAGCCCGGATTCAAATGGCTCCTGACCGGATGCGACAAGCCCGAGACCTGCTCCACGGGCACGGAGCAGCAGTTCCAGAAGACCTCCTTCGGCCTCATGCAGATCATGGGCGCGGCCGCCCGGGAACGCGGGCACGCGGGCTGGCTGACCGAACTCTGCGACCCGGCCTGCGGCCTTCAGTACGGCTGCCGCCATCTGCAATGGTTCGCCGGACGCTTCCTGTCCACGCACGGCTGGCCCGGGGTGATCCGGGCCTGGAACACGGGCCGGGCCGAGGAGACCCCGTCCGGGCTGGCCTACCAGAACCGTATCGAGGCCGCGCTGCACGGGGTCTGGCCCCAGGCCGAGGGGGAGGTGCGCTCATGATCGCCGCTCTCACCCGCCTGTGGAAACTCTTGATCCTCATCCCGGTCTCGGCCTGGAACCGGATTCGGAATCGAATCGCCCGGGCCTGGGACGCCTTTCTCCTCTTCACCTTCCACCACGAACCCAAGGAGTGATGACCATGGACTGGAAAAATATGGCCCAAACCCTGGCCAAGGCAGGGCTGACCACGCTGTCCACCGCCCTGCTCGGCCCGGCCGGACCCACGGTGGCCGGGATGCTCTCCGGCTGGCTCGGGCTCTCGGACAACGACCCCCAGGCCCAGGAAAAGGCCGAGCTGGCCCTGGCCGACCCCAAGGTCCTGGCCGACCTGAAGATGAAGGAAATGGACTGCCAGGTGGAGCTGACCAAGCTGACCTTTGCGGCCGAAACGGCCCGGCTCCAGGCCGACTCCTCCCAAGTGGACGCCGTGAACCGGACCATGCAGGCCGAGGCGGCCAGCGAGCACTGGGCTCAGTGGCTCTGGCGGCCGGTCTGGGGATTCGTGAGCGCGGCAGCCTTCCTGGTGGTGTGCATCCTGGTCTGCAACATCGGCTGGAACGCGGTGCAGGGCAAGGACATGGCCGCCATCAACATGATCCCCCAGCTCGTGGGGGCCTTCTCCTGGCTCTTCGCCATACCGGGCGCGATTTTGGGCGTGAGCGCCTGGAAGCGGGGCGAGGAGAAGATTGAACGGATCAAGGCCGGGGGCGCGTGCCCCGCGCCCGGGGGACGTCCCGGGGCCTGACGCGAAACCTGAAATATAGCGCCGGGCGTGCGGGGACAGGAGTCCCAAGTCCTGTCCCCTGCGCCCGGATCGGTCCACCCGGACAAAAGGAGTTGTATGCGTTTCACGATAGCGAATCTTGAATTGTCACTTGATCTCATACCCTACCAAGTATAAGGAAAAAGAAAATGGCTGTTTTCTATAACGACGACTTTTTCCAACCGGAAAAGAAGAATTAAGACAGTGTGTTGGGCTCTGATTTTGGGCTGAACCAGGATGCGGCCCCGGCCTCGAACCTGTACTCCCGGATTAAGGCCTCGGGGCTCACCGGAAGCCCGGCCGACGAGTTCACCGGGGCCATCGAGGCCAACATGGCCGGGCCAGGGGAGAAAGGCTACGGCCTGCACAACAGGAAGGAGGACTTCGTCAACGCCTCGTTCTATCCCCATGGCTCCGAGGACGGAAACCAGGCCATGCGGGAACTGTTCCAGGCCTCCCCGGCGGCCCACGAGTACCTGACCGGGGAAAAGTCCCCGCCCCTGCCCTGGGGCACTTACGTGGGGGCCAGGTACGACCAGGCGGCCGGACAGGAGGCCTTGGCCCAGGGCCGGGACCTGGGGAGTTTGACGAATCAGGTGGAGGCCAAGGAGAGCTTGAACCGGGTGCAGCAGGGGCTGGACGGGTATGCCGACGCCATGAACAGCCTGGAGGACCAGAGGAATGGAGATGGTGCATCCGACGGCGTCAAGAAGCTGATGGACTTCTCCCCCGACCCGATGGGAAAGCAGGAAAACCCGGCGGCGGGAGACTTAGGGGAGATCGGGAAAAAAATGCAGGACCAGTGGAACCAGCCGGATGCGCCTGGAGCGGGTGACTACAAACCGTTGGAGGACGGTATCAAAGACATAGGTGAACGAGTGGACCAGCAGATTGGGTTGAATGGGATGCAGGATCAGTTGGATGAGAAGAAAGTGGTGTGGGTGGGCGGAAAAGCTTATCCCTGGAATGAGGTGTATGAGGAGGTGGACAGCGCTCCGGCTGATGGGGTTTGGGAATACAATAATAGGACTGGGGTATTAAGCAGGAACGGACAAGAAGTTTATAAGGATGGGTATTCGGGTAAAGGTCCTGGTTGGAATAATCCGGACATGATTGACAAGAAAAAGGTAGGTCCAATTCCGAACGGGATTTATGAGATGTCGCTGCATAAACCCCAAAATTTTTCAAGCGGCCCAAAGGAAGCCTGACCCAATTTCCTTTGAGCCGAGCCAGCCGAGCCAGTTTCTTTCCATAGCCGCGTAACAAAGTCGGTATATGTGAGCCAAGAAGGTG
>CAILNX010000009.1 GCA_903835685.1 uncultured delta proteobacterium
GTCCGTTGTTGAAAAGGTGTATGGAGCCCATGAGCGGAATTGAACCGCTGACCTCATCCTTACCAAGGATGTGCTCTACCAACTGAGCTACATGGGCCCGTATCCATCGTGTAGGCGTGGACAGGACAGAAGAGAGATCGGGTATGGAGCGGGAAACGGGACTCGAACCCGCAACCCTCAGCTTGGAAGGCTGATGCTCTAGCCAATTGAGCTATTCCCGCAACATCTCATCTGTAGTTCCACGATAGGCTCTTGCACCCATCTCCTACAGGGCGGCTCCACAAACTGTGGTGGTGGGGGGAGGATTTGAACCTCCGAAGGCGTCCGCCGACAGATTTACAGTCTGTTCCCTTTGGCCACTCGGGAACCCCACCACGAAATTTCACCTGGAGCTGGCGATGGGACTTGAACCCGCAACCGGCTGATTACAAATCAGCTGCTCTACCAATTGAGCTACGCCAGCCGTCGAAAGAAGGGGTCCCTTACCCAGGCCCTCGACAAAAGGCAAGCGTTTTTTCCGGGTTGCTGGCCGGGAGAAAATGGTCTTCTCGCCGCGCTCACGAAGGGGTGCATCTAAACCTCGACCAGCGAGGATTGTCAAGCGAAATGTGTCCGCCCCTTCATTTTTCCCGAAACTCGTCGCAACCGCCCGCGCCCTCTCCCATTTATTCCCAGGGAGGTCAAGCAAAAGAATGGACAGGCCCCCTTTTTTCTCAAAAGTTCTTCCGGCCTCCCGGGCCAGGCCAGACCAGAGGATTTACCGAGGCAAAACCAACACTAGAATATATCTCGACTTTTTCGAGAGATGCCACTCCGCCAGAATATTTCTGTTTTTTTTTAGCGCACCGGTTCGACTTCCAGATCTGCCCGGCCGTCCGGCCAAAGCTCAAGGGACCACTGCCCGTGGCTAAATGAGGACAGGGTAGGCCCGGCCAGGCCGTCCATTTCTCCGGTCCAGACCGCCCGCACCTGCCCCTGCCGGGAGGTGTCCAGAACCGGAATGCCCCGGCCCGCAAGGCTTCGGACAACCTCAGGATTCGGGAAATGGTAGGCGTTCAGAAAACCGCAGGAGATCACCGCGACCCTGGGGTTCACCCGCTGATACAGGGCCGGGCTCAAGCTCCCCTTGCTGCCGTGATGGGGCACGACCAGGAGGTCGGAGTCCAAGGCCAGGTTCGAGGCCAGGAGCCGCTTGATCCCCCGGCCGTCCAGGTCCCCGGGCAACAGGGCCAGACCCCGGCCCCTCCAGGTCAGGCGCAAGACCAGGGATTCCTCGTTGGCCCGCTTTCCGGCGGCCTGCAGGTCCTCGGCAGTCTGGACCACCTGGGCAACCAGCCCGCCGCCCAGGTCCAGTTCCTGCCCGGCTGCCGGAACAAGCACGGGAACACCCCGGGCCGAGGTGATTCCCGCCAGGTCCGGGGCCTCCTGGCCCCCGGGCCAGACCCCGTTGAAGGCGAAAAAACCCACCCGGAAGCGGTCCAGGATGAAGCCCAGGCCGTAGCTGTGGTCCGAGTCCGGATGGGAGAGAAAGGCCCCGTCCAGACTTGGTCCATGGCCCCAGAGCAGGTGCGGGGCGGCCACGCTGCGCCCGATGTCGAAGCGCCTGCCTCCGGACCCACCGCAATCCACCAGGAAACGCCGCCCTTGGGGCGAGACCACCAGCACGGACTGGCCCTGGCCAACGTCCAGGACGGAGAGTTCCACCCGGCCCCCCTGCCCTTGCCGCACCAGGTCCAGGCCCATCTCGATCACATGGGGCAGGACCATGAAGGCCAGGCCCAGGCCCAAGGCCAGGAGCACGCCCGGCCTGGCCCCGTTCCTCTTCCCCTGAGGCCGGGAAGTCCCGTCCCCGGAATCCGGCCGGGACGGGGTCCAGGTCATCCACAGGGCCACGGTTGAGAGCATCACGGCCGCGTACCCGAGCATCTCCGGCCAGCGGGGCCGATAGACGCTATACACCGGCAGCAGGTCCAGGCCGTAGACCCATTCCAGGCCGTCCAGCATGGTCTGCTGGGCCAGGACCGAGGCCTTGAGCAGGAACCCGCCCAAGGCTGTTGGCACCAATGGAACGAACTCAGCCAGGGCGGCCAGGAACATCCCGGACAGGCCCAGGGGCATGACCACGGCCCCCAAGAGCGGCAGCCAGGGCAGGTTGACCAGGAAATTCGGATTGATCTCCCCGAAATACCAGACCAGGAGCGGGGCGATGCTCATGGTGGCGATGAAGCTCATGGCCGCCAGGTCCAGGAGTCCGTTGACCGCCCTGGCCCAGAGATGTTCGCCCCCCAGGTGCAGGGTCCGGGACATGGGCAGGAACAGGATGAGCCCGGCCACGGACAGGGCCGAGAGCTGCAAACCGATGTCATGGACCGAGACCGGATTGAACAGGAGAATCCCGGCCAGGGCCATGAACAGGCTGTCCAGCAGAAAATGGCGGCGATCAAAAAGCAGGAAAAGCCCCCAGACCCCGAACATGACCGTGGCCCGCAGCAGGGAGCCGGAAAACTGCCCGATCCACAAAAAGGCCAGGACCAGGGGCGCGGACATCACCACCACCAGTTTGGGCCGGGGAATGCGCAGCAGCAGCCCGGGCCAGGCCAGCCCGGCCGCCCAGGCCAGGAGCCAACCGAAAAAGACCACATAGGCCACGTTCATGCCGGACAGGGCCAGGGTGTGGGTCAGCCCGGCCCGGCGCATCATGTCCAGGGTGGCGTCGTCCAGCAGGGAATAGTCGCCCAGCAGCTGGGCCAGGATCAGGGCCGCACCCGGGCTGGGCCGGTCCATGCCGCCCAGAAGGGCATGGCGCAGGCGCAGGCGCAGCTCCCACAGGAAATTTCCCGGGGCCGGGCCGAGCCACAGCCCCTCGGGCGCGCCCTGGGCGTACATGCGCCAGAACACGCCCCGGCAGCGCCAGGCGAACTCGAAACTGGACAGGCCGGGGTTCATGAAATCATGGGTGGGCCGGACCCGGAACACAGCCGCGACCTCCTGTCCGGGCTCGGGCCACAGGGAAGGATCGTCCCAGTTCCAGACCACCTTGCCGGGCAGGGGTTCCTCGCTTCCATCCGGACGCTTGACCCGCACCTCGTCCAGCACGATCTGGATGCGCCCGTTGGCCTTGGGGTCCAAGTCCTCCACCCGGCCGGTCAGCTCCACCTTTTCCCGCCGGAGCATGAATTCGGGCGTCCCGTCCGAGGCCGGGGGCAGGTTCAGGACCATCCACATCCCGCCCAGCCCGAAGCCCAGGGCCAAGGCCCAGGCCGCGAAGAACCGGCCGGTGAAGAGCCAATGCAGGAGCCAGAGCAGGCCCAGGCCGGTCAGGGCGGCCCAGGGATATTGGGGGGCCAGCAGACCCAGGACAAAGGCCAGGAAAGCCACCTGCCAGGACAGAAGCCCTGGCGGCCTGCGCGACCCGGCCACATCGGTCAGAGCGTGGGAATGGTCCAGGTCCGGCCGCATGCCCTCCCCTGCCTCCTACGGCCCGGGCCGGGAAGTCAGCCCGCGAATCACTCCTTCTCCCGCCAGACCCTGGCCCCCACCCCGGCCAGCTTGGCCTCCAGGTTCTCATATCCCCGGTCCAGGTGGTAGATGCGCAGGACCTCGGTCTTGCCCTGGGCGGCCAGCCCGGCCAGGACCAGGGAGGCGCTGGCCCGCAGATCCGAGGCCATGACCGGTGCGCCCACCAGCTTGGGTACGCCCCGGACCACGGCCGTGCGGCCTTTGAGCCGGATGTCCGCGCCCAGGCGCACCAGTTCCTGCACGTGCATGAAGCGGTTCTCGAAAATCTTCTCCTCGATGACCCCGGTGCCCTTGGCCAGACACATGAGGGTCATGAGCTGGGCCTGCATGTCCGTGGGAAAGCCCGGAAAGGGCTGGGTGACCAGGTCCACGCCCACCAGTTCGCCGTGGCGCTTGACCAGGGCGCAGCCGTCCTTCTCCTCCAGCCAGACCCCCATTTCCCGCAGCTTGTAGGTCACGGCGTCCAACTCCTGGAAGGGGCAGTCCTGGATGACCACCTCGCCGCCGGTGATGACCCCGGCCACGATATAGGTCCCGGCCTCGATGCGGTCGGGCATGACCCGGTAGTCCGTGCCGGTCAGGGAGGACACGCCCTGGATGCGGATGATGCTCGTGCCCTGGCCGGTGATTTTCGCGCCCATGGCGTTCAGGAAATTGGCCAGGTCCACCACCTCGGGCTCGCGCGCGGAGTTCTCCAGCACGGTCTCGCCCTGGGCCAGGGCTGCGGCCATGAGCAGGTTCTCGGTGCCGCCCACGGTGGGGAAGTCGAAGGTGATGTGCGCCCCTTTCAACTTGTCGCAGCGGCCGTAGATGTAGCCGGAATCCAGTTCGAACTCCGCGCCCATGAGCTCCAGGGCCGAGAGGTGCAGGTTCACCGGCCTGGCCCCGATGGCGCAGCCGCCGGGCAGGGAGACCTTGGCCTGGCCCAAAAGGGCCAACAGCGGCCCCAGGCACAGGACGCTGGCCCGCATGGTCTTGACCAGCTCGTAGGGGGCCTCGGGCACGATCTTTTCCGGCCGCACCGTGACCTCGTTGCCCTCGAATGTGGTCCGGCAGCCCAGGATTTCCAGGAGTTTCAAGGTGGTGGAAATGTCCCGCAGCCGGGGCACATTGGACAGGCGCACCGTGCCCTGGGCCAGGATGCAGCCGAAAAGAATGGGCAGGGCCGCGTTCTTGGACCCGCTCACGGTGATGGTTCCGTTCAAGGCTCGGCCGCCCTCGATGCACAATTTATCCATGAATCTGTCCTTCCAGAAGTTGTATTGATTGTTCCGGGCGCATTCTTTTTTCTTGACTTCGCCCGGCCGTGAATTTAACTACTCCGCTCCTGCGGTGGGTGTAGCTCAGTTGGCAGAGCACCTGGTTGTGGCCCAGGTGGCCGTGGGTTCAAGTCCCATCACTCACCCCACAGCACACTGGCAAAGGCGTCGTTTCGGCGCCTTTGTTTTTTTTCAGGGGCCAGGCCTCCATTCAGGGCAGGCCTCCGCGCCCCAGGGGGCTTCTCCCACAGGCCGGGCCAGAGAGGCAAGAGGATTTCCGCCCCCTCCCCTTGCCAGACCCGGGGCTTACGCATAGAATCTTCACAACGCTTTCAGGAACGATTCGCGCACGGAGCAGCCATGTACATCTGCAAGCTCAGGCAATTCTTCCAGAGCCCCCACATCATGTGCGACGAGGACGCCTGCCCGGTGCGCCCGGCCTTCAAGCTGGAGCAGGGCAATTGCATCTTCTACCGGGTGACCTTCTGCAAGGACTGCACCCTGTTTCCCGGGGACGGGCTCAAATGCCTGTCCAACCAGACCGTGGTCCAGGAATTCACCAACGCCTGCAAGCGTTTCCGCTTGAATTCCTAGAGCCGCCCCTCCCGGCGCCACACCTCGGGCCGGATCGCCCCTACCGTTTCCGCAGCACCCTCCGGTCGCCCACCCGCACCGTGACCTTTTCCTTGTCCAGGAACTCCAGCACCGGAATGGCGTACTTGCGGGTCAGCCCCGTGACCTCGCGCAGCTCGTTGGGTCCCATGTCCGCATGAGCCTCAAGATAGGCCACCACCTGGTCCTTTAAGGCCTCGAAGGCCTTGACCGAGTAGTACATGTCGTCCTTGACCCGCACCAGAGCCCCCTGCTCCAGGAGCACCTTGAGCATGGGTCCGGCCTCCTTGGCCGTGACCCCCTGGGCTTCGAGCACATCCTTTAAATTGGGCGGAGTGGCCCCTCCGGCCTCGTAGGCGGCCAAGACCGCGTCCTTGAGCGAGGCCTGGTCCCGGCCCAGGGAGACCGTGTGGTCCGGCAGGCGCAGAAGGTCCTGGTCAGCCACCACCTGGCCCTTTTTCAGGCCTTTCTCCACGGCCAGGTGAAAGAGCTTGGCCGGGGCCTTGCCAGCTAGGCTGGAGATGATCTCCACCCGGGACACCCCCTGCTTGAGGGGCTCCCGCACGTGAAAATCCTTGAGGAAGGACACCAGGGAGTCGGCCAGGTCGGCAAAGAGCCCGCCATGGGCGTAGCGCCGGGTCTCCTTGTCGTAGAGCACCACCTTCTGCTTCACGGCCAGGTCGGCCAGGGCCTTGTCCAGGGCCTTGCTCTCCTGGTTGGTCATAATCAGGAGCTGGGCGAAGCTTAAGCCCGGGGCTCCAGCCATGAGCAGTTGGGTCAGGATGAGGTCCTCGGGCGCGCCGTCGCGCAGGAGGGCCAGATGCTCGATCTGGGGGGAGAAACGCTTGAGCTTGAGTCCCAGCGGCCCCAGGAGCCTTCCACCGGCCACGGTGCGCAGGGGCGAGAAGGAGCGCAGGACCACCCGGTCCCCATACACGCCCACCATGGGCTCCTTGAAGCGCAGTTGGCACACGCAGGTTTCGCCGGGCATGATCTTTTCCCGGTCGAGCAGGTGCAGGACGGCCAGGACCTCGCGGGAGCCGTGGTGAAAATGAATTTCCTTGCGGTGCTTGAGCGGCAAGGGCGACGAGGCCAGGCAGGCCACCTCCACCTCCCAGACCAGGGCCGGAAAGAGCGTGCCCGGCCGCCCCAGCACCCAGCCCCGCTCCAGGTCCTCCACCTCCAGGCCCGGAAGGTTCACGGCCGTGCGCCGTCCGGCCGGGGCCTCCTCCACGGTCTGGCCGTGGGATTGCAGGCCGCGCACCTTGGAGGTCAGGCCCTTGGGAAACACGGTGATGTCCTCGCCCACCTTGAGGCTGCCGGAGACCAGGGTGCCCGTGACCACGGTGCCGTGGCCTTTCATGGTGAAGATGCGGTCAATGGGCAGGCGGAAGAGGTCCGAGCGCCGTTTCGGCTGAAAGCGGTCCACCAGGGCGGCCAGTTCCAAGCGTAGGGCCTCCAGGCCCGCGCCGGTGTGCGCGGACACGGGCAGGACCGGGGCCTGGCCCAGGAAGGTGGGGGCCAGGTAGGCCTTCACGTCCTCGGTGACCATGGCCAGCCACTCGGGCTCGACCATGTCCGTCTTGGTCAGGGCCACCAGTCCGGTGTCGATGCCCAGGAGCGCGCAGATGTCCAGATGCTCCCGGGTCTGGGGCATGATCCCCTCGTCGGCCGCGATGACCAGCATGACGAAGTCGATGCCCGTGGCCCCGGAGACCATGGTCTTCACGAACCGCTCGTGCCCGGGCACGTCCACGATGCTCACCCGGCGATTGCCCGGCAGGTCCAGGAAGGCGAAGCCCAGCTCGATGGTGATGCCCCGCTTCTTCTCCTCCACCAGGCGGTCGCAGTCGATGCCGGTCAGGGCCTTGACCAGGGTGGTCTTGCCGTGGTCGATGTGCCCGGCCGTGCCCATGATGACGGGCATGTCAGCTCCTGAGGAAGGCCCGGAGGGCCAGGGCCAGGGCGTACATGTCCGCCTTGCTGGTCAGCTCGAAGGGGCTGTGCATGGACAGGACCGGCGGGCCGAAATCAATGACATCCATGCCGTACACGGCCAGGAACTTGGCCACGGTGCCGCCCCCGCCCTGGTCCACCTTGCCCAACTCGGCCATCTGCCAGGGCACCCCGGCCTTGTCCATGACCCCGCGCAGCCAGCCCACGTACTCGGCATGGGCGTCGTTGGCCCCCACCTTGCCCCGGTGGCCGGTGAACTTGCAGAAGCAGGGGCCGAAACCGAGCAGCGCGGAATTGAGCTTCTCGTGCAGGTCCTGGTAGTCCGGGTCGATGGGCGCATGCACGTCGGCGGAAATGGCCTTGGAGTTCATGTATATTTCCGAGGGCTTGACCCCCTTGTCCCAGACCTCGGCCAGGTCCCGCAAACAGTACTCGAAGAAATGCGAGCGGGCGCTGGTGGCCCCTTCGGACCCGATCTCCTCCTTGTCGTAGAAGAGCACGATCTGGCAGTGCTCGGGCGTGTCCTCGGCCAGAAAGGCGGCCAGGGACCCGAACACGCAGGCCCGATCGTCCTGGCCGTAGCCGCCCAGAAGGGACCCGTCCAGGCCCACGGGCCGGGCCGGGCCAGCCGGAACAGCCTGAAGCTCGGCGCTGTACAGGTCGGCCTCGGCGATGCCGTAGCGCGCGTGCAGGAGTTCGAGCATCTGGCGCTTGATGCGCTTGCCATTGCCGTTGCGCCCGTTGCCCTCTTCGGCCGCAACCGGGGCGTGGCCCATGACGATGTTCAGCTTCTCGCCCTCAAAGGCCTCGGAGACCTTCTTCTCCACCTGCTTCTGGGCCAGATGGGGCAGGAGGTCGGCGATGGTCAGGACCGGGTCGCCCTCGTTCTCGCCGATGCACACCTCCACGGTGCGGCCGTCGCTTAAGGCCACCACCCCGTGCAGGGCCAGGGGCCGGGCCAGCCACTGGTATTTGCGGATGCCGCCGTAGTAGTGGGTCTTGGCCAGGCCCACCTCGCACTCCTCGTAGAGCGGACGCTGCTTCAAATCCAGGCGCGGGGTGTCGGCATGGGCGGCCAGGAGCCGGAAGCCTTCGCGCAAAGGACGGCGGCCCTTGCGGGCCAGGAAAATGGTCTTGCCCTTGAAGGACCGGAAACAGGTCTTGGCCTTGGCCGGGACGCCCTCGACGAACCCGGCGGCCAGGGCCTTTTCCCGCACGTAAGCCACGGTCTCCCGCTCGGTCTTGCACCGGGTCAAAAAGGCCAGGTAGTCTTTGGCCATGGCGTCCATGGCCTTGCGGTCCTTTTTGGTGGCGTACACGTCCCAGCAGGACCTGGGCTTGAATTCAAGTTCAACAGGTTGTTTTTTTGGGGTCACGAAAGGCTCCTTGCTCTCGGTATTGACTCATGCCGGGCATGAAATTCTCACTACTCCAGGGCCTGCCCCAAGGCCTCCACCACCAGCTTGAACTCGTCCAGGGCCAGGGTGCGGGGGTCCAGGCAGAAGGCGTCCCATTCGATGCGGCCCACCAGGGGCGGGTCGGTCTTGAGCAGGGCGGCCTTGAGCGCGTCCACGCTCTGGAGTCCCCGGGGGCACAGGGCCACCAGGCTGGTGGGCAGGTCCTGCTCGGGAAAGGCCCCGCCGCCCACCCGGGACACCCCTTTTCGCACCGAGATCTCCACCCGGCTCCCCAGGGTCTTCTTGATCTGGGCGGCCAGGCGAATGGCCTTGGTTTTCAGCGAACGCGGCCCGGCCCCGATCATGGCCAAGGTGGGCACCTCGCGCGCGGCCAAATCCGGGTCCAGATACAGGCGCAGGGTGGCTTCGAGCGCGGCCAGGATCATCTTGTCGATGCGCAGGGCCCGGTTCAGGGGGTTGCGCTTGATGCGGTCCAGATACTTTTTCGCGCCCACGATGATCCCGGCCTGAGGGCCGCCCAGGACCTTGTCCCCGGAAAAAGAACAGATATCCGCGCCGTCCTCCACCACTTGGGTCACGGTGGGTTCGCTTAAGAGCCCCAGGCCCGAAAAATCGAACAGACTGCCCGAACCCAGGTCCTCGTAGACCGGCAGGCCGCGCTTCTCGCCCAGCTCCTTGAGCTCGGCCAGGCCCACCTCCTTGGTGAACCCGATGACCCGAAAATTCGAGGTGTGCACCTTCATGAGCATGGCCGTGTTCTCGTTAATGGCCTGCTCGTAGTCACGCAGATGGGTGCGGTTGGTGGTCCCCACTTCCTTCAAATGCGCCCCGCTGCGGGCCATGACGTCAGGAATACGGAAAGAACCGCCGATCTCCACAAGCTGCCCGCGCGAAACCACCACCTCCCGGCCCTTGGCCAGGGTATCCAGGATGATGAACACGGCCGCAGCGTTGTTGTTCACCACCAGGGCGGCCTCGGCCCCGGTCAGACGGCACAGCAGCTCCTCCACATGGGCGTAGCGGCTGCCCCGCTCGCCCGTGCCCAGGTCGAACTCCAAGTTGGAGTAATGGGCGCAGGCCGCCACCACGGCAGCCACGGCGTCCTTGGCCAGCAGCGAGCGGCCCATGTTGGTGTGCACCACCACGCCCGTGGCGTTTAAGACCCGGCGGAAATGCGGCTTGGAGGCCCGGCGCAAAAAGCGCGCCAGCCGGGGCATGAGCACCTCGGAGTCGAGTTGGGCCGAGTCGTTGATCTTACCGGACTTGATGTCCTCCCGGCAGAGGTCGAAAAAGGCGTTGACCAGGTCCCGGACCAGGGGCCGGGGCAGATGGCCGAAGCCCCCCATGGTCTCCAGGGCGTCCAGGGTCAGGTCCACGGCAGGCAGGAGGCGGAACAGGTTGGACACGCGCGCTCCAGGGTCAGGGGTTCAGGTCCTTCCGGGGGCCGTAAGCCTCGGCCCCGGGATGCAACAAATCTGTGCGTCTTGTATAGAACTCGGCCAGCAAATACAAGGAACCGCAGACCAGAACTGGCCCCTCCAGGTCCTCCAACGAGGCCAGGGAGGCCAGGGCCTCATGCACGTCAGCCGCCGGGCGGGCGCGGGGACCGAGCAGCCGGGCCAGGTCCCCGGCAGGCCAGGCCCGCTCGGGCAGGGGAAGCCCCGGGACCAGCACTGGCCCCTCGGTCAGGGACAGGACCAAGGGGATCATGGGGTCCAGGGTCTTGTCCTTCAGGCAGGCGAAGACCACGGCCTGGGGCTTGATCGCGGCCTGGTCCAGGGCGGCTTTCAGGGCGGTCAGGGCCTGGGCGTTGTGCGCCCCGTCCAGGATCAGGGAGGGACGGCCGGGCACGTGCTGCATGCGGCCGGGCACAAAGGCCCGGGCCAGGCCCTGAAGACAGGCCTCGTCGCGCACGGGCCAGCCCTGCTCTCGGGCCAAAAATGTCCATCCGGCCAGGGCCAGACGGGCGTTCTCCCGCTGGTGCCCCCCGGCCAGGCCCAGGCGCACCCCGGTCAACCGGGGCAGCCCCAGGTCAGGAGCCGGGACCAGGTCCTGGCCCTCCCAGGTCCAGAGGTCCCGGGCCAGGGAAAGGCGCGTTCCTCGCGCCAAGGCCACGGCCGTGAGAGCGGCCAGGGCCTCGGGGTCCTGGTCGGCCGAAAGGGCCTGGCCGCCGGGCCGCATGGCCCCGGCCTTGTCCCGGGCGATGGCCTGCACGGTCGGGCCGAGGATCTTCTCGTGGTCCAGGCCGATGGGCGTGTACAGGGTCAGGTCCGTGGTCAGGGCGCTCACCGCGTCAAAGCGGCCGCCCAGACCGGCCTCCATGATTGCCAGGTCCACTCGGTTCGAGGCAAAGGCCACCAGGGCCAGGCCGGTCAGGTACTCAAAATAGGTCAGCCCGGCCTGAGACGCCAGGTCCCAGACCGCATTGGCCGCTGCCAGCCAGGCCGCCTCGGAGATGAGCCCCCCGTCCAGGCGCACCCGCTCGCGGGGGTCCAGGAAATGAGGAGAGGTGAAAAGACCGGTGCGCAGGCCATGGGCTTCGGCCAGGGCGGCCAGAAAGGCCGAGGTGGAGCCCTTGCCGTTGGTGCCCAGCACATGGGCCAGGACAAAAGGGGGCCGGGGACCGCCCCAGGCCTTCAGAAAGAACCGCACCCGGTCCAGGGTCAGGTCCATGTGGAACAGGCCCAGGGCGTCCAGATGGGCCTGAAAATCCGAAAGGTTCGCAAAACGCATGACCGCTTTCTCCCTTGCGCGAAGGGGGATTGTACGGCCCTTTTGCCATCAAGGAAAGGGGCAAGGAAAGAGGCTTGACCGCCCCGGCGGCCTCGTTTAGTTTGTCTCTCCTTCACGCGCCAGTAGCTCAGTCGGATAGAGCAACAGCCTTCTAAGCTGTGGGTCGAGGGTTCGATCCCTTCCTGGCGCACCATAAAATCAAAGGGTTACGACATAAGTCGCAACCCTTTTTTCTTTTTATTGACTTTTTGATGCAAATTTGTTGCACTCGCTGCACGCAAGAAGGGAGGAAGGCTCATGGCTACATTTCAAAAGAGAGGGAAAGCTTGGCAATGTCAAATCAGGAGGAAAGGCTTTCCACCCCAAAGCCGAACCTTCACCACCAAGCTTGATGCTCAAACCTGGGCAAGGCAAATCGAATCGGAGATAGATCGAGGGGTTTTCATCCTTCGTACATCGGCCGAAAAAACGCTGTTGCGTGAAGTGCTGGAACGGTACAAAAATGAAAATTTCCCTCGTCTGGCCAGAGGAGGCAAAAGCCAGATGGCCAACCTCCGCCATCTGGATGAACATCTTGGCCATCTCTCCCTCGCCGCCCTCGACAGCAGCCATGTCGCACAATATCGAGATAAACGATCCCAAGATGGCGTATCTTCACAAACCATCAAACATGAGCTTGGATTGCTCAACCGAGTCTTAAAGGCCTGCCAAATTGATTGGAACATTCCTCTACCCCGTGGCCTAGCTACGGCGTTGGTCCGCAAACCATCTCTTCCCCTCGGTCGAGACCGAAGACTTCAACCGGGAGAAGAGAGTAAGTTGCTCAAATCCGCCTCTGAATATGGCGGCCAAATTGGGTTAATCATCCAATTTAGTTTGGAAACCGCTATGCGACGTGGAGAAATTGAAAAAATGAGATGGGATCATCTCGACTTCAAAAAACATGTCCTAGCGGTTCCTGAGACCAAGACCAAAACACCACGGAAGCTACCCCTTTCCAAAGCCGCCATAGCCATTCTTACTGCTCTCCCTCGCCGGATCGACGGCAAAGTCTGGGACATGGCTCTTGACAGCATCACAGGAGCATTCGTCCGCGTGTGTGCAAGGGCCGGGATTCAGGATTTGAGATTTCATGATCTCCGTCACGAAGCTACCAGCCGTTTTTTTGAAAAAAATCTGAACATGATGCAAGTAGCTGCGATTACAGGGCATAAAACGTTATCAATGTTAAAAAGGTACACACATTTACGGGCAGAAGATTTGGTGGAGGCATTAGGTTAGGGCAATTCGTTTGCAAATGCGAGTGACTCAAACAGCCAAAAAAGTCCAACACATCAGTCTCAAATCATGACCGGTTATTAGCTAGGGGCCCTGCCAATTGCGCTCTGGGTCAGCCCCTTGAGGATAATCCAGCTTACCTGCTCAACAAGCTCAGGGCCATGAGGGCCATGAACCGATGGCGGCTACCTATCTCGGTGGAATCGTTACCTTCCGCGAGGGCACCGGGAGTTTTCTCATCTGCCAGGCCAAGTCCGCGCAATCGGCTGGGAGATCGTTACCGAGAGCGCGTGGGGGGGGGCCAGGCGAAGGTGAACCCGAACATGGTGCGAGCGATACGTACTGGTCGATCAATCTTTTTGGCAATCGCAGCGAAACAAGTTTGTCCCGCATGATATCCCTATACCAATCAACTGAAAGTTCTAGGCCTATGCCTTCAAGTTGTTTTACTTTTTATGTTTTGGGTTTTTATTGTCGTAAGTAATCGATTTGTATTCTGCAGCGTACTCAACAATTTCTTGCGGTCCTGCTATTGAATTTGCCTCGTAATAGCCAGGCTGATCTTTGCTAAATTTGGCATTACCACTGTTTTAGTCAAGCAAGTGCTCGTCTTGATCTTTAAAAAAACGATCAAGTAACCAACAAATGCTTTTGCCTCCAAGCCCATATGAGTTGTCAATTTTTGAAATTCTTTAGTGAAACTTATCTTATCATCTTATTATTCTCATCTAGTTTTGAGAATTGCACTTATTCTTCATCATGATATATAACCATAACAAACCGTTATTTAAAGCAAATTTTAAATTTACAATCCAAAGCGATAAAAATCTAGTGAGAATTTAACGCTTATTTCTCCAATCCTTAGTATGTCTGCAAAAGTCAACTGAGGACAAGCATGGTCAATCAATTCATGAAGCATGTAATGCATGTGCAGTTTGCCACAAGGGAGTTCCGTGTTATAATCATTGTGATTAGTATTTTTACAAAGAGATTCGATTGCATCGCACCCATATTCTTTATACCTATGGGTGTATTCTAGAACAGCGATTATATTGTCGTCATCATCTCGACAATTTTGATCATTTTTATCCAGGTAAAAATTTACTTCGATTCGAATAACAAAGTTTCCTAAAGGCTTATAGGCTTGTTCCTTAAAGAAATTAAATTCAGTTTTAATCCTTCCAATTTCGGAGTTAATAAATGTTTGTACATTCCAAACTCTATCATTAAAAGCCTCTAGTTTTTTAATGTTTTCATTCGTAAAAAATGAATATTCATCATACTCTCGCAATAAATACGATTCTCTTCTATATTCGAGATCTAAACGTTTCTCCATGAGGGCATAGCACCCCAGCCAGCAAAGTGCTTCTCGGTTGTCTCCCTTGAGGTATTCTTCCTTAATGTACTTAACCTCTCTTTCAAGGCGTTCAATTTGCATTAGTATTCGGAAATTTTTATTGTCTGGATATTCATCCATAACCACTCCAGATAATTTTTTCGTTATTGACTGTTTAGTTTACAAATATTGCTTATAATATCTCGCCTTAATGGAAAGGCATCTATATAATATGACTTTTTCTTTTCCTCTTCAATTTTACTGACATCAACAATTTTAGCTTCAAATACATAGTTGTCTTCCCCATATAAAACAATACAATTTGTCAATATCATAGTTATATTTATCCACTTTCCAATGCTGTTCAAACTATGTGCAAAAAATAACTCGCGCCTAGACTTATAATAAATTTTTTTCTTTTTTACACAAATCACAAAACCATAATCCAGAAGCGCTCTGAACATAAAATATGTCAAACTCTCTAATTAAGTCACACATTTTTTTCTGTAATAAACTAAAATATCAACGCCACCATGTTTATTAATTCCTAGTATTATTCTCTTGTCGACTTTATTAAATGAAACCGTCAACCAGTTAACCCTCGCGATATTTATTCTTGGTATGCATTCAATTAAGCCTTTCTTTTCCTGTATCCACATACTTAAATATTTATGCCCCCAAAATTTATACAATTGACCAGCTCCATTTTTATAAAACCATCATTATTTTGGCAATTTATTTATTTCAACAATCTGTCCTTAATTTGAATGAATCAATATACGTATCTCGACATTTTTGCTTACTCATTTCTTTAGTATCAACAATTTCGCAGTAACGATAATGACCTATTTTGCCATGCAAAACTATCCACTTATTTTTAACTAAATTTTCTATTATCCAATCTTCGAGATCGCTTAGACTATGCTCAATGAAAATTTGTTTATGCGTTTTAAACAATAGTGGTTCGATGCAGCACTTGCAGCTCCATAGTCCTGATATGTTACGCCTATAATACACATCAAAATCTGTTATTATGTCCCATAATTTCCTTTTGTAATAAACGCATACCGCCACATTACAAGTTTTATCTATTTTCAGAACTATTCTTTTGTCGACATTTCTAAATGCGGCAGTTATCAGGTTGTGGCGAACAAGGTCGACGATAGGAATGCATTCGATCTTGTCCCTATTTTTTTGAATCCATTCACATAAAAATCTGTGTTCACCAAATTTAAACATACTTTTATGCTCCAACCCCGCTAACCATTCAGCGAAAGTTTGCAGATTTTACTCTTTCACCAGCTTGCCTGACCGCATGATGACGGGTATGAATTCCACATTCTGGAAAAGGGTACGAGTAGTTTTCGATACCAGGGAGGTTACAGCATGCCCACGAAATTGGACCAACACACCTCACCGGCCAAAAAGATCCTGGGACTTTACAGCCTTCTCCTCTTCAGCGGTGAGCGATATTCCCTGTCCCGTTTGGCTGGGATTCTGCGATGCTCGAAGCAAACCATCATGCGCATGATTGAGGAAATCGAAAAAAGTCGAGAAGTGACAATCGAGACAGAAATTGAGGATGGGCAACGTTGGTACAGGATCAAGACAACCGGAAGCAGGCCGAAAACTTCTCTTACGCCTAAAAGTATTCAACAATTAGTTCTATGCAGGGATATGGTATGGCAATTTCTCCCAGCTGGTTTTCGCGAAGAGCTTGATCGCACCATCTCTCGTGCGACGATGCTCCTGCCAGACTTCAATGACAGGTCAGAGGCCCTAGCTTCCATCTGCGATGCATCAATCAAGGGATCAATCGACTACTCCCCTTACCAAGAGGCCTTAGAAGCCTTGATTTCAGCTATCCATGAAAAACATGTCTGCGAGGTGGAATACCTCTCGGGGAGCAGCGGGAAACCCAAAACGCACAGCTTCGTTCCACTGAAATTGATATCCTACCGGGAAGCATTCTACGTTGAAGGGATCAAGGTTCATGAAAAGGGCACCCCGGACCCGGTAGGCAATATGACCATGGCCGTGCATAGGATCCGCCTTGTGACAGCGACTCGGAGGAAGCATTCTTTCACTGAAACTGACCTAGAACATGCTCCTGGATTCGGCCTCATGCATGGAGACCCTTTCAGGGTTAAGGTTCATTTTCAGAATGATGTGGCTCAGTATGTCAAGGAACGCAAATGGAGCGATGACCAAGTGTTCACAAATTTGGAGGATGGTGGGGTGGCGCTGGAGTTTACCGCCAGAAGTTGGCCGGAGGTCATATCCTGGGTATTCAGTTTTGGGTCCCAAGCCGAGATAATTGAACCAGAAGACATCCGTACAGAAGTGGCAGCACAAATTTCGCAACTTTACAAAAAATACTGTAGCACTTCATAACTCTAAACCGACATATACAATTACATTTCTACCAAAACCATAAAGCAATATAGTTTTTTTCATCTGCCGGGAACGGATCCACATCTTTCCAACCCTCTGTTTTTAAGTCGGAAATGATATGTTGCCTAGCCACTGGCTCACATTCAGGACCGAACAGCACTACAGCCATCTGAATTCCATCTTCATGATGCCGGATTCGTCTGTGACGCGACTTATATTTTTCTGAGCCATAAAATTCATCCAGCCAAAGGTGAACATGAGAGAAGGATGCTCCGAAAAGAGCCATGGATTCAATACAATGCGATTCAAATTTTGGCATAACAGGCATTCATCATTTCCATCGTCTATGACCGACATGACATAATTATTCTTGCAATTCAGGATAGTCTGAATCCTCTTCCCATGGATCAAATGACGTATATCGGCATTGAAATGTTAATCCCATAGTGCCAATAGGGCCATTTCTTTGCTTGGCAATGATTACTTCAGCCCTTTCCTTCATGCTTATTGCTCCACATTCCGTACAGTGGCTCTCGCGGTATAGGAACATGATCACGTCTGCATTCTGCTCAATTGCCCCAAATTCTCGCAAATCAGAAAGAAGAGGTCGCTTGTCCACTCGATTTTTTAAATCGTAGTTCAGTTGAGAAAGGGCTATAATTGGAATGTTCATTTTTTTGGCCAGATTTTTCAGACTGCGAGACATTGTAGCACATTCATGCTCGCGCGAGTCTATACGTTGAATTGGAAACATGAGTTGGAGGTTGTCCACCACCACCAAGTCCAACCCTTTCTCGGCCTTAAGGCAGCGACAGCGTTCTCCAATTTCCATGGCGGTCAAGGCAGGCGTGTCGTCTATAAACAGCCGGGCCGGTGAGAGCTGGTGGGCCGCACCATAAAGCTTATCCCAATCCTCGTCGGTTAGGTGAAACCCTGTGCGCATCCGGGACAACTCCACCCTGCCTTGAATACTCAACATTCGCTGGATAAGTTGTTCGGTGGACATTTCCAAGGAAAACACGGCCACGGATTTTTCTGCTTGTGTGCTGGCGTGCAGGGCCACATTCAATGCAAAAGCCGTTTTCCCCATGCCCGGACTCCCGGCAATGATTATTAGGTCGGATGGATTCAACCCGGCAGTCCATTCATCCAATTGTTTATAGCCCCATGATACTCCGGAGATAAATGAGTGGTTCTCCGCTCGGTTAACTATAAGGTTAAACAGGCTATTCAAGGCATCTCTACTGGATGTGAATGTGGATGCGCAGGGCTCATCGGTTATGAGTATCTTCCGTTCGGCTCTATCCTCTCGCATGCCCATTTGGCTGTCCATGGGGGCCGGGCTAATGATGTTGCGAGCGGACATGAACTCCACTGGGAAATGCGCTTTGAGATAAGCCGTATAGTAGGAAATAAGCCCGTAAGCTGAGTAGTGCGACTTGAAGGAGACGCTTCCGGCAACCTTTCCAATGAGGTCGAAAACTTGCGCAGCGGTGCTTTCGTTGATATTATTTTCTCTCGCGCCCGCCATGAAGCATTTGCGATGCTGGGCAATCTCTTCAGGTATTTTCTTTGCCAAGACTCGACACAACATGTCGCCCTCATCCAGGGAGTAGTTGGCGATGATCTGGGCGCAACGCATGGCCTGCTCCCGGTGCACAATGAGACCGTATGTGGGCTTCAGAGTCCTCTCTAGCGAAGGATGTGGGCAACTCACCTTGGCCTGCCCATGCTTGCGCTTGATGAATTCACTCATCATACCGTCTGACAATGGGCCGGGCCTGTAAAGCGCCAGCATGGCGATGATGTCCTCGAAGCATGTGGGTCTGAACATGCTCATGTACTTTCCAACGCTCAAACCCATCTCCTTGAAATATCTGTCGACATCAATGAAGATGCCGTCCGCATTGCCGGAGCAGAAGAGTTCGTAGGCCTTGATGTCTGTGAGGGGCAGCGTATTCAAATCTGGCGGAATATTGCCTTGGTTGCGGATGATCTCAAGGGTGTTTCCTATCCGTGTCAGCGCACGCACGCCCTGAAGTTCAAGTGTGAAGAAGGCGAGTTTCTTCACTTGCCGCCAGTCATACTGGGTGATGAGCTTACCCTCTTTCCCCTTGCTGAGCGGCAGGTATTCTAGCAAGGGACGGTCAGAAATGACGATGTTCGTGGCATCTGTCTCGGCGCATCGAATGAGCCCCTCCAGCCTGCGTGAAATGTCCATAAGCTTTTCAGCTTGAGGGTTGCCCCCTACCATGGACTGAAGCTCTGGATCCTCGGACAAGACCCAATTGATGGGCACCCCTTTGCCTTCGGGGATGAGCAAGGAGATTCGGTCGGTCACAGAGGAGTTCACCCCCAAAACGCGGCCTACGTCGCGAACCACAGACCTGATTCCCATGGTGCTGAAGGTGGAGAGTTGCGCCACTCGATCATAGCCGTACTTCTCGGCCATATAGCCAACAATCTCCATGCGTCGTTGTTCACAAATGTCTAGGTAGATATCCGGTCGGCTCACTCGCTCGGAGTTCAAGTAACACTCGAAAAGAAGATCGTGAGGGATCGGATCAAGGTTGGTAATCTTGAGCGCCCAGGCAACCAGGGACCCTGTCACTGAACCGCGTCCAGGCCCCACGATGATGCCCCGCCCTTTGGCCCAGTTGATGATATCCTGCACCATGAGAAAGTTGGCTGGAGAACCCCGCTCCTCAATGATCTTGATCTCATGCTCCAGGCGCTTCCAGTAGGCATCGTCTTCCACGGTGTAAGAAATAGAATCCAGGCGCTTTTGAAGGCCCTCCCGGGCCATACGCCGGAACTCTTCTTCGATGCTCACGCCCTCGGGAGGAGAGTAGGAAGGGAAGTACATTCGCCTCGGTTCAAGATCGAAATCGCACTGCGCAGCGATCTTGGCCGTGTTACTGATCGCCTCAGGGCAATAGGCAAAAGCGGCCTCCATTTCCTCCATGCTCTTGAAGTAGGATTCAGTGGCGCCCATGCGCAATCGGTCGTTGTCCCGCATGGTCCGCTGGTCCCCGATGCCGAGCAGGACATCATGCGCCTCAGCGTCATCCCTGGTCAGGTAGTGACAGTTGTTGGTTGCCACCAGTGGTAGGCCTGTCGCCTTGGCGACTTCAATAAGCATCTCATTTGCTCGGGTCTGATCCGGGATGCCGGTCTCCCGAAGTTCCAGGTAAAATCGATCAGGAAAGATGGCGGCATACTCGCGTGCCACGGCAATACCGGAATCCTCCCCCTGAGTGAGTAGCGTGCGAGCCATTTCGCCCCGCAAACAGGCCGACAGGACGATGAGGCCATCGCTGTGCAGGGAGAGCAACTCCTTGTCCACTCGAGGGACAAAGTGGAATCCTTCCAGATAGCCTGTGGTCACGATCCGTATGAGGTTCTGGTAGCCATGGCGGTTCTTGGCAAGGAGCACCAGGTGATAGGCAGCCTCGTGGGCATTGGTGGCCGTCTTATCGGTGCGAGCTCCAGTGGACACGTATATTTCGCAACCGATGATGGGCTTGATGCCATGTTCCAGCGCCCTTTGACGGAACCGCAGCGCCCCATGCATGTTGCCGTGGTCTGTCAAAGCCACAGCGGGCATCCCCAATATTTGGGCGCGGCAGCAGAGGTCCTTGAGGCGGATGGTGCTGTTCATAAAGCTGTATTCGCTGTGGCAGTGCAGGTGCACGAAATCTGACATGGTAGGTCTCCATTGGCGTCGTGGCGAGTTCATGTCACAAAATATGAGTTGTTATAATTTCGTATGTCAAAATGTTGTTACGCGCGATATGATTTACATCTCAAATTGGCTTATCCATTCCTTAACAACTCGCCATGATTCTTGACTTGGATCTGCGTTGCGAGCAAGTTTAAATTGTCTGATAGCATATTTTCCAGATTCATCTTTTTCTAGTAATAATGTTGCTCTTTGCGGATAAATAACACGATAAACATAATATATTCCATTCAAAATATGGTAGTAGAGTCCGCCGACACAATTTTCCA
>CAILNX010000010.1 GCA_903835685.1 uncultured delta proteobacterium
AGTGCACGGAGATTCCGGCCAACATCTTGAAGCTCCAGAACCGTCCGGCCAAGAAGGCCGAGGCCCCCGCGCCCGAGGTCAAGCCCGAGGACCAGGTCTTTGCGGCCTTGAAGCAGATCAAGAACCGCCAGCAGGAATGGCACAAGGCCCGCAAGCAGAGCTTCCAGCAGTGCGAAAAGCAGTACCAGAAGACCTTTTCCAGCGTGTCCACCATCATCCGCCGGGTCAGCGGCAAGGCCGTGGACGCCGTGAACGAGGCCTCGGTGGTGGTAAGCTCCATGGTCAAGGTCTTTGTGTCCGACGCCAACGTGGTCTTAAACCTCATGAACATGAAGGACCCCGAGGCCCGCTACCAGTTGCACTGCATGAACGTGTCCGTGCTCTCGCTCATGGTGGGCAAGCGCATCGGACTGTCCGAAGAGGCCATGAACCACCTGGGCATGGGCGCGCTCTTCCACGACATCGGCAAGGAGATGCTGCGCAAGGCCACGCTCATGGACGAGAAGGCCAAGTTCAACATCTACAAGAAGCACCCGGCCGTGGGCGAGGCCCTGGTGGCCAACATCCACACCGTGACCAAGGAAGTGCGGGCCATCATCCTCCAGCACCACGAGGCCGAGAACGGCAAGGGCTTCCCCTCGGGCCTGAAAGGGGACCAGATCGACCGTCTGGCCAAGATCGTGGCCATCGCTGACCTCTACGACAACCTGTGCAACGACCTGGGGGACGAGAAGAGGACCACCCCGCACCAGGCCGTGACCAAGCTGTACAAGGCCAAGGAGCAGTTCGCCCTGAACCTGTTGCAGCACTTCATCCGCATCATGGGCATCTACCCCCCGGGCTCCGTGGTCCAGCTCTCCAGCGACGAGATCGGCCTGGTGGTCTCCGTGGACCCCTTAAAGCCCCTTTTGCCCAGCGTGCTGGTCTACAACGAGAAGATCCCCAAGAACGAGGCCCAGGTCGTTGATCTGGGCGAGGAGGAGGGGGCCTTGCGCGTCGTCAAGGGCCTGCATCCCGATGATCTCCCCCGCGAGGTGTTTGCCTACTTGAGTCCGGCCCGAATGGTGGGTTACTCCGCCGACGTCATGTGACCGGGCGCGAGCTGCGGATCGGCCCATGTCACGCGAACTCATCGTCAAGCTCCGGGAAAACCTGCACAAACCCCTGGCTGACGGCCTGCCGGTCATCCTGAGGGACCTGCGCCGGGCGGCTGAGTTGGCCCGGGACCCGTCCCAGAATCTGGCCGAGCGGGAACGCACGGCCCACAGCCTGGCCACCCTCATCTTCGCCTTTCTGGAAGAGGAGACCGACAAGGCCTTTGGGCCCGAGGCCCTGCGCCTGCTCTTCACTCTGGGGCGGCCCGGGATCGTGCTCGGGCTCAAACATCTGCGCCGCCGCCGCCTGCCCGCTCCCGAGGCCGAGGCCCTCATCCTGTCCGGGCCCAAGCCCGAACAACTCCTGTTCTTTAATCACTATTTTCAGGCCCCGGCCGACCTGGACCCGGTCCTGGACGCCCGTTTCTGGAAGGCCTTCCTGGCCCTGGCCAGCGAAGACGCCGAACTGATCCTCAATTTTCTGGGCCAGGGCCTGCGCCTGGCCCTGCCCATCCAGAAGGCCCTGGTGGAAGGGTCGTTCTGGATGTGGATGCGCCGCCTGTTCAAGGGAGGACTGGCCCCGGACCAGGCCGCCTATGTGGCCAACAGCCTGGCCGCCCTGGAGTCGGCCGAGGTGGCCGTGCATCTGGCCGGTCTTCTTGACACCAGCAGCGCCCAGGCCGTGCGCGCCCTGCTCACGGCCATGGGCGCGGCCGGGGCCACCCGGGACCCCCGGATCATCAAGCCCCTGGCCGGTCTGCTGGACCACGCCGATCTGGCCGTGCGCCAGGCCGCCCTGGGCCTCCTGGTGGGCATGAAGGCCCCGCGCGCGGCCCTGGCCTGGGCCAAGTGCAGCCGCCAGGGAAAGGAGGGTCGCCCGGCCCTGGCCCTGATCGCCCTGAAGATGGACAGCGAGGAGTTCCGCGCCCTGCTCTCGGCCCTGCCGGTGGAGGACCGCAAGGAGCTTATCCTGACCCTGTTCTCAGCCCTGTCCCTGTTTTTCCCGGGCTTCCTGCACCGTTTTCTGGGCAGCGCGGCCTCTGGAGCCAAGGCCGCCGCCGCAGTGGACGCCCTCATGGCCTTTTCCCGGGACCACAAGCCGCCAAAACTCCTGGGCAAGCTCTTTCGTCCTCCGGTCGGGGCCGAGGCCGCGCCCTGGTTCGAGCCCGTGGCCGGGACCGCGCTGCCCGAGAAGAAGAAGGGGGGCCTGTTTTGCCGCAAGCCTGCCGAGGGTCCCTCCCTGGCCGAGCAAATGGCCGGGGACGGGGCCACGGGCGTGGAGGCCCCGGGCCAGGTCCTTGCGGACAAGTCCTTCAAGGGGCTTTCCCTGCGCGGGGCCGGGCTCAACCGTTGCTGCCTGACCAAGGTGGTGTTCGAGGATTGCGTGTTCACCCAGGTGGATTTGCGGGGCGCGCGCCTGGACGGGGTGCGCTTCACGAACTGCCGCTTCCAGCATGTGCGTCTGGGCGAGGCCACCCTGGTCGGCTCGACCTTTGAGTCCTGCCGCTTCGAGCGCTGCGACCTGGTCCGGGCCACCTTCGAGCGGGCGCGCCTGACCGAGTGCGAGTGGTCCGGCTGCATGCTGGACCAGGCCGCCTTTTCGGCCTCGGCCCTGGATCGCTGCCTGTTCGAGGCCTGCAATTTCTGGGCGGCCAGCTTTCGCGGAGTGGAGGCGTCCGGGGTCAGTTTCGAGTCCACGGACTTCAGCCAGGCCTTTTTCTCGGCCTGCCGCTTCCAGGGCCTGGGCCTGGCCGAGTGCACTTTTACCGGGGCCAGGGGCCGGGAGATGCTCCTGGCCGGGGTCTCGGTCCAAGGCTGCTCGTTCGAGGGCGCGCATTTCCTGGGACTGACGACCTTCGATCCTGATTTTCTGGAGGCCGAGGCCCGCACCCTGGACCATATCCTGGCGGCCAGCGCCGAGCGCTTCGAGCCCCAGGCCGCGCCCCCGGCCTGTTCCGAAGGCCCGGCTCTGTCCCTGGCCGCCCGGGCCGTGGCCGAGTGGATCGCCCAGCGCGAGGCCCGGGACCGCTGTCGCCTGTCCATGGCCCACAACCGCCGCCGTCTGGCCTGGGCCGGGGCCAAGATGGGGGCCGAGGCCGGACGCTTTTTGCGCCTCCTGCCCCTGGTGCTGGCGGCCGATCTTTCCGCCACGGCCAAGGGGGCCTTTGCCCACACCCCCTGTCTGGTGGACGGCGGCCCGCCCACCCACGGCGAGCGCCGCCTGCTGGAGCGCTATTTCCCCGGGGCCAAGCTCACGCCCTTTGAACCCGGCGGGGTGCGGGTGCTGGGGCTCTATTCCATCGGGAGCTTCGGCTCCATCGCCCAGACCGGGGCCTCGGACATCGACCTCTGGGTCTGCCTGACCCCGGACAGCCCCCGGGGCGAGGACCTGTTCCCCTTCCGGGCCAAGATGGCCTGGCTGGAGACCTGGGCCGCGTCCACCTTCGGCCTGGAGGTGCATTTCTTCCCCATGGAGCTTTCTAAGGCCCAGACCAATGATTTTGGGCTCTCCGACGAGGAGGGGGCCGGGTCCTCCCTGGCCCTTTTGCTCAAGGAGGAGTTCTACCGCACCAGCCTGTGCCTGGCCGGGCGAGTGCCGGTCTGGCTGCTCACGGACCCGGGCGCGCCCGAGGCGGCCTACGCGGCCCAGGTCCTCCGCCTGGAGCGCCTGGCCGGATTCCCGGCCGAAGGGCTCCTGGACTTAGGGCATCTGGGCCAGATCCCCGAGGATGAGTTCTTCGGGGCCAGCCTGTGGCAGATCGTCAAGGCCCTGAAGAGCCCGTTCAAGTCCGTGATGAAGTTGGCCCTCATGGAAAAATGCATGGAGCGGAGGGAAGAGGCCGGGACCCTGCTCTGCGACCGGCTGAAAGCCAACCTGCACCGGGGCGTGCGCGACCTCTGGGCCGTGGACCCCTACGCCCTGCTGTTCAAGGAGGTCAACGACCACTACCAGGCCCGGGGGGACCAGGAAACCATGCTGCTGCTGGGCATGGCCTTCTGCCTCAAGGCCGGGGTGGGCGGCCGGGACGACCTCTTTCCGCGCTTGAACCCCCAGGTGGGCAACAGCCTGGGCGAATATTTCTATCCCTCCTCGACCTTCCGGCCCGGGGACAAGATCAAGACCGCCCAGGCCGACATCCAGACCTTTACCGGCCGCTCCGAGGTGGGCCAGAAGGTGGCCCAGTTCATGGCCGGGGCCTACCAGCGCATGACCAAGGGCCTGGGCCAGGACGTGGCCGCGCGCATCAGCCGCCAGGACCTGACCAAGCTCGGCCGCCGGGTCATGGCCCATTTCTCCCCCAAGGAGAACAAGGTCATGCGCATCCCCTTCATGTCCTCGCCCAAGGGCCTGTTCCGCACCCTGTCCTTTTCCGCCGAGGCCGGGCAGTGGGTGGCCAAGGGCCAACTGAAGGCCATTGGCGAGCACAAGGGCGACCACAAGCCCGATCACAAGATGGAGGCCGAGGTCATCCGCCGGGAGCCCGGGCCGCTCAAGCTCATGGCCTGGCTCATCGTGAACGGGATCTACACCCCAGACGTGTACCTCCAGATCGACCCGGCCCTAAGCCCGGTGTCGGCCGAGGACGCGGCCGCGCTCATGAAGGCCCTGTACGACTTCTTCCCCTGGAAGCAGACCTTTGACCCGGACATGGAGCAGAACCTGGCCCCGGAGCAGGTGGTCAAGGCCTTTTTCGCCCTGAACCTGCGCGCCCCCCGCCAGGAGACGGCCGTGACCGAGGCGGGCCTGGTCCTGGCCACCAACTGGGGCGAGATGTTCTGCATCCCGGAGGCCAAAAACCCGGCCCGGGCCGAGCGCGCGCCCTTCCCCTTTCTCAAGGAGAACACCAAGGCCAAGATGGCCGAGGGCATCCTGTGCACGGCCTTTGTCCCCAAGCACGCCAACTGCCCGCCCATCCATTTCTTCTGATCCCGGCTCGGGGGACGATTCTCTTTGGGACGGCCCATGGCCAGCCAGTTGCCAACCGCTGCGAAATGGGGGAAAGTCGGCCCGCCGGAAATTCCCCGGCCAGTACGCGGATCAGTCCGCAGAATCGGAGAAAAAGAATGAAAAGCAAGGTGTTTGCCCTGGCCCTGGCGCTCGTCGGCTGCCTGGGCGCGGCCGGGGTCCAGGCCTCGGAACTGACGGTGAAGATCCAGAAACAGTACGAGTCCATCAAGTCCTTCCAGGCTGATTTCCTCCAGGAGCTGACCAATGCGGGCAGCCAGGAGACCACGGCCCGGGGCGGCCGCATCCTGTTCCAGCAGCCCGGTCTAGTGCGCTGGGACACGGTCTCGCCCGAGCGGGAGTCCCTGGTGGTGGGCAAGGAGGTGGTCTGGGACTATTTCGCGGACGAGAAGCTGGCCATGAAGTACAAGGTGGGCCAGGTGTTCAACTCCAAGACCATGCTGCGCTTCATCACCGGCCAGGCCAGGCTGGACGATGATTTCGTGGTGGTCGAGGACGGCCAGGAAGAGGGCCTGACCAAGCTCAAGCTGACCCCCAAGGAAGCCGAGCCCGGCCTCATCGAGGCCCAGGTCTGGATCGACCCGGTCCAGAACATGGTCAGGGCCGTGCGCATCAAGGATTTCTATGGCAACGTGAACTATTTAAGATTGGACAAGCTGACCTTGAATCCCGAACACCCCAAGGGGAGTTTCGAGTTTGCGCCGCCCAAGGGGGTGGATGTGCAGGATAATACCAAGGAGTAGGATGGGGGCGGGCGCTGTGCGCCCGGGTAAAGAAGAATTGAAGCCGCAATGGGCCGTCTTCCGGGAGGGAGGCGGCCTTTTTTTGTTTGTGGTAATGACTGGGTGGTTTTAGTGGGTTTACGTGTATAGTAAATGATATTGATATGATCAGTGTCCAAAATCGATGGATAGTACAATAGTGTGATCATGTTCGTAATGGCATAATAACGCTATAATAAAGCCGTGCCGCAGAGTGTCGTCGGCTTGAACGAACTGTTAGGCTTCAGCGAGTTCCCAGATGCCAAAAGGTGAAATATTTGCAGGTGTCATGGTGCCAGCGTGCCGGAGCCTGGTGGCTGACCAGCGCATATCGTACTGCCAAGTGTAGAACAGATCACCGGACGAGCGAAGCTCCTGCTCGTGATTCTTCCATATCTCCCGTGCAACATCAACGAGCGAGCCGCGACCACCCAACTGCTCAAGCGCGGAAATAACCCATTCAGTTACATCATTTTTTGTGGCCATGTATGATACCCTTTAAGGATTCAGGAGTAAATGTGTTCTACCGCAACAACCCCTCCACGCTCACGTCTTCGTCAACATCCGGGAAATGAATCCCCACTCCGCCAGCGATGAGCCGGAAGTTCTCCCGTTGGGCCGAGGTGGCTCCTTTGAGCCGGGGGAACCAGTCCAGGGGTACGCCGATCTCCCGGCCGTCGGACAGAGACACGCGCATCATGTCTTCGCGGAAGGTGACAGTGCGGGCCAAAGCCTGTTTTTCATGCGCCAAAGTGTTCATGCCATTTCCCCAATAAATCAGCCTGGTTTTCCCTGACAATCTGGAGGGCTGTCCGAAGATTCTTGGCGTCCATGCCGTAGTTTTGTGCCACCTCGACGCGTTCAAGCCAAACCTTGACCAAGTGCTCGCCGTGTTCCACATGAACATGCGACGGTTTTCCTCTTTCGTTACTGAAAAAGAAGAGCCTGAACCCTCTGTCTCTCAATACTGTTGGCATAAGATTTTGTAAATGCTGGTTCAACCTCCGTCAAGCATCCCATCGGAAATCGTGTTTGGGTGTCTTTCCCTCACTGCTCCGGATAAACCACCAACCCCTCCTGCCCCTCGGGGACCTGGTCTCCGAAGACCAACACCCCGCCCCGCTCATCCACCACCACATTCATGCCTTCCCCCAGCCTCCCGCTGATGATCTCCTTGGCCAGCGGCGTCTCCAGATGGACCTGGAGATAGCGGCGCAGCGGCCGCGCGCCGAAGACCGGGTCGTAGGCGGCCTGGGCGATGAAGGACTTGGCCCGGTCGGTCATGTCCAGGGTGATCTTGCGCTCTTCCAGGCGCTTGCGCAGGCTGAAGAGCAGCAGGTCGATGATCTTCTTGAGCTGTTCGATGAGCAGGGGCTTGAACAGGACCGTGTCGTCCACCCGGTTCAGGAACTCGGGCCGGAAGTGGTGGCGGAGGATTTCCATGACCTGGTCCGTGACCCCGGGCAGGAACTGGCCGTGCTCGTCGATGCCGTCCAAAAGGGTGGACGCGCCCAGGTTGGAGGTCATGATCACGATGGTGTTCTTGAAATCCACGGTGCGGCCGTGGCTGTCCGTCAAGCGGCCGTCGTCGAGAATCTGCAGCAGCACGTTGAACACATCCGAGTGGGCCTTCTCGATCTCGTCGAACAGGATGACGCTGTAGGGCTTCCTCCGCACGGCCTCGGTGAGTTGGCCGCCCTCGTCGTAGCCCACGTAGCCCGGGGGCGCGCCGATGAGCCGGGACACCGCGTGCTTCTCCATGTATTCGCTCATGTCGATGCGGATCATGTTCTCCTCGGTGTCGAAGAGCGCGGCGGCCAGGGTCTTGCACAGCTCGGTCTTGCCCACGCCCGTGGGGCCGAGGAAGATGAAGGAGCCGATGGGCCGCCCGGGGTCTTTGAGGCCCGCCCGGGCGCGGAGCACGGCGTCAGACACCGAGGTCACGGCCTCGTCCTGGCCGATGACCCGCTCATGCAGGGTGTCGGTCAGGCGCAGGAGCTTCTCCCGCTCGCCTTCCAGCAGGCGGGAGACCTGGATGCCGGTCCAGCGGGACACGATGGTGGCGATGTCGTCCGGCCGGACCTCCTCGCGCACCATCTTGGGCCGCCCGTCCTCGCCCGCCCCGTCCAGTTCGGCCAGGCGCTTCTCCAGGGTCAGCAGCCGGGAATATTTCAGTTCGGCGGCCTTGTTGTAGTCCAGGGCCCGCTCGGCCGCCTCGATGTCCAGGCGGGTCTTTTCGATGTCGGCCTTGATCTGGCGGACCTCCTCGATGGAGCCCTTTTCCTTTTCCCACTGGGCCGTGAGCCCGCCCTGGGTCTCCTTCAGGTCGGCCAGCTCCTTCTCCAGCTTGGCCAGGCGGTCCCGGGAGGGCTGGTCGGACTCCCGGCGCAGGGCCTCGCGCTCGATTTCCAACTGCAATATCTTGCGGTTGGCCATGTCCAGCTCATAGGGCTGGGAGTCGATCTCGGTGCGGATCATGGCTGCGGCCTCGTCGATCAGGTCGATGGCCTTGTCCGGGAGCTGGCGGTCGGCGATGTACCGGGCCGAGAGCACGGCGGCCTCGACCACGGCCCCGTCGCTGATGCGCACCCCGTGGTGGACCTCGAAGCGCTGGCGCAGGCCCCGCAGGATGGAGATGGTGTCCTCCACCGTGGGCTCGTCCACCATGACCGGCTGGAAACGGCGTTCGAGTGCCGGGTCCTTCTCGATGTACTTGCGGTACTCGTCCGTGGTGGTGGCCCCGATGCAGTGCAGTTCGCCCCGGGCCAGCATGGGTTTCAGCAGGTTGCCCGCGTCCATGGCCCCCTCGGCCTTGCCCGCGCCCACGATGGTGTGCAGCTCGTCGATGAACATGATGATCCGGCCTTCCGAGGCCTGCACGTCTTTCAAAACGGCCTTCAAGCGCTCCTCGAACTCGCCCCGGAACTTGGCCCCTGCTATGAGCGCGCCCATGTCCAGCATGAACAGGGTCTTGTCTTTGAGGCCCTCGGGCACGTCCTGCTTGACGATGCGCTGGGCCAGGCCCTCCACGATGGCGGTCTTGCCCACGCCCGCCTCGCCGATGAGCACGGGATTGTTCTTGGTCCGGCGCGAGAGGATGCGGATGACCCGGCGGATCTCCTGGTCCCGGCCGATGACCGGGTCGAGCTTGCCCTTCTTGGCCTCCTCCACCAGGTCGCGGCCGTATTTCTTCAGGGATTCGTAGGTGGCCTCGGGGTTGTCCGAGGTCACGCGCTGGCTGCCGCGCACCTGGGTGAGCACGGAGAGAATCTTGTTGCGGTCAATGCCGAAGCGGCGGTTGACCCGGCCCGCGCCCGTGGACTGCGGCTCGTCGCAGAGCACCAGGAAGAGGTGCTCCACGCTCACGTATTCGTCTTTCAGGGACTTGGCCTCGTTCACGGCCTTGGCCAGGACCTCATTCAGGCGTTGGGTGACCACGAACTGGCCCGGGGCGGCTCCTGGGCCGCTTACGCTGGGCTGCTTGCGCATTTCCTCTTCCAAGGCCTGGGCGTAGTCCCCGGGTTTGACCCCGACCTTGTCCAGCAGGCGCGGCACCAAGCCGTTCTCCTGCCCGGCCAGGGCCAGGAGCAGATGCTCGGCGTCCATCTGCTGGTGTCCCAGACGGATGGCCTGGTTCTGGGCCTCGCTCAAGGCCTCCTGGGACTTCTGGGTGAACTTGTTCAAGTCCATATGCAACTCCTTGCGGATGATTTCCTGTCCATGGAGCATGATAACGACAAATGGGGGGCAGTCAAGGCGAGCGGATCGGGAATAAGCAGAAGCAGGGCAGGGGGATGCGGCTTCAGCCCGGCAACAGGCCGCACTGCCCCTTGGAATGGGCGCAAGGACCCCTTTGACGCGAAAAATCCTACAGCAGCTGTTCCAGCTCCCGGATGCGAGCCTCCAGCCGTTCCACCTGGTCCACCAGGTCCACGATGATGCTCCCGCCCAGATAGGAGATTTCCAGGTCCCGGCAGATGCGGGTCAGCTTGATGAGCCGGTACACGTCGTTGCGCTGGAACAGGAACTCGTCCGCGCCCGTGCGCGAGGGCTCCACCCAGCCCAGGCCGATGATTTCCTGGACCTGGCCAGCTTCCAGGCCGACCAGTTCCAGCAGTTGGGCGAAGCCGACCAGCTCCGAGCAGGTGGGCAGGGTGGTCGGCGCGGTCATTTTCAGGCTCATGGCAGTGGCTCCTGCGAAATCTGGGAAGGGTTCGGGCCGGTTCCGCAGTCCCAGACCTCAATAGTGGCGTGGCCGGAACGTGGAGGTGTCGGCCAGCTTCTGGAAAAGTTCCTTTTCTTCCGGGCTCATTTCAGCAGGTACCTGGACCATGAGGCGCACGATCTGGTCCCCCTTCTTGGCCCCGCAGCCCAGTCCCCGGCCGCGCACGCGCAGCTTCTTGCCGCTGCCCGATCCCGGGGGGATGCGCATCTCGATCTGCCCGTCCAGGGTGGGCACGGTCACGGTAGCGCCCAGAGCCGCCTCCCAGGGGGTGAGGGGCAGGTCCAGGATCACGGTGTCGTCCTTGATCTTGTACAGGGGGTGGGAGGCCAGGCCGACCTTCAGGTACAGGTCCCCGGCCGTGCCGCCCATGCTGCCGGGATTGCCCTGGCCGGACAGGCGGATCTTCTGCCCGTCCTTGATTCCGGCCGGGATGTCCACGCTCAAGGTCTTGGTCGAAAGCGTGGGCCGTCCGTCCGGGGTCAGGGTCTGTTCCTGGAGGGTGATGGACTTGTGCCCGCCCTGGTAGGCCTCCTCCAGGTTGAGCTCCAGCGCGGCCTCCACGTCCGAGCCCCGGCGGGGCCTGCGTACGCCCCGGCCACCGAAGCCGCCCTGGGAGAAATGGCCGCCCCCGCCCGCGCCGCCGAACAGGGTCTCGAAGAAGTCGCTGAACCCGTCGGCCTCGCCGCCTTGGCCGCCGAAATTGAAGCGGACGTTCTCGAATCCGGGCGGGGGTTGGAAATTCTGTCCCTGCTGCCAGTTGGGGCCCAGGGTGTCGTAGAGCTTGCGCTTCTCTTCATCCTTGAGCACCTCGTAGGCCTCGTTGATTTCCTTGAACTTGGCCTCGGCCTCGGGCTTGTTGGGGTTCAAGTCCGGATGGCACTTGCGGGCCAGCTTTTTGAAGGCCTTGGATATCTCTTCCTTGGAAGCGGTCTTGGTCACTCCCAGGGTCTTGTAATAATCCTTGTATTCAACAGGCATTGAAGCGTTCTCCTGGGATCGTTGCGCCGAAAGGGGCGTTCAATGGGGAACAATAACGCATCGGGTCCGGGAGTCAAGAAATGATGGCCAAGGGGGTGGGGAAGGGGCAGGGTGTGGGTAGGGCTTGGCCAGTGCACGGAACTCGGCTGGAGTACGCGAAATGTTCGCTTTTGGCGTACACAATCCCTCTCATTTTGTTTGTTTATCATTAAAATCCAGCCGATTACATCAATAGACCAGGATGACTGGCGAAACCTGTAACAACTTGTTCTGTAACGAATATTTTTCTAGAAAATGTCTGGCATTTGTCTTGATACATTCCCTGGTTTGAGGTAAAGGCATCTCATCTACAGGGGACGAGCCGGGATCGGTGCGCCTCTCGGCCCAAGCAGGCCGGGCGTTTTGAGCGGTTTTCGTCCTCCCAGGGAAGGAGAACGCCATTGCGTCAGTCAGCCAACGCTGAGAACAGGGAGCAGGGGGCCGGGACGGGCTTTGTGCCCGGGGCGTCCAGGGCGTATGCCGCAGGGCCTACCGGGAGTGGCCGGGTGGTCACGCCCTCGGCCTGGGTCCGGCGCGAACCGGCCGAGAGCGAGGCTCTCCTCAGGCTCCGCGACGAGGTCCGGGGGCTTCGGCAGCGCCTGGGCGGCGCCGAGCAGGAGCGCGCGGCCATGGAGTCCGCCTATCTGGCCCGCATCCAGGGTCTGGAGACCCGGGTGCAGGCCCTGGGCCGCGAACTGGACCTGGCCCAGCAGAGTCCGGCCAGGGTCGCGCCCCCTCCGGCCGAGATTTTGTCCAAGCCCCTGGTCATCCGCTCGGACCAGGGCGAGTATCTGGGGGTCCTGGGCAAGGAGCGCAAGCATTTCACTCTGCGCGATTTCGTGGCCCTCATGGAGCAGAACGCCGGGCCTGAGTTGGGCATCACCGTGGCCTGGGAGAAAAAGGCCGAACACTGGGTTCTGCTGGTCGGGGCCAGGGATTCGGCCAGCGACCAGGAGCAGAAGCTGGTCCTGGTGGTCCGGGAGATGGTCACCCCGAACAACAATCCCGTGGTGCTCATCCTGCGTTTCAACATCGACGGGCGGGACGTGTCCGAAGCGCTCCTCCTTGGTCTCTTCAAGCAGATTCGCTCGGGTCTAGACGTTTGAAATTTGCTCTAGAAACGCTCTTGATTGGTTCTTGATATTTGCTTAAGAAAGAAGCACGCTCCGGGAGAGTCAGGCCCGGGGGAGCGCAGGAGGATGTATGCCGCAAGTTGCCGCCAGGATCACCCACGACCACGAGCAATGGCTCAAGAACTACTTCCGGACCAAGAGCGCGGGCGCGGAGTTCATCCTGCCCTGGGCCGTGGACATGTTTTTCAAGACCTTGAAAAGCGTGGCCGCTGAATTTTCGGTCTCGGAGATGAAGACCATACTGGAGGCCCACCGGGACGCCAAGCTGCTCCCGAACCAGTCCAAGCAGGCCTATTTCCTCTTGCGCATTGAAGAGGCCTGCAACGAGCGGGGCATCCATACCCAGAACAACACCAGCCGCTCCACCCTGGAACTGAAAATCAAGCGGCTCACGGACATCCAGGCCACGGCGCTGATGATCTGGGCCACGGCCTACTGGACCAGCCGGACCTGGAACGGGGTCTCCGCCGAGGAATATGTCAAGCTGACCTGCTAGTGTCCTGCGCAACGCATGCCGGATCGCGGCCGCCCTGAAGGGGCGGCCCCCGGATTGCCCGTTTTTCGCCTTTCCAGCCCTTGTTCCTTTTTTGCCCGCGTTCCTCAAGCGGCCCCGGGGGAAATCCCCCGCACCTGCAACCTGGAGTTTCTGGGCATGGAGCCTCTTTCCTGCATCCTGACCATCGCCGGGTCTGACTCCGGCGGCGGGGCCGGCATCCAGGCCGATTTGAAGACCATCACCGTGCTCGGCGGCTATGGGGCCTCGGTGATCACCGCGCTCACGGCCCAGAATACCCTGGGCGTGGCCGCCATCGAGGCCGTGCGCCCGGAATTCGTGGCCAAGCAGCTTGAGACCGTGCTGGAGGACATCCCGGTGGCGGCAGCCAAGACCGGCATGCTCTTTTCCTCGGCGGTCATCGAGGCCGTGGCCCCCATCCTCCAGGACCGGGACTTCCCCCTGGTGGTGGACCCGGTCTGCGTGGCCCAGGGCGGGGCCAAGCTCTTGCGCGACGAGGCCGTGGCCGCCATGCTGGAGCTCATATTTCCTCTGGCCGACCTGGTCACCCCCAACCTTTTCGAGGCCGAACTCTTCGCCGGACGGGAGATCACCTGCCGGGAGGACGTGTTCTCGGCCCTTGCCGCCATCCTGGACCAGGGACCCGAGGCCGTGCTCATCAAGGGCGGGCATTTCGACTCCCCGGTGGTCACGGACTGGCTGGCCGTGCGCGGACAGAAACCCATCCCCCTCATGCACCAGCGGGTGGACACCACCAATCTGCACGGCACGGGCTGCACCCTGTCGGCGGCCATTGCCACGGGTCTGGGCCAGGGCCTGGACCTGATTCCGGCCATCACCCGGGCGCAGAAATACCTGAATCTTGGACTGCGGGCCGGGTGGGACCTGGGCCGGGGCAGCGGGCCGGTGAACCACTCGGCCCCGCTTTTGAAGGACCGCGCGCGCCTGGGCGTGCTGATCAGCCTGGATAGGGCTGGGCAGGAGCTCATGGTCATGCCCGGGCTGGCCCGGCTCATTCCCGAGGTGCGCATGAACCTGGCCCTGGCCCTGCCCTTTGCCGACGGTCCCGAGGAAGTGGCCGCCTTTTCCGGCCGCATCACCCGCACCAGCCAGGGCCGGGTGATCATCCCCGGGTGCCCGGAATACGGGGCCTCGACCCATCTGGCCCGGGCCTTGCTGTCCGCCCGGCGGATCGTGCCGGAGCTGTCCTGCGCGGCCAACATCCGCTTCGACCAGGACATCCTGCGCGCGGCCCGGGGCTGCAAGCTGGAGGAGGCCTGGTTCGACCGGGCCGAGGAGCCCGGGCACGCCAAGGATTTGGAAGGCGGGTCCCTGGACTGGGGCACCTACCAGGCCTTGGACTCCCACCCCCATCCCGGCCGGGTGGACATGGTCTGCGACCGGGGCGAGGCGGGTAAGGAGCCCATGATCCGGGTCCTGGGCCGGACCATGGACGAGCTTTTGGACAAGCTGGCCCGGGTGGCTGCGGCCCTGGCCTGATTTTCCCTGGCCCGATTTTCCCTGGACAGAGCGCCGTTCCGTTCTTATCTGTCGGCCTCGACACCATTTTCAAGGGGGACAACCATGTCCATCATGCTCAAGGACAACGTGCACTGGGTCGGCGTGACTGACTGGAGCCTGCGCAAATTCCACGGGGAGGAGTACTCCACCCACCGGGGGTCCACCTACAATTCCTATCTGGTCCAGGACGAGAAGACCGCCTTGATCGACACGGCCTGGGGGCCTTTTGCCCGCCAGTACGTCGAGAACCTGGCCCGAACCGTGGACCTGGACCGCATCGATTTCGTGGTGGCCAACCACGGGGAGCCGGACCACAGCGGGGCCTTGCCGGAGCTCATGCGCCACATCCCGAACAGACCGGTCTACTGCACGGCCAATGCCGTGAAATCCCTGAAAGGGCAGTACCACGCGGACTGGAATTTCCAGGTGGTCAAGACCGGGGACCGCTTAAGCCTGGGCAGCCGGGAGCTGATCTTCATCGAAGCGCCCATGCTGCACTGGCCGGACACCATGTTCTGTTACCTCACCGGGTCGAGTATCCTGTTCTCCAACGACGCCTTTGGCCAGCACCTGGCTTCCGAGACCATGTATAATGATCTGGTGGACCAGTGCGAGCTGTGGCAGGAGGCCATCAAATACTACGCCAACATCCTGACCCCCTTCAGCCGTCTGGTGGAGAAGAAGATCATGGACTTCGCTGCCTTAAGCCTGCCTCTGGACATGATCTGCCCCAGCCACGGGGTGGTCTGGCGGGACAACCCCATGCAGGTGGTGGCTCAGTACCTGGAATGGGCCAAGGACTACCAGGAGAACCAGGTGACCGTGGTCTACGACAGCATGTGGGGGGCCACCCGGGCCATGGCCGACGCCCTGGCCCAAACCCTGGCCGCCGAGGTTCCCGGACTGGCGGTCAAGGTCTTCAACATCGCCAAGCAGGATAAGAACGACGTGATCACCGAGGTGTTCAAGTCCAAGGTCCTGCTGCTCGGCTCCTCCACCATCAACCGTGGGATTCTCTCGGCCGTGGCCGCCTTTCTGGAGGAGATGAGGGGCCTGGGCTTCAAGAACAAGAAGGCTGCGGCCTTCGGGTCCTACGGCTGGAGCGGGGAGGGCCTGCGCCAGATTTCCGAGGGGCTGAAAGGGGCCGGGTTCGAGGTCTTAAGCGAGGGCGTGCGTGAGCTCTGGAAGCCTGACGCCGCCGGTCTGGATCGCTGCCGGGAGTTCGCCCGGAGCCTGGTTCCGGCCCTGTAGCCGGGCCGTCGCACCGGGCGTCCAGGCAGGCCGGGGCGAAACGATTTGACAGAAACGAGCCCGGCCGGTAAGAATTTCTCTTTTGTGCGAGAGTGGCGGAAGTGGTAGACGCACTTGACTTAGGATCAAGCGGCACTGTCCATGGGAGTTCGAGTCTCCCCTCTCGCACCACGGCCCCTCCCGGGCCTTCCACACAGAAAGCATCCAGCGCAAGGAGGAACGAGCGTCATGGAATATAAGCTTGAAGACATTTCCCCGGTGGCCAAAAAGGTCCTGGTGACCGTGCCCACCGAGGAAGTGAACGGGGCTCTGGCGGCCACCATCGCCATGTATAAGGTCAAAGTGGACATCCACGGCTTCCGCAAGGGCAAGGCCCCGGCATCGGTCGTGGAGCAGCAGTTCCGCAAGCAGATCTACGGCGAGGCCACCACGGACTTGATCAATGTGCACATCAACGAGATTTTGGCTGAAATAAAGCTCTCCCCCCTGTCGAAAATCGACGTGGACGCCGAAGAGTTCGTGCGGGACCAGGATTTCATTTACTCCTTCTCCTTTGAGTTGGCCCCGCCCATCGACCTGCCCGAGTACGTGGGCGTCAAGGTCGAGGAAGAGAAGACCGAGGCCGATCCCAAGGTGGTGACCAAGGTCGAGGAGCGCATCCTGGACAACATGGCCGAGGTCAAGATCATCGAGGAAGTGCGCCAGCCCCGGGACGGGGACGTGGCCACCGTGACCTTTGGGGTCTACGAGGGCGACACGATCCTGGACGGAATCCAGGCCGAGAATTTCGAGATGACCCTGGGCCAGCAGCAGGCCCTGCCCGAGTTCGAGGCCCTGGTGAAGGGGCTCAAGCAGGGCGAGAGCGGAGAAAAGGACGTGGAGTTTCCCGCTGATTTCATCAACACCCGCCTGGCGGGCAAGAAGGCCCTGATCAAGGCCACCCTGCACGCCATCAAGGAGCGCAAGGTTCCGGAAATGACCGACGAGCTGGCCAAAAAGGTGGGCTACGACGACGTGACCAAGCTGCGTACGGCCCTGGCCGAGTCCTATCTGGCCAACCGCAAGAACCTGCACAAGTCCGCAGCCCAGAAAAAGCTGGTGGACTCTCTCCTGGCCCAGGTGAGCTTCCCCCTGCCGCCTTCCCTGGTGGAGTCCCGGCTGGACATGCTCATCTCCGAGCTGGCCGAGAGCCTGGAGCGCCGGGGCAAGAGCATCGAATCCCTGGGCAAGACCCGGGAACAGTTGCGCGCCGAGAGCCGCGAACGGGCCGAGGACATGGCCCGCACCGAACTCTTCCTCCTGGCCGTGGCCAGCAAGGAAGGCCTGGCCGTCTCCCCCCAGGAGATCGACGCCGTGCTGAAGCGGGTTTCGGACCAGAGCGGGCAGAACTTCTTCGAACTCAAGCGCTATTACGAGGAGTCCGGCATGGTGGTTCCCTTGAAGGACCGCATCCTGGCGGACAAGGCCATGGATTTCATCTACTCCAAGGCCGAGGTGGTCGAGATTCCGGCCAAAGAGGAGGCCGGGGTCTAGGACCCGGCCAAGGAGCGCCCATGCCCACCATCCCTATTGTCATCGAGACCACGGGCCGCACCGAGCGGGCCTATGACATCTACTCGCGCCTGCTCAAGGACCGGATCATCCTCCTGGGCACGGCCATTGACGAGCATGTGGCCAGCCTGATCTGCGCCCAGCTCCTTTTCCTGGAGTCCGAGGACCCGGAAAAGGACATCGCCATGTACATCAACTCCCCGGGCGGCATCGTGACCGCGGGCCTGGCCATCTACGACACCATGCAGTACATCTCCGCGCCGGTGTCCACCCTGTGCATGGGCCAGGCCGCCAGCATGGCCGCGCTGCTCCTGGCCGCGGGCGCCCCGGGACGGCGCTTCTCCCTGCCGCACAGCCGCATCCTCATCCACCAGCCCCTGGGCGGGGCTCAGGGACAGGCCACGGACATCGGCATCCAGGCCCGGGAAATCCTGCGCCTGCGCGAGGAACTGAACGGCATCATGCATCGGCACACGCATAAGTCCATCGAGGACATCGAGCGGGACACCGAGCGAGACTATTTCATGACCGCCGAGGAAGCCCAGGCTTATGGAATCGTTGACAAAATCCTTGTTTCCCGCACCGAGCTGGGAACCGAGGCCCAAGAGAAGAAGTAACGTCCGACAAGGCGTTTAAAAATTATGGCTCCAGAACTGCACTGCTCATTTTGCGGCAAGGGACAGGATGAGGTCCAGCGGCTGATCGCCGGACCCGAAGTGTACATCTGCGACGAATGCGTTCGCCTGTGCACGGACATCATGACCCAGGAGAACGTCTCCGAGGGCCTGGAAGAGGGCAAGCTCCTCACCCCGGCCGAAATCAAGAACCTGCTGGACGAGTACGTCATCGGCCAGGAGATGTCCAAGAAGATCCTGGCCGTGGCGGTGCACAACCACTACAAGCGGGTCTTCTTCGCCTCGGCCCTGTCCGACGAGGTGGAGCTGGACAAGAGCAACGTGCTGCTCATCGGCCCCACGGGCTCGGGCAAGACCCTTCTGGCCCAGACCCTGGCCCGCATCCTCAAGGTGCCCTTTGCCATCGCCGACGCCACCACCCTGACCGAGGCCGGGTACGTGGGCGAGGACGTGGAGAACATCCTGGTCCAGCTCCTGCAGAACGCGGACTACGACATCGAGGCCGCTTCCCGGGGCATCATCTACGTGGACGAGATCGACAAGATCGCCCGCAAGGGGGACAGCCCGTCCATCACCCGGGACGTATCCGGCGAAGGCGTGCAGCAGGCCCTGCTGAAAATCATCGAGGGCACCGAGGCCAATATCCCGCCCAAGGGCGGCCGCAAGCACCCCCAGCAGGAATTCATCCGGATGGACACCTCCAACATCCTGTTCATCCTGGGCGGGGCCTTCATCGGCCTGGAAAAGATCGTGCAGCAGCGCATGCAGGGTTCGAGCATCGGCTTCGGGGCCAAGGTGGAGTCCAAGCGGCAGCTTGAGACCGACACCCTTTTGGCCAAGGCCATGCCCTCGGACCTGATCAAGTTCGGGCTCATCCCGGAGTTCGTGGGCCGCATTCCCATTGTCACGGCCCTGACCGAGCTCACCGAGAACGACCTGGTGCGCATCCTGACCGAGCCCAAGAACGCGCTCATCAAGCAGTACCAGAAGCTCTTCGAGCTGGACAAGGTGGGCCTGCGCTTCACGGACAACGCCATGCGGGCCATCGCCCGCAAGGCCATCGAGCGCGAGACCGGGGCCCGGGGCCTGCGCAACGTCATGGAGAACATCATGCTGGACATCATGTACAACCTGCCGTCCCTGTCCGGCGTGAAGGACTGCGTGATCAACAAGTCCGTGGTGGAAAAGGGCCTGGAGCCGCTCATGCTCTACCATCAGGAGGTCCAGTCGGCTCAGTCGGCCTAGGCGCGGCCTCGGCGAAAACGACCTTTTTGCGCCTTCCTCGTTGACAGGGACGGACTCGGCCTTACGATAAGTCACGGGGTTACCCCCGTCACCTTTATCGCGGCCCTTGGGGCCAGGAGCACCATATATGACAACCGCCATTTTCGATGTCGGCGAACCGCGGCCCCTGACCGTTTCCCTGCCCATGATGTCGCTTCGGGAAGTGGTCATGTTCCCCAGGTCCATCGTGCCCCTTTTCGTGGGCCGGGACGCCTCCATCAAAGCCATTGAATCAGCCATCAGCGAATACGACAAGAAGATCTTCCTGGTCACCCAGAAGCTCCCGGAGAAAGAGAAGCCCCAGGCCGGGGACCTCTACGAACTGGGTTGCGTGGCCCGGGTCCTCCAGATGCTGAAGCTTCCCGACGGGACCATCAAGGTCCTGTTCGAGGGGCTCTACCGGGCCAAATGGGACCAGGCCAAGGAAGACTGGGCCATGGACGAGGACTTCCCCATCGTGCAGGTGGAGCGGGTGCTCGAGGCCGACCGCCTGGGCGCGGACAGCGAGGCCCTTTTGCGGGCCGTGCACGAGGCCCTGGAGAATTTCGCCAAGATCAACAAGAAGATCGCGCCCGAGACCGTGCTGGCGGTCTCCTCCCTGAAACAGCCGGGCAAGCTGGCCGACGCCATCATGCCCCACTTGAAGGTCCCCTTTGCCCGCAAGCAGAAGGTCCTGGAGGAAGTGGACCCGGTGGTCCGTCTGGAAGAGGCTTATGAACTGCTCCTGGGTGAGATCGAGATCGTCACCCTGGAGAAGAAGGTCAAAAGCCGGGTCAAGAACCAGATGGAGAAGAACCAGCGCGAGTACTATTTAAACGAGCAGATCAAGGCCATCCACAAGGAGATGGGCCGGGAGGAAGACCCGGCCTCGGAAGCTGCCGAACTGGAGCAGCAGATCGAGAAGAAGCTCCTGTCCGAAGAGGGCCGCGAGCGCGCCCGCAAGGAACTGAAAAAGCTCAAGCAGACCCCGCCGTCCTCGGCCGAGTACGCGGTCATCCGCAACTACCTGGACTGGATACTGGACCTGCCCTGGGGCGAACTCAAGGAAGCCAAGCTGGACTTGAAGCTGGCCCAGAACATCCTGGACGAGGACCATTACGGCCTGGAGAAGCCCAAAGAGCGCATCCTGGAGTATCTGGCCGTGCAGAGCCTGGTGGAGACCTTGAAAGGCCCCATCCTCTGTCTGGTGGGTCCTCCGGGCGTGGGCAAGACCTCGTTGGCCAAGTCCATCGCCCGGGCCACGGATCGCGAGTTCATGCGCATCTCTCTCGGCGGGGTGCGCGACGAGGCCGAGATCCGGGGCCACCGCCGCACCTACGTGGGCGCCCTGCCCGGCAAGCTCATCCAGTCGCTCAAGCGCTGCAAGTTCAACAACCCGGTGATCTGTCTGGACGAAGTGGACAAGATGAGCATGGATTTTCGCGGCGACCCCTCGGCCGCCCTGCTGGAAGTCCTGGACCCGGAACAGAACGTGGCCTTCCGCGACCATTACCTGGACCTGGACTACGACCTGTCCAAGGTCTTTTTCATCACCACGGCCAACACCCTGCACGCCATCCCGGCCCCCTTGCAGGACCGCATGGAGATCATCACCCTGCCTGGCTACCTGGAGACGGAAAAGGCCAAGATCGGCCGCCATTTCCTCCTGCCCAAGCAGATCAAGCAGAACGGACTGACCGAAGCGAACATGAGCATGTCCGACAACGCCCTGCTGGAACTCATCCGGCGCTACACCCGGGAGGCCGGGGTGCGCAATTTGGAGCGCGAGATCGCCTCCATCTGCCGCAAGGTGGCCCGCCGCCTGGTGGAAGAAGGGGACCTGAAGAAGTCCGTGCAGGTGGGCGTCCAGAGCCTGAACGGCTTTCTCGGCGTGCACAAGTTCCGCCACGGCGAGAAGGAGGAGACCCCCCAGGTCGGAGTGTCCACCGGCCTGGCCTGGACCCAGATGGGCGGCGAACTCCTGGTGGTGGAAACCTCGCTCATGCCCGGCACGGGCAAGGTGGAGATCACCGGCAAGCTCGGCGAGGTCATGCAGGAGTCGGCCAAGGCGGCCCTCACCTTCGTGCGCTCCCGCTCGGACCAGTTCGGGCTCAAGCGCGACTTCCACAAGGAGATCGACATCCACGTGCATGTGCCCGAAGGGGCCACGCCCAAGGACGGTCCTTCGGCGGGCATCACCCTGGCCACGTCCATCATCTCGGCCCTTTTGAACATCCCGGTGCGCAACGACCTGGCCATGACCGGGGAGCTGACCCTGCGCGGCCGGGTCCTGCCCATCGGGGGCCTGCGCGAAAAGCTCCTGGCCGCCCACCGGGGCCTTATCTCCGAGGTGTTCATCCCCAAGGACAACGTGAAGGACTTGAAGGACGTGCCCGCAGCCATCCTGAAGGACCTGAAGATCACCCCGGTGGAGAGCATGGAGGAGGTCATCGCCCACGCCCTGGTCTGCACGGACCCGAGCAAGATATTCTGCGGTCGGCCCAGCGCCCTGCCCCTGTCCCCGGAACTGTTCAAGGAAGAGTACAAGGACGGCCACGCCTCGCCCAGGCAGTAGGCTGAAAGCTCATATCACGGCAAAATGAAGGCTGGACGGGGACTTCCCGTCCGGCCTTTTTCTTTTCCGGCGCACGATTGTCACCCTGGAAAACCTATTGCCCTGGCCCTATCCGCCGATATGTTTGATTGAACGCGCTTCCTCTTTGGAGGCGCGCAAAACGTCAGAGGAAGGCTCATGGCCGCGCCCATCTTGTCCGTCGTCATCCCCAACCACAATTACGGGCATTTCCTGCCCCGTCTGTTCCATTGCCTGAAGGCCCAGAGCCTGGGACTTTCGGACACGGAAATCATTTTCGTGGACGACGGGAGCACGGACAATTCCCTGGCCCTGGCCGAGCACTGGCGCGGGCTCCTGGCCTGCCCCCGGTTCGAGATCATGCGCCAGCGCCGGGTGGGACGGCCCGGGGCCGTGCGCAACATCGGGTTCGAGGTGGCCCGGGGGGATTTCCTCTTCGCCCTGGACCCCGACGACCTCCTGCGGCCCCTGTTCCTGGAGTCCTGTCTGAACGTGCTGCAGAACCGTTGGAACGTGGACCTCGTCTACACCGATTACCTGGAGTCCGCGAACGGCGCGACCCGGCTGATCCGCCTGCCGAATTTCGACGAGGACCTGCTGCGCACCCAGAACATCGTGCTCCCGGCGGTCATGCGGCGGCACGTCTGGGAGCAGTCTGCGGGCTTCCGGGTCAATACGGCCTACGAGGACTGGGACTTCTGGGTCCAGGCCAGCCTGGGAGGTTTCAGCTTCGTCCGGCTCCAGACCCCGCTGTACATCTACGAGCGGCACGGCCTGGGCTATTCCATGGAGGCGGCCAGGCAGGACGGCCTGTCCAAGGCCATGATCGTGCGCAACAACCCGGAGTTCTTCGATCCCCTGGTCCGGCGCTGGGCCCGGGGCCTGGTCCAGAGCGAGCCCTGGGCCCTGCCCTTCCAGACCGGGCTCATTCCCCGGCCCGAGGACGTGACCCAGTTCCTGGAAATATTCGTGACCGCCTCCCACAACTACCGCCAGAACCGCCCGGCCGTGCTGGCCGCCCCGCACCTGCGCCTGCTGGCCGTGGGCGGCTGATCCGAACAGATCGTTCCAACACAAACGGCGGATTCAGGGCTCTTCCCGAATCCGCCGTTTGCGTTGCGGCTTCTGTTTCCCTTGGTCTACTTCCCGAACAGGGCCTGATAGTTGGCGAAGAGCCGGGGGCTGACCCGGGAGAAATGGTCCAGGTCGGTCATGAACTCCAGGCCTGGGACAATGGCCCGGGTGACCGGGATGCCTAAGTCCTTGCGGGTCAGGTCCACGTAGGCCGGGCGAAATCCGTTGGCCAGCAGGGTGTTCTCCAGGACCATCAGGTCGCCCTTGGCGCTGCCCGTGGAATAGTCCGGGAGGTCCTCCAAGCGGCGGGTCTGGACCGTGTCCTCAAAGGCCCGGGTGGGCGGCCCGGGAAAGGGGTAGGGGATTTCGGTCAGGGCGGAGATGAGCGCGCGCTGGCCCGAAAGCCCGCAGCCCGTGCCCTTGTTCACGTCCCCGTGGACCCCGACCACAAAGCCCTTGTAGCAGGGGATGCCCAGGTCCTGGGTCAGGTCCAGGAAGCGGACGTGTACCCCGCCTTCGCGCAGATCGCCGAGCAGGCGGGAGACATCCGGGTCCTCGGTCTCGATCTCGAACACCCGGGCCGAGTCGTAAGGGGTCACGGCCTCGCAGTCGCGCTCCAGCACCTCGCACAGGGCGCTGACCTTGGCCTCGTTCATGGTGTTGCCCGCGCCCAGGCCCGTGGAGGAAAGCCCGCTAGTCAGGCTCGGTTCGTCCAGGTTGCAGAACAGGGTCACGAACTGGGCCGGGACCAGGACCGGGCTCTGTTCCCGGCCTTCGGGCCGGTGGCCCTGAAGCCAGTACAATTTGGCTCCGGCAGAGGGGACCTCCAGGCGCATGGCCGCCAGGTCCAGGACCGGGTGGCCCTGGGCCGAGAGTTCCTCCTGGCTGCCATGGAAAAGGGGATAGGGCCGGGCGTATCCGCTCATGCCCTTGCGGCCGTAAGAGGCGTAGGAAGACACCCGCTCGCAGACCTCCATGTGGCAGGCGGCCGAGGCCGCGTCCTCGGAAAAGCCCCGGCCGTAGGAGGTCTGGATGCCGGACAGGGAGTTGTCCAGGTTCCCCACCCGGGTATGCACGTCCAGGCGCCAGTAGCGCAGGCGGGCGATGCGGGAAAGGCTGGACTTGTGCTGCATCATGGGGCCGATGAGCACCCCGATGTTCTCCAGCACGCCCTTGGCCCGTTCGATGGTCTCGGTCAAAGGGACCCGGGGCTTGGGTCCGGGCAATCCCTCCTGCTTCAGGCCGGAGAAAATCTCGCGCACCGATACGGATTCGGGCCGGGAGGCCAGCAGGACTTCCGGGGGCAGGGGCGGGGCCAGTCCGGTCTGGTCTGGACGAGGCAGGGGCAGGTGGTCCACGATGTTGTCGTTGAAAATCGCGTTCCAACTGGCGTGCAGTTCCTGGTCCTTGAGGCTTCGGGAGCGCAGGTGGATGAGCGGGGAGTGCACCGAGAGCGCTCTGGGGTCCTGGCCTACAAAGCGCGGCAGGAACTGGGCGTAGCGGTCATGGGTCAGGCAGACCTCGTAGAGCAGGGCCGTGAGCAGGGGGTCCTGGCCCAGGGCCTGATCGAGGAGCTTCTCCACCTTGCGGGTGCGGTGTCCGGCCATCTGCTCCAGGAGATACTTGTGCATGTAATCGTCCCAGGGGTGCTCGCGCAGATGGTCGAGCATCTGGTGGAAGCTCAAGTTCGGGGCGGGCACGGTGCTGAAACACCCCACGCCGGAAACGGTCAGGGCCAGTTTCAGGTCGTAAAGCATATAGGATTCCTTGGTTATTCAGGAGTAGGAGAAGGGCAGCCCTCGGGCGGCGGGCTCAATGGGTCGCAGTATTCGTCTCCATAAATCTGGAGCATGACCATGGCGAAGCTTAAGACCAGGGGGCCGTACAGGATGCCCAGGGGGCCGAAGGCGTTCAGGCCGCCCAGGATGGAGAGAAAGATGTAGAAGGTGGAGACCTTGGAGGCCCCGCGCAGGAAATAGGGGCGCAAGAAGGTGTCGATGCCGGCCACCAGGACCCCGCACCAGAGGGCCAGAAAGATGGCCGCCTTGAACTGGCTGGTGAGCAGCAGGTAGACCGTGGCCGGAATCCAGACCAGGCCCGTGCCGATGACCGGGATCAGGGAGCTGAATCCCATTACCGTGCCCCAGAAGAAGGCCGGGATGCCGATGATGGCCAGGCCCACGCCCCCGACCACGCCCTGGCCCACGGCCACCAGGAGGCTGCCCACCAGGACCGAGCGGGACACGCGCTTCAAGCTGTCGAAAATGGTGTCGGTCTGGGCCTCGCGCAGGGGGATCAGGTACTTGATCCGACGCAGCATGGCCGGGCCGTCGCGCAGGAAGCTGAAGATCATGAAAATCATGAGCAGGAAATGGATGGTCAGCCCGGCTAGGTTGGTGATGGCCCCGGTGCCCGCGCGCAGGAGTTGCTGGCCTGCGGACTTGGAATAGTCGATGATCTGGGATTGGATATCCAATTTGTCCAGGTCCACGAAGGGCAATTGGGTCTTGATCCAGGCTGTGTATTCCTCCAGGCGGCTGGTTTTCAGCAGGGCCTGGAAATCCGCGCCCCTGATCCAGGCGTCAATGGCCTTGACCGCCTCCACGCCCTGATGGATCAGGCCGAAAAAGAGGAAGAACAGGGGGATGATCAGGACCACCAGAATGATCACCGTGGTCAGAGCCGCAGCCAGGGCCTTGTGGCCCTTGCATATCTCGATGAGGCGGGTGTGCAGGGGCTGGAAAATGATGACCAGCACCGTGGAGATGATCAGGGTGTGCAGGAAGGGCAGGGCCACGCTGTAGGCGAAGGACAGGGCCAGGACCAGGAATCCGAACAGGCACAGGGTGTGGATGTTCAGGCCTGGCGGTTGGGGCCGGGTGGGCTGGTCGCTGCTCATGGCGTTGATCCTGGCCCAGGGGCCGGAGGGGTTCGTAACTGGTTTAAGACCAGGGTCAGGGCCTGCTGGAAGGAGGCGTGCAGCTCAGCCATGGCCTGGTCGGCCAGGTCCGGGCGCTGGGCCTTGAGCCGGTCGAACACGGTGGACGCCGCGTCGCGGAGCCGTTCAGCCCCGGCGTTCATGGCCGCGCCCTTCAGGCTGTGGGCCGAGCGCAGGGCCCCGGGCATGTCCCCGGAGGCCAGTTGGGACTCCAGTTCCTTGAGCCGGTTGGGCAGGTCCGTGGCAAAGGCGTGGTAGACCTCGCGCAACAGGGGCAGGTCCCCGCCCAGACGGCGGAGGGTGTCCGTGAGGTTCAAATCCTGGGACGTGGACTGGGGCTGGCTTGAGGCTGGAGGGTGATGCCGACCGGTCAATATGGACTCCATGGCCGCACACAGGGTGGAGCCGTCCACGGGTTTGGCCAGGTAGGCGTCCATGCCCGCCGCCAGGCAGGCCTCCTCATCGCTCTTGAAGGCGTGGGCGGTCAAGGCGATGATGGGGATGTGCGGATTGTGGCAGCCCGTGGCCGGATTGCGGATGGTCCGGGTGGCCTCCAGGCCGTCGAGTTCGGGCATCTGGATGTCCATGAGCACCAGGTCGAAGGGGTGGCGGGTCAGCTCCTGTACGGCCTGGGCTCCGGTGGACACGCAGACCACCTCCATGCCCTTGGCCTCGATAAGATGGTAGACCAGGGTCTCGCTGGTGGGGTCGTCGTCAGCCAGGAGCACGCGGCGCCCTTTCAGCATATCCGCCGAACAGGGGCGGTGCGTGGGGGCCTGGCGCGGATCGGCCTGGGGCAGGGTCTCGAAAATGGCCGAGAAGGTGAACACGCTGCCCTGGTTCAGGGCGCTCTCGGCTCGGATGTCCCCGCCCAAAAGGCCCACCAACTGCTTGCAGGTGGCCAGTCCCAGTCCCAGGCCGCCATAGCGCCGGGTCAAATAGCTCTCCACCTGGGTGAAGCTCTCGAAAATCGTGCCCAACTGGCCATCGGGAACACCGATTCCTGTGTCCGCTATGCTGAAGATCAGGCGCACGTTTTCCGGCAGGGGCTGGCCCCGGCCGGTTTTGGCCTGGTCCAGGCCGATGTCCAGGGCCACTCCGCCTGAGTCGCTGAATTTGATGGCGTTGTGCAGCAGATGGGTGATGATCTTGCGCAGCCGCCCGGAGTCGCCCTTGAGCCAGCGGGGAATATCCGGGGTGATAACGCAGTCGATGGACAGGCCTTTTTTGCGGGCCTGGAAGGCCAGGGACCGGACCACGCCCTGGACCAGCTCCCTGAGGTTGAATTCGCCCATGCGCAGTTCCAGGGTCTTGGCCTCGATCTTGGCGTAGTCCAGGATGTCGTTTAGGACGTTCATGAGCGCCCAGCCGGAGTTCTTGATCAGCTCCAGATATTCCTTCTGCTCGTTGTCCAGGGCGGAGTGCAGGAGCAGTTCGGCCATACCCAGGATGCCGTTCATGGGCGTGCGCAACTCGTGGCTGACCGTGGCCAGGAAGGCGGTTTTGGCCTCGTTGGCGGCCTGGGCGGCCTTGGTGGCTTCGCGCAGATCGGTTTCCAGCTTGTGTTTGGACACGGCTATTTCAATGGCGAATTTGAGCTCGTGCTCTTCAAAGGGCTTGAGCACGTAGCCAAAGGAACCCGTGGCCTTGGCCCGGTCCAGGGTGTGGGCGTCCGAGAGCCCGGTCAGAAAGATCACCGGGACCTTGTGCTTGCGGTCGATGATCCGGGCTGCCTCCACCCCGTCCAGGTCGCCTTCCAGGCGGATGTCCATAAGGATGAGATCCGGCTGGAGGTCTCCGGCCAAGGAGATGGCTTCCTCCCCGGTGGTGGCCACGGCCAGGGGCTTGTAGGACAGCCGCTTCAGGGTGTTCTGGATGTCCCGGCTGACGATGCGTTCGTCCTCGACGATGAGTATGCGGATCGCGCTCATGTGCAACGTCCCTGGACAGAGGGGAAGGGGAGGTGGGCCGACCTCTCCATGATGTGACGCCTTTTCGCATGAGCCGGGGGCGAGGTCAAGCGGGGTGCCCGGGAGGAGGTGTGCGCCTGGACTTGACGCCCGGGCCAGAAATTGATAAATAAATTTATCGTTTTTGATCCAAAGCCGGGGAGATATCCCGGAACCGGCCAGGGGCCAGCCTGGTCAAGTGGAAGCATACATGAGCGCGGCTCGAAGATTCGGCGATATTCTCGAAACCGGCGCGGAAGCGGTCATCCGGCGGATGATGGCCGCCAGCGGTTTGAACTCCCAGGCCGACCTGGCCCGGGAGCTCGGTGTGCGGCGTGCGGCCGTGACCGACGCCAAGCGCCGTAAGTCGGTTCCGGCCGAGTGGTTTCTGCGCCTCTCCCGCACCCGGGGGCTCAATCCCATGTGGCTGGAAACCGGCCAGGGACCCGTGCGCATCGGGGAGACCAGCCGGGCCGAGCCCACGGTGCTGCGCTTTCACGAAGAGGAATTCTCCTTTGTGCCCATGGTCAAGGCCCGGGTGTCCGGAGGCGGCGGCTCCCTGGAGACCGACGCGGACATCGAGGCCTACTACGCCTTCCGCCACGAGTGGCTGCGCCGCAAGGGCCGCACCGGCGAGATGCGGCTCATGCGCGTGACCGGTGAATCCATGGAGCCCACCCTGCGCGACGAGGACATCGTGCTCATCGACCTGTCCCAGGCCGATGTCTATCCGGGGAAAATCTACGCCGTGGGCATCGACCAGGAGATCGTGGTCAAGCGGCTGGACAAGAAGCCCGGCAAGCTGGTGCTCTTGAGCGACAACCGCCAGCTTTACCCGCCCTTGGAAATCGAACTGAACGAAAGCGCTGACGTGCGTATCCTGGGCCGGGTGGTCTGGATGGCCCGGGAATTGCCCTGAACCTGCCCCAATCCCGCCTTTCTCCCCGGACGTTCACCCCTTATCGGAACGACCCGCGCCTGGGTCCGCGTCCTTGGGGTCTTTGCATTGGCCGTGGAATTGCTGGATGATCCGTTCGGCGGCCAGGGTGGCCTTGGTCTTGTCCGTCTCATTGGTCGATTCGTGAATCCTGATCCCGTCCACCACGCAGTGAACGTACCAGTGTAAGCCTTTTTTGTAGATCATGGGGGGATGCTCCAGTTTCCGTTCGGGATGAAAAATCTTTCCACGCCCGGGGGGCGGGGTCAAGGGCTGATATGAACCAGAGGCCGTACGGGCTGATCGTTCGGGCGAACTGGCGACCCTCTCGCAATATTTTGCATTGTTGTCTATTTCGTACATTTTTGCATAGGTTATTATGGCTTGAAATTGCATTAATGTAAATTTGTTTGTTGCGGTCAGCTCTGGGGATCCGGTCTATTTTGATAATTCACTGAATTTATGAGATATTATAATTTTCTGAAATGGGCAGGCGCGGCACCCGATTTGCTATGGCCTGTTCCATGGATCAGACCCTCACCGGCTTAAAGTTGAAGGTTCTCTCGGAGATCAGCCAGCACATCCACTCCGCCCTGGACCTGGAGCAGACCTTGACCGAGGTTCTGCGCATTCTGTCCGAGACCTTGAGCCTGAAGCGGGCCACCGTGACCCTGCTGGACCCGACCACTGAACGCCTGGTCATCACCGCTTCCCACGGCCTGACCCTGGAAGAGCGCAGCCGGGGCGTGTACCAGTTCGACGAGGGGGTCACCGGGCTCATCTTCAGCACGGCCAAGCCCTACGTCATCCCGGACATCCGCCACGAGCCCCTGTTCCTGGACCGCACCGGGTCCCGGGCCATTGAGCGGGGCCGGGTGTCCTTCGTGGGCGTGCCCATCATCCTGGGCGGCAAGGTCCTGGGGGTCTTGAACGTGGACCGCCTGTTCGGGGACGAGGTGTCCCTGGACGAGGACGTGGATTTTCTGACCGCGCTGGCCACCATGGTGGCCCAGTTCATCGCCCTGAACGAGCAGATGCGCAAGGCCGTGGAGGATTTGCGGCGGGAGAACGTGTCGCTCAAGAAGCGCCTGACCCGCAAGGCCAGCGGCCTGTACATCGTCAGCCGGGGCCAGAGCATGCTGGAGGTGGAGCGCCAGATGGAGAAGGTCGCGCCCACCAAGGCCACGGTCCTGCTCCAGGGCGAGTCCGGCACGGGCAAGACGTTGATCGCCCGCATCATCCACGAGCTTTCCGAACGCCGCAGCCACGCCTTTGTCAAGGTGAACTGCGCGGCCCTGCCCGAGAACCTCCTGGAGGCCGAGCTTTTCGGCCACGAGAAAGGGGCCTTCACCGGGGCCGAGGCCATGCGGGCCGGACGCTTCGAGGAGGCCGACCAGGGCACCCTGTTCCTGGACGAGGTGGGGGAGGTGACCCTGCCGGTCCAGGCCAAGCTCCTGCGGGTGATCCAGGAAAAGGAGTTCGAGCGCCTGGGCAGCAACCGCACCCGCAAGGCCGATGCGCGCATCATCGCGGCCACCAACAAGAATCTGCGCAACCTGGTGGAGCAGGGGCTGTTCCGGGAGGACCTCTACTACCGGTTGAACGTCTTTCCCATCCGGGTCCCCTCCCTGCGCGAACGCAGCGAGGACATCCCCAGCCTCATCAACCATTTCCTGAACAAGGTGGCCAATCTCTACGGACGGCGCATCGTGTTCACCCACGAGGCCCTGGCCACCCTGACCCGCTACGACTGGCCGGGCAATGTGCGGGAGATGGAAAATCTCATCGAGCGCCTGGTGATCATGGCCGATGCCGAGAGCGTGGACAACGCGGTCCTGGCCAAGGTCCTGGCCGTGCCCACCCCGGCCCAGGAGGCGGCCGAGGCCAAGTCCGAAGCCGAGTCCAATTCCTTAAAAACCATTGTGCGTAACGAAATCGTGGCCTCCCTGCGCCGCAACAACTGGGTCCAGTTGCGTGCGGCCCGGGAGTTGGGCCTGACCCCCAGGCAGTTGGCTTACCGGGTGAAAATGCTCGGCTTGCGCGAGGTCATCGGCTGGGAAAAGCTCAGCGGCCGGGCCTGATCCTTTCGGGGCACGCGGAATTTTTGCAAATTTGGGAAATCATCCGGAGCGCACCCTCGGAGCAGGGGCTGACTCAGCCGGCCGTGTCGCCTGACTCCATGGCGGTCTTGGTCTCCTGGGACATGTTCCGGGGCAGGCTGATGGTGAAGGTGGTTCCCTGGCCCTTTTCCGATTCGGCCCAGATGTCCCCGCCATGCTGGGTCACGGCCTGCTTGGCGATGAACAGCCCCAGGCCCGTGCCCCGGGAGCCCTTGGAAGAGAAGAACAGGGTGAAGAGCTTGTCCAGGGTCTCCCGGCTCATGCCCGCCCCGTCGTCCGCCACCCGGAACAGGATGTGGTCCAGGTCCGGGAACACGGAAAACACGATGCGGTGGCTGGGCTTGGCCGTGTCCTCCACGCAGGCGTCCACGGCGTTCTCCAGGAGATTGACCAGGGCGGCGGACAAGGCCCCGGCATCCACCTCGATGCCCCCGGCCGCCGGGTCGAACTCGCGCACCAGGGTCACGCCCTGCAGGGCGGCCTTGGGCTCCACGGCCGTGGCCACGTCCGTGGCGAATACCAGGGCGTCCACGGTCTGCCAGTTGAGCTGGCGTTTCTTGGCGTAGCGCAGGATGTCCAGGACCATGTTCTTGATCCGGCCGACCATGGCCTGGACCACTTCCCAGCCTGCGGCCACCTGCTCCGGGCTGTTCTTGGCGAACCCGCTGGTGACCTTGTACATGCCCCCGTCCAGGGCCGTGAGCAGGCCCTTGATTCCGTGGGACAGGGAGGCCAGGAGCAGGCCCAGGGCGGTCAGGTGCTCTTGGAGTTGCTTGACCTGGGTGATGTCCGCAGCCAGCTCCATGACCTGGACCACGGCCCCTTCGGCGTTGCGCACGGGCGCGGTCCAGACCATCAGGTGGCGGGTCTGGCCCCGGATGTCCTCGGCCGTGGTCTCCATGGTGTGGGATAGGCCGTCGGCAAAGGTCTTGTGTACCGGGCAGTCCCGGCAGGGGCCTTCGCTCTGGCCGAACAGCCGGTGGCAGGAGTGGCCCTCGGGCGGGCCGAAATCCTCCACGAACCGGCGGTTGGCCGCAGTGATGGTCAGGTCCGGCTCCAGCAGGGTTACGGCGCAGGGGGCCTCGTCGAAAAGCTGGCGATAGAGTTGCTGGGTGACCCGGAGTTCTTCCTGCAGGCGCTTGATCTCGCCCACGTCCACGGCGATTTCCAGGACCAGCTCGATCTCGTTCTTCTGGTCCCGGATGGGCGCGGTGTGGACCATGACCGCCACCTCGTTGCCGTTGGCGCAACGCATGGTCTCCCGGCCGCGCCAGGCCTGGCCCGTGGCCAGGGTCCGGGCCGCCGGGCAGTCCCCGGCCAGGGCCTCAAGGCCCAGGTAGGCTTGGCAACTCGCATCCCCGGCCTTGAGCCCCAGGCGCTCCTGGGCCAGGGGGTTCATGGAGGCCACCTTCAGGTCCCGGGTGTGGATGAGCACGAAGCAGGGCAGGTCGTTGAAGAAGCGGACCTGACCGGGCATGTCGCCGGGCATGTCCCCGGACAAATCCTTGAAGGCGGCGGTGAGTCCGTCCACCACCTGGGTGGCGGCCAGCTTGCGCTCGAACTCGATGATCTTGTCGGCCTGTTGCGTGACCAACATTTCGAGATTTTCCGTGTAGTTGCGCATCCTGGCCCGGATGTCGATCTTTTCCCAGGCCCGGGCCAGGGAAATATCCAGGGCGTCGGGATTGATGGGCTTGTTGATGAAGTCCGAGGCCTGGAGTTTCAGGGCCGAGATGGCCAGGTCCAGGTCCCCGTGCCCGGTGATCATGATCACCTCGGTTTCTGGGGACTCGATCTTGATGCGGCGCAAAAATTCAACCCCGTCCATGACCGGCATCTTGATGTCCGTGAGCACGATGGGCGGGTGGACGGCGCGGAAAATTTCCAGCCCTTCCTGGCCGTTGCTGGCCGTATGCACGTCATAGCCGAGGTCGGCCAGGGCGATGCCCAGGACCTTGCGGATGCCGTCCTCGTCGTCGACCAGGAGGATGGAAGCGTGCATGGGTGCGTCCGATTTGGGTGTCAGCGTTTGATGTCCAGGATCTGGTCCACGGCGGCCAGCAGGGCCTCGGGCCGGGGCGGCTTTTCCACGTAAGCTTCCGGCGCGCGGTAGTCCGCGCCCAGGCTCATTTCCAGCAGATGCAGGCTGTGGGCGAAGGTGGCCCCGGCAATGGCCGAGACGATGACCACCGGGACCTCTTGCAGGTCCGGGTCCTGGCGCAGGCGGGAGAAGAGCTGTATCCCCCCCTCCCGGGGCATCATCAGGTCCAGGGAGACCAGGTCCGGGCGAATCTCCCGGGCCTTGGCGAAGCCGTCGGCCCCGTCCCGGGCCATGAAAACTTCATAGCCACCGGTCTCGTACACGGTGGCTATGAAGATTCGAAGATGCATCTCGTCGTCAACGACGAGAATTTTCTTTTTTCCCATCGCCTGGCGTTATTCCTAAGCCCGGCCCTTGGGGCCGTAGGGCTCCACAGCCACCTTGTCCGGATGGTTCACCGAGAGCACCGGGCAGGAGGAGCGCAGAACCACCTGTTCGATGGTGCCGCCCAAGGAGGATTCCTCGGGGTTCACGTCCCGGGCGTGGTGGGCCATGACGATCAGGTCCGCCTTGTGCTCCCGGGCGTATTTCAGGATCTCCACGTAGGGAATGCCTTCCCATACCTCGGTGACGAAGTTGTCGAAGTCGCCCATCTTGGGCACGTACTTCTCTTCCATCTTTTTCTTGGCCGCGTCGATCTTGCACTCGATGGCGCACTGGCCCGGAGCCAGGCCGGCCGAGTCCTTGTCCACCTCGGTGGCGTGGAAGAGGTGCAGCTTGCAGCCCAGTTCCGTGGCCACGTTCAGGGCGAACTGGAAGGCGTGGTCAGCGGGTTTGGAGAAGTCCGTGGCCACCACGATATTGGCGAAATAGGACCAGCAGGTCACGCAGGGGCGGCTGATGATGAGCACCGGGCAGCGGGCGGCCTTGGCCACCTTCTGCATGGTGCTTCCGGCGATGGCCCGGTGGCGGGTGGCGCCCACGTCCTCGTCTCGGGTGTGCGCGCCCATGATGATCAGGTCCACCTTCTCTTCCCGGGCCTTGCGCAGGATTTCCCGGGGCGGGTTGCCCACCACGGCCTCAATGGACAGGTTGTCCAGGCCGGGGATGAGCTTCTCGTAGGTGCCCTTGATCTCTTCCCGGACCAGGGCCAGATAGTTTTCGTCCACGGTCTCTTCCTCGCCGGTGCGCACGTCCTTGACAAAGGGGCCAAACGACCGGGTGGGCACGGCAAAGACGTGGTGCACGAACAGCTTGGATTTGTTCTTCTTGGACAATTCAAAAGCCACCTTGGCGGCGTCGTCGCAGGTCGGCGAAGCGGTGGTGGCGAACAGAATCTTGTCAAACATGTTTTCTTACCTCCTTAAAGCGCATTCCCTGGGCGTCCCATGAAAACTCAACTGCCACGCAATTCCCTCTATGAACTCGAACAGGCAGAGCACGGTCTTAAACTGGAACACGTTGACCGTGTCCCCGAAGACGATGTGCTTCAGCCCGCCCAGGCGGACGGGGGTGTCCAGGAGACTCTCCACCTGAAAGGTCTTGATCTCCAGGGCCTCGTCACCCACAAGGCCGTAAAGGGTGACGTAGATCTCCAGGCGGGGCTTGCCCGGAAAACCTATCATTTCGACGGTTTTTCCCATTTCGAGGCAGGTCAGCCCCCCTGCCTCGCTCCCGGCCGGGGGCCAGGTGGCGTACTGTTCCAGAAGCGTGTCCCAGAAGGGGTCCAGACGGGTCAGGATCGGATAGCGGCGCATCATCTCGAACACGCCGCGCAGGGTGAACCCCTCGCCCAACTCCACTCCGTTGCTCAAGTATTTGAGCGGGTCCCCATCCACCACCTTGCCCGCATGGATCAGGGCTCCATCCCTGGACAAGGTAATGGCGTTCATTTCTCCTGGCGCTCCCGTGGACTCCTGAACATTTTTCTTCAATCCTAGCGTAACACTGGGAATTCGTCAACGTTCCTTACGGGGAATCGAGGCTTCCCATCCCTGGCCCGAGGGCTGACCCGGCGTCCAGGGGTTAAAGCTCAGGCCCTCCGGCCTTGTGGCCCAGGAGCTTTGCCTCTATCCGGGAGGGTCAGGGTGGCCACGGCCCCCTGGCCTGGTTTGTTGTCCAGGCGGATGGTCCCGCCGTGGGCCTCCACGATCTTTTTGGTGCTCATGAGCCCGATGCCCGTGCCCTTGTCCCCCTTGGTGCTGAAAAAACTCTGGAACAGATGCTTTTGGGACCCCGGGTCAAGACCCGGGCCGGTGTCGGTCACCTGGTACTGCACCCCGCCCCCGGGCAGGGAGCAGAGGCTCAAACGCACGCACTTCTCCCCATCGGGGGATTCGGCGCAGGCGTCCAGGGCGTTGGTCAAAAGGTTCATCAGGCAGCGGTGGATGCCTTCGGGGTCCAGGGGCATGGGGGGCAGGTCAGCCGGGACCTCGGCCTGAAGGGCCACGCCTTCGTCGGCCGCCCGGGCCGCGAACAGTTCCAGGACCTCCCGGGCCGGGACGCTGGGGTCGCAGGGCCGCAAATCCGGCACCGCGTCCTTGGCGTAGCGCAGCATGTCCATGGACAGGTTTCGTATTTTTTCCACATTGGCCTTGAGCATGGCCCAGCCCTGTTCGAGATACTGGCGGTGGTCCAACTCCATGCCTTTTTCCAGGACAAAGATGCAGCCGTCCAGGCCGCCCGCGATGTTTTTTATGGCGTGGGACAGCCCGGCCACGGTCTGGCCTATGGCGGCCATGCGTTCGGCCGCCACCAGGGCCCGGGATTTCTCCTCCACCAGATGTTCCAGATTCTCGGTGTAGGCCTTGAGCTGGCGGCGCATGCGCAGGCGCTCCAAGGCCCGGTTCAGGGCGATGTCCAGGACCGCGTCGTTGATGGGCTTGGTCACGAAGTCCGTGGCCTCGTACTGAATGCTCTTGATGGCCAGGTCGATGTCCCCGTGTCCGGTGATCATGATCACCTCGGTGTCCGGGGCCTTTTCCTTGATCCGCTCCAAAAGTTCGATGCCGTCCATGCCCGGCATCTTGATGTCCGTGAGCACGATGTCCGGGTGAGCCAAGTCCAGAAGGGCCAGGGCCTGTTCGCCGCTCTCGGCCGTGTGCACGGTGTAGCCCGCGTCGGCCAGGGAGAGGCCCAGAACCTTGCGGATGCCTTCTTCGTCGTCCACGAGCAGGATGGTCAGGTCGTTCATTGGCTGTCCGGGAGGGGGAAGCTTAAGATGAAGGTGGTGCCCTGGTCTTCCTTGGAAACGGCCTGGATGGTCCCGCCACAGTCCTGCACGATGCCGTAGCTGATGGACAGGCCGAGGCCCGTGCCCTTGCCCACCTTCTTGGTGGTGAAGAAGGGCTCGAAAATCTTTTCCAGCACGCCTTTGGGAATTCCGGCGCCGGTGTCCGTCACCTCGGCCAGGACCTTGCCGCCCTCGTGGTGGGTGTGCAGGTCGATGCGCTTGGTCCCTTTCTCCCGGTCCCGCTCGGCCCATTTCTCTTCGATGGCGTCTCGGGCGTTGATGAGCATGTTGATGAACACCTGCTCCAGCCGCCCGGCGTCGCCCATGACCACGGGCAGATCCTCGGCCAGCCTCCAGGTGACTTCGATCTCCCTCAGTTTGAGTTGCTGGCTGAAGATGTCAAAGGCCCGGCGGATGATGTCGTTGAGCTGCACGGGTTCCAAGCCCATCTCCGGCTTGCGGCCGAACTCGCGCATGTGGTTGATGATCTTGGTGGCCCGGTCCACGTGGCTGTCGATCTCCTCGGCCATGGTTTTGAGGATTTCTTCCTTGATGGGCTCGTTCTTGGCGATCTTGCGCATGAAATAGCTGCTGGCGGTCTTGATCACGGACAGGGGCTGGTTCAGTTCGTGGGCCACGCCCGTGGCCATTTCGCCCAGGGTGGCCATCTTGCTGGCCTGGATCAGGTGCTGCTCGGTCTCCAGGCGCTTGGTGATGTCGCTGGAGGTGGCCAAAAGGACCCGCTGGCCCGGGAAATCAACCGGGGTCGGGCGCATGGTCACATAGATGGTGCGGCCGTCCTTGGTCACGTTCTTGACCTGGCTCATGACCTGGGCGCGCCGCAGCTTCTCGGCCGCCGGCTCCCGGATCTCCTTGGGGAAGAGATCGGTGATGGGCCGGTCCATGATCTCTTCCTTGGCCCACCCGTAGATCTGGACCATGCTCTCGTTGCAATCCAGGACCTTCAAGGTGGTTAAGTCCAGGACGAACACGGCGCTGGGGATGTTGTTGAAGATGGCCAGATACTTGGCCTCGGAGCGCTCCAGCTTGCGCTCCAGTTCCTTGCGGGCGGTGATGTCCAGGCTCACTTCCATGACCGAGTTGATCTCGCCGGCCGCGTCGCGGATGGGCGAGGTGGTCACCAGCCAGTGGCGGATGGTCCCGTCGTGGTCCAGGCCCGATTCCTCGCTGATGTGCGTGCGGCCGGTCTTGAAGGTCTTGGCCACCGGGCAGTCCGGGCATTTGGAGGAGCGCCCCTTGTAGGCCCGGTAGCAGTAGTCCCCGGCCTTGGGCTTGAATTTCTCGGCGAATTCCAGGTTGTAGCGCAACAGCCGGTAGTTCCGGTCTTGCACGGTGATCAGGCAGGGCACGTGGGAGAACAGGGTCTGGTATTCGTCCCGCTGGCGGTTCAGCTCCAGTTGTTTTTCGTGGATGTCCCGGCCCATCTGGGTGATGGCCTTGGCCAATTCGCCGATCTCGTCGTCCTGGGAGATGGGAATGGACACCGGGCGGCCGCCCAGGGCGATCTCCCGGGTTCCGGCCATGAGGCGCATGATGGGCTGGCGGATGAACCGGATCATGAACAGGAAGATGGTCACCGAGGTGGCCACCAGGACCACGGCGGTCATGCCCACGATCTTGTGCTCGAAAGAGGCGAACTCCAGGTCCGTGGCCTCCAGGGAGTAGACCAAGTCTATGGCCCCGAGCACGATCTTGTCCGGGGAGTGGAAATGGCAGCCCGACGAGCAACCGGGCTCGTTGTAGATGGGGGTGAGCACGGCCACGGATCGGCTGCCGTCCTCGCCGGTGCTGATGCGCACCCGCTCCGAGAGGTCGAGTGCGGCCTGGGGCGGGTCCGTGCGGTGGCAGACGAAGCAGGCCTCGGCCTTGATGTTGGTGACGCTGTCCACCTCGGAGTCCTGGGTGGAGAACTTGATCTGGCCTTCCTTGTTGTAGATGCGGATGTTGATGATGTCTTTCTGGCGGCCGATGTTCTTGATGATCTGGCTGATGTCGTCGCGGGAGTTGAGCATCATGGCGTAATGGGTGCCGAGCTTGATGGTGCTGCTCAAGCGGTCGGCCTCCATGACCACGGAGTTGACCAGGTTGTTCTGGTGGGTGCTGATGGCGAAATAGGCCAGTACGGACAGGCTGGCCACGAGAATGGCCCCAGTGGTGGAGATGACCTTGGTGGTCAGCTTGTGGCGCAGTCCGTTTATTGTATGTGGCATGGAATTTAAGGGGTTCAGGTCTTTTGGGGTCACATAGCCCATGAATCGAGTTCTGGCAATCGGCTATTTCATTCTTGTCGGGTATGATATGCGTCTTTTTGGTTTTGTGGTGTGTTCTGCGAAAAATCTGGCTGCTGGTGTTTGTTTCAGGCCAAAGCCCTGGCATTTTTTCATCAATGGGCGTATGGAGCTCTTAAAACGACCCTTGGCCGCACAGAGAGGTCCATTTCCACGCCATGCAAGCCATTTGTGAATATCCCTGGGAAGCCATCTTCAATTCCATCGCCGATGGGGTCTTCACCGTGGACCTGGACTGGAACATCACTTTTTTCAATGAGGCGGCCAGCCGGATCATCGGGATTCCCCGGGAGCGGGCCCTGGGCCGCAAATGCTGGGACGTGTTCCACTCCAGCCTGTGCGACGGGGCCTGCGTGCTGAAAACCTGCATGGCCCACGGCGAGCGCCTGGCCGACCGCTCGGTGTACTTCATCCGGCCCGGGGGAGAGAAGGTGGCGGTGTCCATCAGCGCCGCGCCGTTAAAAGACGCCGAGGGCAACCTCATCGGCGGGGTGGAGACCTTCCGGGACTTGACCGACCTGCACCTCATGCGCCGCAGGCTGGAAAACGCCTATTCCTTCGACGACATCGTGGGCAAGAGCCAGGCCCTGGCCAAGATTTTCGCCTGGCTCCCCCTGGTAGCCAAGAGCGAGACCTCGGTCCTGCTCCTGGGCGAGTCCGGCACGGGCAAGGAACTCTTCGCCCGGGCCGTGCACACCTTAAGCAACCGCAAGGACGGCCCCTACGTGGCCGTGAACTGCGCGGCCCTGCCGGACACCCTCCTGGAGGCCGAGCTTTTCGGGTACAAGGCCGGGGCCTTTACCGACGCCCGGAAGGACAAGCCCGGTCGCTTCCATCTGGCCCGGGGCGGCACCCTGTTCCTGGACGAGATCGGGGATGTGCCGCTTCGTCTCCAGGCCAAACTCCTGCGCGTGCTCCAGGAGAAACGCTTCGAACCCCTGGGCGGGGTCAAGAGCGAAACCACGGACGCGCGCATCGTGGCCGCCACCAACCGCAATCTGGACGCCCTGGTGGCTGCCGGGGCCTTTCGCCAGGACCTCTTCTACCGCCTGAACGTGGCCACGGTGAAGCTGCCGCCCTTGCGCGAGCGGGTGGAGGACATCCCCCTTTTGGCCGCGCATTTCATCCAGGAGCAGAACGCCGTGCTGGGCAAGGCCGTGAAGGGCCTAAGCCCCCAGGTCACGGCCATCCTCATGCGTCATTCCTACCCGGGCAATGTGCGCGAACTCAAAAACATCCTCGAATTCGCCTTCATCCTCTGCCAGGACGGCCCCATCCTGCCCGAACATCTGCCCGAACAACTCCGGCCCCAAGGCGCGGAGGCCTCCCTGCCCCTGCGGACGCGCACCCTGGACGAGATCAAGCAGGACGCCGTGGTCCTGGCCATCCAGCGTAACCAGGGCAAGAAAATGGCCGCCTGCCGGGAGTTGAATATCTCCAAGGACACCATGCGGCGCATTTTAGGGGCAGCTTCGGGCGGAAAATAAGCCCTGTTTTTTGCCCCAGGACGCGTTTCGCGCCCATAGTGTAGGGGTGGGCATCGGCATATTTCAGTGAATTCATGGAGATGCTCCATGCCGGCGCTCCGGCACGTTTCCTGCCCTCATCCCCTTGAGCGACCGGGAAGGGCGTGTTTCTCTTCGTTTTCCTCGGCCAGCGTCACGGAATCCAAGGGTGGCGGGAAATGCGTCAAACCAAACCATTTACCTGGGGGTGACGGCATGGATGTGCTCGCCTTGGCCGAAGGGCCGCTTTTGTGGATTTCCCTGGGCGTCTTTGCAGTGGGCCTGGTCACGCGGGCGGCCCTGTTCCTGGTCGAATCGCGGGAGAAGGACAAGATCTTCTGGCAGCACTTCAAATGGAAATGGGTCCTGGCCACCATGGCCAAATGGCTCGTTCCGGCCAACCGCACCGTGGCCAAGGACCCGGTGTTCTGCGCCCTGGCCTACGCCTTCCACTTCTGTCTCATCGTAGCGCCCATCTGGTGCCTGCCGCACATCATTTATTGGGAGACCTCCCGATTGGCCTGGTCCTTTACGGCCCTGCCCGACGGCCTGGCCGACTGGATGACCCTGGCCGTTCTGGCCATCGCCGTGTACCTGCTCATCCGCCGCCTGTCCTCCCCGGACCTGCGCTATCTGTCCACGGCCTCGGACTATGTGTTGCTGGTCATCACGGCTCTGCCTTTTCTCACCGCCTATCTCTCGGTGCACCAGAGCCTGGGCACTGGGAACCTGCTGGGCGACAACATGCAGCTCATCCACATCCTGACTGGTGAGCTCATGCTGGTGGTGGTGCCCTTCACCAAGCTTTCGCATGCGGTGTTGTTCTTTTTCTCCCGGGCGGCCACGGCCGTGGAGTTCGGGCGGCGCGAATATTCGATCTGAAGAACCAGCAAGCTTCCAGAAGGAGCAGTACTATGGAGCCAAGCACGAGGTCCAAGGCCATCATGGAGTTTCTGAAACCCAGAGTGGGCGCGCGGGTCAAATCCTGGCTGGAGATTTGCACCAAATGCGGCCAGTGCGCGGACACCTGTCATTTCTACCTGGCCGCTGACCGGGACCCCAAGATGATCCCGGCGGCCAAGGTGAAATATTTGTCCGAGATCATCCGCCGCAAGGGCGAGGTGGACGACGAGTTCATCCAAAAAGCCTACGACTGCATCTATCACGAATGCAACATGTGCCGCCGGTGCACCCAGTTCTGCCCGTTCGGCATCAACATCGCGGACATGATCGCCCTGACCAGGGCCCTGCTCTTCAGCCAGGGGGTCTGTCCCGAGGCCCTGCGCAGCGCCATCAAGAACTACCATGAAACCGGCAACCAGATGGGCGTCAGCGAAGAGGATTGGCTGGACACCCTGACCTGGTGCGAGGAGGAGATGGAGTCCGAGATCGTGGGGCTCAAGATCCCGGTGGACAAGGTCGGGGCGGAAATCATGTACACCATCAACGCCCGCGAGGCCAAGTTCTACCCCCAGGACATTCAGGAAGTGGCCAAGATCATGCATGTGGCCGGGGCGAGTTGGACCGTGCCCAGCAAAAGGGGCTGGGACGACACCAACTTGTCCATGTTCGTGGGCGACCTGAAAACCTCGCGTACCCTGGTGGAGAACACCTTTGCCCGGGCCACGGAACTGGGGGCGAAAAAAGTCGCCATCACCGAATGAGGCCACGCCTATCGCGCGCTTCGGTTCGAAGCGCCCACCTGGCTCGGCTTCACCCCCAAGCAGGAAGTGATCCACTCCGTGGAACTCTTCCACGACTATCTGGATCAGGGAATCATCAAGCTCTCCAAGAAGGTCACCGAGCCCACCACCCTCCAAGACCCCTGTAACGTGGTCCGCTCGGGCGGACTGGCGGCCAAGAACCGGCATGTGGCCGAGATGCTCTCCGAGGATTTCCGGCCCATGGATAATCAGGGCAACTACAACTACTGCTGCGGCGGGGGCGGCGGGGCCATCCCCATGGGCGGCGAGATGCGCAAGCAGCGCATGAAGTGCGGCAAGATCAAGGCCGAACAGATACGGGCCACCGGGGCCAAGATCGTGCTGGTGCCCTGCCACAACTGCATCGACCAGATCCGGGACTTGAACAAGGAGTACGATTTGGGCATAAAGGCGGTGCATTTCAAGGAAATCATCGCCCACAACATGATCGTGCCCGAGCACATGATTCCCAAGGAAGAGGACGAGGAGGAAAAAGCATGAACACCGCGCCGCTCTCCCTGAAACAGGCCGTACTGGTCCTGGCCCTCCTGGTCCTGTGCGCCCCGGCGGCCCAGGCCCAGCCCGACGAGGTGCTCATCGACAACAGCAAGGTGCTCGGGCCGCTGAAACGCTCGGCCGTGGCCTTCCCGCACGGGACGCACATGGCCGCCCTGGACTGCCTGAACTGCCACCACCGCATGGAGAAGGGCAAGAACACCCTGGACGCGGGCGCGCTGGAGGAAAAGGCCAAGGGCGTGCGCTGCCAGGATTGTCACGCGGTCAAGGGCACGCGCATCGCCCCGGACTTAGACCCCACCCAGACCCCGCTCATGCAGGCCTTTCACAAACAGTGCCTGGGCTGCCACCAGAAGACCGCAGCCTTGGGCAAGAAGACCGGCCCGCGCACCTGCGCCGGATGCCATCCTGTGGCCAAGGCCAAGGCTGCGGCCAAGGCCGAACCCAAGGCCGGTTCCTGATCCTTCACGCACCGAACAGGGGAGAAAATATATGCCCAAGAAGATTCTCATCATCGACGATGACCCGGCCATCGTGGACTACTTAAAAAGCCTGTTCACGGACAACGGCTACGCCGTGGACACGGCCATGGACGGCAGCGAGGGCCTCACGAAGTTCCGG
>CAILNX010000011.1 GCA_903835685.1 uncultured delta proteobacterium
ACAGACTCCTCAAACCAAGAGTAAACGAAGCGAGCTTCGAGGAATCAACCCGCAGTGATTGACAAAGGCCCCGCTTGCCGATCAGGCGGGGCGTGAGCTTGCGGATTTCACCCTAGGCCCATTGGGCCGCAAAGAGAAGAAAAATGTCGCGCCCCAAAAAAAAGCGCCGCCCGGAGAGTCCCTCCGGACGGCGCAGATGTCTGGATGAGGCCGGGTTATTTCTTGCCGGTCTTGGCCGCCAGGGCCATGGCCAGCTTCTCGGCCAGGGAACCGGCGGGCGCGGCCTTGGGGGCAGCGGGCGCATAGCCCCGCCACTCGTCGTTGTCGGCCATGTCCGTGGGCACCAGGCTGATGCGGCGGTCCTTGGGATTCACGTTCTCCACCAGCACGCTGACCTGGTCCCCGGGCTTCAAGGAGTCGAATTCCGCGGGCTTGGCCGACTTGGCCATGGAGGACTTCGGCAAAAGCCCGGTGATGCCCGGCTCCAGGGACACGAACAGCCCGAAGTTCTCGCGCTTCTCCAGGGTGCCGGTCACGGCCTGGCCGGGCTTGTACTTCTCGGCCGCCTCGGCCCAGGGATCGCCCATGGATTCGCGCAGGGAAAGCGAAATGCGGCGCTTGACCGGGTCCACTTCCTTGATGGTCACGGACACGGTCTCGCCAGCGCTCACGGCGTCCGAGGGCTTCTGGATGCGCTTGGTGTAGCTCATCTCGCTCACGTGGATGAGGCCTTCCACGCCCGGGGCGATCTCCACAAAGGCCCCGAAGTCGGCCAGACGGGTGATGGTCCCGTCGATCTTCTGACCGGCCGAGAAACGCTCGGCCACGGTCTCCCAGGGATCGGCCTGGGCCTTCTTGGCCGACAGGGAAATCTTCGTGCGGCCGGGCTTGTCTCCCGGGGCCACGGACAAGATCTTCACCCGGATGGTGTCGCCCACGGACACGGCCTCGGAAGGATCAGCCACCCGGGACCAGGACAGCTCGGACACGTGCACCATGCCCTCCACCCCGGGAACCAGTTCCACGAACGCGCCAAAGGGCATGATCCGCACCACCCGGCCGTCCACTTCCGAGCCCGGGACCACGGTCTGAAGGAATTCGGCCCGGCTCTTCTCGTTCTCGCGTTCGAGCAGGGCGCGGCGGGAGACCACGATATTGCGGCCGTTCTCCTCGAAGCGGGAGACGATGAACTCATACGTCTGGCCGATGTGCACGGCCGGGTCGTCCCCGGGCCGGGAATCGATCTGGCTCATGGGGCAGAAGGCCCTGGCCCGCATGACCTCCACGGAGAATCCGCCCTTGACCGCCTCGCGCACCTTGCCCTGGACCGGGATCTTGGCGTCGCAGGCCTCGCGGAGCATCTCCAGGCCGCCCTGGCCGGACAGGGCCTTGGACAGGCGCACTTCGTCCCGGGTGATGGACACCACGTAAAGCTCCAGGGTGTCGCCCTCCTTGTAGGGGAACTCGCCCTCGGGGCTGGTCAGCTCGTTCTTGTCCACCACCCCATCGACCTTGGCTCCGGTGTCCACGAACACGTCCGCGGGACCCACGGAAATGATGGCCCCCTTGATCTTGTCGCCCACGCGCAGGCGCTCGTCGCGGCCGTCCTGGGAGGCCTCGAACATGGCCGCGAAGCTCTCCTCGGCGGAGGGGACGGCGGTGGGGGTTTCAGGCGCAGGGCCTTGTTGGGGGTCGAGGGTCTCGTCAGTCATGTCACAGGTCTCCTTTTGGTGGAAAAACGGCCAACTGTAAGCTGGTCCGAAAATTTTGCGGGCGAGGTATCGCGGATGGGGAGGGGTGTCGGGTCATGGCGTAAGGGGGGCGTCGGGGCGGGTCCTGGGGCGCGTCGGGTCAACGGCGGAAAAAAATCCGCTCGTAAGCCCCGCTTAAGCGCCTGGCCTGGTTCGGGGCCAGCCCGAAATCGCACAGACGGCAATACAGGTGCAACGGGTTGAAGTAGTGGATCAAGAGATGGCGCATCTGCCGCATCGCATCGCTCCCGAGGTCCTGGCCTTTCCGGCGAAACCTGGGCCGCCTCTACCCCATCTCGGAGCGAAAGTCAGCAAAAAAGGAGAGGCTGTTTCGGGCAGCCCGACTCGCATGCGGTTTCATCATCCAATTGGCGCGCCCAATTGGCCCCCGCAATCGGCCCACCCCAGGAAACCCGCGCGCGCCAAGCCCCCCGCGCAGCCCGGACACGGCGGCCGCGCGGGAGAATCATCAGGCGGGCTAGCCCTTCTCGACCTTCAAGTCCCAGTCCCCGGCCGTGCACAGGTAGGTGTGCCCACCCTGGGAGAAGGAATAGGTGTTGCCCGGAAACAAGGAGATCCGGGGGCTGAAATCCTCGCCGACCATGATGTCCCTGGCCCCGGACGCCTCTTCGAAACGAACCGTGGTCCCGTCGTCCAGGATCAGCGACTCGTTCTCCTTGAGCACCACAGGCATTTGCGATTCCTTGTACTCCATGTCCGGCTCCTTTGCTTGGACCGTTCGCGGCAACAGGCTTGTCAACGCGCAAAATTCCTGGCGATCCCCGGCAAGTGGCGGGAATCCCACACGAAGAGAGCACATTGGGGAAATTGTGTCAAGACGGTTCGCAAAGAAAACGCCCTTTTCCAGGCCGGATATCCCAGGCGGGCCAAAGATATTCTCGACCCACTCCCCCCGGGCCGTGTTTTTGAAAATGGGTTCCAGAATCCGCAAGCGAACTCCGGGGGGACCAGATTTGGGGGGGTGTTTGAACCTTCGGTCGGGCAACCTGGACGGCTTGCGGCCCATCGTGCGATACATCATTCTTTGGGGGGCGACACGACGCCTCGACCTCCTGCCGAGCATGAAAGGGATTGTTGACCATGAAATGGAAACTCGGACTGGGTCAGCCTGGCGTACTGGCGGCCCTGGGAGCAGCGCTTCTGTTCGGCGGCGGCACACCTCTGGCCAAGTGGCTGCTGTCGAACCTCAGCCCGTGGTTGCTGGCCGGCTTGCTCTACCTCGGGTCCGGAATGGGCCTTTCCCTGTACCGACTGGTGCGCAACAAGCCCAGGGTGAGGCTGCCCTCTGGCGAGTGGCCGTGGCTGGCCGGGGCGATCCTGGCTGGTGGCGTGATCGGGCCGGTCCTGCTCATGTTCGGGCTTACCGGCATGCCAGCCTCGGGCGCCTCGCTGTTGCTCAACGCTGAAGGAGTGTTCACCGCGCTTCTGGCCTGGTTCGCCTTCCGGGAAAACTTCGATGCACGTATCGCGCTGGGGATGGCCGTTATCGTGGCTGGAGCGGTTGTCCTCAGTTGGCCGGGAGAAGCCCAGTTCTCCAGCGCGGGGCCAGCCTTGGCCGTCCTGGGGGCTTGCCTGGCCTGGGGCATCGACAACAACCTGACCCGCAAGGTGTCTCTGACCGACGCGACCTGGATCGCGGAGATCAAAGGCCTGGCGGCAGGCGGCGTCAACCTGACCCTGGCCTTCCTGCTGGGCGCGAGATGGCCGTCCCTGGACATCCTCATCGGCGCCATGCTGGTCGGTTGGCTGGCCTATGGCGTCAGCCTGGCGCTGTTCGTCGTGGGGCTCCGTCATCTCGGCACGGCCAGAACGAGCGCCTACTTTTCGGTTGCCCCGTTCTTTGGCGCGGTGCTGGCCATTCCGCTCCTGGGCGAACCGGTGAGCGCACGGCTGCTGACCGTCGGCGCGTTCATGGCCTTGGGAGTCTGGCTGCACCTGACCGAGCAACACCGTCACCAACACACCCACGAGGTGCTGGAACATGAACACGAGCATGTCCATGATGCACACCACCAGCATGAACACGACGGACTGGTGTCACCCGACTCGAAACATAGCCATTGGCATCGACATGGGACCCTGCCCCACGAGCACATCCATTTTCCCGACGCGCATCACCACCACGAACATTGAGTTGGGCGAGGGGATTCGCTCTAGAGTCCCATGATCGGCTCGGCCGCGAAATGGACCATGGCCTCGCCTGGGATCAGGGGCAGGCCGGTCTCCAGGGAGGGCAGGGGGCCGGGCAGGGCCATGGCCTGGCTCGCGAACACCATGGGGACCAGGCGATCCAGAAGCCGGGCGGCCTCGGCCACGGCCGTATCCATGAGCTCGGCCAGGGTGGCCCGCTGCTCCTCGCCCGTGACCGGCTGGCGGAAGACCTGGACCCCGCGCACCCGCTCCAGGCGCTCCAGATACTGGGGGCAGTAGAACAGGGCGGCCACCTCCCGGACCTTGGTCGGCAGGACCGGGAACAGGGCCTGGGTGGTCCAGGCCACCAGCTCGTTGCGGGCCAGGGACTGGATGGTGACGAAAGTGTCCAAGGCCTTGTCCCAGGCCCGGGCCGTGTCCTCCAGGGTGGCCTGGGCGGTGCGGGCCAAAAACGGCAGGGCGCACAGAGCCTCGAAAGGCGCGCCGGTTCCGGCCGCGATGTCCTTGAGCGACCAGGATTGCACGCCCTTGAGGTTTCCTCCGGTCAAATGCATGTCCCACAGGGACTCCAGGGCGCGGTGGTTCTGCCTGGCCCGGCTGGCCACGGCCGCATCGGGCGAGAACAGGTGCCCGGTCTGATAGAAGACCAGGGGGTGCAGGACCGCGTCGGCGCAGGCGTGGGACACCAGCCCGGCCAGCAGGGCCTGGGCCTTGTAGCTCCCCGAGCGCCAGGCGTGCTCGGCCTGGGCCAGGATCAAGGCCCCGGGGTCCTGGCCCCGGGACCCGTGCAGGGCGTAGGGCAGTTCGCGCAGGCCGGGGGCCGGGTCTCCGGTGAGATAGAAGAACACGTCGTGGGCCACGGCCCCCAGCAGCAGGCAGTCGGGTTCGGCCGCCAGGGCCGGGCCAAAGGGCGTGTCCCGGGCCGTCTCGGCCAGCCGCCGGGCCAGCAGCCAGTGGGTGATCTCCTTGGGCATGTCCGTATCCCCTTTTATTGCAGCACCAGGCGCAGGTCCACGGACACATGGTCGAAGACCAGATGCATGCCCAGGTGGTGGAAGAACCGGGCCGAGCCGTAGATGACCCCCCAGTCCGTGCGGTCGAAATCGAAATTGGCTTGCAGCCCCGCGAACCCGCCCTCCAGCAGATGGAAATGGGCCGGGAAGGACAGGTCCTTGACCACCCCGCGCAAGGCCAGTTCGCCCTGGACCAGGTGCCCGGGCTCCGAGGCCGAGGCCCCGGCCAGGGCCTGCACCGAGGTGAAGGAGAAGGTGGCCGTGGGAAAGAGCGAGGTGAAGAAAAAATCGTCGGAAGCCAGGTGGGCCTCCAAGACTTCCCTGAGCGGGTCGCCCTCCAGGTTGCGGTTCCGGATGGCCCGCATGTCCAGGACCATGGAGCCGGAATACGGCCCGGAAAAATCCATGGACCCGCTGGCCAGGGAAATCTCGCCGAAATGGCTGGTGTTGTGGTTGCGGCCGCACCACACGACGCGGCTGCGTTCGGGAACCAGGGCGTACTCCCGGGGCTCGGGCGCGAACACCGGATGCGGCGGTTCGCAGACCTCAGGGCGCTCCCCGGCCAGCTTGCGGCCCGAGGCCGTGTAGCCAATGAGCCCGCCGGTGAACACGGCCACGTTGGTGTACCCGGCCCGGGCCAGCTTGTCCGCGGCCACCCGGGCGTCAAAGGAGCTCCCCCCGGCCCCGTAGACCACCAGGGGCCGGGCCTTGTCCTCGGCCAGCCCGGACACGGCCTCCAGGAACACCACCTGATGCACGCAGGCGCTGGCCGCGCCCGGGATATGGCGGCTGGCGTAGTGCTCGGGGGTCAGGACATCGATCAGGGTCCCGTTTCCGGCGTCCAGAAAGGTCTCCAGCTCATCGATGCCGATTTCACGGATGGGGATGCGGGTCATGGGGCCTCCGGGCCGATTCAGCGGCCGATTCAGGAGAGGAACAGCAGCGGTCAGGTTCCGGCCACGAGCCTAAACCAAATGCCGGGCCAGGGAAAGTGGTAGCGACAAAAACCTTGCTCCGGGCCGATCAGAAATAGCCCAGGTCGCGCAACAGCCCGAGCTGGGCCTCCTTGTCCGGGTCCCGGCCCGCGCGCTCGTCCTCCCCGGCCCCGGTCCCTCCCGTGGGCAATACCGTGCAGGGCATGCAACCCAGGGAGCGGTAGCCCTGTCCGTACAGGGAACAATAGGGCAGCCCGGCCTCGGCGATATGGGACCAGACGTCCATCTCGGTCCAGTCCAGGATGGGGTTGACCTCCAGGCAGGCCTGCCCGTTGTCCCAGACCCGGTCCTCCAGGCGCTTGCGCCCGGCCCGGCTTGGGTGCTCGTCCCGGCGCACCCCGGTGATCAGGGCGCGAACAGAGTGGCGAGCCAGGGCGGCGGAGAGCGGCGCTATTTTCAGGTCCCGGCAGCAGGCGGCCTTGTCCCGGGCCACGGGATAGGCGGCCAGGTCCAGACCCGGCCGGGCAATGATCAGGTCCAGGTCCCAGTCCCGGGCCAGGGTGTCCCGGAAGGCCACGACTTCGGGAAACTTGAGCCCGGTGTCCAGGTTGAGCACCCGCGCCCGCCCGGATTGGCTCTCTGCCAATCCCTCTTTCAGGACTGTCCGCCACAGGTCCAGGGCCACGGTGGAGTCCTTGCCCCCGGTCCAGGCCACCACGATTTCGGCAGGGGCGAAGCGGTCCCGCACCGAGCGCAGCAGGTCCAGGGAGGCGGCCCGCTTGGCCGCCAGGTCCAGCCCGGGGGTCATACCCGACCACCAACAGCATGAAATAATGAGATATATGTAATTTTATTTTTCATTCTTGGGCGTCCTGTTGTGACCTGAAACGGCCATCACCCCTGATAACCACATGTTTTTATAAATTTTTCTTCTTCTTATTCTTCATTCTTTCCGGGTCGTTCCCTGGAAACCCGGCACCAACCACAAGGCCCCGAATCCCAAACCGAGCGACAAGGCCAAGGCCCCCAGCCCGGCCCCGTGCCCGCCGAACACCCCGCCCAGCCAGCCCACCAAGGTTGGCCCCAAAAACCCGCCCACATTGCCCAGACAGTTGATGAAGGCGATGCCCGCTGCCGCCGCGCCTGGCCCCAGGCGCACCGTGGCCAGGCTCCAGAACGGGCCGAGCATGCCCCAGACGCCCATGGCCGTAAGACAAAATCCGGCCAGAGTCCCGGCCAGGCCCGTGGACAGGGCGGACAGGACTGCCCCGGCCGCGCCCAAACCCAGACAGGCCAGGGCGTGGACCTTGGGACGGCCGGTCTTGTCCGCGCTTGCGCCCACCAGGCCCATGCCCAGGGCCGCGCACAGATAGGGCACGGCCGTGAGCAGGCCCGTGGTCACATCCGAGGCGGATTCCGAAGCCCGGTTCAGGCCCGAGATGATCTGCGGCATCCACAGGCCCAGGCCGTACATGGCCGTGACCATGGCGAAATAGGCCCCGGCCAGGAGCCAGGCCACGGGCCGGGAGAGGACCTCGCGCACCTGGGCCAGGGCCGGGACCCGGTGGCTCCTCGCCCCCCCACTTTCGTCGATCTCCCTGTTTTCGGCAGCCAGGAGCCCGGTCAAGGCGTCGCGCTCCCCAGGGGAGAGCCAGGAGGCCTCGGCCGGGCGGTCGGGCAAAAGCTTGAGCAAGGCCAGACCCAGGATCACGGCCGGTATCCCCTCCAGCACGAACATCCAGCGCCACCCGGCCAGTCCCCAGGCCCCGTGCAGGCCCAGCAACAGCCCGGACAGGGGCGCGCCCACCAGACCGGCCACGGCCGTGGCGGCCATGAACAGGGACACGGCCGTGGCCCGGCGCGCCCGGGGGAAGAAATAGGTCAGGTACAGGATCATGCCCGGGAAGAACCCGGCCTCGGCCAGGCCCAGGAGCAGGCGCAGGGCCAGGAAGCTGGCCTGGCCCGAGACCAGGGCCATGGCCGTGGAGACCAGGCCCCAGGAGACCATGATCCGGGCCATCCAGCGCCTGGCCCCCACCCGCTCCAAAATAAGATTGCTGGGAATCTCGAACAGGGCGTAGCCCAGGAAGAAGACCCCGGCCCCCAGGCCGTAGGCCGCGTCGGACAGGCCCAAATCCCGGTTCATGTGCAGGGCCGCGAAGCTCACGTTGACCCGGTCCAGATAGGCCACCACGTAGAGCAGGAACAAAAGCGGCAGGAGCCGGGCCGAGGCCTTGGCCAGGGCCGAACGGGCCATATCCGAACGGGCCGTATCCGAACGGGCCGTATCGGGGCTGGCCGCGTCAGGCCGGGCTGTGTCCGGGGCCTCGGGGTCCGCCGAAGGTCCAAGGGAGTCGGGTCGCATTTCGGCCCTGTACATCCGGGGCCAAGGCCGTGCAAGACCGGGCCGTCTTCCTGGGCCGCCGCGCCCCGAAGGCTCGCCGTCATCTCCGTCCCCCGGCGCCTGCCCCGACCGACCGGAAAATCTCTCCCCGGCCGTCTTCCTCCCCGGGCCGGAAAGTGCTAGGGTGTGTCTCGGCAAATGCTTACAACCATCGCACGCATACAACACAAAGAACTCATTATTCTTTTTTCATCTTCCTGGCCCGGTCCTCTTTTATTGTGATTTTCCGCTCTTGCCAGCAGCCCTTTCAAGGATAGATTCATGGGTGTGAAAAGCATGTCCCGGGCGCGACGCGCGTTCCAATCCGGCCTGACCCTGGCCCTGATCCTGGCCCTGGCCCTTTCCGGGAGCGTGCCGGTGCAGGCCGGGCCGTTCTTCGGCGAGGTCGGGGTCAAGGACGAGATCGAGATGGGCCGTAAATTCGACGAGATGGCCCGCAAGCAGCTCCCCCTGGTGGACGACCCGGAAATCATCGAATACGTGCGCGGCCTGGTGAACAAGGTGGCCCAGCACATCCCCCAGCAGGCCTACCCCATCACCACCACCGTGGTGAGCAACCCGGGGATCAACGCCTTTGCCGTGCCCGGCGGCTACGTCTACGTGTACACCGGCCTGATCCTGAACTTCGAGCACGAGGCCCAGGTGGCCGGGGTCATCGGCCACGAACTGGGCCACGTGACCCAGCACCACGTGGCCCAGCGCATTGAAAAGATGCAGATCGTGAACATCGCCTCCATGATCGGCATGCTCGGCGGGGTGTTTTTGGGGGTCACGGGCTCGGGCGGGGAAAGCGGCCGCAGCCTCTCCAACGCCATGGTCATAGGCTCCCAGGCCGGGGCGGTCAGCGCCTTTCTGGCCTATACCCAGGAGAACGAAAAAGAGGCCGACCACGTGGGCCTGACCTACATGATGGACTCGGGCTACCGGCCCTCGGCCATGGCCGAGGGATTCGAGCTCATCAAGCGCCGCACCTGGAACATGGGCACCCGCGAAGGCCCCTCCTATCTGGCCACCCACCCGGGCTTGAACGAGCGCATCGGCTACCTCCAGGAGCGCATCGCCCGCCTGCCCAAGGAAATCCAAGCCCGCACCGACGACGACCGGGCCTTTGAGCGCATCAAGACCCTGATCCGGGCGCGCTACTCGGACCCGGAGGTGGCCCTGGCCTATTACAACGAGAAGAAGGAGCGCATGAACTGCCTGGACCACCTGGGCATGGGCATGGCTCTGGAACGGGCGCGCAAGAAGAGCCTGGCCCGGGATCAGTTCGAGGCCGCCCTGGAGTGCGGCCAGTCCGAGGAACTCATCCAGCGCGAGGCCGGACGCTTCCTGTTCGAGAACGGGGAGTACGACCTGGCCCAGCCCGCGCTGGAGCGGGCCGTGGCCATGAACACCCGGGACACCTTCGCCATGTTCTTCCTGGGCCGCCTCCTGGCCGGGAAGAAGCAGTACAAGCCCGCCATCGACTATCTGAAGCGGGTGGTCTTAAAACACCCCACGGATTCCGAGGTGCACTACCACCTGGGCCGGGTCCTGGGCGAATCCGGGGACATGTTCAACGCGTACAAGGAACTGACCTACGCGGCCATCTATCAGAACGAGCGCAGCAAGGCCCAGTTCCACCTGGAGAAGACCAAGGCCCTGGCCAAGGACCCCACCCAGCGCAAGGACGTGGACGATCTGGAGAAGACCTTTGACAAGCAGTTCAGGGCCAAGGCGACGGGGATATTCTAGACCCGCACCCGGCCCGAAAAAGGGAATCCCGTGCCCAAAAGCCCCGCGAACATGACCATCCTCCTGGTCGATGACGCCGAACTCATCACCAAGACCGCCCGGGCCATTCTGCGGGACATGGGTTTCAAGACCATCTTCGTGGCCGGGGACGGGAACCAGGCCTGGGAAACCTTAAGCCGCGCCGAGATCGACCTGATCATCTGCGACTGGAACATGCCCAACCTCTCGGGCCTGGACCTTTTGCAACGGATACGGGAGACCCCCAGGCTGGCCAATCTCCCCTTCATCATGCTCACGGCCGAGACCGCGGAAGCGGCCGTGCTCAAGGCCATCCAGGCCGGGGTCACGGACTACGTGGTCAAGCCCTTCACCCGGGACATCCTGGCCCGCAAACTGGCCAAGATCCTCAAGGCCTGACCCGGCCCCCGCTTTCTGACTCGACGGCCAGCCCCCCCTGTGCTAGGGAGGCCAAAAATCGGAAGGGGCTTCGCGGTTTCTTTTGTTTTCCCGCCCGGTTCGTCCGCGATGGTCAAAGACGTTTCCCCCCGGGCGGGTTTTTTCCTCCCGAATGGAGTTGCACATGGACAAGACTGAGCAGATGGCCCTCCAGACCGCCAAGGAAATCGTGGTCAAATTCGTGGAGACCGGCCGCATCTCTCCCTCGAATTTCGCCGAGCATTTCAACCCCATCTACCGCGAGATTCTGCGCACCATCGCGGGCGGGGAGGAACTGGTCCCGACCCACTCCGGCCAATCGGGCCAATCCGGCCAACCAGGCCAATCCAAGCCCGAAGGGGCCAAGGCCGACAAGGCCAAGCCCGCCCCGGGCAAATCCGCCCCGGCCAAGGAAGACCAGGGCGCATGAGCCAGGTGAACGCGGCCGAGCATGGCCGCAAGGTGGCCGGGATGTTCGGCCGGATCGCGGCCTGGTACGACTTCCTGAACCACGCCTTAAGCCTGGGCTGCGACCGCTACTGGCGCTTTCGCCTGGTCCGCGCGGCCCTGGCCCAGGGGGCCAAAGTGGTGGCCGACGTGGCTGCCGGGACCCTGGACGTGTCCGTGGAGCTCACCCGCCAGAACCCCGGGGTCAAGGTCCTGGCCCTGGACTTCTCCCTGCCCATGCTGGCCCGGGGCAAGCTCAAGAAACTTTCCGGGAGCCGGGAGCGCGCCATCCTGCCCGTGTGCGCCGACGGCAAGAATTTGCCCCTGCCCGCCGCTTGCGTGGACGCGGCCACCATCGCCTTTGGCATCCGCAACATCCTGCCGAGGTCCGAGGCCCTGGCCGAATTCGTGCGCATTCTAAAGCCCGGCGGGCGTCTGTGCGTGCTGGAGTTCGGGTCCGGACGGCGGCGCATTTTGAAGGGGCTGTACAATTTCTATCTGGACCGGCTCCTGCCCCTGCTGGGCCGACTGGTCTCCGGGGACGCCGGTGCGTACCGCTATCTGGCCGACACCATACGCGATTTCCCCGAGGCCGAGGACCTGGCCACGGAGATGCGCGCGGCCGGTTTCGCGTCAGTCTACCACTTGCCCCTGTTTCAGGGCATCGTATATATCCACGTGGCCAGGAAGGCGGGGGGAGAGGCCAGCCACGGAGAGACTTCCGATTGATGAGACCTTCGGAACTTGGCCTTGCCCTACGCAAGAGCCCAGAATAAGAAATAATTATTCTTATTCTTCCCTCTTGGGGGGGTCTGTTGCGGAGGTGTGAAATCTAGCCGCGCAGCGAGCGGCCGAGGAAGACGATCAGCACGCCCAGGATGATGGCCGTGATGCCGAGGTTGCGCAGGGTTTTGGGGCGGTGGGTGGCCAGGGTCAGCAGGACCTTGGGCATTTTCTCGGCCCAGAGGAAATAGGGCAGGCCCTCCAGCACGATGGCCAGACCCAGGGCGCAGATGAAAAAGGACCAGTCGAACCGCATGCCTTTCTCTAGCCGCAAGAGCCCCCCTTGTCCAGGGCCGGGCGCGGCCCGAGGACCAGGCGGATATTCAATGATGCAAAGGACATACCCATGGTGACATTCGACGAATTGCGCGCGGGCGAGAAGGCCCTGGGCGTGGTGGGCCTGGGCTACGTGGGCCTGCCCCTGGCCGTGGCCCTCTCCCGCCATTTCAAGGTCATCGGCCTGGACATCTCCGCCCGCCGGGTGGAGGAGGTCCGCTCGGGCCAGGACCACACCCGGGAGGTCGATCCGGCCGATCTGGCCGCCTGCACGGCCGAGTTCACCTGCGACATGGGCCGCATCAGGGACTGCGGCCTGGTCCTGGTAGCCGTGCCCACGCCCATCGACGAGCACCGCGCCCCGGACCTGACCCCGGTGCGCGGGGCCAGCGTGAGCGTGGGCCGCAATCTGGCCCCGGGCACGGTGGTGGTCTACGAGTCCACGGTCTGGCCCGGGCTCACCGAGGACGTCTGCGGGCCTATCCTGGAAAAGGAATCCGGGCTCGTGCGGGGCCAGGACTTCTTCCTGGGCTATTCCCCGGAGCGCATCAATCCCGGAGACAAGGCCCACACCCTGCGCACCATCGTCAAGGTGGTGGCCGGGGAGAACCCGGACGTCTCGGCCCTGCTGGCTCGGGTCTACGAGACCGTGGTCCAGGCCGGGGTGCACATGGCCGCCGGGATCAAGGTGGCCGAGGCGGCCAAGGTCATCGAGAACACCCAGCGGGACTTGAACATCGCGCTCATGAACGAGCTGGCCATGATCTTCGACCGCATGGGCATCGACACCCTGGACGTGCTGGAGGCGGCCGGGACCAAATGGAATTTCCTGCCCTTCAGGCCCGGCCTGGTGGGCGGCCATTGCATCGGCGTGGACCCCTACTACCTGACCTTCAAGGCCGAGAGCCTGGGCTTTCACCCCGAGGTCATCCTGGCCGGACGGCGCATCAACGACGACCTGGGCAAGTTCGTGGCCGAGGCGGCCGTAAAAAGGCTCATCCGCCTGGGGCGCACGATCAAGGGCGGCCGGGTGGGCGTGCTGGGCCTGACCTTCAAGGAGAACGTGCCCGACCTGCGCAACACCCGGGTGGTGGACGTGGTGCGCGAGCTTCGCGACTACGGCATGGAGGTCCTGGTGCACGACCCCCTGGCCGACGCCGAGGAGGCCCGCCGGGAATACGGGCTTGAACTGACCCCCCTGGCGGACCTGCGCGACCTGGAGGCCCTGGTGCTCTGCGTGGCCCACGACGAGTACCGCCAGATCACCACGGCCGACCTGGCCTCCCGGTTCACCCCGGGCACGCCCGTGGTGATTGACGTCAAGGGATTTTTCGACCGGGCGGACATGGCCCGGGCCGGGTTCTGCCATTGGAGGCTCTGATGGACGAGCCGGTCGCCTGCTGGAACGACTGCTGAAGCGGTTTCGTTGAGGTCAGTTCGCGACTTCAGGCCATGCAACCCGGGGAGACCCTGCGGGTGGACATCCGGATGGAGCAACGGGACAAGATCGCCATGATCGCCCGCCACCGGGGGGCCGTGCTGCTTTCCGAGGACTCGGGCCCGGACCTGCCGCCCGGCCGGGAGATGCTCGTGCTGCGCAAGAAGGAGACCCTGTGAGTCCGGCCGCCACTCCGGTCACCAGTCTGGCCGTGGTCGCGGCCACCTGGAAGGAACTGTCCGCCGGGCTGGCCCCCTTGGGATTTCCCGCCCCCCCTTTCGCCGACCTGGGACCCAAGGCCGAGGTGGGCCGGGTCCTGGAATGGAGCCTGGACGGTCGGCCGCTGCTGCTCTGCGCCACGGGCGTGGGCCTGGTGAACGCGGCCTTAAGCCTGGGCGGCCTGCTGGCCCGGCATACCCTCTCCGGCGTACTGAACATCGGGGTGGCCGGAAGCTATGACCTGACCGCCCTGCCCCTGGGCGCGGTCTGCGTGGCCAGCCGCGAGGTCTGGCCCGAATACGGCCTGGAGACGGATCAAGGGACGAGCAAGGGGATCGACGCCCGGGCCTTGCGCTTTCCCGTGCATCCCGGCCCAGGCCCCGAGGTCTGGCAGGCCATCGACCTGGACCCGGACCTGGCTGCGGCCAACATGGGCCTGGTCCTGCCCCCAGACCTGCCCCGGGCGACCGCCCTGTCGGTGAGCACCGTGACCGGATCGGCCGCATCGGCCCAGGCCTTGCGGGAGCGTCACCACGCGGGCGTGGAGAACATGGAGGGCTTTGCCCTGGCCCTGGGCTGTTTGCGGGCCGGGACCGATTTTCTGGAGCTGCGCGCCGTGTCCAACCAGGTGGGCTCCCGGGCCAGCCAGGACTGGGACCTCCCGGCCGCCCTGTCCGCCCTGGGCCGCGCCTTGAGCCGGATTTTTCAGCTTTCCCGCCAGGGAAAAAAGGGATAGGATTCACAGCGCATGAACGAGCTTCAGGAATACTTCGCGAGCGAGCTGCCTCGCATCAACGCCCAACTGGCCGAGGAAACCGGCCGCCTGGAGGGCTTGGTGCAGGAGGTGGCCCAGTTCGTGCTGCTGGCCCCGGGCAAGCGCCTGCGCCCGCTTCTGGTCCTGCTCACGGCCCGGGCCCTGGGCTACCTCGGCGACAACGCCTATCCCCTGGCCTGCGCCCTGGAGATCCTGCACGCCGCCACCCTGTTGCACGACGACATCCTGGACGGGGCCGACACCCGCCGGGGCAAGGCCTCGGCCCACAAGACCTTCGGGACCCAGGAGGCCATCCTGGCCGGGGACGCCCTGCTGGCCCTGGCCAACCGCATCGGCGCGGCCTACGGCGACGCGCGCCTGAGCTATCACCTGGCCGAAGGCATCATGGAGACCGCCGTGGGCGAGATCCGCGAGATCGGGGCCATGCGGCGGCCCTCGGCCGACCGGGGCCTGTACCTGGACATCATCACCGGCAAGACTGCCTGCCTGATCCGCACCTCCTGCCGCCTGGGCGCGCTCCTGGCCAAGGCCCCGGACGAGTCCTGCGCGGCCGCGGCCGAGTTCGGGCTGTGCACGGGCGTGGCCTTCCAACTGGTGGACGACGCCCTGGATTACGAGACGCCCTCGGGGGACATCGGCAAGCCCGTGGGCGGGGACATCCTGGAAGGCAAGGTGACCTGGCCCCTGATTCTTTTTCTGGAGACCCTGGGCGCGGCCGAGCGCGAGGACCTGATCGCGGCCCTGACCCGGCGCAGCCTGACCCGGGAGCAGGCCGCCGCCCTAGTGGTCCGGGTGCGCCAGGCCGGATACGCGGCCCGGACCCGAGAGTTCGCCGCCGAGTACGTGGCCCGGGCCAAAAAGGCCCTGGCGGCCTTCCCGGCCTCGCCCGAGACCGACCGTTTGCTCCAGGCTGCTGACTTCATTCTCACTCGCACCAAATAGCCAGCCCGGAGGTGGGACCATGTCCCTGGAATCGCTTCTGAAGTCCCCACACCTCTTTCTCAAGCTGTCCTTTCCCCCGGTCATGCTGGAGCTCATGCGCGAGGCGGTCAAGCCCGAGGTCAATTTCGACCGCATCGCCCAGATCATCAGCCTGGACCCGGTGCTGGCCACCACCATCTTGAGCCTGACCAACTCGGCCTTCTATGGCCTGCCCAAGAAGGTCACGGACCTGCACCGGGCCGCCCTGGTCCTGGGCTCCCGGGAAATCCTGAAAATCGCCATTTCCGTGTCCTACCAGCGGGCCATGCAGACCACCAGTTGCCAGGGCCGCTACGACTTCTTCCAAGAGTGGCGGCTCACGGTCTGGAGCTCCATCGCGGCCGAGATGCTGGCCTTGCGCCTGTGCCCGGACAAGGCCAACCAGGCCTATCTGTGCAGCCTCTTGAAAGACATCTCCCTGCTCTTTCTCTCCTGCTCCTCGCCCGAGGACCTGCCCCACCCCGAGACCAAGAAGCACCTCCTGGACTACACCCCGGGGCAACTGGAACGGGAGGAGGCGGCCTGGGGCATGCATCACGGGGCCTTGACCCAGCTCATCCTGTCCCGCTGGGGCATCCCGGTGGCGGCCTGCGACTCCATCCGCAGCCACCACGCCGTGGACGTCATCGAGGAGAGCGAGCCCCTGACCCAGGCCCTCATCCTGTCCACCCGCTGGGCCGAGGTGGAGCTGGGCTTTTCTCCGGCCCAGTCCGTGGTCCAGTTCGAGGTGCTCATGAAGGCCGTGCTGGGCCTGTCCGACCAGGAACTGGACGACCTGCGCCAGGAGTGCGCGCTCAAATTCCGGACCATGCTCCAGACCCTGGGCATCGACGAAAGGCCGGAACAGGCCTTTTACCAGCACTCCTTGAACCTCATGCAGAACTACTATTTCCTGAGTCTGGACGTGTCCGGGGCCGAGGGCGGGGCCCCGGGCGCGGCCCGGGCCATCGGCCGGCACCTCAAGCTCTACTGGGACCTGGAGTTCTGGGAGCTGGCCCTGCGCTCCCCGCACGGCGAAGGCTACCACCTTTTCCGCTATGACCGGGAACAGGGCGAACTCACGGCCCTTGCTCCGGTGACGCCCAAGGAACTGGACTGGACCGTGAAGCGCAAGGGCCTGCGCCTGCTGTCCTCGGACCGGGCCTGGGGCGAGCTGCGCTACGACCGCACGGTCTTAAACGATGCGGACCACGACCGTCTGGTCCTCTATCTGCGCTACATCAGCCAGGCCTACGAGCGTTACTGCGGCCGCCAGGCCGTGCTGGAGCACAAGGCCGGAATCCTGGACGAGCTGCCCATAGGAGTGGCCCGGGTGGACGCCCAGGGCCGGGTGGCCGAGTTCAACCGTCTGTTCAGCCGCACGGCCGGGCTCTCGGACGAGGACCGGGGCCTGGACCTGGCCCAGGTCCTGCGCACCCGGCTGGGCCTGCCCCTGGGGCCGGAATGGGAGGAGTTCCTGGCCGCCCCGGAACGGCCCGCGTTCAGCACCATCGCCTGCGCCGATCGCCGGGAGGCTCCCACAGTCGCAACAGATGTCGCGACAGGGGCCGGGATTGGCGAAGGGACCGACAGAGGGACCGGGGCCAAGGCCGACCCGGCCCAGCCCGCGAACTGCGGCTTCTATTTCTCGGCCCGGCGGGACCACAACCTGCCCGACGACGGGGTGCTCATCCTTTTGGAAGACATCACGGAAATCTCCCATCTCGAACTCCAGGCCCTGCGCCAGCGGGATTTCCTGGCCCAGTTGGTGGGGGCCATGCGCGACGTGGTCCTGACCCTGGACCAGGCCGGGGTGGTGCGCTTCGTGTCCCAGGCCGGGTTCGACAACCTGGAGGGCGGCAACCTGTTCACCCAGGCCAAGCCCACCAGCCAGATGCCCGGCCCCTGGAACGCGGACTACCTCCTGTCCTCGCGCGGGCCGGTGGAGGTGCTGCTGCCCACCCGCAGCCGGGGGGAACGGCCCTATGAGCTCATCTTCTCCCGGCTGGAGGCCCAGGGCGAGCAAAAGCAGGGATTCCTGGTGGTGGGCCGGGACCTGACCACCATCCGGCGCATGGAGGAGCACCTCCGCCGCCAGGCCACCTACGACGAGCTGACCAACCTGTTCAACCGCTACCAGTTCCAGGCCATGCTGGCCCGGGAGATCGGCCGGGGACGGCGCACCGGGCGGCCCATGGGCATCATCTTCTTCGACCTGGACGGGCTCAAGGCCATCAACGACTCCCAGGGCCACCAGGCCGGGGACGCGGTCCTGCGCCTGACCGGCGCGGTGCTGAACAAGGAAGTGCGCACGGGTATGGACTTCCCCTGCCGCTACGGCGGGGACGAGTTCGCCCTGATCGCCACCGAGATCGTGGACGAGGATTTGAAGCACCTGGCCGAACGCATCCGCCTGGCCGTGATTGACCAGTTCGGGGGCAAGGTGACCATCAGCTCGGGCCTGTCCATGCTCGCGGCCGAGGACAGCCTGGACACCCTCCTGGCCCGGGCCGACCAGGCCGTGTACCGGGCCAAGGCCCTGGGCGGGAACTCCGTGGTCTGGGGATAGACCGCCCAGCCACGGAATCGAGACGTTTTTCATCATTCAAAGGAGCATTTCATGCTGTTTCGCATCGAGGTCGGCCCCAAGGCCCAGGTCAAGGACGTCATGGGCCTGCGCGTGGCCCACAAGATAGAGAACGAACTGGGCCTGTCCGTGGACCGCGTGGGCGTGGTCAAGGTCTTTACCGTGGACGGGCTGACCCGGGAGCAGGCCGAGACGGCCCTTTCCCGCTCGGCCCTGCACGACCCGGTCCTGCACGACGCGTCGCTCGACCCCCTTCCCCGGCCTTTCGACTGGACCCTGGAAGTGGGCTTTCGGCCCGGGGTCACGGACAACGAGGGCCGCACGGCCAAGGAGACCCTGGCCCTGGTCCTGGGCCTGTCCAAGGAGGCGGCCAAGCTTTTGAGTGTGTACACCTCCCACCGCTACCTCCTGTCCGGCACACTCACCGAGTCCCAGGTCCAGGCCATGGCCCGGGACCTTCTGGGCAACGATCTGATCCAGCGCCACGAATACGCCTCGGCCGCCATCTGGGCCAAGAGCCCCGGGTTCGCCGCCCGCACGGCCAAGGTCACGGGCCAGGCCGAGGACACCGTGGCCGTGATCCCGCTCTCGACCATGAGCGACGCCAAACTCATGGATTTCAGCCGGGCCAACACCCTGGCCCTGAACCTGGACGAGCTCTCAGCCATCAAGGCCTACTACGCCCGGCCCGAGATCGCGACCGAGCGCCGGGCCGCCGGGCTTCCGGCCGAGCCCACGGACGCCGAGGTGGAGGTCCTGGCCCAGACCTGGTCCGAGCACTGCAAGCACAAGATCTTCACGGCCGTCATCGAGCACACCGACGCCGAGACCGGCCGTTGCATGACCGTGGACAGCCTGTTCAAGACCTATATCCAGGGCTCCACGGCGGCCATCCGCGCGGCCAAGGGCGCGGACGACCCCTGCCTGTCCGTGTTCAAGGACAACGCGGGCGTGATCCGCTTCGACGACACGATCAGCGTATGCATCAAGGTGGAGACCCACAACAGCCCCTCGGCCTTGGACCCCTACGGCGGAGCGCTCACGGGCATCGTGGGCGTGAACCGCGACCCCATGGGCACGGGCATGGGCGCGAACCTGCTGGCCAACACCGACGTGTTCTGCTTCGCCTCCCCCTTTCACCAGGGCGAACTGCCCCCGCGCCTTTTGCACCCGCGCCGGGTATTTGAGGGCGTGCGCGAGGGCGTGGAGCACGGGGGCAACAAGTCCGGCATCCCCACGGTGAACGGGTCCGTGGTTTTCGACGAGCGCTACTTGGGCAAGCCCCTGGTCCATTGCGGGACCATCGGGACCATTCCAGCCATGGTTGCGGGACATCCCGGATACGAGAAAAAGGCCCTGCCCGGGGACCATATCGTCATGTGCGGCGGCCGCATCGGCAAGGACGGGATCCACGGCGCGACCTTCTCCTCCGAGGAGTTGCACGAGGGCTCGCCAGCCACGGCCGTGCAGATCGGCGACCCCATCACCCAGCGCAAGATGTACGACTGCCTCATGCGCGCCCGGGACCTGGGCCTGTACCACGCCATCACGGACAACGGCGCGGGCGGCCTGTCCTCCTCCGTGGGCGAGATGGCCCAGGACTCCGGCGGGTTCGACATGGACCTGTCCCAGGCCCCGCTCAAATACGACGGCTTGAAGCCCTGGGAAATCCTCATCTCCGAGGCCCAGGAGCGCATGACCCTGGCCGTGCCCCCCGAAAGCCTGGAGGCCTTCCTGGCCCTGGCCCGGGAGATGGACGTGGAGGCCACGGTGCTGGGCACCTTCACGGACTCCGGCCTGTATTTCGTGCGCCACGGGAAAAAACCCGTGGCCATGCTGCACATGGACTTCGTGCACGAGGGCGTGCCCCAGCTCCGGCTCAAGGCCCGCTGGGAAAAGCCCGCACTGAACGTCTCCCCCGATCTGTCATCAATTCTGCCCGAAATCGCGGACCAGGCCGCCCTGCTGAAAACCATGCTCGGACGCCTGAACATCTGTTCCAAGGAGTACCTGATCCGGCAGTACGACCACGAGGTCCAGGGCAAGAGCGTGGTCAAGCCCCTGGTGGGGGTCCTGCGCGACGGCCCGGCCGATGCGGGCGTGATCCGACCCCGCCTGGACAGCGAACAGGGCCTGGTCATCTCGCATGGCATCTGTCCCCGCTACGGGGACATCGACGCCTACTGGATGTGCGCCAACGCCATTGACGAGGCCGTGCGCAACGCCGTGGCCGTGGGCGGGGACATCCGCAACATGGCTGGCACGGACAATTTCTGCTGGTGCGACCCGGTGGAGTCCGAGACCACGCCCGACGGCCAATACAAGCTGGCCCAACTGGTGCGGGCCAACCAGGCCCTGGACCACTTCTGCCGGGCCTACGGGGTACCCTGCGTCTCGGGCAAGGACTCCATGAAGAACGACTACAAGGGCGGCGGGGTAAAGATTTCCATCCCCCCGACGATATTGTACTCTGTCATCGGAATCGTGCCGGACGTGAATCGCTGTCTGACCTCGGATTTCAAGCAGGCCGGGGACCTGGTCTACGTCCTGGGGCTGACCCGGGATGAGATGGGAGCCAGCGAACTGGCCGAGGAACTGGGCCTGACCTTGGCCAGCGTGCCCCAGGTGGACGCGGTGTCAGCCCGGGAGCGCTATCTGGCCGTGTTCGAGGCCGCGCAAAAGGGGCTGATCACCGCCTGCCACGACTGCTCCGACGGCGGGCTGGCCGTGGCCCTGGCCGAGATGGCCCTGGGCGGACGGCTGGGCGCGGACCTGGACTTAGGCCAGGCCCCGGTGCATCCCACGGACCTGTCGGCCCTGACCCGGCTCTATTCCGAGTCGGCCAGCCGCCTGGTGGCCACGGTGCGGCCCGAGAACCAGGCCGTTTTCGAGGCCCTGTTCGCGGGCCAGGTCCTGGGCCTTCTGGGCCGGGTCGCGGCCGGGCCGGAGTTTACGGTGTCCCTGGACGGCCAGGAGCTGTTGCGCCTGCCGGTGCAGGAGATGGCCCGGGCCTTCAAGGCCACCCTGGATTGGTAGGGCGGGACCTGCGGGGAAAGACAAGCCGTTCCGGCCAGAATTCCCCTTCCCTTCTGACGGAAAATCGGCTACGGCTTTGAATACGTTCGTTTTTGCAATACCCGTAAGGGCTTCCATGCGGGTTTTGACGTGAAAGGGGGAGAACATGCTTCGACTGTTCATTCCGGTTTCCGCCGTCACGCTGGCCCTGGTCGTCCTGCTGGCCGCCGCCCCGGCCCAGGCCGAGCAGCGCTATGTGGGCAGCAAGGCCTGTGCCGACTGCCATGAAGAGCAGTACGCCAACTTCTCCAAGTACGCGAAAAAAGCCCATTCCTCCAACAGCGTGAAGATCATGGCCGCCAAGCTTTCGGCCGAGGAAATCAAGGAGTGCTACTCCTGCCACGCCACGGGCTACGGCAAGCCCGGCGGATTCGTGAGCTACGAAAAGACCCCCCACCTGGCTGACGCCGGATGTGAAGTCTGCCACGGCCCGGGCGGCGAACACCAGGACACCGGCGGCGAAATCGCCAAGATCGTGCGCCGCATGTCCATGAAGGATTGCGAGACCTGCCACAGCCCGGAACGGGTGAAGAATTTCAACTTCAAGCCGCTGCTCTTCGGCGGGGCGCACTAGGAGCCTCCCATGCGCCTGATACCAAAAACCCTGGGCAACAAGGTCCTGGTCCTCACCTCCCTTTTGACCATCATAGCCTTCACCGGCCTGTTCCTGGCCAATTCCTACTGGCAGCGCCAGGCCACCTTGAAGGACGCCGAGACCAACTCCCGGCTGACCTCCGAGCTCCTGAACATGGCCATCGCCGACCCCATGCGCCTGGGCGACAACAAAGGCACCACCACGGTCTTCGACACCGTGGCCCAGGCCCACAAGGACGTGCACGTCTGCCTCACGGACTTCAAGGGCAACATCACCTACTCCACGGACAAGGACATGTTGCGCAAGGACCTGCTGGCCATGCACTCTGGCCGGATCAAGGAGGTCCTGCCCCAGGCCTTGAATGCCGGAGGGGAATACTCCTTCCTGTCCGAGGAAGGGTCCACGCCCCAGTTCATCGAGGTCATGGCGGTCAAGAACGCCCAGGAATGCTGGCACTGCCACGGCAAGTCCCAGCCCATTCTGGGGGCCATGGTGGTGTTCCAGGACGTGAGCCGCCAGTTCAACACCTTGAAGGAAAGCCAGGTCAAGGGCACCATCATCTCGATCAGCGGCCTGATCCTGCTCCTCTCGGCCCTGCTCCTGTTCATGAAGTTCGCGGTGGTCAACAAGGTGCGCACCATCGCCGCCGTCACCGAGGAAGTGAGCCAGGGCAACCTGGACGCCGAATTCGAAGTGGCCGGAACCGACGAGTTGGCCGACCTCTCCCGCTATCTGGGCCACATGGTGGACCAGATCAAGGACCAGCTCGAATACAACAAGAGCGTGCTCTCAGGCATCATCGTGCCCCTTCTGGTCACGGACAAGGACGGGGTCATCAATTTCGTGAACAAGCCCCTGTGCGCCATCCTGGACCGCAAGCCCGAAGAGCTTCTGGGCAAGGGCGTGGCCCTGGCCCTGACCGGAAAAGAGGGCACCGGCCGTACGGCCCAGCTCATCCGGGACGGCAAGAGCATCAACGGCAACATGCGGGTCCTGCACCAGGACGGCGGCGAGATCTCCGTGCACTACGAGGTCTCCCCGCTCATCAACGCCCAGGGTTTGTCCGTGGGGGCCATCGAGGTACTCATCGACCTGACCCAGGAAGAGAACGACCGCATGGCTATCGAGGAGAACCGCAAGAATCTCCTGGCCGTGGCCAACGAGGTCACGGGCGTGGCCATCAAGATGTCCTCGGCCGCCGAGGAATTGTACGCCCAGATGGCCGAACTGGCCAAGAGCGTGGACACCTCCACGGCCCAGACCGCCCAGGCGGCCACGGCCATGGAGGAGATGAACTCCACGGTGCTGGAGGTGGCCAAGAACGCCGGGGCCACCTCGGATTCCTCGGACAAGGCCAACAAGGTGGCCCGCCAGGGCGGCGAAGTGGTCCAGCGGACCGTGGTCGAAATCCACGAAGTGACCGGGACCACGGAAAAGCTGTCCGAGACCCTGAACCAGCTCTCGGAACGCGCGGGCAAGATCGGCAGCGTGCTCGGGGTCATCAACGACATCGCGGACCAGACCAACCTCCTGGCCCTGAACGCGGCCATCGAGGCCGCCCGGGCGGGCGAGGCCGGTCGCGGGTTCGCCGTGGTGGCCGACGAGGTGCGCAAGCTGGCCGAGAAAACCATGAGCGCCACCAAGGAAGTGGAGGAGGTCATCCGCCTCATCCAGCAGGGCACCAGCGAGGCCGTGGAGGAGATGGGCGGGGCCAGGGAGCGGGTGGTCAAGACCGCGGCCATGGCCGAGGAGGCCGGAAAGGTCCTGGGGCTCATCGTCACCCAGTCCGACGAGATCGCGGACATGGTCCGCAGCATCGCCACGGCCGCCGAGCAGCAGTCGGCCACCAGCGACGAGATCAACACCAACATCACCGAGATCAACGAGGTCTCCCGGCATATCTCCGACGGGATCGCCGAGGCCAACACAGCCATCGCCGAGGTGGCCAGCATGTCCCAGCACCTGGCCAAGCTGGTGGCCGGATTCAAGGCTTAAGAATCAGGAGACCGGAAACTCAAAAGGGGGCTTCAAGCCCCCTTTTTTTTCGGGTACAAGACCCCATGTCCCACACCTCCCCCTTCCTCTTGACCATGGGCGACCCCAATGGCCTGGGACCGGAACTCATCGTGCGCCATTTCGGGACGGCCCCGCCCCTGGCTTCGTCCATCCTGGTCATCGGCCCGGCCGAGGCCCTGGCCTGGCACGCCCGGCTGGCCGGAACCCTGCCCTTCTGGCGCGAGGTGGACCATCCCCTGGCCGCCGAGACGCACGGGCCAGGCGTCTTCCTCTTCTGCCCGCCGCAGGTGCGCGGCCGGACCTGGACCCCGGGCCAGGCCACGGCCCAGGGCGGCCTGGCCGCAGGCTTGAGCCTGGAAGCGGCCATGCCCCTGCTTCTTTCGGGCGCGGCCCGGGCCGTGGTCACCGCCCCTCTGAACAAGGCCATGCTCAAGGCCGCCGGGTTCGACTTTCCCGGGCACACCGAATTCTTCGCCGAGCGCGCGGGCGTCGGCCGGGAGAACATCTGCATGCACCTGGCCGGACCCCGTTTGCGGGTGAGCCTGGCCACCACCCACCCGGCCCTCAAAGACGTGCCCGGCCTGATCACCGGCCCCCGCATCCGGCGCTGCCTGGAGCTGACCTCCGCCTTCACCGCCCGTCTGGGCCTGACCGCGCCCGTGGCCGTGTGCGGCCTGAACCCCCACGCGGGCGAGGACGGCACCATCGGCCGGGAGGAGACCTTGATCATCGCCCCGGCCGTGCAGAGCGCCCGGGAAGCGGGCCTGCCGGTGGTGGGTCCCTTTGCGGCGGACACCCTGTTCCACCGGGCTGCGGCCGGGGAGTTCTCGGCCGTGCTGGCCATGTACCACGACCAGGGCTTAGGCCCGCTCAAGCTCCTGCATTTCAACGAGTCCGTGAACGTGACCCTGGGCCTGCCCTTTGTGCGCACCTCGGTGGACCACGGCACGGGCTACGACCTGGTGGGCACGGGCCGGGCCAGCCTGGGCAGCCTGCGCGAGGCCTTGCGCCTGGCCGAGCAATTGACCGGATTGCCGACCGAATCCACGGCCGGACTTTGACTTGCAGCGGTAAATCCCCTACATTCGGACCATTGACCCCAAAAAGTCCAGGAGGCGAACATGGCCTATTTCGATTGGACCCCAGCCCTTTCCGTGGGCGTGAAGACCTTTGACGAGCAGCACAAGAAGCTCATCGACCTGATCAACACCATGCACGAGGCCATGAAGAGCGGCCACGGCCGGGACCGCCTGGACCTGACCCTGGAGGAACTCAAGAAGTACACCGTGTACCATTTCGAGGCCGAGGAGCAGGCCATGACCCAACACGGTTTCCCGAACCTGGAGGCCCACCGCAAGGAGCACGAGAAGCTCGTCAGCCAGGTCCGGGACATGGATATCTCCCGCGAGGACGTGACCACCGTTGATATCATGGAGTTCCTCAAGCGCTGGCTGACCGACCACATCCTGGGCACGGACAAGAAATACAGCTCCTTTCTGAACTCCAAGGGCCTGCGCTAGGCCCGCGCCCGCACCGCCCCCAGCCCCATGGCCAGCCTCCCACCCATCCTGGTTCTGGGCCTTTGTCCCGGCTCCCTGGCCGCCCCGCCCGGGACCCGGGAGCGCGTGGTCACGGCCCAGGTCCTGGCCGGGGGGCAGCGGCTGCTGGCGGCCTTTCCGGATTTTGCGGGTGAGCGCATCCCGGTGACCGGTCCCCTGGACCTCGTCCTGGACAGGCTGGAGGCGGCCCGCAATCAGGGACTTCAGGTGGCGGTCCTGGCGGACGGCGACCCCCTGTTCTTCGGCCTGGGCGCGCGCCTGGCCGAGCGCTTCGGGCCTCAGGCCCTGGCCGTGTTTCCGGCCGTGAGCGCCGTGCAGATCGCGGCCGCCCACTTCAGCCTGCCCTGGGCCGGGATTCCCGTGGTCTCCCTGCACGGCCGGGACGACCCCGGTCCCCTGCTGGCCGCCCTGACCCACGCGGGCCGGGCCTTTGTGTACACCGACACCCGGAACACCCCGGCCTCCTTAAGCCGCCTGCTGCACGACCTCTCCCCGGGCACCTTCACCCTGACCGTGTTCGAGGACCTGGACACCCCGGACGAGCGCGTCCGCCGCCTGACCCCGGAGGATGCCGCCGACCTCACCTTCTCGGCCCTGAACCTGGTCCTGGCCGAACAGACCAAGGCCTCGGACCACCCTTTGAGCCTGGGCCTGCCGGACCAGTCCTTTGCCACCCAGCAAGCCCTGATCACCAAGGGGCCGGTGCGCGCCGTGGCCCTGGCCGCCCTGTCGCTTACCCCGGACTCCCGGCTCTGGGACCTGGGCGCGGGCTGCGGGTCCGTGTCCATTGAGGCCGCCGCCCTCCTGCCCCGGGGGACCGTCCACGCCCTGGAAAAGGACCCGGCCCGCCTGGACCTGATCCGGGCCAACATCCGGCGCTTCGGGGCCTGGCAGGTGCAGGCCTCTCTGGGCCAGGCCCCGGCCGCCCTGGCCGCGCTCCCGGACCCGGATCGCATCTTCCTGGGCGGGGGCCTGCACCGCAGCCCCGAGACCCTGGCCGCCGCCTTCGACCGCCTGCCCCCGGGCGGAATCCTGGTGGCCTCCTGCATCCTCCTGGACTCCCTGGCCCTGGCCCGGGACTTCTTCGCCTCCCGCGACACCCCCGCCGAAGTCACCCTGATCCAGGCCGCCCAGTCCCGCCCCCTGGCCCAGGACCTGCGTCTGGAAGCCTTCAACCCGGTGTTCCTGGTCCGGGCAGTGAAGCCGTAAGACGCGGCTCACAACTGGCGTACTCGCGGCGAGAGCACAATGCCTTGGAATATTTCTTTTATTTTCATTGCTCTTCCGGTGCGCCGAGCTTCGTGAACCCCTCCGGGGGCCAAAGGGCTGCGCCCTCTGGACTCCCGTTTATGGAGAGGTTCTGCCAGGTGTCGCTGACGACACCCGACACAATCTCCCCTGAAAAGGGGTTCCAAGGGGCGCGCGCCTTGGCCGCCGGAGGCACACCACGCCCCGGCCATCGAAACAGCCCTTCCCCCCCATTTTCTGCTTGACAACGCCTTCGATGACCCGGCGCTTTTCTGGTCACAACTACCGGTGATCGAGGGGTGGGTACCCTGGCTGTACCCTGTCTCTACCCTATCCCAGGGGTGCTCTGGCGTGAGGGTCAAATTTTCCATCCTATGGTTGTTTCTTGGTTGAAGGGCCCGGGTCCGGGCCAAACTGGGCCTGGGCCTGTTATCAGGCATGCGGTATGTGCTGAGGCATTTTTCTTGCCAGCAACCAGAAACAGCGGTACGGAGAAAACACATGGACGATTGGCTGAACGAATCAAGCGGCGCGGAGGATTTAAGTGTTGAGAATGTCGGGGAGAGCGATTTCGGGGCCAATGATTTAAGCCCCCTGGATTCCGGGGAAATGGACCCCGGCTCCCTGGATTCCAGCCCGGACACGGACACGAGCGGCGGTTTCGACGGGGCTCCTGACCAAGCGCCGGACGAGGCCCCGGGCCAGGAGAAGAAACCGATGCCGGATATGAGCGAAGAGCAGGACTCGGGCCTGAACCCGGGCAGCCCGGTCGAGAGCCAGGACCCGGGCCTGGACTCCTGGTATCAACCCCGGGTCTGGCCCAGGCAGCCGCACGGCTGGGAATACCTGCCCGGGTACATTGACTGGTCGGTCTGGGCCAAGGCGGAGAGCTGGGGCAAGGGCCGCAAGGCCGCCCAGGCCGACCTGGCCCCCGAGGACCTTGTGGCCCTTGACGCCCAAGACCCGGCAACCCCGACCTCGGGAGACGACATCCCCCTCTCCGACTTGGAGCAGGCGCCGACGAACGAACCCACGGCCGAACCTGTGGCCGAACCGATGCCCGAACCGATGCCCGAACCGATGCCCGAACCTGCAACCGAACCTGTGGTCGAAACCGCGCCCGAGGCCACCACGGAAACCACCACCCTGCCCGAAGAGGACACGACCGAACCGCCTGCCGATCAGACCGGGGGCGGGGACGCGCCGAAACAGGCGGACCAGATCGGCACGGGCCAAGGGCTCGGCGGTGGCGGGGTCGGGGGCGGGTCTATCGGGGGGGTGTCTGGGGAGGGAGGCGACAAGAAAGCTCCTGGCGAACAACTTCCGGTCCAGGTCCCTTACGAAGGGCAACAAATCCGCGTTCCCAACGTGACGGTCGATCCGAAGGTGGACCGCCCGGTGCGCCCGGAAGTGACGAATGGGCTGGAGCAGTTCCAGAAGGATACGGACGGGAAGTATGAACTGGGGATTTCCAGCACGTACCGCACACCGGCGGAAGATATCGCAGCGGGCGGGAGTGGCACAGGTGCACACACGACTGGAAATGCAGTCGATATTAATAGGGTGAACGGAAAGTCGCCGTTGGACATGACGAAAGAAGAACAAGGAGCCATCACCGAGGATTTAAAGAAGGTGCCCGGCGTGAAAAAAGTATGGGGGCCGAACGGGCTTGAAGAACGAGTTGACAAAGGATGGAAGGATTCCCCGTCGGGAACTCCAGCGCAGCAAAAACAACACATGAATCATTGGCATCTGGGCTTTTAACTCTCACAGCAGAGGCAAACGTAACCGCCCCGGTCGCCCTCGCGGCCGGGGTCGATCAGGAGGCAATTCAATGCCCATTCGCCAGATAACCACTTTAATTTATATTGTATTATTTCTTGTTTCCACTGTCCTTTTCCCCTCCCCCGCCCAGGCCTGGCTCCTGCGCCCGGCCAATGAAGTGATCGAGGCTGCCGTGACGGGCCACGAGTCTTTCTGGCCCCCGGCTGAAATCGGATATACCAACCCCATCATGACGACCAACTGGCCGTACGCGGGAATCGGCCAGAACAAGAGCAAGGCCGTGTTCATTCCCGTGGGGGACCATGAATTCACGATGGACAGGGTGTACATGCTTGATCCAAGCGTCACCTGGCGCTTTGATCGGTGGGTGTCCAGGGTGGACCAGTCCGGTTGGACCACGTTTAGCCTCCACCATTCCTTTGAAGTCACTGCGGAAAGGCCGACGGGCAACACCACCTATTTCGTGATGTTCAACGGCAAACGGGCCGAAGCCTTTGACATGAAGAAGGTGTCCTGGGAACTGCCGTCCTCGTTTCTGAAGCACGTGCCGGTGCTGCAACGCGCCCCGCAAGGGCTGGAGGGGCACAACCTGGAAGAGGAAAAGATCACCCCGCCCGGTTGCGCCACGGACCTGTTCGTGTTGCGTGAGGCAAATGGAAATCAGACCAGGAACATCGTGGCCCTGGCGGCCAGCCAGGCGGGCGTGGCCCACCCGCAGCGCGCCGTATACCTCGTCCCCGAGGGCGGCCCCTGGCGCGAGGCCGAACTCCAGATCGTGGAGTTCACAGGGAGACAGGAGGCCTTTTCGGGTCTGAAACTCCGTGGCCACGAAACGGCGGTCAACGTGTACTTGAATCCATGGACGGGGTTTATCCTCTCCACCTATGTTAAGCCGGATGAATACGACCATTGGACCGCAGGGCGGCCGTTTAGGCTTGACGTCAACCATCCGGCCGGCGAGACCGCTGCGTACGAACTCAGTCAAACCAACACGACCCATTCCTCCTTCACTTCGTACGCCGTCGTGGCCATGGTGCATCCCGAATCGGCCTGGGCCTTCACCAAACAGTTCAAGCCCAAGGACTTCGTCCCGCCGCCGAAAAACACCTACGAGATCGTGGCCCGGAAAATACCCCATGTGTACGACCTGGAAGAGTTCCAACGCTGTTTCGTCCCGGCGGACACCCGCGTCTTTGTCGTCGCCGACCCCGCAACCGGCAAGCGGGCCGTGTGGGAGACAGGGCAACTGTGCCGCTGGCGGGAGCAGGGCTGGCTCCAGGTCCCGGACCAGCCCGGCCCGGACGCCTACGCCATGCTGGAATACGAGGTGCCCTACTTCAACGATCCTGTTGGCAGGGACGGCAGCACCGAAGAGGACGGCGTGACCACCTACGTGGTGGGCTTCAACCCCTGGAAGGCCTTCATTGCCGTGGTCGAGGCGGGCGGGAACGGGACCCGGGTCCAGCCCCCGGATTTTGCGCCATTGGTTGGACTTGGGGCCGGGCTGTATCCTGGGAAGACCTTGCGGGTGCTGGAGACGGCGGTCTGGCCCCGCTGAGCGGGGACGTTCCCGGCCCTCCCCCGCCCGGTTGCGCCCCCTTAAGGTTTCGTGGCATGGGGGGACATGCCCAAGCCGTTTCGCTTCAAGCTGGAGAAGGTCCTGGAATACCGCCGCCAGGTGGAGGACCAGGCCCGCATGGCCGTGGCCACGGCCGAGCGCGAACTGAATGTCCAGACCGCCAAGGCCAACGACCTGCGGCGAAAGCTCATCGAGCACGACCAGATGGGGGCCGAGCGCAAGGGCGAGTTCAACGCCCACGACCTCTGGCTGCACCGGCTCTACGAGCAGCGCCTGGAGCAGGACCTGGCCCTGGCCCTGGAAGAGCAGGCCCGGCTGGCCCTCAAATTGCAACAATGCCGCAACGAGGCCATCCGGCGGTCCACGGAACGCAAGCTTTTGGAAAAACTCAAGGAAAAACAGGCCAAGAGGCATACCCTCCATGAAGAGCTCAGCGAGCAGAAAGAATTCGACGAAAACTCCGCGCTCCGGCATAAACCTGAAACTCTCTAGGATTTTCGGGGGCTTGCTGGTCCTGGCCCTGCTGAAATTGGGGCTCATGGCCGGACTCAAGGTGGAGCCCGTGGCCCGGGTGCTGAACGGGCTGTCCGCGCCCGTGGCCCAGCTCGAGCCCGACGAGGCCCAGGCCGCCGAGGACAAGGGCCAAAAGCCTGACGCCAAAGCCAAGAAATCCAAGGACAAGAAGGCCGAGGCCGAGAAGGCCCAGCCTGCCCCGGCTCAGGCCCCCGCCCAGACCCAAACCGACTCCCCCCTGTCCCCGGCCTCGGCCCAGGCCCAGACCCCGCCCCCCTCCCAGACCACGTCCAACGCCACCCAGGCACCCCCCGTGGGCAATCCGGCCGAGAACGACTGGAAGGCTTTGAAGCGCCGGGAAGAGGAGCTGCAGCGCAAGGAGCAGTCCCTGAAGACCCTGGAAGGGGACCTGGACATCAAGCTGGCCAAGCTGGCCTCCACGGAAAAGAGCATCCGCAAGATGCTCGAAGACGCCAATGTCATGAAGGACCAGAAGATCAAGCATTTAGTGGAGGTCTATTCGAGCATGAAGGCCAAGCAGGCGGCCACGGTCATCGAGACCCTGGACGAGGATCTGGCCGTCAAGATTCTGTCGGGCATGCGCGGCCAGCAGGCGGGCGAGGTGCTCACCTTTGTCAATCCCAAGAAGGCCGCCACCCTGTCCGAGGCCCTGACCAAGCTGCAAATTCCCTTTGGAAAATAGCCATGGCCCGGCCCCGGGCCGCTCACGCATCCGGCTGACCCTGGCCTACGAGGGCACGGACTTTTTCGGCTGGCAGTTCCAGCCCGGGCAACGCACGGTGCAGGGTGAGTTGGAGGCCGTGCTCCAAAAAATCCTGGGGGTCCGGGTGGTGGTCCAGGCCTCGGGCCGCACGGATTCCGGGGTGCACGCCAAGGCCCAGGTGGCCCACATGGACGTGCCCCAGGACAGGGCCGATCTGCCCTGGCACCTGATTCTCAACAGCCATTTGCCCCGAGACCTGCGCGTGCTGGACAGCCGCCCCGCGTCCCCGGGCTTCCACGCCCAGTTTCTGACCCGGTCCAAGACCTACGCCTACACCTTCAGCCAGGCCGCCATCACCCTGCCCCACCGCCGCCGCTACGTCTGGCGCACCGGCCCGTTGAATCTCGCGGCCATGGCCCAGGCCTCGGCCCTGTTCGTGGGCCGCCACGATTTCGCGGCCTTTCGCAACACCGGCACGGACATAGAGAACACCGTGCGCGAGGTGTTCTCCTGCGGGCTGTTCGCGGGCTGCGAACCGGACGAGGCCGTGCTGCGCATTTGCGCCGACGGGTTCCTCAAACAGATGGTGCGCAACATCGCCGGATGCCTGGCGGCCGTGGGCTGGGGTAAAGTTCAACCCGAACTCGTCCGATCCCTGATCTCCGAGGGGGACAGGAAAGCCGCGCCCGCCACGGCCCCGGCCCGGGGGCTGTGCATGGAGCAGGTCTGCTACTCCCCCGGGGACCCGGATGACCTCCATCACCGTAAACGCCGCGAGCACCCCGCCCCTTGAGGTTGACCAGACCGGCGAGACCATCCGGGCCAAGTCCGCATCGCCCGTGCCGGTCAATGCCTCGACCGTGGCCGTGGCCGACGACGCCAACCGGGACCTGGCCGAAAAACGCCTGACCAGCGCCCGGCCCGCCCTGGCCGTGACCCTGGAGAACAAGCTCAAGGCCTTTGACCGCGCCCTGTCCTCCTTTGTCTGGCCCACGGACTCGGACTCCATGGCCCGGGCCAGGCTGGTGCTCCCCTCGGCCGACCTTCAGGGCAAGGTTACGGCTGAAATCAAGCCCACGGACCAGGCCCAGCCGTACTCCCGGTTCGTCTCCAGGGGATTCAAGGGCGCGGACCCCACTGACCTGGCCCCAGGGGGCTACACCATCAAGGCCAGCCTGGGCCAGGACACGGACACCCTCACGGTGAACGTGGGCAGAAACGACACCAACGACCAGGTCCTGGCCAAGGTGGCCCAGGCCGTGAACCAGAGCAAGCTCCCCATCCAGGCCCAGGTTGTCAATGAGGTGACTGCGGGCCAGAATCCGTCCTCGAATCGGGCCACGGGCTCCCCCACGGACAGCGTCCTGACCGTGGACTTAAACCCGGCCCGGGACACCAGCGCCCTCTCCCTGCAGAACGGCCAGGGCCTTCTCCTGGACTCCCTGGACCTCACGGCCACCCGTGACCCTTCCGGCCCGGCCAGTACCGGGAGCACCTCCCTGCAAGGCCTCTCGGTCTATCGCCCCACCACCATCCAGAGCGCCAGCTTCGACCCCCGGGCAGCCACGACCCTGTCCCCGGGCCAGTACGGCCTGACCGTGGCCATGGGGACCAGGAGCTACGATGTGAGCGTGCTGGTGTCGGCCGGTGAGACCTGGAAGGACGTGCTGAAAACCGCGGCCCGGGCCATCTCGGGCACGGGCCTGGGCACAATGGACATCCAGTCCGTGTCCCGCTTCTCCAGCTTGGTCACGGACCCGGAATATTACCCGAAAACCGAAGGCGTGGCCCTGAGCGGCCAGGCCCAGGACCCCAAGATCGGCGAGCGCCTGACCGTCACCGGCGGGGGCCAGACCCAGGCCGCTGGCGGGTCCCTGTCCTCGGACAACCTGCTCTCGGCCCTCAAGCTGGCTGCGGTCTGGCCTGGGTCCGACGCGGTCATGGCCGTGAACGGCCGGACCCAGACCCGCGCGCCCGGGGTGTTCTCCCTGGACCAGGGCCGACTTGAGGTCAGCCTGGATTCGAGCTTCGTCAAGCCCCTGCCCCTGACCGTGACCACGGCCCTAGACCGGCTGTCCACAACGGTAAGCGACGTGGCCGCCAGCTACAGCGACCTGCGCTCCTTCCTGCTCTCCAACCAGGACCTCCTGCGCACGGACGCGGGCCAGGCCCCCCTGTCCGATCGTCTGCGCGCCCCCCTGGTCCAGAACCAGGTGGGTTTACCTTCCATGGGCCTGAAGGAATGGGGGGCCAGGAAGCTCCTGTCCGTGGACGCCGAGACCTTCCTGGCCTCGGCTGCCGGTAATCCGACCGCCGTCCGCTCGGCCCTGGAAGGGGACCAGGGGCTGCTCACCTCCTGGCGGGCCACCACCCAGGACATGCTGAACAAGGACCTCTCGGCCCAGGTCGTGTCCCGGTCCAGCCTGGAGAACGCCTATCTGCCCCCCCCGGGGCAGGAGGTGGACCTGGCCAAAAAACACCGGCTGGTGAATCTGCTGGGATAGAAGGCAGGGCTATTCGGTAGGCAGGCCCGTGGTCTCGGGCAGGCGCACGGTCACGGTGGTGCCCGCGGCCTCGGAGGTGGTCATGGACACGTCCCCGCCCTGGGTCCGGGCGATGAGCCGGGCGGAATAGGTGCCCAGGCCCGTGCCCTGGCTCTTGCCGTAGGTGGCGTACTTCTCGAAAAAGGCCTCTTGCACCTGGGCAGGCACCCGGCCCTGGTTGTGCACCGCCACCGTGGCCCAGCCGTTCGCGCGGCCAAAAGTCACGGTCACGTCGGCCTGGGACGGGGAGGCCTCCACCGCGTTTTTCAGCAGGTTGGCCAGCATGGTGTAGCACAAAAGCGCTTCGCCCATGGCCAGGCACACGCTGTCCGGCTCCACCGGAACCTTGCCGTCCAAGAGGGCCACGACCCCGCCCCGGGTGGCCACGGTGTCGCGCATCTCGGCCAATATCTTGCGCACCACGCCCACCAGGTCCACCTGGGCCGGATGGGACTTATAGGTCCCGGTCTCCATCTTGTAGAGGTCCAGCGAAAGGTTGATCATGTCCAGCATGCGGTATCCGGACTCCCGGATCATGCGGGCCATCTCCACCTGGTCCTCGCTTAAGGTCGCGTCCTCGGCCAGCAGGTGGGAGAAGCCGATGACCGCATTGAGCGGGGTTTTCAAGTCGTGGCGCATGACCCGGTCCACGTCCTCCTTCAAGTTCTCCAGGGACTTGAGCTTGGTCACGTCCCGGACGAACCCCTCGTAGTAGAGGATGCGGCCGGCCTCGTCCCGCACGGCCCGGGTGCTGCGCGCGACCCAGATGATCGCGCCGTCCTTGCGCTTGGCTCGGCATTCATGGCGCTCGACCCAGCCCTCGGCCGCCAGGCGGGTCATGAGTTCGGCCCGTTCGTCGGGATTCAGGTAAATCTGGGCGCCGATGTCCGTGACCGTGGACATGAGCTCCTCGGCCGATTCGTAGCCGTATATCCGGGCCAAGCGGATGTTGGTCATCAGATAGCGGCCCTCGGGAGTGGCCCGGTACACGCCGATGGGCGCGTTGTCCAGGATGGAGCGGTAGTCCTCCTTGGCCCGGCGCAACTCCTCCTCGGCCCGGCGGCGCTCGGTCACGTCCATGGCCAGGAAGAGCACGGTGCGCGGGGCCACCGGGGTCCAGGACAGGGACCAGCAGCGGGCCAGGGCGGTCAGGTCCATGCCCCGCTCCTGGGTCCCGCCGTAGTAGCGGGCCTCCACCTGGGCCAGGATTTCCCGGACCTCCGGGGGGAAAAAAGGCTCGGCGCAAGGGCCGCCCTGCTTCATGCCCAGATGGGCGGCCGGGGTGTTCACGGACAAGAGGGTCATGGTCCGGGTGTCGGCCAGCACGGCCGGAAAGGGCAGGCCCGCGAGCATGAGATCGTGCAGGCGCTGGCTGGCCTCCTCGGCCCGGCGCCGGGCCACGCGCAGGCCCTGGCGGCTCACGGCCTCCAGAATCCGTTCCGGAGACATGGGCTTGTCCAGGTATTCGTCCACGCGCAGGGAGATGGCCTGCTTGAGCAGCTCGGCGTTGTCAAAGGAGGTGGCCACGATCACCGGGGTGTCCGGCCGGATCTCCCGGGCGGCCTTGACCAGAGCCAGGCCGTCCATGCGGGGCATGATCACGTCGGTGAACAGGATGTCCGGGCGGCTGCGGGCGAACACGAAGAGCCCCTCCTGGCCGTCCCGGGCCACGAGGATCTCCCCCATGAGTGGGGTCAAGACCCCGAGCACCCCGCGCAGGGTCAGATTGTCGTCCTCCACCACCAACAGGCGAAGATCCTTGAGAAAGGAATGGCTGTCGTCTTCAGCGCTCATGTTCGCTCCTCCCCCACTCTTCCCATGCCCGGGAGCCGGGGGCAATGATAATTGCCGCCCAAGGGCCTGCCGGCCTGAAGTGTACGGGCTTTTCCCCGGCTTCCCCCTACACGAGCCAGACCGAAACGGCTGTCCCGGCCACAAGCCCCTCGGTGGGGGCCGGGACCACGGTCAGGCCCTGGGCCTCCACCAGGGTGCGCAGGAGCCCGGACTTGCCCAGCAGGGGGTGGGCCAGGGGCAATTGCCCGGCCCGCTCCTGAAGGCGCACCCGCACATAGTCCTCCCGGCCCTGCTTGGAGGCCAGGTTGCGGGCCAGCACGGCCTGGCGCACGGGCCTTAAACCCGGGTCAAAGGCCCGGGCGTCCCCGGCCAGATGGGCCAGAAGGGGCAGGCCCAGGACCAGCATGACCACCTGGGCCGAGGTCACCTGGCCGGGCAGGCCCAGGACCGGCTTGCCCGCCACCCGGGCCAGGAGCGTGGGCTTGCCCGGGCTCAAGTCCACCCCGTGGGCCAAAATCTCGGCCTCCGGCAGGGCCTCCATGGCCGCAACCGTCAGGTCCCGCACGCCCACGGAGCTGCCCCCGGAAATGAACACGGCGTCAGCCGCCGCCAGCGCTTGCTCCAGGGCCTTGGTCAACGAAGGCAGATCGTCGGGAGTCAGCCCCAGAGGCAGGGCCGTGAACCCGGCCTCGGCCACCAGGGCGGACAGGGTCAGGGTGTTCACGTCCCGGATCTGCCCGGGCCGGGGCTTTTGGTCCACCGGCACCAGCTCGTCGCCCGTGGACAGGATGGCTGCCCGGGGCCTGGCGTGGGCCGACACCCGGGTCTGGCCGAGCGCGGCCAGAAGCCCGATCTCCTGGGCGCGCAACCGCCGCCCGGCAGGCAGGACCAGGCCTCCGGCTCTGGCGTCCTCGCCCTGGCGCATGACCTGTTCGCCCGGGGCCAGGCTCTTGCGCATCTCCACCGTGCCCGAGCCCATCTCGTGGGTATGCTCGACCATGATCACCGCATCAGCCCCCCGAGGCAGAAATCCCCCTGTGGCGATGCGGGCGCAGGTCCCTGGGGTCAGGTCGAAATCCGGGAACACGTCGATGGGCAAATCCGCCGCGCGCTCCAGATAGGCCGGGTTCGAGTCCGTGGCCCCGAACAGGTCGGCCGCCCGCACCGCGTACCCGTCCATGCAGGAGCGGTCGCCCACCGGCAGGTCCTCGGCCGAGAGCACGTCGGCCGCCAGCACCAGCCCGTGAGCCTGATCCAGGGCCGTGTCCCGGGCCGAAAGCGGCGCAAAGGAGCGCAGCAGGTCCTCAAAGGCTGCCCGCGACAGGACCCGGAAAAACCGCTCGCTCACTGCCCCGCCCCCTTGATGGAAATCTCGATGTCCCCGGGCACGAATCCCTTCAGGGTGGCCATTTGGGCCACGATCCCGGCCCCGATCATCCGGGCCACAAAGGGATTCAAGGCCAGGGGATGCCCGGCCACGCTCACGCTGACCACCTGCCCGGTGGCCTGGCAGTCCCCGGGCGTGGCCCGCCCAGCCACGATGTCCTCGGTCAGTCCCCGGCAGTCAGCCCGGCCGCAGGCCCCGCAATTCAAGCCCGGCAGCAAAAACCCCTGGGACAGGACCATATCGGCCAACATCTCCAGGCTGCCCACCTCGGGCGTCCCGGCCACGGGCCTTAAGTCCTCGCTGCCGGTCCAGGCCGCCAGGGCCAGCTCCGGCCCCAGCCTGCGGGCCTTGTCCGGGTCGTCGCACAAAATGACCCGGGGCAGCCAGCCCAGATCCTTGCCGCCCTCGACCACCAGGACCTCCGCGTCCACCAGCGGAATGAGGTCCGGCAAGAACCGCTCGGACGGCCAGCGCACGAAGCTCTCCGTGGGGCAGACCCCGATGACCTGCACCCCGAGTTCCGCGTACCGGGCCGTGTCCGTGTCCGGCCGGTCGAAATGGTGCTGGGTGTGCTTGGCCACGGCCACCCGCACCCCGCGCGACAGCAGTTCCCGCACCAGGGCCAGGCCCAGGGCGGTCTTGCCTGTCTTCTTCGTGCCCACCAGGGCTATGGCTTTCATGTCCTGTTCTCCTTGTCGGTGTGTGGCCCGGGACGTACCCCGGGGCCGGGGTCCCGGGTGCCTCCGGCGGCCAAGGGGGCGCGCCCCCTTGGAACCCCTTTTCAGGGGATGTCTAGCGGGTAATCTCGGTGCCGATGCCGTGGCGGGTGAACAACTCAAGCAAAATGCAGTTTTCCAGCCTGCCGTCGATGATGTGGGCCTTTTCCACGCCGGACTCCACGGCCTCGATGCAGCATTTCAGCTTGGGGATCATGCCGCCGGTGGCGGTCTTGTTGCCAATGGCCATGGCCGCGTCCTTGCGGGTCATGGAGGAGATGAGCTGGCCTGCGGAGTTCAGGAGCCCGGCCACGTCCGTGAGCAGGATGAGCTTCTTGGCCCCCAGGGCGGCGGCCATGGCCCCGGCCACGCCGTCGGCGTTGATGTTGTAGGTGGTGCCGCCAGGTCCCACGCCCACGGGCGCGATGACCGGGATGAAGCCCTCGCTCTCCAGGGAGCGGATCACGGCCGTGTTGATGTGCGTGACCTCGCCCACCTTGCCCAGGTCGATGATCTCGGGCGGGGCGTCGTCGTGGTCGATGGCCACCTCCATCTTCTGGGCCTGGATGAGCCAGCCGTCCTTGCCCGAAAGGCCCACGGCCCGGCCCCCGTGCAGGTTGATCAGGTTCACGATCTCCTGGTTCACCTTGCCCACCAGGACCATTTCCACCACGTCCATGACCGCGTCGTCCGTGACCCGGTAGCCCTCGCGGAACTGGTAGGTGATCCCGAACTTGTCCAGGACCTTGCCTATCTGGGGGCCGCCGCCGTGCACGATCACCGGATTGATCCCGATGTATTTCAGGAGGATGACATTCAGGGCAAAGGCCCGTTTCAGATTCTCGTCGATCATGGCGTTGCCGCCGTACTTGATGACGATGGTCTGGCCGGAGAATTCCTTGATGTAGGGCAGGGCCTCGATGAGCACCCGGGCCTTGTCCAGACTAGTTTCCATGGCGCGCCTCCGAAAGATGGGATGTGCGCGACGGAGGTTGGCCGCCGCAGGCCGGGTTTTTACGACGGTTCGGGGGAAAAGGGAAGGACGGAGCCCCCTACTCCACCACCCAGACCGTGAACCCCCGGGCCTCGGTGACCAGGCGCTTGGACACGCTGCCGAACAGGAACTCCTCGCTCTTGGGCACGCCCCGGCGACCCACCACCACGGTGCCGAATTCGCCCTCGCGCTGGGCTTCAAGGATGGGCCGGGCGATGCTCGGGTCCGTGCTGTCCATGATCCGGATGCTGATGCACTTGAGGTTGGTGCCAAAGGACAGGAGGATGTCCTTGGCCTTTTCCAGGGCGGCCTCAAGTTGGCGCGTCTGCTCCTGGGCCTGGGCCTCCCAGGCCGCCTGATCCGGGAACAGGTCCCGCTGGGGCGGCCGGTTCACGGCCAAAAGCTCGATGCAGAAGCCCTCGGCGTCCCGGATGATCTCGCCCACGTAGGCCACGGCCCGGTCGGCGTTCTCGCTCTTGTCCACGGCCACCAGTATCTTCTTGAAATCCATGACGCGCCTCCTTCAGCACTTGGGCAGCAGGTCCAGGCAGGGCCGCAAATCGTCCAGCAGTTCGTCCACGGTCTCGTAGTACACCTCGGAACTCACGGCATAGTGCATGAGCACGTCGTTCAAGGCCCGGGGCAGGTAGGGATAGAGCTTCCTTACGTTCATGACCCGGTAGCCGTACATGAGGGAATAGTCCCCGGGGTCCAGCAGGGCTGACTCCTCCGGGGAAAGGTTCTGGGCCGAGCGGATGCCCTTGCCCACCAAAAAGAGCAGGATGTTGCCCAGGCCGAAGAGGTCCAGGCCAAAGGGGTTCTCCACGTAGTCGAAGGTGTAGTCGAAATCGATCCAGCGGTAACGGCCCGTGCCGTACTCGTGCCAGATGTGGTCCCGGCGGATGTCCCCGTGCTTCTCCCCGTGGGCGTGCAAAAGGCCGATGGCCTCGCAGGACCCCAGGTACTGCTCCAGGAGCCCGGGCAGGTGCTCCCGGACGTAAGAGCGGTGGTCCGCCTCGATGGCGTCCACCACCAGGTCCAGGCGGCGGCCCCGGATCATCTCCAGGACGCGGACGTTGTTGCCCGCCTCGTCGCGCACGGTGAAGCCCTGCATGAACCGCCAGTCGCCCTGGACCAGGTCCAGGATGCGCGACTCCTTGTCCGGGCTGCGGTAGCAGGCCACCTCCATGTCCCCGATCTGCATGGGGAAGCTCTCGTGGAACACCAGTTTCAATATCTTGCTCTCCCGGTTCTCCAGGCAGATGCAGCGCTTGACCCAGAACTTGGGGTCCTCGATGCCGAAACGCCGCTCTGCCTCGTCCCGGATGACCAGGTAGTGCTGCCCGCCCGCGGCGATGACGTCGCCCGAGGTGATGTTGTGGAACTCGGTGGTGTCCGTGACCACGCGGCCGGGCTCATGGACCGTGAATCCCGGGGGGTACAGGGCCAGGAGTTCCTGAACCGTGGGGGGCATGAGGACCTCCTTGGATCGTGCCGGGCGCTTTCGTGCTCTGATTCAGAAATAAGGAATTGAGGAAAAAAATCAAGGGTGTCGCTGCACGCCGCCCTGATCAAATCCTGGGCCGCATCCCCGACAGGGACCCCAGCCATTGATTTTGGCGCTGCCGGTCCTACTATAGATTATGTTCGGCAGCATTGCCGACAGGAGGGTACAGACATGAGATCCAGAAATGATATTCGTCAGGCCGACGCTGGGTGCGCCTCGGTGGAGATGGACCGGTGCGGTCTGAATCTGGTGGAAGTACGGTGCGATCCCTGCGACGAGGACGCGAACGCGTGCTCCTGCGGTGGCAGGGACGAGGGACGGTCTGCTTCGGCAGGCCCGGGCGGCGTGGAATGCTTCGGGGGATACGAGTACGTCTCGTTCGGGGCGCCGATCGTGGAGTGCGTGAGTGAGGTCTGCGAGTCGGACTGCGCCTGCTGTTGCTGAGCCTGCCCAAACTGAGGGGAACCCGCCCGCGCTCGGCCGCCATGGCCCTGGCGCGGGCGGTTTTTTATCCCGACCCGCCCGACCGACCCGTCTTGCTTTGTCTGAAATCGGTCTTACCTATTGAGCGACGCAAGTTGGAACTTCAATAGTGAGGTCGAGATCATGAACGCGCGTAATGATGCTCTCCTGGCCAGGATTTCTGGCCTTTATCCGGAGATAGACCGTTTTGGGTTGGATGTGGGCGTAGACGTGGACCAAGCCAACGACGCCCTGAGCTTGAGTTTCTCCAAGGGTTCCGAGCGCGGTCGGACCCTGGTGGACCGTCAGGACGCCGATGACTGCCTGGACCGTGGCGAATGCCTGCATCTGGGCGTGCAGGTCGGGCAGTTCGTACGCAACTACTGCGAGGCGGGCTGCTCCTGCCGCATCTGATAGCAAATGACCGTCAACCCCGCCCGCGCTGAGCTGAAGAGGCTTGGCGCGGGCTTTTTTGCGCCCGGCCCCTTGAGTTGCGCCCCGGGATTTCCCGCAAAATGCATGGCCCTCTCGGCCCCTGGGTTGCAGAATGCAAGGGCGGCTGGTCCGACTGCTCTGGCCGCGCCCAAGGCCAAGGCCGGGAGCATCAACCAATCCGAATGATAATATCCTTGCGCGGCAGTGGGTTGGACACCACGAAAAAGAGGCTTGGCCGAAACGGCCACCCTGCCCGCCCTTTGGCATGCCGGTTGCTTCTGTCTGGGACGTTGCGCGCCCATAGAGCGCAGTCAGGAGGCGCATTCGGGCGGCTATCTTCGGATGGACAACCATGAAACATCTGCATGCGAGGCCATGGACATGAAAAAAGTGGAAATGATCATTCCTGCCCAAGCGTTTGATGGAGTGAAATCTGCCTTGATGACCCGGTTCAACACGGAAGTCATGATCACCGCTTCGGAGATGTGCAGCCGGGAAGGGGTCCGCACCCAGACCTACCGGGGGGCCGAATACCTGGCGGAATGCCCGCGCAAGGTCGTCCTGGGCCTGGTCATCCCCGAGGAGGACGTGGACAGCCTGATCGAGGCGGTCAACGCCGTGATCGAAACCACGGCCCATGGGGAGTGGAAACTCCTGGCCACCCCGGTGGAGGTCCGGGACTATCCCAGGGACTTGGTCTTCAAACCCGAGGCCCTGCCCTTCACCGGCCGGAATTTCGGCTTGCAGGCCGCCGGAACGGCGCACTAGGCGTCTCTGCCCGTCGGCCTGAAGAGCCCTTCAAATTGGGGAACTCGGCCTGGGAATCCCCGCCACCCATCAGCCATGACCGTGCCCACGGTTCCACGGCGTGGGATTCCCAGGTCCCCCTTCCCTCCTCTCGGGGCCTCGATCCGAACGCCCCCGGGGCCAGGGTCACTCCGAAAAATCCAGCTCCATCTTGAGGGTGTCCTGAAGCGCGGTGTAGCGGGCATCCGGCACGCGCTCCGTGACCGCAAACCCGGCCCGTTCGTACATGCGCCGGGATTCGGCCAGGTTGTCCACGGTCCACAGGAAGACCCCGGAAAAACCGCGCTCCCGGCACCAGGCCAGGCCCGCGTCGAGCAGGGCCTTGCCCGCGCCGCAACGCCTACAGGCCTCATCCACGATGAAGAAGCGGAGCTGCGCCCGGCCCGGCTCCGGAGTGCGCCCGACCAGGGCCAGGGAGCCGATCATGGCCCCGCCTTGGTGGGCGGTGAGCAGAAGGTTCTGGTCCGGGTCGTAGTGCTCGATAAATTCGCTGACTTCCCGGGCGATCAATATTTCAAAGGCCGCGCCGCTCCCCCAGACCCGGTCGTAGTAGCGGCCGTGCAACTCCACGATACGGCCAATGGCCCCGGGCTCGTAGCCCTGGCGCAGGATGACCCCCGATTTCTTCCCGCTCATGTCCGGCCTCCTCGCCCCACCCTATTTGAGGAACTTCCCCGTCACCGAATTCTTATCCGCCATGATCTCCTCGGGCGTGCCCTGGGACACGATCAGGCCGCCGGAGTCGCCGCCGCCGGGGCCGAGGTCGAACACGTAGTCCGCGCTGGCCACCACGTCGGTGTTGTGCTCGATGACCACCACGCCCGCGCCCTTGTCCACCAACTGCTGGAGCACCCGGATGAGTTTGCCCACCTCGTGCATGTGCAGGCCCGTGGTGGGTTGACCATAACAAGAAACAGGGATATGAAATATTTGCAAACAAGTAAATACATAAACACAATACAACTTTATCGACCGAAGGTGGAACCCATGGCACTTGAACAAGAGATAGCAGAAGCAAGACAAGAAATTGTTTCAGATGGGTACGACATGTCCATAGGTGAATTAATTAATTTATACAAAGAGAATGAGCTGATAATAAACCCGAACTTTCAAAGGCTTTATCGCTGGGACATATCAAGAAAAACATGTTTTATAGAATCTCTACTTCTTAATATCCCCATACCTCCAATTTTCGTTTACCAAAATGCCGAGGGTGTTTGGGAACTAATAGACGGACTTCAGCGTCTTTCTACAGTTTTTGAATTTACAGGTGTATTAAAAAATGACCACGCATGCGATGACATCCCCTTAGTTCTTGAAGGGACAAAATATCTTCCTAGCTTAGCAAATAAACGATGGGAACCGTCTAATGAAGAAGCAGATGATGGTATTAGTAAGGGATTACAAGTTCAAAGGTGAACTACCCCGCAGCAAGCTGCGGAGCATCAAAGGCATAAGGCCCAGAACAGACTCCTCAAACCAAGAGTAAACGAAGCGAGCTTCGAGGAATCAACCCGCAGTG
>CAILNX010000012.1 GCA_903835685.1 uncultured delta proteobacterium
AAAATGTCAGCAAGTTGCTGCTGGGTTGCTTTGCCAACCAGGTATGCCTCGACCGCTATTTTGCGAATCTCAGGGCTTGCTATGCTCATGAACGAAGCATAGCATATTTTCTAGACTATTTCAAGAGTTAATTGCTCTAGGCGTCCAGAAGGTAGACCTCCATGCGCTTCTTGCCGAACTCGACAGCCTTGTCCAGGTCGAACATGAGGATGTCCACTTGGTTCTGCTTGGACCGGGGCATCAAATCGTCAATGGTGTAGATGCCCATGTTGCGGATGAAGACCTTGCGGCCAAAGACCCAGCCGTTGTCGAACAGGTCCCGGGACACGGCGATGATGCCTCGGCGGACCAGGTTCTGGGAGGCGGTCTCGTTGGGGGAGTCGTCGGTCTCCTCGGGCCGGGGGGTATAGGCCGTGACCGTGACCGTGCGCTTGGGCTGGGAGCTGGTGATTTTCTCCACATTGGCCCGGATGGACCAGCGCAGCAGGGAATGGGCGTCCTTGGCCTTGTCCAGGGAGACCTTGGCCTGAAGGAGCTTTTCCTGCTGGTGGGTGAGCTGTTCGCTCAGGTCGTTGATGGTCTGCTGCTGGAAATAAATCCAGGCGGTCAGGCTGATGATGACCAGGGTGGAAAAGAATTTATACATGGAGTTCTCCTTTTTTTCGCGGCCCGCTTCGACTGGGTTGGCAGTCGGAAGAGGCGAGGTCGCGGGATGATGCCCAGGGGCAAGGAGGTTTTTAAGATGGCTCAAGATTCGACCGGTTTTGGTCGGTCGCTTCGGGCTTCCAGGAGTGTGTATTTTCCGGAGGAGATGCAATGCCTCCGGGCATTCAGGATCGGGCAGACTTAAGATAGGAAGGCCAGGGGATGGAAGATCCCAAGCGTTTTGAGGCCAAGACAAAAACCTTGCTGGCGGGCATACCTCCGTTGAAATGCGGCTAGAGGTTGGGCGTTTCGGCCAACTCGGACTGAATGGTCAGGACGATCCGGTCCATCAGTCCGCTCAATTGGTCAATGAGAGTCCGGGCCTTGGGGAAATCCCCGGCCCTGACGGCCTGTTCCATCTCCGCGGCTTGCTGCGACGTGCTCAAGGCCCCGATGGTCCCGAGCATGCCCTTCAAGGAATGAGCCAGGGGCACTGCCGCATCGGCGTCCCCCTGCTCCAGGGCCTCGATCAGCCGCTGGATGCGTACCGGAGCATCCTGGAGGAAGACCTGGTAGACCTCTTTCACAAAGGCGATATCCCCGCGGTAGCGGTTCAACAGCCATTCCCGATCAAGCAATTGGGTCGACGAGGCCGGTCCCATCCATTCCTCCAGCGCCAGAAGCGCATCTTCTCTTTACACGGGGAGGAAATGAAAATCAAGCCGGGTTTGCTGTTCCGGTGGAGGCCTGAAAACCGCTTGAATTGTCGAGGAAAATGTTCATCCCGTTCACAGCGGGGGTGACCAGGGGGACCACCCCTTTGGCCGTGCGCAGGTCCAGGACCACCCGGACCTTGCCCGGATGCTCGCCCACCCGGATCTGGCGGATACCCGGATCGCTGCTGGCGATCTTGGCCGGGCCGTCGTAGCGCGCGCCCGGGATGTCAATGACCAGACGGTCGGGGCCGTCCAGGTAGAACCAGGTGGGCTGAGCCCCTGGGGCCAGACCGCTCAGGACCAGGGCCTTGCGCCCGGCCTGCTCCACGTAGGCCAGGCTCGGCTGGACCGAGGTCCGGGGTTTGGCCTGGGTCGTGGCCGCCGGAGGCCAGGGCTGGGGCTGATATTGGGCTACCGCCGGAATGATGACGGGCGGAACGATGACGGGCGGAACTGTCTGAGCCGAGGGTTGGGCCGGGAGTATCAGGGATGAGGGCTGGGCCTGGGCCGGAGCCTGGGCCGCCAAAGATGTGACAGGCGTGGTGGCAGGCCTTGTGACCGGCGCAGGCGAGGCCGCGTTCATGGCCGCCAGGCCGGGTCGGCCGGGCCGGGCCATGGCCGGGGCCTGTATCGGGGCCTGGGCCAGGGCCGGGCTGGCCGTAATCTGGCCCGCCGGGGCCGGGTCCGGTCCGGCGGCCAGGGCCGGGGTTTGCAGGGCGGCGTAGCCCCGCTCCTGGTAGGGGTCCCGGCCCAGGGTGTTGAAGACCATCTCCCGCTCGGTGAGCAGGGTGGCGTAGGCCCGCACGCATTCGATCCGGGCCTGGAAGGCGGCTTTTCGCTCGCGCAGGACCAGGTCGGGATCGGCCTGGCCCTGGGCCAGGGCCGTCTCCATCTCCTGGGCATAGGCCTGACGCTTGGCGGCCACGTCCTCCTTGGCCAGATACTGGCGCACGGCCTCGTCATAACCCAGCACGGACAGATGCACCTGGGCCAGGATGGCCGTGGCCAGGGCCATGCGCTCCATGCGCACCACGTCCACGCCCAGCTCGGACCGTTTGCGGTCGCTCAAGTTCTGGGGAATGGCGAAGAGGTTCCAGGACACGTTCATGCCCACGGAGAACCAGTTGTTCAGGGTCAGAAAGCTGTTGGAATTGCGCTCGAACCCCAGGAACACGGACGGGCTGGGGAAGAGCCGGGCCAGGGCGATGCGGGCGTCGTCGGCCGTGATGTGCTCCTGGATGTCCTTTTCCGAAAGCTCGGCCCGGTTGAGGATGGCCTCTTTTTCCAGGGCCTGGATGGTTTCCTCGATGGGCGCGGGGAGCCGGGCCGTGTCCAGGCGGACCAGGGTCAGGTCCGCGCCCGGGGCCAGGCCCAGAAGCTGGGCCAGGCGGGCCTTGGCCGTCTTGTATTCGGTCTCGTGCCGGGAGAGCTCGTTCATGCCCTCCATGGTCAAAATTTCGTTCTTCAGTCCTTCCCTGCGGCGGTCGGGTCCCAGGGTTCCGGCCCCCCGGATGGTGCGCAGCCTTTCGTCGTGCTTGGCCAGAAGTCCCCGGGACAGCCCGGCCGCCTCGCCAGCCACCAGGGCCTCGCCGTAGGCCTTGGTCACTTCCAGGACCAGGCGCTGCTTGGCCCGCCGGAGCTGTTCCTCCATGATGGAGATGCGGTTCAAGCTCTGGCGAGCCTTGAAATAGGTCACCCCGAAGTCCAGGATGTTCCAGGCCAGGGTGACTTTGACGTCCTGGGTGGTGCGGTCCTGGGAGATGGAGGGGCCGAGCGTGGTGGCCCCGGTGTCCGGGTCCTCGGCGCGCACGGGGATGCTTTTGGATTTTCCGCTGACCTCGTATTCGGCCATGAGGCTGGGGAGCATGCTCAGGCGTTTGCCGGTCAGGGCCTCTTCCTGGATGGCCCGCTGCATCTCGGCCAGCTGGGTCTCCACATTGTGGGCCAGGGCAAAGGAAATGGCCTGTTGCAGGGTGACCGGGCCTTCCAGGCCTTTGGGCAGCTTGGCCACAAAGGCCAGGTCCTGTTCGGAATTGAAGGCCCGCAAGGCCGGGGCGTTGATCTTGGCCCCGGTGCATCCGGAAGTCAGGAGCAGGACCAGAATCAGGCCCAACGTAGCGAAACGACCCGGCCGGGACAGGGCCGTGTCGAAATTCCGCCAGGGGCTGAGTTGTGGTCTTTGTTCCATCATATCAGACGATTGCCTTTACGGTTCAGGACAATGACAGGTTCCCGGAACACATCTAGCAAGGAGCGTGCCGCTTATTATTTTGGGGGGTTGCCACAGAGTCCGAAGGCGTATACAGAGTTTTCATGCTAACCTCACAAAAAACTTGGAGGAAACATCCATGAGCAACCCCCAGCGCTATCCGGCGGCCTTGAGTCAGGTGGAGACCATCCGTGCCCTGTGCATGCTCGGGGTCTTCTGGTTCCACCTGTGGTCCATCCTGCCCGAGCCCTTCAGCCTGATCGGCTCGGTGGTGCGCTGGGGCAACTTGAGCGTGGTGGGCTTCAACGTGATCACCGGCCTGGTGCTGGCCTGGCCCCATCTGGGACCCCAGGCCCGGCCCCAACTCCCGTACAAGGAGTTTTTGCGCAAGCGGTTCCTGCGCATCTGCCCGCCCTACTACGTCTGCCTGGTGCTCTGGACCTTGGTGGCCCTGGTCCTGCCCTCCACGGACACGGGTGGGACCCTGTACTGGTTCTCCACCCACCTGGTCTTTCTCCAGACCGTGTCCCCCTCCACGATCTACGGCCTGGTCCCGGCCTTCTGGTGGCTCGGGCTCCTGGCCCAGTTCTACCTGGCCTTCCCCTTCATCCTGCGCCTGTACATCCGGATAGGACCTGGCAAAGCCGCCCCGCTCCTCATCTTGGCCTGCTACGGGCTCTGGCAGCTCCTGGCCAACGTGGCCGCAGCCAATCCCGACTCCCTGGCGGGCATGGCCAATTTCCTCATCTACTACAACCTGCCCGCTCGCCTGCCGGAATTCGCCCTGGGCATGTGGCTGGCCCACGCCCTGAACCAGGGTCCGCGCGGAGAGATGGGGGCCTCCTTCTGGTCCTCCCTGCCCGCCTGCCCGTCCTTTCTGGCCTTCGTGGGCGGCTTCGCGGCCCTGGGCGTTGGGCTTGGCCTGTTCGGCGGGCCCGCCGTGGCCGCCATGCCCCTGGGCCATATCCAGCAACTGGGCGTGGTGCTGCTCATCTTCTTCGTGCTCTTCTTCCACCCCCGGGTGGCCTCCTGGGGCAAGATCGGGCCGGTGGCCGCCGTGGCCAAGGGCTCCTACGGCATCTATCTCCTGCACCAGCCCATCCTGGCCTACGGCCTGGCCCTCATCACCCCGGGCCTGACCCCGGTGGCCGCCTACATCTTCCTCTTTGTGGTGGTGGGCGGGTTGTCCTTTGTGGCCGCCCTGGGCCTGGACGTGGTGGTGGCGCGCTTGAGCGGAGGGGATAAGGCCAAGAAGTAGACAGGATTCTATGATGGAGCGAGGTTCTGGGTAGCAAGACACCAAAAAAATGACATACATTGCCCTTTTGCACAAATAGAGTTATGTTTCCAAATTACTGTGGCAACGTCTAATTTTAATTGTGTAATTGTATTCAGAGAAAGCCAATTAGTGGTTCTCCTCGAAGATTCGTTCGTTACTCTGACCAGGATCGCAATTTATGCAACGGCTGAAAGAAGCGTAGGCAAGAGTGAAAATACACAAAACAATTTCGGCTAATATCCCAAATTTCAGTTCGCGATTGAGCGTGCCGTTTGAAAAAGCAATTTCCGAAGCTGTCGTTAATTCAATACAGGCAAATGCAACAAATATTGATGTAAAAATATTATATTATGACACCGGTACAATAAAGCGTGTTGAAATTATTGATAATGGTGATGGATTTACAGATAAGAATATAGACGCATTTTTCGATTTGCATTCTGATCATAAAAAAGAACAGGGCGGTAAAGGAATAGGTAGGGTTTCTTGGTTTAAATATTTTGACACTGTTAATGTTAAGTCCACCTTTGAAATAGGCCCCAAATATTCAAGTGTTTTGTTTTCAGTTGCCAGTGGAAGAAAAGGATCAGACATCGAAATAAATGAAATTAGTGCTGCGCCTGCCAACGTAACAAGCGTTACCATGACTGATTTCCGTGGTGATGCACTAATTGTATGCGAAGCGGAGCAGTTAAAACACTATTTTATTAAAGAAATGGCCTTGATGCTTTTTAAAAAATACGAGAAGAATGTCAAAATAAAGATAGTAATTGAAATAAGCGATGACAATTCCGTTTCATCAAGGGCTACAATTGAAGATTCTGATATCCCAACAATAGTTAAAAAGTTTACATTTGAAATATCATTCGAAAATAATACACATATGTTTATTTTAAATTGTATAAAACTAAAAACTAGCTTTAAAAATAATGTTTCGACTGGATTCGTTGCCGGTGAGCGAACATTGTCAAATTTTAGTGATGCCCTTGGGATCACAGTTCACGCACCTATTGCGCAGTTTACTGGACAATATTGGTTGTTACTTGAGGCTGAATTATTTAATAAAGGCCGTTTTTCAACCGAAGGTCGCGATAGAATATTAATCCCAGACGGAAAAAATCTTTACGGAGACGACATTAAATCACAATTAAAAGCAGAAGTTTCACGCTGTATTGTTGAGTTTTATGACGATATTGCTCCTGATTTCCTGACGCAACGCAAAGCAATAATAGATGAAATAGAAGAGCTTTACCCTCAGTACGCGAATCCGGTATATAAAGAACACATTAATGGTATTCTTGTTAGTACAATGGGGAGAATTTTTAAACACGATTTATTAAAGAAGCTCAATGATGTTGATTTTGATAAAGAATATCGAGTCAAACAGGATCTTGTGAAGCTATTAAAGAAAAAGCCGGTTGACGAGAAGATCGTTGATGCTACAGTTGATATAGCACGAAGAACATCTGAACAGGCGAAAAATAGCCTAGCAAATTATTTTTGGTATCGGAGTATTATTATAGATCAACTACAAAAGTATGTTGAAGATAATGAACGATCTGAGGACTTACTGCATACGTTGTTTTTCCGACGATTTGCTACCGAGGTCCAGTATTCGCTCGAAAATTGTATTTGGTTACTGGACGATAAGTTTATGCGCTTCTCATATTTTGCTAGCGAAGCAATTGTAAAAAATGTTGTTGGTGATCTGTATGGAGAGATAGATGACATTTTTTATTCTCAAAAGCGAATGGATCTCTTTATCAAATATGATCGTCCGGAAGGCAAAGAGGGGTGTGATTGTGTTGTTGTCGAATTCAAAGGTCTGGGAGCCACAGTCGATGAAAAAGCAGATGCGGCTTCACAGGTTCGTCGTAAGTATGCGAAATCGATTAGACAAAGGATTCCTCAAGTAAATAACATATTTGTATACATTATAACTCAAATTGATGAAGAGTTAAGGGATAATCTTTTAAGTGATGATTTTAAACATGCATACACACGTCATGGTTACATCATGACTTACTATAACATTGAAAATCGTGCATATATATCTTTCCTGTCCGCATCTGTAATAATAGGAGATGCTAAGGATAGGCATGAACATTTTTTTGATATTCTCAAAGGAAACTTGTCTGGGAATTCAGTGGAGGATAAACTCTTGGCCAAGTCCCGGGCCGTTTTGCAGTAAATTCAAGGAAGAAATATACTAGTCCCGCACGGCCACGTAGCTGCCCACCGCGCCCACCAGGCCCACGGCCAGGATCAGGCCCAGGGCCTGGGCCAGGGGCAGGAAGCCGATCTGGATGAACAGGGGCGGGAAGTTCAGGATCTCGCGCACCCCGGTCTGGGCCATTTTCAGGAGCACCAGGGCCAGGCTGGCCCCGCAGAGGCCTTGGGCGAAGCCGCCCACCAAGAGGGGCAGCCGGATGTACCAGGGCCTGGCCCCCACCAGGTGCAGGATCTCCACCTCGTCCCGGCGGTCCAGGAGCGACAGTTTGATGGTGTTGCCCACCACCAGCCCCACCACCAGGGCCAGAAAGCCGATGGCCGGCCAGAGCACCCGGCGGCTCACCGCGATCCAGGTGCGCACGGTCTCGGTCTGCAAGGGGTTCAGGCGCACCTTGTCCACCCCGGGCAGGGCCAGCAAGCGGCTGACCATGGCCTTGACATAGTCCGTCTCCCTGGCCTCGGGGGGAGTGGCCAGTTGGATCTCGGCCGTGGGCGGGAGCGGGTTCTGGGTCCGCAGCCAGGCGAAGTCCACGCCTTCGCCCAGGGCGTTGGACAGGGCGCTCAAGGCCTGGTCCGGGGTGAAGGATTGCAGGCCGCGCACGCCCTCCATCCCCCGGATATCCTCCCACTGCCCGCGCACCTGGGTCATGTTCGCGCCCGGCCGCCAGTAGATTTGGGCCTGAATCTGCCCGCCCGCCCGGGCCAGCTCCCGGTCCACATTGGCCAGGACCAGGAGAAAGGCTCCGGCCAGGAGGCTGACCATGGCCACGGCAATCAGGGTGAAGGCCTGGGCCCAGGGATGCAGGGTCAGGTCGCGCAGGCCCCGGGCCGCCAGACGCAGGAAGAGCCCCATCACGCCCCGTCCTCCCAGGCCTGACCGTCATCGTCCGGTTTTCCGTCGGCCCGGCTGGTCTCGGCCTGGGCAGTCCCAGTCTGTCCTTCGGTCTGGCCTGCGATCTGTCCCGCGATCTGGCCCTCCCAAATCCGGCCGTCGCGCAGGGCCAAAACCTGGGCCTCCGGGACCTGGGCCATGACCTCCCGGTTGTGCGTGGCCATGATGATGGTGGTGCCGTAAGTGTGCAACTGCTTGAACAGGTCCATGAGGCGCAGGGCCAGGTCCAGGTCCAGGTTGCCCGTGGGTTCGTCGGCCAGGATGAGCTTGGGGTTGGCCACCATGGACCGGGCGATGGCCACCCGCTGCTGCTCCCCGCCCGAGAGCAGGCCGCAGGGGGTCAGGGCCTTGTCCTCTAGGCCCACCGAGGCCAGCAGGGCGCGCACCCGGCGTTCGGCCGCGCCAGGGTCCACCCCGCGTACCTCCAGGGTCAGGGCCACGTTCTGAAGCACCGTGCGCTCGGGCAGGATCTTGAAATCCTGGAAGACCACCCCCACCTCCCGGCGCAGGTCCGGGACCCGCCGTCTGGGCAGGGTGCTCAGCTCAAACCCGGCCACCGAGGCCCGGCCCTGCATCACCGGCAGCGCGCCGTGCAAAAGCCGGAGCAGGGTGGTCTTGCCCGCGCCCGAGGGGCCGTTCAGGAACAGAAAGCCGCCCTTCTCCAGGCTGAAACTGACGTCCCGCAAGGCAAAGTGCTGGCCAAAGGAATGGGAAAGACGCTCCACGTGGACCATGGCTGAGTCCTACCCGACTTATGGGGTCTTTGTGAAGGCCGCCACGGGACAAAAAAAGGGAGCCCGCAGGCTCCCTCGTATCGGTCAGGAAAATCAGGCAGGGAAAAATGGACTAGAGATTGACGGCCTTGAGGGCTTTCACGATGTGCCCGCACTCCACTTCCGGATGACCCTCTTCCTGGGCCGCGTAGGCCATGGCCAGCAGGCTGAGAAGCTCGGAAGTCTCGGCCGTGATGCTCAAGCGTCCGTTGGAGATGACCCGCACCCCGTCGCGCTCGCCGCCGATGAGATAGGCCCGGCGCTCCCGGGTCTCGGACGCGGCCGCGACCACCCCGTAAGCCAGCACCCCTTTCTCGTTCTCGTAGACCTTCTCGTTGGTCAGAACCCCGGTGGTCTCCTCAAAGGTGGAGCTTTCGGCCACCAGGCGGCCGGTGAAGCTGATCTGGCTCCCGAAATCGTTGAGCAAGGTCACGTTCTGCACGGCGCGCTCCTGGTCTGTGTCAGTCATCGGGGTTCTCCTTGGGCAGATCGTCCAGTGGCAGGGTGAGCTGCCGGGCCTCGCCCCGTTTCTGCCGTCGGGGGGCCGCCCATCCGCCTTTCTCGATAAACTCGAACAAGGCGTTTTCCGGTACCCGCCATTGGGTCCCTATCCGGATGGCCTTGATCTCCTGCCGCTTGATCAACGTGTAGACGGTCCGCGCGTGGACCCGCAAGGTGTCCGCCACCTCCTGCACGGTGTACAGGGTGGGCATGCCTGGAGGAGAATTCATGCGCTTCCTCTACACTGGTTGCCAGCGGTTAGCACCAAAAAGCTACCCTTGTCAATCTTTATCATCCGAATACATCAAACAGCACCAAACGACAAGGCGGTCGGCCAGAATCGTTCACAAAAAAATGAGAGGGCCTAGCCTGGCTTTGGGAGAGGGTCGGCTGAAAGAGCGCGGCCACCTTTTGGCGCATTCTGTGGTTGTAAAAAAATCCGGTGGGTTAGGCTGTGCGAATGCAGGGGGCGGGCCTTGACCTAAAAATTCCCCCGGTCGTCCCGGGGCCAGGCCCCGTTGTAGCCCCGGCAGAGGAAAATGGTGAACTTGCGGGCCGGAGCGCCTCGGTGGGTGGTTTGGTAATGGATGGGCGGGCCGATCTCGGCAAAGAGGTCCTGGACCCCGGGCTCCACCTCGTTCTTGAAGTCCTTGCGCACGTAGATGGCGTCCCAGCCGACCTTGTCCTGAGGGCCGGGCCAGAGATCGTACTGGTTCATGCGCCGGTCCAGCCAGGCGCAATAGGTGCGCGGATGGCCCGGGGTGGAAAAGGCCAGGGCCGCGGTCACGTCGTAGCTCTCGCTGAACAGGAAGACCTGGTCCGGGACCGGCATGTCCAGGCGCAGGGCCTCCATCTTCTGTCCCAGGTCCGACCAGCCCTTGAGCCGGGCCGTGGGGTTGAACTCGTCCGGCAGGGGGAGCAGGTTCTGGCCGTGCAGGATGGCGATGACCGCCAGGCTGGCCAGGGCGATGCGTTTTGGCCCCTTGCCCCCTTTGGCCTCGGAGCGCTCCCAGTATTTCTCAAAGGCCAGGGCGGCCAGCACGGCCCCGGCCACGTAGCTCACCGTGGTCCAGTTGGGCAGGACCTTGGCGTGGAAGCTCCAGGCCAGGAAGAACAGCCACACCGGCCAGAAGAACAGGGCCAGGAGCAGACCCTGGCGGAAGGTCAGGCCCAGGGGGTCGCCGCTTTCAGTTCCCTTGCCGAACAGCCCCCGCACCGCGCCCCATCCGCCCACGAGCATGAACCACAGCCACCAGGGCGTGGCCAGGCCCACCTGGCTGCCGAAATATTCCGGGAAGCGGTCCAGCCGGAAGAGTTGGGCCGATTGCGCCCCGGTCACGCCGATGAGATCGAAGACGTGCTTGTAGCCCACGAACCCGTTCTGCACGTTCCAGATGAGCGTGGGCAGAAAGCCCAGGACCAGGCCCACGGCCAGGGCCTTGGCCAGCCTGGGCCAGAATCCCCGGGGCAGGCCCTCCTTGCGGTCCAGGACCAAGGCCCAGACCAGGGCCGGACCCACGAAGGCCAGCATGGTGTATTTGGCCAGGATGCCCAGGGCCAGGAAAAAGGCCAGAAAGACGAAAGGCCAGAACCCGGCCCGGCCACGTGCGCCAGGCGCGCCTGAAGTGTCGCGCGCGTCGGAACCGGCCGTCCCGGCCTTGGCCGTGGCGCACTGGTACAGGGCGAACATGGCCCCGGCCCAGCAGAGCACAAAGGGGTTGTCCGTGGTCATGAGCACGCCCAGGGCCAGGAATAGAGGCGTGGAGTTGATCACGGCCAGGGTCAGCAGGCCTGCCCGGGGGCGCTTCCAGCCCAGGGCCAGGCAGAGGTAGATGAGAACCTGGGCCAGCATGGACCCGGCCAGGGAGCCCACGCGCACGCCCAACTCCGTGTCCCCGAAGAAATGCGTGCCTGCGGCGATGATCCAGGCGATGAGCGGACCCTTGGAATAGTAGGTGAGCTGGAGGCGGCGGGTCCAGTCCCAGTACTGGGCTTCGTCCTGGACCAGGTCCAACTGGCTGGTGGCCACGAACCACAGGCGCAGAAGCGCCGGGACCAGGATGAGCAGCACGGCCCAGACATGGGGGCGGCGGGCGAATTGTTCTCGAAGGGTCACGAAAGGCCTCCTGCCGATACGGCCATCAATACGGCCATTGATGCGAGCATCAACATGGCCGCCGACTCCGGCCTCATAGCCGAGGGTCCGGCCCCTGTCCAATGGTTCAGGAAGTCGCCACGACTCCAACAATACTCCAACAACACCCCAACAGCGCCAGCGCGACACAAAACCCCTTGAAATTTGCCCGCATCCGGGGGAAGAATCCCGGGCATGGACATCGTCATCAATGTGGACGACCTGGGACTGCACCCGGCCGTGGGCCGGGCCGTGCAGGAGTTGGGTTCCTGTGGGGCCGTGACCTCGGCCACGGCCCTGGCCAACGGCCCGTTCGTCGAGGCCGTGCCCGGCCTGGACGTGGTCCGCTCGGGCCAGGTGGGCGTGGGCGTGCACCTGAACATCCTGCGCGGGGTTCCTTTGAGCCCGCCCGCCGAGGTCTCCACCCTCATCGACGGCCAGGGCCGCTTCCTGGGCTCGTTCAAGGCGCTGTTCCTGCGCTACCTGCGCGGGGGCCTCGATTTCTCCCAGGTGCGCACCGAATGGGACCGCCAGATCGGCCGACTCAAGGACTTAGGGATTGCCCCCACCCATCTGGACGGGGAAAAGCACGTCCACGCCTGGCCCGGGCTCTTCTCCCTGGCCGAGGACCTGGCCCAGCGCCACGGCATCGGCTGGGTGCGGCGGCCCCGGGAGGCGGTTTCCTGGTCCCGCCCCGGCCTGGGAACCCTGCGCGTGCTCTTCCTGAACACCTGCTGCCTGGGGCACAGGTCGCGCGGGCCGGTGGGCCGTCCGGACCTGGTCTTCGGCATTGCCGACCAGGGCTGGGACTTGCGGCCCGACCGCTTCGCGTCCTATATGCAGGGCCGCCAGGCGCGGGTGGTGGAGATCGTCTGCCACCCGGGACGCAAGCTGGCCGGGGACCCGCCCCTGCCCGAGAGCTTCGGGCGGCTGCGGGTGGAAGGGCAATGGGCCGAGGAGTGCGAGGCTCTGCTGAACCCGGACTGGGCCGAGGCGTTCCGGGCCTTGAAGGCCCGCCTGACCCACTACGGCCGCATCGAACCGCAATGAACCGCAAGCCCGGCCCAACAAGGAGCGCAGAGTGAAGTCCCAAGGCATCGATATCAGCGTGGTCACGCCCATGCACAACGAAGAGGCCTGCATCCACGAGTTTTACACCCGGGTGAGCGCCGTGCTCGGCTCTTTGGGCCGGTCCTACGAGATCGTGCTGGTCAACGACGGGTCCACGGACACAACCGGCCAGATCATCCGGGACCTGTGCCGCACGGACGCGCATGTGGTGGGGGTGTTTCTGTCCCGCAACCGGGGGCAGTGCAACGCCATCTACGCCGGTCTGCAACAGAGCCGGGGCGACAACGTGCTCATCATGGACGGGGACCTCCAGCACAAGCCCGAGGACATCCCCGCGCTCCTGGCGCGCATGGCCGAGGGCTTCGACCTGGTCAAGGGACGGCGCGAGAACCGCCAGGAATCCCTGGTCCTGCGCCGTTTGCCCAGCCGCATCGCCAATTATCTCCTGCGGGCCACCAGCGGTTGCCCGGTGCACGACATGGGCGGGTTCAGCTGCATCCGGGGCGAGGTGGCCCGGGCCTTGCGCCTGCGGGCCGGGCAGCACCGGCTCATCCCGGCCCTGGTCCACCTCATGGGCGGGTCCATGAGCGAGGTGCCCACCAGCGCCCCGCCTCGCTTCGCGGGCAAGAGCCACTACGGCCTGGGCCGGTCCATCGACGTGCTCTTCGACATCATCATGCTCTGGTTCCAGGCCTCGTTCAAGCAGCGGCCGGTCTATCTCCTGGGTCGCATCAGCCTGGCCCTGTTCGGCCTGGCCTCCCTGCTCCTGATCTGGGTCCTGGCCGGAAAGCTCCTGTTCGGCGAGCACATGGGCACCCGGCCGCCCTTCCTCATCTCCATCCTGCTCTACCTGGGCTCCTTGGGCTTCATGACCACGGGCTTCACCCTGGAGATGCTCTCCATCACCCAGGACGCCGTGACCGAGGCCAAGCCGTACATGATCCGGGAAGTGATCCGGAAGGAAGACGAGGAGTAGGGGGAGACGAATACTCTTCTAATGGGCGAGCTTAATCAAGGCGGCCAAGTTCGGGCTGAACAGGGCTATGGCGGCCACGGCCAATCCGATGAGAAGCTTGAGCATGAGATTCAACTTGGCGATGCTGCCTTCAATGCGTTCCACATCGGCCTTGGTGGCCAGCTCCGAGGCCAAGGCGTTCCGCACGGTGTTCTGCTGGTCGCGGATGGCCGCATCGGTCTTCTCGAAGGCATCGGCAATGACCCGGGTGGCTTCTTCCCCGAGGGCCTTTTCCAGGGCTTTGGTCTGATCGAACAAGAGCATGGCGTCCTCCTGCCTTCTTCCCTGCTAGCTGAAGTTTGAACTCTCGGCAAGACCCACACTTGCGGCAGCTGGCGGTTCAGCCGCTGATTCATTCAGCACCAGCTTCAGGACGCTCCCCCCAACTCCACGGCCTCGGCCAGGTAATTGCTGAGCAGGTGCACCTCGCAGTCCAGGCCGTACTCCTTGACGCAGTCCCGGATGCCGTCCTCGCAGTTGTGGCAGGCCACCACCACCACCTTGGCCCCGGTGCGGCGGATGGCCTCGGCCTTGGCCTTGGCCGTGGCCAGGCGGAGCTTCTTGTACTCGCTCATGAGCCCGTGCCCGCCGCCGGAGCCGCAGCAGTAGGTGTGCACCCCGCCCGGGTGCATTTCCCTAAAATCGCCGGCCACCTGGCCCATGAGCAACCGGGCGTCCTTGAAATTCCCCCCGTTGCGCACGAAATTGCAGGAGTCCTGGAAGGTCACGGGCTCGGTGTAGTGGTGTTTCTTGAGCTTCAAGCGTCCCTCGCGGAAGGCCTCGGCCATGACCGTCATGGGGCTGACCACGTCAAAGGGCAGGGTGCGTTTCAACCAGTTCGGCGCCTCAAACCTGAGGGCCCGGAGGGCGTGGCCTCACTCGGCCGTGACCACCCGTTGCACCTTGAGCCGTTCCCCGGCAGCCACCACCCGCCCGGCCAGGGTCCCGGCGGCCGCGTCGTCCCCGGCGAAGAGCCCGATGTTGGTGGAGTCCCAGCCCTGGGAGGTGAAGGTGAAGTCCTCGCCCATGGCGTTGTACAGCTTCAGGTAGCTGTAGAGATTGCCAGGGTAGAACTTGATGTCCCGGGGGTGGAAGGTGACCATGGAGCGCACGCCTTCCTGGTCTACCGGGCAGGCGGCCTCGGGCATCTCCTCCTGGACCTCTTCGAGTTGCCAGTCCAGGGTCTCCTGGTACTCCTCGGCGGTGATGCTCAGGTTGTTGCCCATCTCCAGGGCGTTGGCCAGGCCCGAGGCCAGGCCCTTGGGCGTCAGGCCCACGCTCACGGCCAAAGCCCGGGTGGCCCGGACCATGAAGGCGATGTTGATGCCGTGCGGGCAGTACATGGTGCAGCGCTGGCACATGGTGCAGGTGCCGTAGACCGTGTCCACCAGGGCGGCCATGTCCGCCTCGCTGATGTTCCCCTTGGCGGCCAGGACCTGGCGCAGGGGTTTTAAGCGGTAAGCCGGGACGTGCTCGGGCCTGGGGTCGGACTGGAAGAAATGGCAGCCCTTGGCGCACAGGCCGCAGCGGGCGCAGATCTCCAGCCACATACCCAGGCGCGCGCCCCATTTGGCGGCCAGGGTTTCGCTGATCTTTATGGTGTCCAGAGCCATGAGGGTCTCCTTGGGAATTACCAGGCCCCGACCTGGCGCTTGCCGAAATCGCTCCCGGTAACGGCCCGGGACAGGAAGAAGAACAGGGCGTGGGAGAGCCGGGTGAAGGGGATGGCCGCGATCAGGGCACAGCCTGAACAGACGTGGATCAGGAACATGGTCTCCGGGTCGCCGTACCCGTGGGCGGTGAGATAGCCCGTGAGCATGGGGGCAGCGGCCAGGGCCAGGGCCAGCCAGTCCCCGGCCGAGGTCAGGGCCTTGACCTCGGGCCGGACCAGGCGGCGCAGGGCGAAGAACAAAACAGCGGCCAGGGAGGCCAGGGTCAATACGTCGGACAGCCCGTCCGGGATGCTCCACCAGTTCAGGCCCCAGGCCTGGTTCCAGAACACCGCGTGGCCCAGGCCCAAAAAGCCCACCAGGAGCAGCCCGGCGTGGAACAGGAACCCGGCCAGGGTGACCCAGGGGCTTTCCAGGGCCGTGACGTTCAGGGGCAGGAGCCAGTGCAGGATGGACAGGCCCGCCCACCTGGGCTCAAACCCGGTGAACACCGGTTTGTCCCGCTCCCGGGCCAGGCGCAGGAACAGGGCCGTGCGCACGCTTAAGCCGCCCAGGCAGAGGGCAAAGGCCAGCCAGACCAGGGGACCGGTGGCTAGGTCGTAAACATTCATGTCAGTCTCCTCCCGATGCCGGAATCCGGCCGGGACTCGGTGTGGCGTTCCGGAATCAATCCATCTTGCACCACGGCGGACGAAGAAGAATTATTAATTTTCTGGTGCTTTCCCGGCTTGTTGTAAAATATTCCCTCAACTCCCGGCCTTGGCCCGGCAGATGTCCAGGGCTGCGGCCAGGCGCTCTTCCATGAAATGGGCGGCCTCCTGGGCCTGGGCCGTGGTCAGGCCCTCCACCTGGGCGGCCAGGGTCTCCACCTGGGCCTCGGCCATGCCCGTGGACTTGCCCACCATGAAGGCGTCCACCTCGCCCTGGTCCAGAATCCGGCCGCAGCCGCCCACCACGCCGATGAACACATCGTCCACGAACACCGGTACGCAGATCTTGACCAGCCCGGCGTCGCATTCGGCGATGACCGTCTCCCCGGTCTGGCGGGCCTCGGCGGCCATGGCCATGTGGGCCACGGAGCAGATGGCCGCCGTGCCGCCCTTGGTGGCCTTGATGGCCGGACACAGGGCGTTGCTCCAGGTGACATGTCCGGTGAAGGAGAAACCCTTGTCGTCGTACACCCGGGCGTTGAGCCCGAAGCGCTGGTGGATCTCCTGTTCCAACGCGACCCATTGCTCCTTGGGCAGCAGATCAGTCATGAGCATCGATGATTCCTTTTTTGGAATGGACATTGGACCCGGCCAAAGGGCCGGGCACCCCGCGCCCACATCATGTTTTTTGAGGTATGTCAACCAGATGAAAACCCGGCCCTGGAGACGGCCCCGGTTTGTGAACCAGGGTATTTCCGCCAGGGCCGGGGGGAATAGTGTTTGTTTCCGGTCTGATCCGTTGGCGCCGGGCTACTTGGCGAACTGGTCCAGGTACTGGCCCAGGCCTTCCTTTTCCAGATTCTCCTTGGCCACAAAGCGCAGGGCGGCCGAGTTCATGCAGTAGCGCAGGCCCGTGGGCTTCGGGCCGTCAGGAAACACGTGGCCCAGGTGGCTGCCCGCCAGGCGGCTGCGCACCTCGGTGCGGGTGGTGAACAGGCTGCGGTCCACGTGCTCGGCCACGGCCTCGGGCGAAAGCGGCCGGAAGAAGCTGGGCCAGCCCGTGCCGGAATCGAACTTATCCCGGGAGCTGAACAGCGGCTCGCCGGACACGATGTCCACGTAGATCCCTTCGCGCTTGTTGGTGTCGTATTCATTGTGGAAGGGCGGCTCGGTCCCTTCCTCCTGGGTCACCTTGTACTGCAAGGGGGTCAGCCGGGCCTTGAGTTCGGCCGGACTGGGCTTCACGAAGCCGCTGGCCGGAGCCGCCGAGGTCAAAGACGGGGCCGCAGCCGGAGTCTGGGCCGCAGGCTCGGCCGGGGCGTTGGCCCAGACCTTCTTGATGGTCTGGTCCCGGCCGCAGTTGGAGCGGTAGAAGCTGTAGCGCAGGGAATGGGTCTTGGAATAGCCCTGGTGGTAGTCCTCGGCCCGAAAAAAGGCCTCAAAGGGCCGGATGGCCGTGGCCACGGGCCTGGCCAGGACCCCCGAGGCGTCCAGGGCCTTCTTGGAGGCCTCGGCCGTCAGGCGCTGGGCCTCGTCATGAGTGAAGATGGCCGTGACGTACTGGTCCCCCCGGTCGCAGAACTGGCCCCCGGGGTCCGTGGGGTCCACGTGCCGCCAGAACCATTCCACGATTTGGGCGTAGGTCACCTGGGCCGGGTCAAAGCGGATCTGCACGGATTCGATGTGCCCGGTGCCCCCGGCCGAAACCTGCTCATAGGTGGGGTTGACCAGCTTTCCGCCGGAATAGCCGGACACGGCCTCCACAATGCCGGGCAACTTGCCGAAATCCGCCTCCAGGCACCAGAAGCAGCCTCCGGCAAAGGTCGCGGTCTGAAGTTGATTCGTGTTCATGGCTGCCCCTCCCTGGGGTTCACTGGCCCAGGCCCCGGAGGAGAACAGACTCAGGGCCAGGGTCAATATCAAGGTCGCGTATCGCATGGTTCCCCTCCAATTGGGGGTTTATTGGTCAAATAGAGAGGTATCCAGGGATGGGGGAAAGTCAATGGGGAGGGCGGGGGCCTTGCCGGGCAAGGCCCGTCTTCGGGCGCGGGGCTAGGGAATCAGGAAGTCCCGGATGATGCCGATGCCCGTGACCAGTTGCGTCGTGGCCAGGAGCACCAGGACCAGGTTGTTCACCGCATGGGCCAGGGGCAGGGCCGTGCGCTTGGCCTTTTTCTTGTCCATGACCAGGCCCGAGACGTAGCCGAAGATGGCCAGGGGGAGCATGGTCAGGCCCACCTGCCAGTGCAGGCCGGTGATGAGTATGGTGTTCCAGCTCAGCCGGGCCATGGAAAGGCCCAGGCTCATGCCCACGGTCCACACGAACAGGACCACGGTGCCCAGGAGCACGTGCCGTTTCCACTGGAACAGACCCTTGATCCCCTGGTGCAGGGCCTTGAAACGCGCGTAGCCGAGAAAAAGCACGTACACCGAGAGCAAGAGGCTGAGGAACTGGAGCGCGGGGTGCAGCCACATCATGGGGGAACTCCTTCAGGGGCGCGGACAGGGTCCGGCCCGGTCATTTTGGTCTCGGCGTAAGCTTCAGGCCCCGGGCCACAGGGCGGTCAGGGCCAGGGTGGCCAGAAAGCAGAGCATGGAGGCGTTGACCAGCGCAAAGCCCAGGCGCTCCCGGTTGCGGGTCAAGGGCCAGGCCAGGGCCAGGCCCAGGGCCATGGCCGTGACCACCATCTGGCCCGGGCCGCTCACCAGGCCCAAGGCCGAGGCCTGAAGCAGGCCCGCGCTGTAGGCCAGGAGCCAGACGAACAGCGGAAACCGGGACCGCCCGAACTGGCCGGATTGGCCGGATTGGCCAGACCGCGCGGGCAGGGCCGCCACCGGAAACCCGGCCGTCTGGTAATCCGTGCGGTGCATGCGGGCAAAGAGCCCGAAATGAGGCACCTGCCAGAAATAAAGCACCCCGGCCACCAGCACGATGCGATAATCCAGAATCCTCCCCCCGGCCGCCATCCAGCCCAGCACCGGGGGCAGAGCCCCGGCCAGCCCGCCCACCAGGATGCACAAAGGCGTCACCCGTTTGAGCGGGGTGTACAGGCCGTTATAGATCAGGAGGACGGCCAGCCACAAGCCCGCCAATGGCAGGCCGCCGACCTGGGCCAGCAGGCCCAGGGACAGGGCCAGAAGGCTTACGGCCAGGGCCAGGGCCTGGGGCCAGGTCCACTGCCCGGCAGGCAGGGGGCGGTCGGCCGTGCGGCGCATGAGGGCGTCCTGGCGGCGCTCCTGGACCTGGTTCAGGGCCGAGCACCCGGCGGCCAGGAAAAAGGCCCCGGTGGCCGCCAGGGCCATCCCGGCCTCGGCCTGGGGCCGGGCCAGGGCGTATCCGGTCAGGCTGGCCAGGACGGCGAACAGGCAGACCCTCGGCCGGATCAGGCGGGCCAAGGGGGCCAAGACCGTGGTCACTGGCCCGCTCCGGCCAGGGACTTCAGATACTGCACCAGGGCCTGCTTCTCCTCGGGCGAAAGGTTCGGATAGGCGGGCATCATGGGCTCATAGCCCTTGGTGGGGCGTTTTTGCGGATCGGCCAGGACCTCCAGGACATAGTCCTGGTCCACCAGGACCTGCTGGTCGTGGCCGTGCTGCACCACCGTGGTCTTGCCTCCGAAAAGGCCTTTGAAGGTCGGGCCGACCAGGGCGCTGCCGTCAATGGAATGGCAGCCCAGGCAGCCCTCGCGCTCGGCCAGGGCCGCGCCGTCAGGCCCGGCGGCCGCCTCTCCCGTGAGCAGGAAGCGGACCATGGCGTTCAGCTCGGGCTCGGGAATCTGGCCGGTGAACACGGGCATGAGGGGGTCAAAGCCCTTGACCACTCCGCCCTTGTCCCCTTGCACGGCTTTGAGCAGATAGGCCTCGTCAGCCGTGACCGTGCTCTCCTTGCCGTCCGGGGCGACCAGGATGGTGCCGCGGCCCTTGATGTCCTTGAAGGTCGGACCCATTGAGGCCGCGCCGTCCAGGCTGTGGCAGCCCAGGCAGCCGTACTTGTCCAGCAGGGCGCGGCCGTCCAGGCCCGCAGCCGGGGCCTCGGCCAGCCAGGCCGCAAAGGCCTCGGGGGTCACGGCCCGGATGTGGGTGAGCATGTTGGCGTGGTGCAGCCCGCAATAGACCGAGCAGAAGATGTCGTGGACGCCCTCCTTCTCGGGCTGGAACCAGGCGTAGGTGGTCATGCCCGGCACGGTGTCCATCTTGATGCGAAAGGCCGGGGCGAAGAACCCGTGGATCACGTCCGTGGAGGTGAGCAGGAGTTTCACCGGAGCGCCAACCGGCACCACCAGCTCCTTGCTTTTCTTGCCGTCCGGGTATTCGAAGGACCAGGACCACATGCGGGCCGTGACCTTGACGGTCATGGCCCCCTCGGGCACCCCGCGCAAGGCCGTAAAACTGCTCCAGCCATAGGCGAACATGGCCATGACCAGGATGGTGGGCAGCACGGTCCAGATGATCTCGGCGGTCAGGTTGCCGTCGAACTCGGCCGGGACCGGATGGCGCTTGCGGTCGTATTTCCAGACGAAATAGACCAGGGCGCAGGCGATGAGCACCAGGATCAGGGCGCTGGACCCAAAGATGAACACAAAGGTGCGGTCAACGCTGACCACCACGTTCTCCACAGGAATGGTCATGCCACCCCCATGGGCCGGTAGGCCACGTCAAAGAAGGTGAACCCGATGCAGATGGCCAGAATGAGAAAGGCCAGGAACACGCACCATTTGAGGCCCCGGCTCTCGTATTTCAAGTGCATGAAGAAGAAGATGACCAGCAGGGCCTTGGTGCTGGCGATGGACAGGGCCACCACCACGTTCCAAAAGCCCAGGTCGATCTGGGCCACGGTGATGGTCACTGCGGTCAGGACCATGAGGGCCGCCCAGATGGCGGTCAAAAAGCCGTAGCCCAAGGGATGGGAGGCGTGTTCGCCCGCGCGTTCGTCAGAATGTTCGGTCATCTTCTCGCCTTCTGGCCCTTATGCGATGAGGTAGAACAGGGGAAAAAGGAAGATCCAGACCAGGTCCACCACGTGCCAGTAGAGCCCGGCGTTCTCCAGGAACCCGAAGTTCTCGGGCGTCACCCGGCCCCGTCGGATCAGGACCATGACAAAAATCATGAGCGCGGCTCCGATGCACACGTGGATGCCGTGCAGGCCGGTCATGGCGAAATACAGGCTGTAGAACACCCCCTGTCCATTGGGTCCTTCCAGCAGGTGGGGGGAGCCCGGAAAGATTCCATGGCCGAATTTGGCCGACCATTCGATGAACTTGTTCACCAGGAAGGCCAGGGCGCAGAGCACGGTGAAGGCCAGAAAGGCCATGCAGCGCCCCTTCTCATTCCGGCGCAGGGCGGTGATGGACAGGGCCATGGTCAGACTGCTGGTGATGAGCACCACGGTGTTCAACCCCCCGATGAACACGTCCAGGGCCTTGCCAGCCTCCTTGAAGTCCTCGGGGTAGCGATGCATGTAGGCCGAATAGAGGAGGAAGAGCCCGCCGAAGAGCAGGATTTCCGTGAACAGGAACAGCCACATCCCGAATTTGGCGCCCTGGTAGTCCTTGTGCTGTTCAGTCATCGGCTCTCACCCCGGCGTATTCGTAGGGTCCCTTGTCCACCACGGGCTCTTCCAGGAAATTCCCCGGCGGCGGAGGCGAGGACAGGGTCCACTCCAGGGTGGCCCCGCCCCAGGGATTCATGCCCACCGGCCGACCGCGCCGGATGCCCGCCCACAGGTTCAGGAACATGAGGCCCATGCCCAGGGCCAGAATCCAGGAGCCCACGGTGGAGATGAACTGGCCCGTGGCGTACTGGGGCAGGTAGTCGTAGTAGCGCCGGGGCATGCCCTGGAGTCCCAGGATGAACATGGGGAAATAGAGCACGTTCATGCCCACCAGGATGACCCAGAAGGAGCGCATGGCCTGCTTCTTGTCGTACATGCGGCCGAAAATCTTGGGAAACCAGAAGTGCATGGCCGAGAACATGCCCAGTCCGGTGCCCCCGAAGATGACGTAGTGGAAATGGGCCACCACGAAATAGGTGTCGTGCACGTGGATGTTCGTTCCGGCCGAGCCCAGGACCAGGCCGGTGAGCCCGCCCACGGAGAACATGAAGATGAAGCCCAGGGCGTACAAAAGCGGCGGCTCCAGGCTGATGGACCCCTTGTACAGGGTGGACAGCCAGTTGAAGACCTTGATGGCCGAGGGAATGGCCACCACGAAGGTGAGGAAGGAGAACACCAGCACGGCCAGGTCGCTCATGCCGCTGGTGAACATGTGGTGAGCCCAGACCAGGGACCCGGCAAAGGCGATGGCCAGGCTGGAGAAGGCGATCATCTTGTATCCGAAGATCCGCTTGCGGGCAAAGACCGGGATGACCTCGGAAATGACCCCCATGGCCGGCAGGATCATGATGTACACGGCCGGGTGAGAGTAGATCCAGAACAGGTGCTGGTAGAGCAGGGGGTCCCCGCCCCGGCCCGGGTCGAAGAGGCCCAAGTGCAGGACCCGCTCACCAAAGATCAAAAGCGCGGTGATGCCCAGGATGGGCGTGGCCAGGACCTGAATCCAGCCCGTGGCGTAGAGCGACCAGACAAAGAGCGGCAGGCGTCTCCAGGTCATGCCCGGGGCGCGCAGCCGGTGGATGGTGGTGATGAAGTTGAGTCCCGTCAGGATGGAGGAGAAGCCCAGGATGAACACGGCGATGACCGCCAGGGACACGTTGGTGGTGGTCCGCTCGCTGAACGGCACGTAGAAGGTCCAGCCCGTGTCCGGGGGGCCGTTGCCCGTGAAGATGGAGACCAGGGCCAGCACGGCCCCGGTGACGTAGAGCCACCAGGAGAAATTGTTCAGCCGGGGAAAGGACACGTCCTCGGCCCCGATCTGGATGGGCAGGAAGATGTTGCCGAACGAGGCCGGGATGCTCGGGATGACCACCATGAAGACCATGATCACCCCGTGCAGGGTGAAGGTGGCGTTGTAGGTCTGGGGGGCCAGCAGGGTGTTGCCCGGGGTCATGAGCTTTAAGCGCAGGATGAGCCCCAGGATCGTGGCCGTGATAAACATGACCATGATGAGGGTCAAGTACAGAAGCCCGATGCGTTTATGGTCCGTGCTGAAAATCCAGGAGGTGATCCCCTCCCGGCCCGGGGCGGACTCCAGAAAATTGGCCGGTGCCGGTGTCGCCTGGCCCTGTGCGTGGCCTTTCCCCCGTTCGATCGCGTCGCTCATAGATGGTTCCCCGGGGCGCGGAAGGGGCCGCGCATTACAAATACATTATCTCTTACTCTCCGAGCCTGGTCGGCCCTTTCGGCCCCCGAAGGCCAGGAACAGGGCGAAGAGCAGGATGGCAAACAGCACGGAAACGCCGGTTATCTTCATCAGGTCGAAGACATACCGGCGGGCCGCCGGGTCGTAGGAGTAGCAGAAGGCCACGGCCCGGCTCACGGACAGCCCGGTACGCTCCCCGGCCGCCTCGGTGGCGGCCATGGCCAGGTCAAAGGGCAGGGGGTTTGAGCCGTAGAGATAGCGGGTGATCTTGCCCGAGGGCGAGAGCGCGGTCATGATCACCGAATGCTGGAAGGCGTCGCCCTCGCGCTTGAAGGAAAAGCCGATGGAGGCCGTGAGGCTGGCGATGGCCTGGGCGTCCCCGGTCAGAAAGCGCCAGTGCTCGATGGGAAATCCCCCGCCCAGGGCCAGGCCGAAATCCCGCCTCCTGCGGCTGGCCAGCTCCGGGGTGTCCCGCTCGTCAAAGCTCACGGTCAGGACCTGGAACTCCCGGCCCGGGGTGAGCCCCACCTGGGGCAGGATCTTGCTCAAGTTCATGAGCAGCAGGTTGCAGTCGTTGGGGCAGGAGTAATAGACCGGGACCAGGAGGCTGGGCACGGTCAGCATGTCCCGCAGCCGAACATCCCGGCCGTTTTCGTCGCGCAGAACCACGCTCTCCGGGATGAAGGCCCCGAGCCGTTCGATGACGCCCACGCTTGAGGGCGCGGCCAGGGTCAGGTCCGGGGCCTCGGGATGCTCCTCGTGGCCTTGGGCCGGGGGGCAGAAGAGAAAAACCGCCAGCAGGGTCAGGACAGGCAGCCGCAATGTCCCTCCTCGGTTGGAAACCAATTTCCGAAGACCGCTCAGGAAGCTGGGCCTTGGCCGGGATGTGAACGTGGCCGTCCTGGTCCGGGCCAAGGCCTATTTCCCACGGCAGCACTCGTGTCGCGTTCGCCAAGGAATGCCCCCACAAGAATGAAGAAAAATAAATTATTTCTTGTTCTTGTCTTCTTGCGAAGGGCAATGCGAATTTCCCAGCGCCGCTCTAGAACGTGGCGATGTAGTCGGCCAGGGCCTTGATGTCCTCAGAGGAAAGATTGGCGGTCTGGCCTTCCATGATCACCTTCTTGGGGCCGCCGAAGGTCTTGGCCTTGTAGCCTTCCAGGGAGGCGGCCACCTTGGCGGCGGCCATGCCCTTGATGGGCGTGCCGTCGCCCATGGTCTTCTTGGAGCCGTCGGCCCCGTGGCACCCGGCGCATTTCCCGAACAGGGCCTTGCCGTCGGCGGCCAGGGCCAGGGCCGCGCAGATCACGGCCGAACACAGACACAGGCTTGCGGCGCACAGAAATTTCTTCATCGGGTTCTCCTTCAAGGCTGGCCGCGCCAGCGGATCGGTTGCAGGACACCATCCTTGTACACATTTTCCCGTCCAGTTCAAGTTGGCCGACCGGATGGCCGCCCCTTCGGTTGGCCCTGGCGCGGGAAAGAAAAGGTGCATCCATTGAATATCCCTGGCCCGGGGGGAAAGCCAGCATTATGTGCCGGGGAGCTGGAAACAGGGCTATTCCATCATCTGACGGCTCAAGCGTCCCTCGCGGCGCACCCGGTTGAGGACCAGGCCGAAGACCACCCCGCCCACGGCCAGCCAGGGGAGATTCAAGGCCAAGGCCCAGAACAAAAGGCCGGTGTCCGCCTGGCCCGTGGCCAGGACCTGGCGCATGCCTTCGAACACATAGGTGGAGGGCAGACAGCGGCTGATGGCCTGCATCCAGGCCGGGAGCACGTCCACCGGATAGAACACGGCGGACACCGGCTGGAGCAGGAAGGGTACTCCCCATATGAGCGCCTCGGCCGCCCGGCCGTAGCGGAAGATCAGGCCCATGGTCAAAAGGCCCACGGCCCAGCCGAAGAGCAGCAGGCAGCCGTAGAACAGAACCAGGGACGGCCCGGCGGCCAGGATGTCGAAACCGTAGAGGACCCAGGCCAGGACCGAGATGGACAGGGTGGAGGCCAGGGTCTTGGCCAGGCCCATGAGGCAGGAGGCCAGGATGAGCTCGGGCATGGTCAGGGGGGAGATGAACAGATTGATGATGTTGCGGACCCAGAACTCCTCGGTGATGGAATAGCTGATGGACTGCTGGGCCCGGTACAGGACCTCCCAGAGGATGAGCCCGCCGATGAGGTATCCGGCCGCGCCCGGGGCCTGGCCCCGCTCCATGGAGGCGGCCATGAAGCCCCAGACCAGAAGGCCCATGACCGGCCAGAACAGGATCTCCATGATCCGGGGCAGGCTGCGGCGGTGCAGATAGACGTAGCGCAGGACCAGGGCCAGCACGCGGCGGATCATGGGCAGGCCTCGTTGGGCATGGCCCCGGGCGCGGCCCGCTGAAAGATGTCCCCGCCCCGGGCGATGGAGATGAACACGTCCTCCAGGGACTGGTTGTCGGCCCGGGCCTTGATCTCCTCGGGCGTGCCCCGGGCCACGGCCCGGCCTTGGTGCAGGAAGATCACGCTATCGCACAGGGCCTCCACCTCCAGCATGTTGTGGGAGGTGTACAGGATGGTCATGGCCCTTTCCGCGCGCACGGCCAGGAGCCCGGCCCGGACCTTGGCCGCGATGTCCGGGTCCAGGCTGGCCGTGGGCTCGTCCAGGAACAGGATGTCCGGGTCGTTGAGCAGGGCCTTGCACAGGTTGAGCCTGGTGGTCTGGCCTGAGGACAGGGCCCCGGTCAAGGCCCGCTGGGTGTCCCCGATCTCCATGAACTCCAGCAGCCGGGCGATCTTTTTCTTGCGCTCCGGCACCCCGTAAAGCAGGGCGAAGGTGCTCATGTTCTCCCAGACCGTCAGGTTGGGGGGCATGGAGATGTAGGCCGAGCTGAAATTGATCCGGGGCAGGATGTCCCTGCGCCGGGTGGCCAGGTCCAGGCCCAGGAGGCGGACGGTCCCCTGGGCCGGGGTCATGAGCCCGAGCAGGATGTGGATGGTGGTGGTCTTGCCCGCGCCATTGGCCCCCAGCAGCCCGAGAATCTCCCCGGGAGCGGCGCAAAAGGACAGGTCCCGCACGGCCGCGACCCCGCCGAAGCGCATGGTCAGGCCTTGGACTTCGATGGCCGGGGTGACGGCTTCGGTCATGGGATCGGTCATAGGTTCGGGTACGGGTTCGGCCATGGCTGCGCCTGAATATCTCTCATTTTTTCTTGCCCGGGGACGCAGGGTCTTGGAGCGGGCTCCTGGTCCGGGACCCGGCCAGGACTTGAGCCTACCAGCAAAACGCTCGGGAGGAAACACCCGAGCGGGCCGGGAGGCGGGCGGGCGATGTTTCTGAAGATTGGCTCAACCAGGTTCGGGGATTGGCGCAGCCAGGAATCAAGAGGAGCGGGGGTTGCGTCTGTTCAGTCCGCGTAAGACGAAATGGATGCCATTTGGTACTACGGACCATGATTCAGGCCGGGGTGGCCTGGATCAGGCCCTGCAACAGTTCCTCGGCGTGGCGGCCTTCCTGGCGCAGGCGCTTGAAGGGCAGGATGGAGGTGATCCGGCCCCGATCGTAGACCACCAGGTCCTGGGCCATGGCCTCCACATCGGCCGGATCGTGGGTGATGAGCACCACGGGCAGGTCGAAGCGGGCCTGGACCTTGAGGAACTCCTCGCGCATCTGGGCGCGCAGCAGGGGGTCCAGGGCCGAGAAGGGCTCGTCGAGCAGGAGCAGCCTGGGCCGCCGGATGAGGGCCCGGGCCAGGGCCACCCGCTGCTTCTGCCCGCCCGAGAGATGGGCCGGGAGGCTTTGCGCCAGGCCCGAGAGTCCGAAGGCCTCCAGGATCTCGTGCACCCGCTCCTTGTCCCGGGCCGAAAGGGACCAGGAGGCCAGGGAGCGGGTCAGGCCGAAGCCCACGTTGGCGGCCACGCTCAAGTGCGGGAACAGGGCGTAGTCCTGGAACACGTAGCCCAGGCCCCGGGAGCGGGCCGGGAGGTCCAGGCCCTGGGCCGAGTCGAACAGGACCTCGCCATCCACCACGATGCGCCCGGCGTCCGGCCGGTCCAGCCCGGCCATGAGCTGCAAGGTCAGGGTCTTGCCCGAGCCCGAGGGGCCAAACAGCACCAGCATGCGCTCCTCCGAGGCAAAGGAGGCCTTGAGATCAAAGGCCCGGGACCGGGAGAACAGTTTTTTTTCGACGTCAACCTGGATGCTCATGAATATCCCTAGGGAATGCTGAATCCCTTGCCCTTGAACACGGCCTGGGCCGCCGGGTCGGACAGGAAGCGGACAAAGGTCGCGGCCAGGTCCTGGTGCTTTGATGCGGCCAGCACGGCCACCGGATAGCTCACGCTCTCCTCCAGGGGAATGACCGCCACCGTGGCCACGCTCTTTCCGGCCTGGGCCGCGTCCGTGGCGTAGACAAAGGCCGCGTCCACCTCGGCCCGGCGCACATAGTCCAGGACCTGGCGCACGGACTCGCCGAAGATGTAGGCCGGGGCCAGGGCCTCGAAGAGCCCGGCCTTGGTCAGGGCGGCCTTGGCGTACTGCCCGGCCGGGACCGAGTCCGGATTGCCCAGGCCGATGCGCTTGACCGTCGGCTTCTTCAGGTCCTCCAGTCCGCCCACCTTGGCCGGATTGTCTGCTGGCACGGCCAGGACCAGGTCATTGGCCACGAAATTTGTGCGGGTCCCGGCCAACAGCAGCCCTTCCTTCTCGGCCTGGTCCATGAATTTCTGGTTGGCCGAGGCGAACAGGTCCACGGGCGCGCCCTGCTGGATCTGCTTGAGCAGCGGGCTTGAGGCCGCGAAATTCAGGATCAGGGTCGCGCTCGGATGGGCCTTTTCGAACAGGATCTTGATCTCACCCAGGGATTCGGTGAGGCTGGCTGCGGCGGAAATGGTCAGTTCCTCGGCCTGGGGAGAGGCGGCCAGGGCCGGGATGGCCAGGGAAATCGCCAGGACCAGGGTGAGGCACAGGCTGGACAGGGCCGCCAGACCCGAAAACGCCAGACGCGGAAATTTCATGGGAACCCTCCTTTCTAGTGTTGGGGTTGGGCCAGCTTGCTGGTGGCCACCAGGAGGAGCAGGCAGGTGATTGTGACCACCAGGACCAGGAAATTGGCCAGGTCGTCCTGCCCGGCCTGGACTGCGCTGTACACGGCCAGGGACAGGGTCTGGGTCTTGCCCGGCAGATTGCCCGCAATCATGAGCGTGGCCCCGAACTCGCCCATGGCCCGGGCAAAGGCCAGCATGCCCCCGGCCAGGACCCCGCGCCAGGCCAGGGGCAGGGAGATGCGCCAGAACACCCGCGCCTCCGTGGCCCCCAGGGTCCGGGCCGCGTTCTCCAGATTGCGGTCCACGCCTTCAAAGGCCGCCCGGGCGGATTTGTACACCAGGGGAAAGGCCACCACGGCCGAGGCCAGGACCGCGCCCTGCCAGGTGAAGACCAGGCTGATCCCAAAGGTGTCCTGAAGCCAGGACCCGATGATCCCGCGACGGCCCATGAGCACGATCAAGTAGTACCCGAGCACCGTGGGCGGCAGGACCAGGGGCATGGCGCAGGCCGCGTCCAGCCAGTCCCGGCCGAAAAAGGCCCGGCGGCTGAAGGCGAACCCCCCGGCCACGCCCAGGACCATGGCCGCCAGGGTGGCCAGACCGGCCACCTTGAGGGTGAGGAGAAGGGGGGTGAGCACGGACGGGGCGGTCATGGCTACGTTTGAATACCGTTTCGTTTGGGGTTCATCCCAGGGGAGCGCCTTGGCCGCGCAAGACCGGACAAGAAGAAATTATAAATAAATATGGGTCATGCCTAGCATAGCAGGTGCTGAATCTGCTAGGAGCCAGTCATGACAAAGAACAACAAGTACGCACACCGTTCGAAAATTTCCGAGGCTAAATTCCGTCAACTCATAAAGCTCTTGTCTATCGATCTAGATGCCT
>CAILNX010000013.1 GCA_903835685.1 uncultured delta proteobacterium
CGACAAGGCCAAGATGGACGACTTTCTGAAGTGCGCCCTGTACACCGTGCAGCCCGACGTGGTCCCGGCCCCGGCCCCGGCCAAGACCGAGTCCCCGGACCTGGTGGTCCTGCGCAACCTGAACTTTGACTTCGACAAGTCCCTCATCAAGGATCAGTTCGTGCCTCTTCTGCAGCAGGCCGCCCAGATCTTAAAGGACAACCCCAAGCTGTCCATCGTGTGCGAAGGCCACACCGATTGGATTGGCACTGATGCTTACAACCAGAAGCTGTCCGAACGTCGGGCCACTTCTGTCAGGGATTGGCTGGTGACCAAGGGCGGCATCCCGGCCAGCCGCATCGGCGTCACCGGTTACGGCAAGTCCGTTCCCAAGTTCGACAACAACACCGACGAGGGCCGGTACTTGAACCGCCGCGTCGAACTGCGCCTGACCAAGTAGGCTCCTGAAATGAAACCAGCCGGAGGGCGACCCGCTCGCCCTCCGGCCAATCACATCTCCTCCCCAGACCTCGCTCTCCCATAAGCATCGTCCCGCGCGCGTCATCCGCATCCGCCCCGCAACAACGCACGAGAAAGCTCATGCCGAGAACCCATCCCAGCGTCCTGCCCAGAAACATCGCCCACCTGCGCAAATCCGCAGTCGGCATCCAGGTGTCCCCGGATTTGGTGGCGGCCTCGACCTCGGACATCCCGACGCTCCTGGCTCGCCTCCAGACGACCCCCCAGGGGCTCACCCAGGCCCAGGCCCAACACCGGCTCCGGATGCATGGCCCGAACGCGGTAAGCGCCGAGAGGGGCCACACCCGTTTGCGCATGCTCGGCAAGGCCCTGGTGAATCCTCTGGTGATTCTGCTGGTTGTTCTGGCCGCTCTCTCGGCCTTCACGGGAGATACGCGAGCCGCCGTGGTCATGGGGCTCATGGTGGTTCTCGGCGTGGGCCTGCGCTTTGTGCAGGAGGCCCGGGCCGATACGGCCGCCGCCAAGCTGCGGGCCATGATCTCGGTGACGGCCACGGTGCTGCGCGATGGCCAGCCCCGCGAGATTCCCCTCACGCAAGTGGCGCCCGGCGATGTGGCTGTGCTCGCAGCCGGGGACATGGTCCCTGCTGACGTGCGGCTGATGAGCTGCAAGGATCTCTTCGTCATCCAGGCCAGTCTCACGGGCGAATCCCTGCCTGCGGAAAAGTTCGACCATGCCGAGGTCGGCCCCGGGCGCATGCCCCTTGAACTGCGCAATATCTGCTTCCTGGGCACCAGCGTGGGCAGCGGCGCGGCCACGGCCGTGGTGGTCGCCACCGGCCTCTCCACCTACCTTGGGAGCATGGCCACGGCCATCGGCCAGAGCAACCCCGCGACCAGCTTCGACAAAGGGGTGGCCAAGTTCACCTGGCTCATGATCCGGTTCATCGCGGTCATGGTCCCCCTGGTGTTCATCGTCAACGGACTGACCAAACATGACTGGCATCAGGCCTTCTTCTTCGCCATGGCCGTGGCGGTCGGCCTCACCCCGGAAATGCTGCCCATGATCGTGACCGTGTGCCTGTCCAAGGGGGCCCTGGCCATGTCGCGCAAGCGGGTCATCGTCAAACGGCTCAACTCCATTCAGAACCTCGGGGCCATGGACATTCTGTGCACGGACAAGACCGGAACCCTGACCATGGACCAGGTGGTGCTCAAACTGCACCTGGACGTCGACCTGAACGAGGACAACGGGGTGCTGGTGCTGGCCTACACCAACAGCCATTTCCAGACCGGACTGAAGAATGTCCTGGACCGGGCCGTTCTGTCCCACCACGAACTGCACAAGGAACTGGGCATTCCGGACTTTCAGAAGCTCGACGAGATCCCGTTCGATTTCCAGCGCAAGATCATGTCCGTGGTGGTGGAGACCCCGGAGCAGGTGGTGCGCCTCATCGCCAAGGGGGCCTGCGAGGAAATCTTCCAGCGCTGCGCCTTCTGCGAGCTGGGCGGGGCCACCCTGCCCCTGGATCAGGCCCTGCTGGCCAAGGTTCACGCCGCCTACGAAAAATTGAGCAGCGACGGCTTCCGGGTCCTGGCCCTGGCCTACCGAGACCTGGCCAAAAAGCCGGTGTTCTCCAAGGAGGATGAGACCGGCCTGACCCTGCGAGGGTTCGTGGCCTTCCTTGATCCGCCCAAGGAGACCACGGCCCCGGCCATCAAGGCTCTGGAAGCCCTGGGCGTGACCTTGAAGGTGCTCACCGGGGACAACGATCTGGTCAGCCGCAAAATCTGCATGGACGTGGGCGTGCCCACCGAGCATGTGCTCACCGGCGCGGACATCGAGGGACTGGACGAGGCCGCCTTGGCCGCCAGGGTGGAGGAGGTGACCCTCTTCGCCCGGCTTTCTCCGGCCCATAAACAACGCATCATCCAGGCCTTGCGGATTCGCGGACACGTGGTCGGGTTCATGGGTGACGGCATCAACGACGCCCCGGCCCTGCGAGCGGCCGATGTGGGCGTGTCCGTGGACACGGCCGTGGACATCGCCAAGGAGGCCGCTGACGTGGTCCTGCTGGAAAAAAGCCTCATGGTGCTGGAGCAGGGAGTGATCGAAGGCCGCAAGGTCTTCGCCAACATCCTCAAATACGTGCGCATGAGCGCCAGCTCGAATTTCGGCAACATGTTCAGCGTGCTCGGGGCCAGTGTCTTTCTGCCCTTCGTGCCCATGCTGCCCATCCAGGTGCTTTTAAACAACCTGCTCTATGATTTTTCCCAGGTGCCCATCCCCACGGACGAGGTCGACGCCGAGCAGTTGGCCAAGCCCAAACCTTGGGCTTTGGACCGAATCACGCGCTTCATCCTGTTCATCGGTCCATGCAGTTCCATCTTCGACTATGCCACTTTTGGGGTCATGCTCTACGTTTTCGACTGCTGGAATCCGGGCAAGGCCGCCCTGTTCCAGACCGGCTGGTTCGTGGAGTCCATCCTGACCCAGACCCTCATCATCCACGTCATCCGCACCAGTCGGCTTCCCTTCATCCAGAGCCGCGCCAGTTGGCCCCTGACGGCGACCACAACGTGCATCATGATCCTGGGCCTGTGGCTGCCCTTCTCCCCCATGGCCGGAGCGCTGGGGATGGTCGCCCTGCCGCCGCTCTATTGGCCCCTTCTCGCGGGCATGTCCCTGGGCTACGTGCTCCTGACCCAGGGGGTGAAGATGTTCCTGCAGCGTCGGCAGTGGATATGACCTCGAACCGAGGAGTCCCTACCAGTGCAGGACCAAGGTCTTCATCCCGGTTGCGGGCACGGACACCTTCTCGGACTTGGCCGCTCCGTCGGCAACAGCGGTCAGGCGGTACTCGCCGGGCGGCAGCTTGGCCATGAACCAGGGACCGTCGGAAACAGCTTCCAGGGTGGCTGGCCCCTTCAGGGTCACTTGCACGGCGCCCAGGTAATCGCGATTGGTCAAGGCGAATTCGAGCCGCAGGTTGTAGCGTGCGGCCATGTCGGTCATGGTCGTGCGTTCATCCAGCCCCACTCCCCCGCTGACGTAGGGTACGCCCTGGGCGCTCACCCGCTCTTCCTGAGCCAAGGCCGCCCCGACCAGGCAGATAACCACAGCCGCCGCCATCCAGGCCACCCACAGAGTCCTCTTCATGTCGCATCCCCCAGGTAGAAAAACATTCACAGGGCAGCGCACAGGGCTGCCTGGCCATATCGTACGCGCAGAGGAAACTATAATCACAACACACTCTTATTTAACAAGGTCCCCTTTTTGTTTGATGTCACTGCGTGTGTACTTCGCCGAAAAATGCCCTGAATCGCGTTGTCAGGAGCAAGAATTGAGTCCTAAATTCTTTATCCTAAATTTACAACGTTGTGTCAATTTTTTTTGCAATCCTTTTGATTGTAAATGAAAATCTCCATTCATGTAACTACGATTATCGTCTCTCCCTTCATATCGGCATCAAAACATCATTTGAGTGCGCTTCAGGCAACATCGACTTCGGGAGAATGTCGTATCATCCTTGGGCGGTGCAGGAAATGGAGAGCATGAAATGGCCGAAAAACAGGGGGGCTCTGGTCACCCGCCCAGACCTTCGGAGTCCCTTCAGCAACCCGGACTGCGCTGGAACGGGGTGGTGGGAGATCCGGCGGGGGGAAGAGAGCCGCCTCCATCCTTCCTCACGGAATATATTCGCGGTCTGTCCTATCTTCGTCCATTCTTTCGTGCTATGGTCTTCCATTGTATATTCTGGATGACCGGCTTTGCGGCATGCGGCTGACAGGGCGCTACGGGATCGTTGTCAACAGGATATCAACGGCCTAGTCATATATCCATCTGGAGCGCTTCTGTTTGCCCAGCCAGAATATGCTTGTTCGATGGCCATGTCTCCAAGACGCCCATCAACAAAACAGGGAATATTTGGCTCATTCACCAACGGGCAACAGACTTGAACCGGCCCAACTGATGAAAAAATCGCGCGACCTCGGCCGAGCTTGTTTTCGACCGGCATGAAGCCCGCTTCCGTTTCGGGAGAAGGAGAGGAATATGGGGATGAAGAGCACGGCCTTGGGCCGCTGGTGGGCTGCCCTGGCCCGGCGCGACCCGGCTCGGAAATATGCGGGCGACGAACTGCCCCTGCGCTCGGAGCTGTTCAGCGCCGACCAGATGAAGCAGCACGGCAAGATATTGGCGGGCCTGCACCAGTTGAAGCCCGGGCGCTCCCAGGACCGCCTGCTGGCCCGTCTGGCCGAGAACGAAGGCCTCCTGCTCGAGGTGCACAACCTGCTCACCGACGACGTCAAGGCCGACCGCCGGATCACCCCGGCCGGGGAATGGCTCCTGGATAATTTTTTCGTCATCGAGGAACAGATCCGCACGGCCACTCGGCATTTGCCCAAGGGGTACAGCCGGGAGCTGCCGCGATTGTCCAAGGGTCCCTCGGCCGGGCTTCCCCGGGTGTACGATATCGCTCTGGAGACCATCTCCCACGGCGATGGCCGGGTGGACCCCGAGAGCTTCAGCAGTTTCGTGGCCGCCTACCAGTCCGTGACCACCCTGAAACTGGGCGAACTCTGGGCCATCCCCATCATGCTGCGCCTGGCCCTCATCGAGAATCTGCGGCGGGTCGCGGCCCGGATCGCGGCCTATCGCATCGACCGGAACCGGGCCGAGGCCTGGGCCGAGCAGATGATCAAGATCGCGGCCAAGGAGCCCAAGAACCTGATCCTGGCCATTGCCGACATGGCCCGGTCCAATCCCCCCCTGGTCAGCTCCTTTGTGGCCGAGCTCACCCGCCGCCTGCACGGCCAGGGACCGGCCCTGGCCTTGCCCCTGACCTGGATCGAACAGCGCCTGTCCGAGTCCGGCCTGACCATCGAGCAGATGGTGCGCTCGGAGAACCAGCAGCAGGCCGCCGACCAGCTCTCCATGAGCAACAGCATCGGCAGCCTCCGGTTTTTGGGGGCCATGGACTGGCGGACCTTTGTGGAGACCATGAGCGCGGTCGAACAGACCCTGGCCTCCGACCCTGCCGGGGTTTACGGCCGGATGGATTTCTCCACCCGAGACCGCTACCGCCACGTGGTGGAGCGGGCGGCCAAAAACAGCCCGCATTCCGAAAACGAGGTGGCCCGCAAGGCCGTCCAACTGGCCCGCGAGGGCGCGGCCCGGCACAGCGAAGACGACCGCGCGGCCCACGTGGGCTTCTTCCTCATCGGCCAAGGAGCGGCCCAACTGGAGCGCCTGGCCGAGGTCCGCGTCTCCCTGGCCGAGTCCCTGGGCAAGGTCCTCGGCCGGATTCCGTTGCTGCTGTATGGCGGCGGCATCCTGCTCATGACCCTGGCCCTGACAGGGGGGCTTTGGGCCAAGGCCCAGGCCGGCGGATTGCGGGGGTGGACCCTGGGGCTTCTGACCCTCCTCGCGCTTCTGTGCGCCAGCCACCTGGCCGTGGCCCTGGCCAACTGGCTGGCCACTCTTCTGGCCACGCCGCGACCGTTGCCGCGCCTGGATTTCTCCAAGGGGATTCCGTGGGAGTTCCGGACCCTGGTGGTGGTCCCGACCATGCTCAGCAGCGCCCAGGCCATCGAGGGACTGGTCAAGGCCCTGGAGGTCCGCTTCCTGGCCAACCGGGACGACCACCTCCATTTCGGCCTGCTCACGGATTTCCGCGACGCGGCCCAGGAAACCCTGCCCGAGGACGCGGCCCTGGCGGGCCTGGCCCAACAGCGGATCGAGGAACTGAACGCGAAATACCCCGGTCCCGGCGGCAGTCCCAATGGCGGACCCTTCTTCCTGTTCCACCGTCCGCGCCGCTTCAACCCCCAGGACCAGGTCTGGATGGGCCATGAGCGCAAGCGCGGCAAACTTTCGGATTTGAACGCGCTCCTGCGCGGCGGGGCCAGGGACCGCTTCTCCCTGGTGGTCGGGGATGCTTCGATCCTGACGGGCGTGAAGTACGTCATCACCCTGGATACGGACACGCAGTTGGCCCGGGACACGGCCTGGCCCTTCGTGGGGGCCATGGCCCATCCCCTGAACCGGGCGCGCTACGATGAGGACCGGCAGCGGGTGGTGGCCGGGTACGGCATTCTTCAGCCCCGGGTGGCGGCCAGCCTGACCGGCGCGAACCGGTCCCGGTACGCGCGCATGTGCGCCACGGAGATGGGCATCGACCCCTATACCCGCGCGGTTTCCGACGTGTATCAGGACCTGTTCGGCGAGGGCTCGTTCATCGGCAAGGGCATCTACGAGGTGGACGCCTTTGAGCAGGCCCTGGGCGGCCGCTTCCCGGACAACCGCATCCTGAGCCACGACCTCCTGGAGGGCTGCTACGCCCGGGCCGGGCTTTTGAGCGACGTGCAGTTGTACGAGGAATACCCCTCCCGCTACAGCGCCGACGCCAGCCGTCGGCACCGCTGGATTCGCGGCGACTGGCAGATCGCCCGCTGGGCCTTGCCCGGCGTTCCCGGCCCGGATGGGCGGCGGAGCAGGAATCCGCTCTCCCTGCTGTCCCGCTGGAAGATTCTGGACAACCTGCGGCGCAGCCTGAGCGCCGCGGCCCTGACCCTGCTTCTGCTCGCCGGCTGGATCGTACTGCCTGCGGCCTGGTTCTGGACCCTGGCGGTCCTGGGCATCCTCCTGGTTCCCTCCCTGATCGCCTCGGCCGTGAGCGCCCTGCACAAGCCCATCGATGTGACCCTGGCCCAGCACCTGGCCGGGGCCGTGCGCTCCACGGGCCGACATCTGGTCCAGGCCGGGTTCACCCTGATCTGCCTGCCCCACGAGGCCCATTTCAGCCTGGACGCCGTGATCCGCACGGCCTGGCGCATGCTCGTGTCCCACCAGGGGCTCCTCCAGTGGAACCCTTCCGGCGATGCGGATTCCCTGGACCGCCCGGACCTCCTGGGCTCGTGCCGGACCATGTGGATCGGTCCCGTGCTGTCCGTGGCCGCAGGGGCCGCCCTGGCCCTGACCAGGCCGGACGTGCTGGCCCTGGCCGCCCCCATCCTGGGCCTCTGGTTCGTTTCACCGGTCGTGTCCTGGTGGATCAGCCGCCCCCTGGCCCGCCGCCGGGAGAGGCTGGGCCAGGACCAGATCCTCTTTTTGCGCCGGATCGCCCGCAAGACCTGGGTCTTTTTCGAGACCTTCGTGGGTCCCGAGGACCACTGGCTGCCGCCGGACAATCATCAGGAGCAGCCCGTGGCCGTGACCGCGCACCGCACCTCGCCGACCAACATCGGCCTGGCCCTTTTGGCCAACCTGTCGGCCTACGATTTCGGATTCATTTCCGCCGGGCGGCTGCTCACGCGCACGGCCCAGACCCTGGACACCATGGAGTCCCTGGAGCGCTACCGGGGGCATTTCCTCAACTGGTACGACACCCGGACCTTGACGCCCCTGGCCCCCCGCTACATCTCCTCCGTGGACAGCGGGAACTTGGCCGGTCATCTGCTGACCCTGCGGCCGGGCCTCCTCGGCCTGGCCAGCCAGAAAATCCTGGACGCGCGCTCTGTCCTGGGCTTGCGGGACGCCTTCCGGCTGGCCAAGGCGGCCAAGGCCGATGTCCAAGCCGCTGCCCGGGCCGATGCCCAGGCCGATGTCCTGGCCCGGTTCGCCGAACTTCAGAAGGACATGGACTCCGCGCTTCTTTCTCCGCCCGCCACTCTCGGGGCCTGGCACCAGGTCCTCACCCGGCTGGCCACAGTGGCCGAGGCCCTGGTCTCTGGGCCGAACCCCCTGGCGGTCGGTCCCGAGAGTTCCGGCGGATGGTGGGTCCAGGCCCTGGCCCGGCAGTGCCGGGAGGGCCTGGACGAACTGGCCCTGCTGGCCCCCTGGACCGAACTCCCGTCCTCCTGGGAGGCTTTCGAGGACCTCTCCTTTCTTCACGAGGTCCCCACCCTGGGCGAACTGGCGGGGCTCAGCGCCCGGCTCGCGCCGACCATGGCCCGGCGGCTTCAGTCCGCCGCCACGCCCGAAGAGCGGGCCAGCCTGAGCCAGGTGCACGACCTGGTGGCCACGGCCAGCGGGCGGGCCCGGGCGCGTATCGCGCTCTTGCACGAGCTGGCCCTGCGCTGCGAGGCCCTGGCCCGCATGGAGTACGGGTTCCTCTATGATCCCTCGCGGCATCTGCTGGCCATCGGCTACAACGTGGACGAGCGCCGCCGGGACTTGAGCTATTACGACCTGCTGGCCTCCGAGGCCCGCCTGGCCACCTTCGTGGCCATCGCCCAGGGGGAACTGCCCCAGGAGAGCTGGTTCGCCCTGGGCCGCCTGCTCACCACGGCCGGGGGGGAGCCCATCCTCCTGTCCTGGAGCGGGTCCATGTTCGAATACCTGATGCCCCTTCTGGTCATGCCCGCCTACGCGCACACGCTCCTGGACCAGACCTGCAAGGCGGCGGTGGCCCGGCAGATCGAGTACGGGAAAAAACGCGGCGTGCCCTGGGGCGTGTCCGAATGCGGCTACAACGCCATCGACGTGCAGCGCAACTACCAGTACCGGGCCTTTGGCGTGCCCGGCCTGGGGCTCAAGCGCGGGCTGGCCGAGGACCTGGTCATCGCGCCCTACGCCTCGGCCCTGGCCCTCATGGTGGCCCCGGAAGAGGCCTGCCTGAACCTGGAGCTCCTCTCGGCCGAGGGCTATGAAGCCCGGTACGGGTTCTACGAGGCCATCGACTACACGGCCTCGCGCCTGCCGCGCGGCCAGTCCAGCGCCGTGGTCCGGTCCTTCATGGCCCACCACCAAGGCATGAGCCTCCTGTCCCTGGCCCACCTGCTCCTGGACCGGCCCATGCAGAAGCGGTTCAAATCCGACCCCCTGTTCCAGGCCACCATGCTCCTGCTCCAGGAGCGCATTCCCAAGACCACGGCCTTCTACGCGCACACCACGGAACTCTCGGAGCAGCACCTGTCCTCCCGCGCGCCCGAGACCCCCATCCGGGTTTTCAGCACGCCCCACACCCCGCACCCCGAGGTGCAACTGCTCTCCAACGGCCGCTACCACGTGATGGTCACCAATGCCGGGGGCGGCTCCAGCCGCTGGAAGGACCTGGCCGTCACCCGCTGGCGCGAGGATGGCGCCTGCGACAACTGGGGGACCTTCTGCTACATCCGCGACGTGGCCAGCCGGGAGTTCTGGGCCACGGCCCACCAGCCCACGCTGAAAACCCCCAAGCATTTCGAGGCGGTCTTTTCCGAAGGCCGGGCCGAGTTCCACTGCCGGGACCACGACTACGACACCCATACCGAAATCGCGGTCTCGCCCGAGGACGACATCGAGCTGCGCCGCATCCGCATCACCAACCGCGCCCGGACGCGCCGGGCCATCGACGTCACCAGCTACGCCGAAGTGGTCCTGGCCCCGGCCGTGGCCGACGCGCTGCACCCGGCCTTCAGCAACCTCTTCGTGCAGACCGAGATCCTGCCCCGGCAGCGGGCCATCCTGTGCACCCGCAGGCCCCGCTCCCAGGGCGAACAGGCCCCCTGGATGCTGCACATGATGGCCGTGCACGGGGCCAAGGCCGGGGAGGTCTCCTATGAGACCGACCGCATGCAGTTCATCGGCCGGGCCAATACCGTGGCCGATCCCCAGGCCATGGGCGTAAACGTCGGATTCTTTACCGGCGAGTTGTCCAACAGCCAGGGATCGGTGCTCGATCCCATCGTGGCCATCCGCTACCGCATCACCCTGGACCCGGAAGAGACCGCGACCATCAACCTGGTCCTGGGCGTGGGCGAGACCCGCGAGGCGGCCCTGGCCCTGGTGGAGAAATACCAGGACCGGCGTCTGGCCGACCGCGTTTTCGACCTGGCCTGGGCCCACGCCCAGGTGCTCCTGCGCCAGTTGAACGCCCCGGAGGCCGACGCCCAGCTCTACGGACGCCTGGCCAGCTCCATCATCTACGCCAACTCCTCGCTCCGGGCCGACCCGAGCGTGCTGGTCAAGAACCACCGAGGGCAGTCCGGGCTCTGGGGCTACGCCATCTCCGGTGACCTGCCCATCGTGCTGCTCAAAATCGAGGACCCGGCCAACATCGACCTGGTGCGCCAGCTCGTGCAGGCCCACGCTTACTGGCGCTTGAAAGGCCTGGCCGTGGACCTGGTGATCTGGAACGAGGACCAGGCCGGGTACCGGCAGCTCCTGCACGACCAAATCATGGGGCTCATCGCCGCAGGCGTGGAGGCCAATGTGACCGACCGGCCCGGGGGCATTTTCGTCCGTCCGGCGGATCGCATCGCCGAGGAGGACCGCATCCTGATCCAGACCGTGGCCCGGGTCATCCTCTCCGACCGGCGGGGGACCCTGGAGGAGCAGATAAACGGCCGCACCCGGGCCGAACTGGCCATACCGCTGCTGACCCCGGCCCGGACCCTGCGTTCCGCGCCCCTGGCCGCGATCCCGACCCCGCGCCACGATCTGTCCTTTTCCAACGGCCTGGGCGGCTTCACCCCGGACGGCCGGGAGTACGTCATCACCACGGCCCAGGGACAGCTCACGCCTCTGCCCTGGGTGAACGTGCTGGCCAACCCGAATTTCGGGACCGTGGTCTCCGAGAGCGGCCTGGCTTACACCTTCAGCGAGAACGCCCACGAGTTCCGCTTAACGCCCTGGGGCAACGATCCGGTGGGCGACTCCCGGGGCGAGGCCTTCTATCTCCGGGACGAGGAGCGCGGGCATTTCTGGTCGCCCACGCCCCAGCCCTGCCAAGGCGCGACCCACTATGTCACCCGGCACGGCTTCGGGTACAGCGTGTTCGAGCACACCGAACTGGGCATCTGCTCGGAGTTGTGGGTCTACGTGGCCCTGGACGCGGCCGTGAAATTCGCGGTGCTCAAGGTGCGCAACGAGTCCGGACGCTTCCGCCGCATCTCGGCCACCGGGTATGTGGAGTGGGTGCTGGGCGATTTGCGCTCCAAAACAGCCATGCACGTGGTCACGGAGATCGACCGGGAAAGCGGAGCGCTGTTCGCCCGCAATCCCTACAGCACGGAGTTCGGCGAGCGCACGGCCTTCTTTGACGCGGACCACGGGAACCGCACGGTCAGCGGCGACCGCACGGAATTTTTGGGGCGCAACGGCACGCTGAAAGCCCCGGCGGCCATGCTGCGCACCCGCCTGTCCAACCGGGTGGGCGCGGCCCTGGATCCCTGCGCCGCCATCCAGGTGGGCTTTGATCTGGAGGCCGGGCAGGAACAGGAGATCGTCTTCACCCTGGGCGTGGGGCGCGACGCCCATGAGGCCAGAAAGCTGGTCCAGCGCTTCCGGGGAACCATTGCCGCGCGCAGCGCCCTGGATGTGGTCTGGCAGCACTGGACCCACACCCTGGGCGCGGTCAACGTGGAGACCCCGGATCAGGCCTTGAACGTGCTGGCCAACGGCTGGCTGCTCTATCAGACTTTGGCCTGCCGCCTGTGGGCCCGCAGCGGGGCCTCCCAGTCCGGCGGGGCCTTCGGGTTCCGCGACCAGTTGCAGGACGTCATGGCCCTGATCCACGCCCGGCCGCATCTGGTGCGCGACCACCTGCTCTTGTGCGCGTCGCGGCAATTCGTGGAAGGGGATGTCCAGCACTGGTGGCATCCGCCCACGGGCCGGGGGGTGCGCACCCGCTGTTCCGACGACTTCCTCTGGCTGCCCCTGGCCGCCTGCCGATACGTGCGGGCCACCGGGGACACCGGCGTGCTGGACGAGTCCGTCCCCTTCCTCCAGGGCCGCCCGGTCAAGGAGGACGAGGACTCCTACTACGATCTGCCCGGCCGTTCCGAGGAGGCCGCGAGCCTCTACGTTCACTGCGTCCGGGCCATCCGGAAGGGGCTTCGCTTCGGCGAGCACGGCCTGCCGCTCATGGGCACCGGGGACTGGAACGACGGCATGAACCTGGTGGGCGAGCAGGGCCGGGGCGAAAGCGTGTGGCTGGGCTTCTTCCTGCACCACGTGCTCGGGCATTTCGCGGACATCGCCCGCATCCATGGCGACGCGCCCTTTGCCCAGCGCTGCCTGGAAGAGGCCGCAACCCTGCGCCTGAACCTGGAAACCCATGCCTGGGACGGGGAGTGGTATCGCCGGGCCTGGTTCGACGACGGCACGCCCCTGGGATCGGCCGGGAACGCCGAATGCCAGATCGACTCCATTGCCCAGAGCTGGTCCGTGCTTTCCGGCGCGGGCGAACTGAAGCGTTCCCGCCAGGCCATGGCCGCCGTGGACGCCCGGCTGGTGCGCCGCGACCACGGGCTGATCCAGCTCCTGGACCCGCCCTTTGACACCTCGACACTCAACCCCGGCTACATCAAGGGCTACGCCCCAGGGGTGCGGGAAAACGGCGGGCAGTACACCCACGCGGCCATCTGGGCGGCCATGGCCTTTGCCCGCCTGGGGGACAACCGCCGGGCCTGGGAACTTTTCAACATCATCAACCCGGTGAACCATGCCCGCTCGGCCAAGGAAATGGCCACCTACAAGGTGGAGCCCTACGTCATGGCCGCCGATGTCTACGCCGTGCCCCCGCACACCGGCCGGGGCGGCTGGACCTGGTACACGGGCTCGGCCTCCTGGATGTACCGGCTGATCCTGGAATCCCTGCTGGGGCTCACCCTCGAAGTGGACCGGCTGCGTTTAGCGCCCTGTCTGCCGCCGGACTGGGGGGGGTTCAAGATGCACTACCGTTATCGGGAAACGGTGTACCATATCAATGTGGTGCAGACTCCAGCCGAGGACGGCGAAATGGGTCTGAGCCTGGACGGGGTCGAACAACCGGACCAGACCATCCCCCTGGTGGACGACCATGCGGAGCACTGGGCCGAGGTGCGGGTGCCGGTCAACTAGGCAACAAAAAACCCCGGCTGACCGGGGTTTTCTGGTCCTTATGGGACCTACTCATATTCTTATTGGTGCCGAGGGGGGGACTCGAACTCCCACTAAACGACTTTCACAGAATTTCACAGACACGCCCGGAACGCTTGACAGGACAAGGCTTCGTGGATATTCTCCTTTCACAGCGTATCACTCAAAAACACCCCGGTTCAGCTAAAAAAGCGGGACAATAGCGGGACAAATGAGGGGGGGACTCGTGGGGAAATGGATAAAAACCAACACGCCGGGGGTCCGCTATCGGGAGCATGAAACCCGCAAAAACGGGGTTCAGAGAGACCGCTATTTTTCCATCCGCTACAAGGTGGACGGTAAGGACAAGGAAGAGGCCCTGGGCTGGGCGAGTCAGGGGTGGACCGTACAGAAAGCCGTGGAACGCCTGTCAGAGATAAAGCAGAATCTCCGCACCGGCCAGGGTCCGCAATCTCTGTCTGAAAAGCGTGGGCTGGCCTCTGCCGAGCGTCGGGCCAAGGCTGAACAGGAAGCCGCCAATATTTCATTCACGACGGCGGCGGATATGTTTGTTGAATGGGGCCGGGCCAACAAAAAAGACTGGCGGCATGATGAAATCCGCCTGACCAAGCATGTCCTGCCGGTCATCGGTCCCGTCTCCCTGTCCGAGGTAGTGGCCCGCCACGTTGAAGATGTACGCAAGGCCTGCCAAGCGAAAGGCCTGTCCCTGGCGTCTGTCCGCCACGTCCTGCATCTCATCCGGGCCGTCATAAACCACGCCGGGCGCATGGGCCTGTTCAGCGGCCAGAACCCCACCAAAAATATCAAGTTGCCCAAGTTGGATAACAAGCGGGTCTCATTCTTTGACTACGCTCAGGCCGAAACCCTCCTGGAGGCTTTGGGGGGACTCGAACCGGCACGACCAGACAGGGACTCAAATCTAGACCTGCACGACATGGCGTTGCTCTCCCTGTTCACCGGGGTCCGCTTCGGCGAGGCGGCTGCGCTGCGCTGGGAGAACGTGGACCTGCAAAACTCCCTCGCTCATATTATGGATGCCAAATCAGGCGAGAGCCGCACGATATACCTGCCCGAGAGGGTCATGGACATGATGCGCCGTCGCCAGGAAACAGCCCACCATGGCCTTGTCTTCCCATCCCGCAAGGGGACCGTCATGCGCGACGTGCCCGCCCTGTTCGCCAAGGTTGTGGACAGACTTGGATTTAATGACGGGGTGACAGACCGGCGGCAACGAATTTCTTTCCACTCCTGCCGTCATTCTTTCGCGTCGTGGCTGGCGATGCAGGGCGAGGCCCTTATCACGATCCAGCAGCTACTCGGGCACAAGACAATCGGCATGACCATGCGCTACAGCCACTTGATGCCGGACGTGAAGCGCAACGCCGTGGAAAAGCTCGGCCAGCGGGTCGGGGCCAAGGTGCTGCCCTTCCGCCGGGTGGCAGGAAGCACCGAAGCCTAGATCAATATTTCTCCCGGCCCCGGCTTCGGCTGATCCCCGAGGCTGAAAACCCGTTCCCCTTTGCGCGGGCCGGGCCGGGAGATCACCACAGCGAAGGGAAGCAAAGGGGCCACCATGGGCAAGCGGATCACAGGCAAGGAACTGCTGGACGGCGGTATCGAGGTATTTGAACTGGTGGCCGCGATCAAGGCCGAAACCTTGCTGGGCTGCGATCCAATAACCGGCAAGCCGGTGCTGGACCTGAACACGCCCCGGCAGGTCCCGAGGTACACAACCCTTGAGGAAGCCCGGGCCGGGTGTATAGAACGCATGGAGTGGCGCGGCGAGAAGACCGAAGAGCAAAAGACAATCCGGTTGATCCAGGAAAATCCCAGTCTGTTTCTCCCTGTGGCCCAGGTGGACATGCTTGAGGTTGCACGGATAGCTGATGAAAACAGGTTCCGACTCTCGCTTGAGACCGCCACGGATTACCCGGCCGGGACCCACCAATATGACTTCAATCCCGAAGCCCATCGGAGCGACCTACCGAACTACATGCAGGTGCTCCATGGCCTGCTATTTGAGCCTGCCGAGGTCCTGGCTTGTTTTCCAGCATGGCGGCCTAGTGGACAGGGCTCAATTCAAATCATTCCGTCCAGCACGCCAATGGAGGCGAAAGAACGCCAACAGCGTGCCCTTGCCGATGTGAAAAAGCAGCACGCCGAAATAGTGCAACGGATCAACCAACCGCATGAGGATGGAAAGAACCTCTCCGCGCTTTGGGAAATGCGGGGTGAACTGGAAAGACAGATAGTTTCCATCAACGGGAATATGCCCAGCGCGGACCATCCCACGCCAGACCCATCCGGGCCGATTAGTGAGGGCAGGCGGGAGTTACAGCGTCAACGCGATGATGCGAACTCGGCATACTGTTCTAAGGTTGCCGAAATGTACAAGGAAAGTGCTGGCGGCAACCCTATCGCGGCTTTGGCCCTCAGTGGCGTGGTGGGAGTTCTGGGAAAGAGGCTCCATGAAATTGACGAAATGCTTGCCAATTTCCAAGACGGCCAGGAGACGGCCGAGGGCCAGGCCTGCTTTCCTACATGGCGGCCCAAAGCCCGTCTTGATGGCCTGCTAGCCACGCTTGCGGCCAATACCGCCCAGCAAGCGCAACAGCGTTTTGAACGGGCCGTGCAACTTACCAGTACGCCCCTTGGCCTGTTGAGTGTCCCCCGGGAGGCGGCCCAGGTCCAAGTGCCAACCCCTGCCGAGCGGGTTGAAGAACAGGCCCAGGTGGTTGCGGCTGCGCCCGTGGTTAAATCTGTCCCTGGCGACTTGTTTGTAGGGAAATCCTCCCAGGCCGCGAAAGATTCAATGCTGGCGGCAGGTCTGGGAAGGGAGGTGGTGGCCTACGTATTGAAAAATTTTATGGATATAAATCTCAAAGAAATTGGCAAGTTACTTGATAATCCCGAAGCCACTTCGGCGGACAAGATGAAAAAAAAGGGGGAAAAAGCCGACAAGACCTATTGGGCTATTGCGAATAATCTACTGAAAAAAGCGAATAAAATAAGAATAATACAAGCATAGCACCCGAGAAACACCCGAAAAGCACCCGCTTTAACGCCTGTAAAACGCCCGCCTGACTATTCCATTGATCCCTCATTGTTAAACTTTTTAACAGTGAGGGTATCTCAATGAATCTGTCGAACTCCCGTTGGCCTCTCCCCATTCAGGCCATGTACGATGCCTGGCCCTTCCCGCATGTCACCCGCCCCGACCTGAAAAAGTTCACCGGCAACGCCTACAACGGGCGATCGGCCGCGAACATGGATTGCCTTGGGACGGGAATCAAGGGCCGGTTCCGAATTGGCAAGGTCACAGCCTACCCGAAGGCGGCCGCCTGCGACTTCCTGGCGGGAAAGTTCACGGCCTTGGACAAGGGCGAGGCGGCCTAGATGAAAAAGACCCCTAACACCATGAACGCTGCCAAGGGCCTTTCCGGGAAAACTTGCACCCCGAAGATGCCCGCAAAGACTAATGAAGTCAACTCTATCCCCCCGGAAGTTCAGGCCGTAGCCGATGAGGCAAACCGCCTCATCGACGGCGACGCCTTTTTGAGCGCGGCTCTCCGGGGCGGTGCTCAAATCCATTGGGTCGATGAGGGTGACGCCTTCTCCTTCATCGTAGAGTTCCATCCGGGAGGCGGCCATGAGTAACGTATTTGATTTCAATACCGCCAGGCGACAGGGGGAAGTGGACAGGCCGCACCTTTCACCGGATGGAGAATTTAGGGCTGCGGCCCTGGACTACGCCATGCGAGGCCTTCCCGTGTTCCCCTGTGGCCGGGACAAAAAGCCCCTGATTGCGGGCGGCTTCAAAAACGCGACCATGGATGAGGTACAAATCCGCAACTGGTGGACGGCCCATCCTACCGCTTCCATCGGTTCGCCCACTGGCCCCCACGGCAACGGCCATGTGGTCGTTGACGTGGACCTGCCCGAAGGCCCGGCCTCTTTGGCCGAACTGGAATCGGAGTTGGGACCGCTGCCCACCACGAAAGAACAAAAAACGGGTGGCGGTGGGCGGCAACTGTTCTACGCCTGCCCGGTGGGCCACGTCGTCAAAAACTCGGCCGGGAAAATCGGCAAAAACCTCGATGTGCGCGGTGAAGGTGGCTATGTCATTCTTCCCCCGTCCGGGCATCCCAGCGGAGGCCGCTATCAGTGGATCAACGAAGGCATAGCGGCGCAACTGCCCGAGGCTTGGGTGGAACGCATGGCCTACGTTGAACCTAAACCGGTTGCCCAGGTGCCCGCGTCCGCCCCGAAGGCGGACGGGCTTCCCACCCCCTACGGTCAACGTGCCTTGGAAGCGGAGATGGGCAGGGTACTCGTCGCCCCAGTGGGAGCAAGGAATGATGCCCTAAACGTGGCAGGGTTCGCCTTGGCGCAACTGGTGGCAGGTGGAGAAATCCCAGAGTCCATTGCCTGGGACTCCCTGACTCGTGCCGCCATTGGAAGCGGGCTCGATGCCGGGGAGACAAAGAAAACCCTGCAATCGGCCTTTCAGGCGGGAGCTAAAGAGCCGAGGTCCGCCCCGCCACGGGATTCAGCACCTCGTGCTTCCGAGAACTGCCCTCCACACCCTGCCGAAGAGGATGAACTCATCACCTTCGAAGAGATATATGCGACGGACTACGTTCACGATCCGATCATTATCGGACTCCTGGACCAGAAGGAGTCTCTGTTGATTACGGGAAGGTGCGGACTCGGCAAGAGTCTCCTAACGCTGGAGATGATGCTCCACTTGGCAATGACCAAGAACGTGTTCGACTTCAATGGGCTTAAACTCTTCGGGCAGTTCCCCGTTGGTAAGCAGTACGAGGTTCTTCTGATCCAGAGTGAGAACAGCGCCAAAGCCACGAAGCGTAGGCTCGTGAAATTGGCCGAGGGTAAGCCGGAATATCTTTCGGCCTTGAAGCATATCCACACGCCCAAGTCCCATGGGGATATCCGGGTTACGGGTGTTTTGAACAAGCAGTGTTTCAAGGACCGCATCATCAGGGACATCGAGGCTTCAAAGGCCGATGTTGTATTTATCGACCCCCTCATCAGTTACCACGATGGGGATGAGAACAGTAACGGCGAGATGCGTCGCAGCCTGGACCAGTTGACCGAGATCATGGACCTAACCGGCGTGGCCGTGGTCCTGGTCCACCATACCGGCAAGGGAGAGGGTGTCGAGGCTATTCACTCAGCCAGAGGTGGTTCCGCCATCGCAGATTGGGCGGCTAACTTCCTGGCCATGTCACTGCACGAACCCGAAAAGGCCAATAAAAGGCATCAAGAGGCTGTTTCTCGTGGGGAGAAGTTCAAGCCGATCATCAAGATTGACCATCCCAAGGCCAGGAACTTCCCCACCGTCCCCGCCTTCCTCCTGGAGCGCGACGAAAACCTTGTGTTGCACCCCTATGCAACACCGGTTGACAAGGCCCGACTCAACACCGAAAGGGCTATCCGCGCCAGAATCATGGCTGTGGTGCGGGCCAATGAGGCGTCGGGCGAGGTTCCTACCTCTCTCACCGCGTTCACCAAGATATACACGGCCAGGTGGAACGCAGAGGATGGGGATAAGGCCTGTAGCCGTGGCAAGGTTGAAGCCGCCATTGAGGCAGCGGTCATGGAGGGCGAACTGTTCAAGGTCCAACGCCTGAATCCCTGGAACAAAAAGGACATGACTTGCCTTGCCACCAAGCCTGACCCGGAACCCGAAGTGGACCCGGAAAACACTGTATCGGAAAATGGAAAACGGATTAAGAAATCCCAGCGGATTGACGAATCCACAAATCCGGGGGAATCCCAAAAGGACCTGGATTCCCCGGAACCCAAGCAGGGCGTAGAGACTGGGAAATCCCAAAATAGGAAATCCCAAAAAGACCCTGGACGCCCCGGAACCCGCGCCAGCCGTACAAATCCGGAAATCCAGAAATCTATCCTTACAGGAGGGGAAGTGGGCCTGGATTCCCCACTTCCCCCTGTATCTGATAAGGCCCGAGATTCTCAACTTGGTGGGAAGAATCTTGACCACACCCCGACCGTCCTGACCGATGACCCCGTGCCCACCCCCACGACCTATGCTCCGGTGGTGGACCTGTGATTGCCTTCGAGGGTGTGACCCTGACCCTTTCTCCCGCTGGCGGGCTCCGGGTCATGGGACTGGACACCCTGCCCCCGGATGAAGCCGGGAGGGTGGTGGCAATGGTCAAGGCGAACCGGGAGCGACTGCTTGCCGAACTGAAAGGTGGGAAGCCGAAGGCGTGTAACATACGCCGCCCCCCTGGCCAGGCCGAGGTTGCCCGCTACCGCCAGGGCCGTGCATGGTGTCTGGATCACCTTGGTACGCTCCTGGCCTCTGGCTGGACCCGTGCGGGCCTTTTCCGGGCGGGCCGGTACCGATACCCATACGGTCCATGGGGAGCGGCCTGGCTATGGCCTGTGGACGTTGTGGACGTGTCCATGCTTCCGGGGTGCCTGGCCTTCCACCTCCCTGGTGGTGCGACACTGACAGCAGGGCGGGAGGCGTACCAATGACCTCGCCCAAGATCGTCCTGATCCAAGACAGCCGCGAACAAGCGCCACTGGACTTCTCCCGCTGGCCGGAAATCTCGGTGGAGGTCGGCACTCTCCATTCCGCCGACTACAGCCTCAAGGGTCTTGAGGACCGTTTCGGTATCGAGCGTAAAAGTATCCCTGACCTGGTGGCGAGCGTCACTACGGGCCGAGAACGCCTTGTCAGAGAGATGGAGCGACTGCGCGGATACGACGTGGCCGCCATAGTGGTTGAGGGGACTCTCGAACAGGTGGCCCGAGGTGAGTTCCGAAGCAAGGCCAGCCCTGAGAGCGTACTTCAAACCTTGGCGGCCTGGCATGTCCGCTACGGGGTCCCGACTCTTTGGTGCGGATCACCGGCCGGGTGCGCCTTCATGGTCCGCGCCCTGGCCCGCCATTATCTGCGGGAGGCCTCGATACGGTATGAAGCGATTCTGAAGGCCCACGGGGTAGCCGCATGAACCATTGCCAAAAAGTCCCGGGATTCAGGCGGGCACTGAATCAGTGGTCATTCGATGCCAGGGATGTGCGGACGATTCTGACCGGCCACGCGAGGCGAGTTTTCGGACCCCCTAAAAGCGACAGGGAGGTGAAGCTCGTGGTTGATAAATTCAACGGAAAAGCAACGGATGATGGAGCGGATCACGCTGGACAGGCCCAGGAACCGCCCGCGCCCAAGTCCGCCATGCGGGAACTACTCGATGAGGTTGACGACTTCCGGGACCTTGACGCAATGCTGGCTACCGACTTCCGAGAGTTTGACTCACTCCTGGGCCTGGACCCCTAGGGGATTTATACACCGCTATTAAAAGGGGCCGACAACCTGGCGATCCACGAAACCAGCCAATACCTGCATTTTGTATAGTGGCACGGTCAAGGGCCTTCTCCATCATGGAGGGGGCCTTTTCGTTTCGGCAGGTGTTGGTAAAAGTTGGTCCCGGCCACTCACGGCAGGGGTGTGGTAAAACATGGTATGGCCCGATGCAGGGACACCCTTTTTTGCTCGTTTCTCCTTGCCCCTGGCAAGCCTGGACGATTCCTGGTGGCCGGATGGACCCACGGTATGCCCCGGCCAGCCCGAGGGCTTAGAATCGAAATGCGGGGCCTGTTTCTGGGCCAGGACTCAGCGCAATTTTGCGCCCAGTGGATCGGGCCTGGTCGGTTTGTTTAACGGTGGAAATACCACAGGCGGGACCGCCCAGGCCTGTTCGAGTGCCATAGTAGGACTCGAATCGCACCCGGCAATCAAGGCAGGCCGTAGGCTTTCCAATCCGGCCAAAGCACGATGCCCCCAGATATGCCCCCAAACGGTCCCGTCACCCCTCTTTTTCACCCTCGGCATGGTCAAGGTGGTGGGCCGAGTTTTCCCCGGATCGGGGGAG
>CAILNX010000014.1 GCA_903835685.1 uncultured delta proteobacterium
GCACTCACCATGAGGAGGTCCATGCTGGTTAAATATCCATTTTCTAGAGTTTGTCTAGATCCCCGTGAGCCCTTACCGAAAGTATTGCATCTTTTGCTGATATAGGTGAGCACCTAGACCAACCAGTCAAGACATACTCTACCGGAATGCTTGTTCGCTTAGCGTTTGCCACACAAGTCCATGTTGATCCAGATATATTAATAATTGATGAGGCGCTAGCAGTTGGAGATGCATTATTTCAAAAGCGTTGTTATCAGAAAATTGAGCAAATACTTTCAAGGGGTACTACAGTAATTATTGTATCACATGATCAAGAACTGATTAGAACGCTAACAAATCGTTCATTATTGCTTGTAGAAGGCAAACAATGGGCATATGGGAAATCTTCAGAAGTTATACTCGAATATCGCAAAAGGCTTCACGAAGAAGAAAGTATATATTATGCCAATATACTAGATAGCGCTTCAAAAAAGTCAAACAAAACCAATAGAATGCCTTTATCAACAGATGATATTGTTTTACTACAGAATTATTCACATGTTTTTTCATTTGGGAATGGTGAAGCAAAAATTTTGCACGTCGAAACCTTCGATCAAGCAAAGAATCCATGCGCAAACTTTTATTCTGGGGAAGTAATATATATTAAAATTACTTGCAAAGCTCACGCGGTTTTAAATAATTTAAATATTGGTATACGTATAAGAAACAAGGAAGGTTATAAAATTTACTCTTGGGGTACACTTAACCAAGACATGCACAGATATTTAAGCAAAACATCTGAACAAATTTTTTGGGAACGTCACTTCGATCCAAATGATATTTTTGATGTTGAATTCCAATTTATATGTAATGTTGGTGCTAATTTTTATGAAATACAGGCATCCATTTCACATGAATGCAGTTGTGACTATAAAAACCAGCATATATTACATTGGATCGACGAGGCTGCGTTTTTCCAAGTGCTTGTTAACAAAGATGATCATTTTTTTGGCGGCTTAATTGACCTAAAGATGCGAGCTACATGGTAGATTTGTAATAATTATTCCTAACATTTAGACCTATTTGAAAATAATAATAGTCGATGGGCTTTTTTAGTGGTTAACATAATTGATATTTTGATGAATTACACATTAATCACCAACGAACAACGTTTCTAATTCAATATTCAATCTTGGAACGAAGTATGCAAAATGCCACCTAGACATGCGAATCAATGTGTCAACAATACCAATATATACGAATACTACGTGAACGATATTTATGAAGCAGACTCAAGGCAAAATAGGTTATTTGTACACACAAATAATCTTGAGCAATTAGACATTCAGGCTGTTCAACAAATTTGGGGGAGTTTGGTAGGCAATACAATAGCATTTTCAATCCAAGACAAAGAACTGCTACTTAACGCATGCAGAGCATTTATCTTTTTTCGACTGCTTCTCCTCCTGGCGGGCCTGGCCCTGCTCACCGGATGTCCGGCCAGCATCCTGGGCGGGCGGGTGGTGGCCCAGGACCTGGCGGCCCGCGGAGGGTTCAAGCCCATAGAAATCGAGACCGCACCCTTTGTGCTGTCCGGCTGGCTGCGGCCAGGGACCGGCCAGACCCTGCATGTCTATTTCGAAGGGGACGGCCTGGCCTGGCGTTCGCGCACCCGCCCGGCCATGGACCCCACCCCCTCCAACCCCGTGAGCCTGCGCCTGGCTCTGACGGACCCGACCGCAGAGCCCGTACTGTATCTGGCCCGGCCCTGCCAGTACACGGAAGGGGAGGCGCGCCGGGGCTGTTTCACCCCGGTCTGGACCCATGAAAGATTCTCGGAGCAGGTGGTGGCTGCGGAAAACGAGGCTGTGGACCAGATCAAGGCCCGCCTGGCCGCACGGTCAACGGCCCTGTACGGATATTCCGGAGGAGGGTCCGTGGCCGTGCTGGTGGCCGCCCGCAGGAGCGACGTGGTGTTCCTGGCCACTGTGGCTGGCGATCTCGACCATGAACTCTGGACCCGGACCCACGGGGTCTCCCCGTTGACCGGCTCCCTCAATCCGGCCGATGTTGCGCGGGCCGTGGCCCATATCCCCCAGTTGCACGTGACCGGGGGCGCTGACGAGATCATTCCTCCGGAGATCGCGGATTCCTATTGCGCCCGCCTCGGAGGGGCGCAGGTCATCCGGGAAACCTTGCCTGGCCTCGGCCATGACGGGGCTTGGGAGAAATCCTGGCCAGGCCTGCTGAGCCGGTATCGTTCGGGGAATTGACCCCAGGCCTCCCGGGGGCTATTTCCAGGGGCCAAAGATTCTCGTCATTGCCGGACGATTGGGCTGGAGATGTAACCGGGGTTTGGCATCCAACACACCATGCAGAAAACCATCCCTTCCGAACGTCCCTTCGACTGGCAGAATCCGCCGGTATGGCTGTCCCTCCTGCTCCTCGTCGGGCTCATCGCCCTGGCCTATGGCAACAGTCTCCAGGGCGCACCGCTTCTGGACGACAACCGGTTGCTGCCGGAATACGCCCGGATGTCCTTTCCCCCGTCCCTGGCCGAGATCCGCCAGAGCAGCCTGGCCGGGCGGCCTCTGGCGGCCTTCACCTTTGCGGCCAATACTGCCCTGTTCGGCCTGTCCCTGCCTGCCTTTCATGCGGTCAACATCGCCATCCACATGCTGGCCGCCCTGGCTTTTTTCGGGGTGGTCCGCCGCACGGCCCTCCTGCCCGGGCTTGGCCCGGAACTGAACCGCAAGGCCCTGGGCCTGGCCCTGTTCGCCTCGGCCTTGTGGGCCCTGCATCCTCTCCAGACCCAGGCCGTGACCTACATCACACAGCGCTGCGAGTCGCTGATGGGCCTGTTCTACTTCTCTGGACTGTACTGCTGGATTCGCGGGTTCCAGGCCAGATACCGATACCTCTGGCAGTTCTTGTCCCTGGTGTGCCTAGTGGCCGGATTCTTGGTCAAGGAAACCATATTCACGCTGCCTCTGGTCATCGTTCTCTCCGATCTTTCTTTCTACAGGGCGGATGTCAAAGGCCGGATCAAGTCTCGGGGTCCGGCTTACGGGATTTTCATCCTGTTCACCATTTTCGGCGGGGTCCATCTGCACGAACGTATTCTTGGAGCCTTGGCCGACCCGGACCTTCTGTCTCCCCTGGCCTATGCCACAAACCAGCCCAAAATCATTTTTCATTATCTTCTTCTGTTTCTGTATCCGGTGCGCTTGTGCTTTGATTATGCTTGGCCGATCTCCACCTTTCTGGAGTCATGGCCATACATCTTCATGCTGTCCCTTGTTGTCGGCCTGGCCGTGTACGGGCTCCTGAAGCGGAGTGTGTATGGGCTCCTGGGATGCCTGTTCTTCATCCTGTTATTCCCTACATCGAGTTTCATCCCCATCCAGGACCTGCTGGTGGAACACCGCATGTACCTTCCTTCGGCAGCGCTCTCGCTCATGCTCTGCATTGGCGGGGCGGCCTGGGCCCGGAAGGGCTTGTTTGGACCGGATCACGGCGCGGGAAAGAGGCTGCGCCTGCTGTTCCTCCTGCTTGTCCTGGGTCTTGCGGGCCTGACCTTTCTGAGAAATGAGGACTACCGGCTCGGTCCTTTGCATATGTGGCAGGATGTGCTTGCAAAACGCCCGGAGAACCGGCGGGCCAACGCCATGGTCGGGTCCATGTTCCTGGCTTCGGGAAAATGGGGGGAGGGCATACCCTTGCTCTCCAGGGCGATCACCGGCCCTGGCCCCATTCCTCCGGCTTCATACGCCTTGGCCGCCTCGGATTATTCCAGGGCCATACATCAGGTCGGGAAGGATCAGGAAGCGTTCCGGGTCTTCATGCAGGCCGCATCGGAAAACAGGAAGGACGCGGTGGCCATTGAAAATGCCGGAATGATTCTGGTGAGGGCCGGGCAATTTCAAATGGCCCTGGATATCCTGCCCGCGGCCGTGAGCCTCCATCCCAAGAGCATCCCCCTGCATTTCAGCCTGGCCCAGGCCCTGGCCGCTGTTCAGCGCTACCAGGAGGCCATCGGGCACATGCAATCAGCCCTGGATCTGTACGATGCCCTCTCCAGTCCCGGCCTGGTCGTTCTGCCCGGAAAATATGAGCTCTATCTGCATCTGGGGGATTATTTCCTGGCCGCAGGCGACCGCAATCAGGCCAGGGCGGCCTATATGAAGGGCCTGAGCCACGGCCCATCGACCGCGGGGCAGACGCATATCCTGGAACAACTGCGCACGATGCCGTGAATGGAAGGGCTTGCGCTGCTGCGGCAAGGTCTTGGATGGGTCGGCCCGGATCAGCCGCTCGTAACGGTCACGCCGCGTCCTTTGCGGCCAAAGGTGAACTTGGCGTTGGACAAGGCGTCGGTGACCTTCAGGACCCGGCCACCGAATTTGACCACCACCCCGGGATAGACCGCGCCGCTTACGGTGATTCTGGCCGCTTCCAGGGCGCGCAGCCGCTCTTCCTGTTCAGCGGCAAGGATGTCGGAGATTTCCTGAAGCCGGGTCTGGTCCCGGATTCTGGCCTTGAGGACTTCTGCCACGGCCTGACGTTTTGCCGCAGGGGTGCGGGTCAGGATGGTCTTGGGGTCGGACACCCCCAGAATTTCGTTGACCCTGCGTATTCTTCTGCGCAGCTTGCTCTTTTCCTTGAGCAGTTCGGTGTGTTGCGTGTCCTTGGCGCTGATGGCCACCACCGTAAGCGCCCCAAAGGAAGACCCGAGCTCGTTGACATGGATTCCGGTCCCGCTCACGATCTCGCAACCCTGGACGATGCCGGTCCCCTTGGTGGCGATGAACTTGCCCCCGGCCTGGATGGTGGAGTTGCTGACTTCATTGGCGATGATGACATCCCCTCCGGCGACGATGCGCGCATTGATGGCGTACTGGGCCACCACATTCCCGCCCGCCTTCACGACTCCCCCGCCGGGCATGAGGATTCCCCCCCGGACATGGACGTCTCCGCAGGTCTCGACATTGGCGCTTTCGATCACATCCTCGACCACGATATGCCCTGGCGCACAGACCGCAAATCCCTTGGTCACCGCCCCCCTGATCTTGACCGAGCCTTTCTCGACCCGGATATTGCCCGTGGCGTAGCCGACATCGCGTTTCACCTCCAGGCAGTCGGTCACCATCAGGGTGTTCCGTTCATACACCACCATGCCCGGGGCAATGGCCTTGTAGCTGATCCCGTCGGGCAGGAGTTCAACATTCTCACCGGCGAAAACTTCCGCTGGCTTGCCTTCCCTGGCCGGGTGCGGCCTTCCGTAAACATCCAGGCCTGGCACGCCGCGAGAGGGCGGATGGAGCACGGCCACGGTCATCTCCGCCTCGACCGAAGGGAAAGCCCCTCTCTCGCTGTAGTCGATCTTGCCCTCCACCTCGACTGGTCCTGACTCCCGGACCTTGACCAGCAGTTCCAGCCAGCCGTCATTGCCCGGACTGGGGGCTGTGCCCTGGACAAGGACCACATCCTGGGGCTTTTTTGTTTCAGCTGCCTTGGCCAGGGCGTGCTGAACAGCCGTGGAATTGAGTTTCAAGACCACGGACAGCCGTTTGAGTTCCTCATCCAGCATGTTCGTGGTCAGGGCCTGCCCGAGAAAGTCGGCCGGGTATAACGTAGCAGTCACCTGGAAGTGGTCGGGGGCCACCTGGATCAGCGGTTCGACGAAGACCTCTTCCTCGGTGACGCGGACGAGTCCGTATACCGAGGATTTTAGGCTGAGATTCCCTTGATCGAGTTGGATATTGTCGCTGGCTTTGAGGTTTTTTGGAATGCTCTGGCTGTGAGGGGACAAGACCTTGCCGTCTGCGGTCAGGCCATTTACCGCCTGCGCGGCTGGCAGCATCTTGCCGATGAGCATGCCCGGCAGAACGGGGCAGTTCGGGTCACCCTTCAAATCGACCGAAGCGTCCCGGGGTTCAACTGCCGGACGGCCTTGGGCGATGATCAGCTTTCCAACGTCACCGCCAGCCGTCAGGATTTCGCAGGCTTTCTTCGCGGCCAAGGGATCCAGTTCAGCCGTGACCCCGGCTTCCCGCAGTTGTTTCAAAATCAAGGAGGGGGAAAGGGGGAGCCCTTTACCCGTGGGGGGGGAGTATCGGCTGATGCCTACTTTCATGCCGCTTTTGTTCATGACAAAGCGGACTTTGGCGTCACTGTCCTTGGAGGATACGGAGTTCTGGTCTGGAGCGGGCATGGGGCATTCAGGAAGGGTGAGATGGCGCCTTCAAACGGTGACTGCCGCCTTTTTGCTCCTCGTGGGTGCGGTCTTCAGGCAGATCGTCGGCCGGAGCGCACCCCAAGAGCGGGTCGTCCTCCGGGAAAAAATCGTCAGGCACGAGATCAAGAAGGAGGTCCGAAACGGGATGAGTTTTTTTGTTCATAGTGTCTCTCTGCCTTTGATCGGAACTGTACTTGGTGCAGGTCTGGAAGGCAACAAGCAAATCTATCCCTGGCCGGCCCCTTCCCCCCGAAGGATCAACGCGTTTCGGGCTTTGCTCTCCGTCTTTTCTTCACGGATTCAATGAGATCCACCAGCATCATGGGCTGGGTCAGGGCCTCGGGGGTGATCAGCCGAGTCAATTCCTCGGCGTCGAGGAGGCCCTTTTCCAGCACCAGTTCCCGCACGGTCCGGCCGGTGGCCAGGGCTTCCTTGGCCACGGTCGAGGCGTTTTCGTATCCGATGTAGGGATTTAAGGCTGTGGCCAGGGCCGCAGACTGGTCCAGGTGCTCGCGCATGACCTCGGCATTGGCCTCGATGCCTCGGACGCAGCGATCGGCCAGGATGCGGCAGGCCCGCCGCAAATGGTTCACACTCTTGAACAGGGAGTGGGCCATTATGGGCTCAAAGGCGTTGAGCTGGAGCTGGCCGCCCTCGGCCGCCATGGTCACGGTCACGTCGTTGCCGATGACCTCAAAGGCCACCTGGTTGACCATTTCCGGGATGATGGGGTTGATCTTGCCAGGCATGATGCTGGACCCGGCGGCCTGGGCCGGCAGGCGGATCTCATTGAAACCCGCCCGAGGGCCGCTGGAGAGCAGACGCAGGTCATTGCAGATCTTGGATATCTTGGTGGCGAAGCGCTTGAGCACGCCCGAGACCTGGACGAGAGCGCCCGTGTCCTGGGTGGCTTCCACCAGGTAGGCAGCGGGCACGATGTCCAGGTCCGAGAGTTCGGCCAGGTGGCGGCAGGCCAGCCCGGCGTACTGGGGATGGGCGTTGATCCCTGTGCCGATGGCCGTGGCCCCCAGGTTGACCTCGGAGATGAGGGTCAGGGACTCCAGGATGCGCTTCTCGTCCTCGCCGATCATGATGGCAAAGGCCCGGAACTCCTGGCCCAGGGTCATGGGCACGGCGTCCTGCAATTGTGTGCGCCCCACCTTGAGCAGGGGCATGAACTCTTCGCTCTTGTCCTCAAAGGCTTGGCGCAGACCGGCCATGGCCTCGAGCAAGCCGAGCACGGCGAAATGCAGGCCCAGGCGAAGGGCCGTGGGGTAGACGTCATTGGTGCTCTGGGCCAGGTTCACGTCCTCGATGGGGTGGAGCAGGCCGTACTCGCCCTTGGCCCGACCCATGAGCTCCAGGCCCCGGTTGGCGATGACCTCGTTGGCGTTCATGTTCGTGGACGTGCCCGCCCCGCCCTGGATCACGTCCACCACGAACTGGTCGTGCAAGTCCCCGTTCATGATCTCGTCGCAGGCAGCCAGAATGGCCTGGGCCTTGGGGGCCTCGAGGAGCCCAAGCTCCAGGTTGGCCATGGTTGCGGCCTTTTTCACCAGGGCCAGGGCCTTGATCAGCTCCGGGTAGGTGCTGATGGGGATGCCCGAGATGGGAAAATTTTCCAGAGCCCGCAGGGTGTGGATGCCCCAATAGGCGTCGGCGGGAATGTCCCGGGCGCCGAGGAGGTCTTTTTCCGTGCGGGTCTGGGGCGTGGGGGTGGGGTTCAAGAATATTCCTCCTGCATGGACACCTTTTTGTTGGGCTCACCGCGCTCAGCGGAAATTGGTGTATGCTCAGCCCGCGAAGGTCAGCCTGTTGCCGTCTTATCCTTCTTTGTGGGGAATGGACTGGTCTCGGAGCCAAGTCGAGAATTCCACCTCGCCGAACTCCCGCTTGGCCAGGGCCAGGATGACGGCCACGGCCTCAGCTTCTGGGGCCGCCAACTCCCACCCGTTGAGGTACAGGAATACGTAGGCGGCAAGCAATCCTGTGCGTTTGTTGCCATCAAGAAAGGGGTGGTTGCGGATGATGCCAAAGGCATACGCGGCGGCCAAGTCGAACACGGTCGGGTCGCCATAGGCGCTTTGATGCTGAGGGCGGGCAAGCGCTGCGGACAAAAGTCCGGTGTCGCGGATGTCCGTGACCCCACCATGCTCGGAAATTTGTTCGTCGTGCATGGCAGTGATAACCGTCTTCTCAATCCATCGCCAGGTCATTTCTTGGAAAGCTCGTGCAAGGCGTTCCGGTAGCGGGACATGCCGCGTCGGGCAGCTTCCATCTGACCCTCAAATTCGGGATCGTACGGCGTCACGGTATAGCCGTCCGGCGTCTCCGTGAGAAAGACGCTGTCGCCCTTTTTCACCTTAAGCCGGGCAGCGGCCTCCTTCGGCAGAATAAGGCCGGTGGAATTGCCGATTTGCGTTACAGTGGCTCGCATCACCCCTCCTTGTTAAAACATATGTTAGAACATGGAACGGACCAAGTCAAGAGGGGGTCTGGAAGCGGGATCTTCGCATGCCCCAGCATTCCGCCGGGCCCGTGTGTCTGCTCAAGCTGGCCCTCCCCCTGGACAGAACAGGACTTTTGGACCATACTTTCAATGGAGTTGAACCCTTCAGACTTGTATCCACATGCTTGGGAGGCCCCTCATGAAAAACGCGTTTCGATGTCTTGGCTTGATCACCTTGCTGGTTGGCGTCCTGGTCACTTCCTCACTGGCGGCCGGCCCTTCGGCCCCCCCCAATTCGGCGGCCGTGGGCGCGGCCATCATGGGCTCGCAGTCCCGGGCGACGGTGGCCGCCATCCAGGCCGGAAAACCCGCTGTGGTCAAGGTGCAAAATCCCGAGAGCCTCAAGGCCCTGGGCCTGACCGGCCTGAAGCAGGGGGACAAGGTGGAGATCACCCCGGTTGGCGACAACGCCTGGAAGATCAAGAATCCCAAGACCAATGAAGTCATCCAGGTGAACGTGCAGGTGCAGAAGGTCGAGTAGGGGCTTCGCCTTCCAAAAGACGGACCGCCCGGATCATCCCCTGAGGTGGGGTCCTCCAGGCCAGAGGGAATTGCATTCCCCTTCGCCATCGTTCGTCGTCGGCCTCCACAAGGCCCGTGTTCATCATGGCGGCCTTCTCATGGCCGAACTGTGGCTGGCCTTGAGGTTTGGGCTGATTTCGGGAGCATGGAGTGGCGCGAGGGGTCAAAAAAAAACACGGTGCTGGCCAGTCCCCAAACCCTGATTCTCACCAGATCGGGGGGGGAGGGCGGCCCATGCTTCCGGCTGCGCTTGCGGCCGTCTGCCTGACCGCCCTGGTCGTGGCCTTCGGCCTGCTGTGCGGCCCGGCTGACCCGGAGCAGCCCGGGGAGCGGTTCTATCACCAGTCGGCCATACCCATGCTCACCAGCAATGACGGGTATTATTTTCTCCGGCTGACCCAGGACTTTCTCGACGGCCGCTATGCGGAGCAGGACGAACTGAACGGCCGTTCCAGGCCCATGCCCCCGCGCCTGATCGTGCTGCTGACCGCTGGGGCGGCCCGGGCCCTGCATCTTCCGGCCGAGCTGGTCGCCTATTACCTGCCTGCGATCCTTTCCCTGCTCATGGCGGCGGTCTACATCGCCTGGGGGGCTGCCCTGGGCCGGGGCCTCACCGTGTTCTTCGCCGCCCTGGCCGGGGCCAGCGCCCCCTTTTGGCTGGAAGAGGTCGGCCCCGGCCTTTTCGACCTGCACGTCCTGACCCCGTTCTTCTTTTTCCTGACCGCCTTTTTCCTGTACCGCTTCGCCGTGGACACCGCGCCCCGCCGCTGGGCGCACCTGGTCCTGTTCCTGGTCGCGGGCGCTCTCTTCGTGAGCTGGTGGTGGCCCGGGGTGGTGCTGTGCGGACTGCTCGGGCTCGGGTACGCCCTCTCGCTGCCCCTGCCCGTGCCGCGTTGGGAACAGCGGTTCAAGGTCAGCCTCCTCGGCCTGACCCTGCTCGGCGTACTGGCCGTGGCCGCGATTCCCAATGCTTTCCTGCCTTCCTGGCTGGTCAACGGGGTGCGCGTCATCATCGACCACCTGAACCTGGCCTTCAAGCTCAGCCCGGACAGCGCGGCCGTGGGCCATTCCATCGATGAGTTGCGAGTGGTGTCCCTGGAGTACGTGGCCCGCAAGGTCAGCGGGCATCCAGCGGTCTTTTGCTTCGCGCTTTTCGGACTCGGGGCCATGCTCTGGCGGAACCGCGCGGCCTCTTTCTTCCTGTTCCCGGCCATGCTCATGGCCCTTTGCTCCCTGAGGGCGGAGCGCTTCATCCTCTTGAGTTTCTCGCTGTTCGCCCTGGGTCTGGGCTTCGGGGCGGAGTTCGTCGTGGAGCGCGTGGCCGGATATGCCGGGACGAAACGGCGACGGCAGGTCAAATGGGGCACGGTTGTTCTCCTCCTGGGCCTCCTGGTCCCCAGCGCCATGAACCTCCAGGCCCATGCACCACCCCAGCCCTTCACGGCCCGGGACGACGCCTTCATGGCCGACATCCGGAACCAGACCCAGGCCCGAAGCACGGTCTGGACCTGGTGGGATTATGGATATTTCGTGCAGTATCGGGCTGGCCGGGCCACCCCTTTCGACGGGGGGATGCAGACCACCCGGAACCTGTTCGTGGACGCCTTCCCCCTGGTGTGCGCCGACCCGGACCTGGCCGCCAACTGGATGCACTTTTTCGCTGCCCACGGGTTGGGCGAGTTCGAGAACCTGGCCAGACGGCTGGGCTCAGACGCCCAGGTGGCCACGTTTTTGGTCCAGGCTCTGTCCGGCGGGGATGTCCAGGCCCTGGGCCGGAGGTATGATCTGACCTGGATGCCCGAGGCCCAGGCCTATCTTTTTCCCCGAAACCAGGTCTCGCTGTACCTGCCTGCCGGGTTCTTCGCCAGCAACAAGCATTGGTACTGGTTCGGCCGCCAATACCTGGAGGACGATCCTCCGCAGCGCAACCATCTCAATGTGTTTCCCCAGGCATTGCTGGCTATTGACCGCAAAGGCCGGAGAGTGATCGTGCCTGAAAAATACATCCAAGGCGGCCAAGCCGACTACGGGACCCTGGTCGATTTGCGAGATTCGCTCTCCCTGGAATCGACCACAGCGGGCCGGGAGGGGCCGTATCTGGTGGTCCCGGCCAGGGGACCTCAGGCCTATCTGGCCGATTCACTGGTGGCCGGGACCCTGGCCTTTCGACTCCTGGCGCCCGTGGGTTTTTCCCACCCCCGTTTTCGGGAAATGGCCTTTGTCCCGGGGGTGGGCGGGGTGTGGGCCGTGGAATGACAACACTTCTGTTGACAAAATTATACCAAACACTTATGTTGTATATATGACCGCCAAGGAATTCCAACGCTGGCTTCGCAAGCAGGGCTGCACCTTTGGGAACAGTCGGGGAGGCAGTGGGCATGTGACGGTACGCATGGGCAGTCGGAAATCCATCTTGCCCATGCACGGCCAGGGCAAGGAAATGGGCATCGGGCTGATCGACAAAATCAAGAAAGACCTTGGGCTCAAGTAGGAGGCTTTCATGCTGGCATACCCCATTGAAGTTACCCCGGACAGCAACGGGACGTTCCTGGTCACCTGCCCGGACATCCCTGAAGTGACCACTTTCGGGGATGATCTGGCGGATGCAACCATGCGCGCTGTGGATGCTATTGAGGAGGCCCTGGCAGCCCGCATCGCTGACCGCGAGGAGATTACCTCCCCCTCTCCGGCCCTTGGTCGCCCGGTGGCCCTGCTCCCGGCTCTGACCACCCTCAAGGTGGCTTTGTACCAGGCCATGCGCGAAACCGGCACACGCAAGGCTGACTTGGCCCGCAGACTTTCCGCTCACGGTCCCCAGGTTGACCGGCTTTTGGATTTGCGTCACGCTTCCCGGCTGGAGCAGATGGAAGCGGCCTTCCATGCCCTTGGCAAGAATTTTGAAATTCTGGTTCGCTGATTTCCTCTCCGACCTGAAAACAGGGGATTTCAAGCTGGGCCTTTGCTCTCGCGTATCCTGACCCTGAAACTGGCAAAGAACACCCATGATCGCATTCCTGCGGAAGAAAATAAGCCACAAGGAGCGCCCCTTCCTGGGCAAGAAGAAGCTCCTGGTGGCCGCCCTGGCCGTCGTGGTGATCGGCTTGGCCGTTTTTTGGTCCCTCACCAGGCATCGCGTGTCCACGGACGACGCCTTTGTGGACGGCCACATCCATCAGGTCTCCCCGCGCATCTCCGGCTTTGTCACCGAGGTGCTGGTGGAGGACAACCAGGTGGTGGAGGCCGGGCAGACCCTGGCCGTGCTCGATCCAACGGACTACAAGGTGGCCCTGGCCCAGGCCAAGGCCGATCTGGCTTCGGCCAAAAGCACCCTGGTCGGCCAGCAGCTCGGGGTGCCCCTGGAGCTCAACCAGACGTCCTCCCGGGTGGCCAGCGCCAAGGCCCAGCTGGCCAGTCTGCTCAAGACCCTGAACCAGCTCCGCAAGGAAGGGGAGGCGGCCCGCAAGGTGGTGGCCCAGAACCAAGCCGACTTCGAACAGGCCCGGCTCGACCTGGAGCGGTACGACTCCCTGCGCGCCCGGGAGGTAGTGGCCCAGGCCGACCTGGACACGGCCCGGACCCGCTATCGGACCACCCAGGCCGTGGTTCAGCAGAACCAGGCCCGGTCCGTGGCCCTGGATCACAACCTGGCCTCCACCGAGGCCCAGGTGGCCCGGCTCCAGGCCGAGATCGACTTGGCCGTCACCGGAGAGAGTCAGGCCGTCATCATGTCCAAGGACGCCGAAGCCCAAGCCGCCCGGGTGGACCTGGCCCAGGAGCGGCTACGCCAGGCCGAATTGAACCTCCAGTACACCAAGATCCACGCCCCGGTGGCCGGGCAGGTCACCAGGAAGCTGGTGGAGACCGGGCAGTACGTGGCCGCCGGGCAGCCGCTTCTGGCCGTGGTTCCCATGGCGGCCAAGGATTTGTGGATCACGGCCAATTTCAAGGAGTCCCAGCTTACCGACATGCGCCCGGGGCAGGAGGCGGTCATCACCGTGGACACCTATCCCGACCTGGAGATCAGGGGGAAGGTGGAGTCCATCATGGCCGGGACCGGATCGGTTTTCACCCTCTTTCCGCCGGAAAACGCGGCCGGGAACTATGTCAAGGTCGTGCAGCGCATTCCGGTCCGGATCGTCTTCGATCCCGGGACCCGCGACCTCCCGCCGCTGCGCCTGGGCATGAGCGTGGTGCCCACGGTCCTGACCCGGTAGACGCATGGCCCGCGCAGACACCAACAAATGGATCATCACCTTGAGCGTGATGGTCCCCACCTTGCTTGAGATCCTGGACACCAGCATTGCCAACGTGGCCCTGGGCCACATCCAGGGCAGCCTTTCGGCCGGGCAGGACGAGGTGACCTGGGTGCTCACCTCCTACCTGGTCTCCAACGCCGTGATCATTCCCATGAGCGGATGGCTGTCCCGGGTCATGGGCCGCCGCAACTACCTCATGGCCTCGGTGGCTCTGTTCGTGGTCTCCTCCATGCTCTGCGGCCTGGCGGGCAGCCTGGGAACCCTGGTCTTCTTCCGGGTGGTCCAGGGCATCGGCGGGGGCGGCCTGCAACCCATGTCCCAGGCCATCCTCCTGGAGACCTTTCCGCCCAGCCAGCGCGGCCTGGCCATGGCCATCTTCGCCATGGGTGCGGTACTGGGGCCCATCCTGGGACCTCTTTTGGGCGGCTACATCACGGACAATTTCTCCTGGCGCTGGATATTCTTCATCAACGTGCCTATCGGCGCCCTGGCCCTGTTCATGATCTGGTCCTTCGTGCAAGACCCGCACTATCTCGAACGCCGCACCAGGGGCGAGGCCATCGATTATGTGGGCCTGGCCCTTTTGACCGTGGGCCTGGGCTGTCTGCAGATCGTTCTGGACAAGGGCCAGCAGGATGACTGGATGGAGTCGCCGTTCATCCTGACCCTGACCATCGTCTCCGGGGCTTGCCTCATCTTTCTGGTCTTCTGGGAGCTCAGGTCCAAGAACCCCATCGTGAACCTGCGGGCCTTTGCGGACCGCAGTTTCGCCACCGGAAACCTGGTCATGTTCTTCGGCTTCTTCGCCTTTTTCGGGTCCATCGTCATGCTGCCCCTGTTCCTGCAGAACCTCATGGGCTACACGGCCTTTCTGGCCGGGGTGGTCCTGGGGCCGGGCGGGCTCATCATGCTGGTCTGCCTGCCGGTGGTGGGGAAATTGACCCAGAAGATGGACGCCCGCATCCTGCTCTCCATCGGCATGGCCGTCAGCGCCTCTTCCCTGTTCTCCATGTCCGGGTTCAGCCTCCAGGTGGACATGAACACGGCCATCATGACCCGCAACATCCAGGCCATCGGCATCTCCTGCTTCTTCGTTCCCCTGTCCTACCTGACCATGGCCTATGTCTCCAAGGAGGGCATGAACAACGCCTCGGCCATCTTCAACCTGCTGCGCAACCTGGGCGGATCCTGCGGCGTGGCCTTCGTGAGCACGCTTCTGGCCCGGCGGGCCCAGTTCCACCAGGCCCGGCTGGCCGAGCACTTAAGCCCCTTCGATCCGGCCTTCAACCTGGCGGTCCAGAAGGCCAAGGCCTTCCTGACCACCCAGGCCGGGGTCCTGGGCGATGCGACCAGCATGGCCAAGGGGGCGATCTATCTGCTGCTCCAGAGGGAGACCGCGGCCCGGGCCTTTGCCGATGTCTTCCACGTCCAGGCCGTGCTGTTCATCCTGCTCATCGCCCTGACCTGGGTCATCAGGAGACCCCGGCATTCAGCTGAGGTCGGGGCGGGCATGCATTGAGGGCGGAGAGGGAAATTGGCGCAGGTTTGCTGAAAGCAGAAGGCTTTGGCGGGGCGGGGCGGGATTAAAACGGCACGGTGATGCCTACGCCCCCACCTGATCCCTTGCCCTTGGAATCGATGGTCCCCTCTGGCCGGATGTTCATCTTGACCGGGTCCGCGGGCTTGGTCACCTTCTTCGTGGCGTTGGGCGTCTGGTCGGTTCCGCCCAGGGTGACCGGGATGTTCATCCCAGCCGACACGCCGCCGGACATGGAGGATGAATCGTAGCGAGGGGTCACGGAAAGGCTGTCCTTGGCCGAGTCCCATGTTCCTTTTTCCTGGGGCGGGCTCGTTTTTTGGACGTTCTGGGCCGTTGCGTTGGCCCTCGTGCTGTTTTGGCGCAGGGCGCGCCACTTGGCTCGTTCCGGGTCATTGTCCTGGAGATATTTTACCTCTCCCCTGGCCAGCGTGGGCAGAGCCATGCAGGCCATCAGCCAGAGGCAGACGCAGGTCCGCAATTTGTTCATGTCCGCTCCGCAGGGTCGAAAAAATAGGGGGACGGGTACAGACCCGTCCCCCTGCTATGTGCGCGAAGAGGCCTAGAAGGAGTAGCGCACGTTCAGCATGCCCCGGGTGTTCTGGCTCCGGTTGCGGTCAAAGCTGTTCGCGCCTTCCACAGTGAAGATCAGATGGTCGGAGAAGAAGTAGTTCACGCCCAGGATGCCTTCGATTTCGTCCCGGTCAGCGCCCACCGCGTTGCTCATGGTGTAGTCATAGAGATAGGCGGCGCCGAGGTACGGCTGGAAACGTTCCCAGTAGTATGCGGCCTTGCCTTCGATCCGCCACTCGCCCAGGTAGTTCGCGCTTTTGCCCACCTGGGTGCCGTCGCTCTCAGTGTAGGAGTTCTTCTGCTCATTGACGTACATATGGCCAAGCTGGCCGCTGAAGGTCCAGTTGTTCAACTGGTAGTACTGGTTCAGGCTGACGTTGATCATGGCCCGGACAGCGTCCTGGGAGCCGGAGATGTTCATCCTGATGTTGCGGTAGTTCAGGAAGGTCCAGCCGCCCATGACGTCCACCGTGGTGGTGTCCGTGATCTTGTAGCTGGCGTAAGGCGTGATCGAGTAGCCGTCGTCGGCGATGTTTCCGTTGTTGTATTTGGTGATCAGATATCCGTGCTCATACCCGCCGACGATGCCCACGAGCAGGCTGTCCAGGGGCTTGTAGTCCGCGCCGATCATGGTGGTGTAGATGTTGCCGTCAAAGCGGGTGGCCGAACCCGTGTTGCCCAGCCAGGACACCTGCCCCATGCCCCACACCCCGAACTTGTCCGGCTCGTTACCGGCGCTCAAACCCGAGGTGGAGCCTGCATCGGATGTGGGCTTATCGCCACCGCCAGTGCCGCCGCCTCCACCAGTTCCACCCCCGCCAGAGCCGCCGCCGACAAGTCCCGGGGGCAGGGGGGCCATGATGGCGGCAACGCGGCCCGTAACGATGCTGACCTGGGTGGTCGCGGAGCTTTTGGTCACTTCACCTTCCACGGTGGACTTGGCCGCCTGGGTGGCCGCCGCGTTCGCCTGGTTGGCCGTCGTGGCCGCCTGGGTAGCAGAGGAGGTGTCAGAGGTGTTGGATGCCTGCGCCTGGACGGAGTTCAAACAGATGAGAGCGACGCTCAAGGTGACTGTAATGGCTAACATCATGGAAAAAGAGGAAAATTTTGCTTTCACAGCATTGACTCCTGTTGGGCGATGATATCCATTCTACGACCCATTGTGGGTGAACAAGCAACGATATTGAACTGTTAATGATAAATATTTCCTCTTGTCAAGGGGTAAAGTACAATTTTTTTGACCATCACTTTCCTGGGACAGAAGTGAGTCAAGTTTCCGGGTGTGGCCAGGGGACCGACCCCATCGATGATCACCAGTATTCTCAGATGAATTCAGTGTGTACTTACCCGTAAAGAGGGTCAGGCCGACCAGGATCAGGAATCAGGCCGGACCTGGTCAGGCCAACAGATTATAACGCAGGATGCAGTACAGGGCGTGCAGGCCGTCGCGCCAGGTGATCTTCTTGCCCTCGGCATAGGTCCGTCCGTGATAGGGGATTCCGATCTCATACACCCGACGCCCGCTCCGGGCGAGCTTGGCCGTGACCTCGGGCTCGAACCCGAACCTGTCTTCCTGCAGGTGCAGGGACTGCAAAACCTCGGTCCGGAAAGCCTTACATCCGGTTTCCATGTCAGTCAGGTTCAAATCGGAGAAAAGGTTGGACACGAAGGTCAGCAGGCGGTTGCCCAGATAATGGCGGAAATACATACAGCGGTGCGGCCCGGGCCCGATAAACCGGGACCCGAACACCGCGTCGGCCAGGTCTTCGACGATGGGCTTCACCAGCCGGGGATAGGCCTCGGGGTCGTATTCCAGATCCGCGTCCTGGATGATGACTATCTGGCCCGTGACCTGGGCCAGTCCAGTGCGCACGGCAGCGCCTTTGCCTCGGTTGTCCGGGTGGAACACCACCTGGTCAGCCCGGGAGGCCAGATCGCCCCGGAGGAGTTCGGCCGTGCCATCCGTGGACCCGTCGTCCACCACGATGATTTCCTTGTCCGGCCAAGGTGCGGACTGGACCCGGTGCAGCACTTTTTCGATGGTGGCCACCTCATTGTAGCAGGGAATCAGGATGGATAGCTTCATGGGTCTGAGGGGTCTTCCCCGCGCAGGAATTGGATGTCGGAAAAGTCCCAGACCCGGTCCGGGGCCTCATCCACGTTGATGGGCCTGTGGTTCCATCTATACACGCCCCAATGAAAGGCTCCCCGGAAATGAATAGCAAAGCTGAGCGCAATGCTCAGGGCAAAGGCGAGGACAAGGGGTTTGCTCAGAGACAACTCCACCCGTTGCAGGAAAAAAACCAGGAAATAGAGATAATAGGGAACCATGTCCGTGAAGAAGCGAGGACCGTAGGAATGTCCTGAATTCCAGAAAGGCAAGAGCAGCACGATGACGAAGTGGAGGAAAACAGCCGATATGACGGCCCAGTCGAGCAGAGTCAGTCGGGAATGACGGGCTTTTAAATACAATCCGATCAGGGAAAAGAAAAAGACCGGGCAATAGACGAAGAGGCCCCGGGAAGGGCTGAGGAGGTGGGTGGCTGCGGTCTTGAGCCAAAGGCGGTTGGAGAAAAGTTCGGCCCGGATATGATACAGGGGGGGCATGAACTCTCCATAGAAATGATGGTTGAGAGCGAAATATGCCGCGCCCACAGCCAGGCCCAGACCGCAGAAAAACGGGAAATTGCTCCGGTGCCGGGCCAGCACAAAGAAGGAGAAAGGCAGGATGGCGGCCACGTTGGAGGGGCGGACGGTGAATGACAGGGCCAGGGGCAGGGCCATCCAGATGATGAAGGCGGGCTGCTCTTCGGATCGCAAGGCGAAATACAGGCTCATGGCCAAAAGCAACATGGTGGGACCGTGCTGCCACAGTCCACGGCTGGCCGTGGACCAGGCCGGAGTGCAGAAGGCGAAGACAAAGACCAGGAGCAGGGCTTTGGGGATGCTCCCGAGAAGGCGCAGCCCGATAAGATAGATGAACACTGCGCACAAGGCGGTGAAGACCGAGGCGGCCAGCACCTCCACCCCAGAAGGGAGTACCTTGGCGATGAAAATCTTCAAATCAATGTGGAGGAGACGGCTCAAGGTCTGGTCCACCAGCCACACCACGGGAGCGGCCAGCACGTAAGTCCCTAGCGGGTATACGGTGTACAAGTGGCCGTTGACCCGCGTGATCGCGTAATACTCGTTATTGGCGATGATTTCTTCATACTCGTCCAGGGCGATGTCTCCGTTCCGGACCAGGGACAGGGCCGTATGCACAGACCAGCGGGAGTCAAAGGGGGTATCCACGGGACTGAAGAAATGGACCAGGAACACGGCCAGGAACACGATCGTGATCATAAAGCGATGCAGGGTAAGCCCGCGCTCGATCCGTTCCTTCCATCCGTCCATGTTTCGCTCCCGCCCGTCCATCAAGGGGTCTGCTCACGAAAAGGGAAAAATCATACGTTAAGCCGTAGATGCTCTCGTAAACCCTCGCTGTTGAGGCTCGACATGAGAGAACCCGGGGCAAGGTCTCCGGGTTCTCGTTTTCCTGTCTCAAAATTCTGGCCCGGGCCACCCGGGTTTCGAGAAGCCCGCAGGCTTAGTGGGTGAAATTCCGTTTCGTGTTTTGCTCCCTTTAGAGCTTGGAGAGCATGCAAAGTCAGGGGAGGCTAAGCAGCGGCTTTGAGTTTTTCATCACCCCCCCACCAACGCAACAAACTAGTATAACTCATATTGTTTTGTTCATCGCTGATGATTGATAAGGCAAAATCACCAGTTCTCAAAATGCCTCCCCGGTTTGCAGCTCTCCAAGATGGCCCTGAACCTGATGGGCAAAACAATTTCTGACCAGAGCACTCAATCATGGGGGCGGCTCGGAAACGGGTCGCCCCTCTCTTGTGTATCGCACCCGGTTTGCATGTTCCCCTACTTCTTGGCACCCTGAAGGTGTTTGGATACCTTGAAGGCCGCAACACCTCGCAGGAGTTGTTTCTGCTGTTCTTGCTCAACGTAATAATCCAACAAAGCACTTATCTTCGTTTGGTACCCTCTGCCTTTGCCCTTGAAAAAATCTAGCGTGGTTGGCTTGAGGCGTATGGTCACCGACTGCTTACGTCGATTTTGCTGAGCGATTAACTCTTCCAGCGTTACCGCTTGACTCAAATCCCAAGGAGCATCTGCGGGCGAACTGTCAGGATCCGACAAAGCATTTTGGGTGAGTTCTTCGTCGGACATCGCATCAACGCGAGCCCAATCGCTCTCGTCTGGGAGGTGAATAACCTCTTCCTTTGTGTACTGAGCAATGATCCTGTCGCCTTTCTTAAATCTGGGTGCCATAAACCACCTCCTCCCGACCATTCACCTTCCGAAGAGAAATGATGCGCACTGCTTCATCGCGCAACACGAAAGTCGTCATGACCAACCGACCCGCTAACCGCCAACACAAGTTAAAGCGGTTCTCCCCATAGTTTTTCCTTGCATCCTGAAAAATGAGATGCGGCCCCTCAAACATCAATCTGCAAGCGGAAAAATCAAGCCCGTGTTTGGCTAGGTTCGTCTTCCGCTTGTTTTCATCCCACTCGAACTTCATGGGGATCATGTATGTACATTCCGTGCGTACGTCAAGGGGGGGGCGGGAAGTCGTTAACTGGGCCCATTGACATCCACCCCGGCCTGAAGGCCGAGGATTCCAAGCGAGGCCGCTCATGCGGCCACCCTGGCGGGTTCCTGCTTCATTGCGGTGGCCAACGCCGCCTCTCCACAGGCTGACACGGCCTGCCCGGCCGCCAAAATGTTCAGGGCACCAACAAAGTCGGCGTGTTCCGCAAAGCCACAAGCCAGGCACTCGAATTTGGCCTGGGTCTTCCGGTTCTCCGGGGAGACATGCCCACACTCGGGACAGGTCTGGGAGGTCTACTGCGCCGGGACCTGGAGGAGAACCCCGCCTCGCTCCTTGAGCTTGTACTCCAGTATGAGCCGGAAGTTTCCCCATCCCTGGTCCAGTATCGCCTTGTTCAGCCCGGATTTGGCCCTCACGTTGCGGCCTGGGGCTTCCTGCGTGCCAGAGGCAGACCTTCATGTTCGAGACCTGCAAAGCCTCCAGAACGACCGTGCCGTGTTTTTTGGCCATGGTCGTGCTGTGCTTGTGCAGATAGTCGTTCCGAGCATCGGCAATCTGAGTATGGAGCTTGGCGATCTTGGCCTTCTGCTTCTTCCAGTTTGGGGGTACCCCAACCTTTGTCACCAGCCGCAAATCAAACCTGATCACGGTGCGTAATTCCCTTAAATTGCACAGTTGATTCAATGTCCCGATGGCGGTGGGCGATGCCCATGACGGTATTGGGGCTGAACCCTTACCGGGCCAGCAACTCCCGCACCCTGCCCAAGGCCTGGTCCATGTCTTGGCGCATGGCCGCCAGAGCCTCCTGGAGTCGTCCGGCGATGCGCACCCTCTGCTCCACGGTCCGATCCACGGCCAAGTCGCATTCCCGGTCCCCGGCATTCAAGGGGTCCAGCAACTGATCGGCGCACCCCGCCTCCCTCAAGAAGTTCCGGATCTTGGCCCCGATGTCCAGGGCCAGCACGGTCGCGCCGCCCAGGACCGCGAAACTGGTGGCGTGGTGGCGCATGGATAGCACCAGATCGCAGTGCCGGTAAACCCGCATGGCCTGAAGGGGCGAAAGCCCTTCCGGGAGGATATCCACCTGGTCCGGATGCCCGATGCCCTCGGCCACCAGCCGGGCGATGTCCGCATCGGGCCGGATGACCTGTTCGGCCCGGGGCAGGAAATGGTGGGGCACGAAGACCAGCCGTGCGCCGTGGACCTCGATGAGCCGTCGGCCCATGCGGGCCAGTCGAGCAATGACCGTCTCCATCCGGGGATGGCCCACACTCCGGACCGCATCCCTGCGGACCAACCGGAAGCGCAGGGGATCAAAGCGGAAAGGCGCGTCGAAATAATCCCTGATCCCAAATCCGACCAGGAGGCCGCCGTGTCTGTCCGAGTCGGCTTTTTCAGGAACGCTGGTATTGGTCTCCAGTATCTCAGAGGCTTCCAGGCACAGGGCCGGTTCACATCCCACCACAACTTTGCGGGCTGGCAGGCCCAGGGCGGCCAGGTTGTCCGCCGAGACCCGGTTGCGCACCACGAAAAGATCGGCGGTCAGGCCCAGAAGCCTGGCGGCCAGACGATTGGAGGGCCGTTGCAGCGCTTCGGCCTCGATGCCGAAAAAGATGATCTTCTTGCCCAGAATCCAGGCCGGAAGAATCTTCACGGCCCAGTACACGGGCAGGAAGGAGACCACGGTCTCGCTCAAGGCGATATCCCCGCAGACAACATAGGCATCCACGGCCAAGAGTCCACGCAGGCCCGGGAAAAGTCCCTCCTGCTCCACGGCCTGGATGTCCGGCTCCTGGGCTAGTATTTTCCGGATGCGGTCGGGCTTCCAGGCCGATACGAAGAAGCGCGTCGGCCCAAGTGCGCGCCGGAACAACCGGACCATGGCCAGCACGATGGACTCGGCACCGATGTTGCCCTTGCCCCCGGCCCCGGCCAGATGAATGACGACCGGCCTCACGAGGCCACCCGGTTGCGGCGCAGCCAGAGCACCAGATTGAGCAGGGCCCAAAGGCCGTGGGCGTTGTTCTCCCGGCCAGTCTCGTGGCGGTCCAGCAGACCCTGCACCGCCGTGGGCTCGAAGATGCCCAGGGGGGCCAGGCTGGCCGGGGCAAGGCAGTCGTGGAGTTGCTCCCGCCAAGGCCCGGCCTTGAACCATTTCTGGTAGGGCATGTTCAGCCCCATCTTGGGCCGGGTGCGGATGGCCTCGGGGAGCAGCCCGGGCACGGCCCGGCGCAGGATGCGCTTGGTCCCGAAAAAGTTCAGCTTGAACCGGGAGGGAATGGAAAAGGCGTGCTCCACCAGGTCAAGGTCCAGGAAGGGGACCCGGATTTCCAGGGTATGGGCCATGCCCATGCGGTCGGCCCGGGCCAGGAGGTCGTCCACCAAGTGCAGGCCGCAGTCGCAGGCCATAAGCCGGTTGAGCACGTCCTTGGAGCCCAGGGCGGCAAAAGCCTGTTCATAGAGTTCGGCCGTTTCCGGCTGCCGGACCTGGGCCAGGAAGTCCGGATGCAGGAGCGGGTGCTTGTCCCGGTCGTTGAGACAGGACCGCCACCAGAAATGGGCCGTGGCTGGCGGAAACCCGGCCCCCTCCGTGAACCGCCGAAGCTTCAGGTCCAGGCTGACCTTGCGGTCCGAGACCGGAAGCCGCCGGATGAGCCGGGCCAGAAGTGCTCGCAGCCCGGCCGGAAGCCTCTGGTAGGGATCGGCGAACAGGCGGGCGGCATATGTTTCATACCCACCGAAAATCTCGTCCGCGCCCTCGCCGGACAGAAGCACCGTGACCTGCTCCCGGGCCAGTTCGCAGATGTGGAACAGGGGGAAGGCCGAGCCCTCGCAAAAGGGCTGGTCCAGAAAATAATGGGCTCGCTCCAAGCCGTCCAACACGATCCCGGAGTCCAGGACCAGTTCGTGATGGCGGCTGCCCAGGTGGCGGGCCATGAGCCGTGACTGGGGACTTTCGTCGAAACTGGCTTCCTTGAACACAATGGAATAGGTGGTGATGGGACTGGGGCTCTCAGCCGCGGACAGGGCGGCCACCAGGCTGGAGTCCAGGCCGCCACTGAGCAGAAAACCCACCGGAACATCAGCGCGCAGCCGCCGCCGCACCGCCTGCTTGAGCAACTCCAGGGTCCGGGCGGCCAGTTCGGACTCCGTGGCCTGGCAGTGGTCCGAGGTGATGCCCAGGTTCCAGAACCGGCGAACCGTCTCGGTCCTTCCGTCAAAAACCAGAACCGAGGCCGGGGGTAGGCTGCGCACGCTCTCGAACACAGTTTGCGGGCCAGGGATGAACTGCAGGGACAGATAGTCGGAAAGGGCCTGGGGGTTCAGCCGGGCGCAGAAGTCCGGATGTACGCGCAGGGCCTTGATCTCTGAGGCGAACAGGAAGGCCCGGGCCGTTCGGGTGTAATAGAGAGGTTTGACCCCCAGGTGGTCCCGGACCAGATACAGACGGCCGGTTAGGCGATCATGGAGGGCCAGGGCAAACTTGCCGCGAATCCGGGAAAAGGCCTCCTCCTCCTGCTCCTCGAACAGATGAAGCACGCATTCCAAATCGCCGAGGGTGGAAAATTCATGCCCCTGGGCCACCAGTCTGGCTCGGAGCTCATCGGAGTTGTAAATCTCCCCGTTGCCCACCAGAATCAGGTTCCGGTCCTCACTGAACAGGGGCTGGGCGGAAAGGGCCAAATCCACGATGGGCAGGCGGCGAGAACAGAGGGCTACGCCCCTTTCGGTCCATATTCCGTCCTGGGTCCCCCGATGCCCGATGGCCGCCAGCATGGTCTGGGCCGTGACGGCCAGGTCCGGATTCAGCGCCACCTCAGGAGCCAGAAGATACATTCCACAGATTCCGCACATAGTTGCCTGCTTCAACGTTGCTTCTATCTGTCATTTTGGACTATTTAACATGACCCTTAATTTTGACAGTCTATTCCAACAGACAAAACCATGTGTGCATGGTGACGATCCGGATTGCGGTCATGGGCTGCTTTGCCGTTCCGAAGCCGGGAGCCAGCGGTACAAGGTGGGAATGGACACGCCCAGGTTCTGGGCCACCTCCCTGGGCGGCAGGCCTCCGGCCAGGAGTTGCCGGGCCGAGGCCACCTTGCTGTCGGTCATTTTGCGCCTGCGGCCGCCGATGCGGCCCTTGCGTCGGGCAGCCTCAAGGCCAGCCCGGGTGCGCTCCACGATGAGTTCGCGCTCCATCTGGGCCAGGCTGGCCATGACATGGAAAAAGAAGCGGCCGGCCGGGGTGGTGGTCTCGATCTGATCGGTAAGGCTTTCAAATTGAATGTCCCGGGAGGCAAGTTCCAAGACCAGGTCCACCAAGCCCTTGACTCCCCGACCCAGGCGGTCCAGCTTCCAGACCACCAGGGTATCCCCGGCACGCAAATGGGAAAGGGCGTCACTGAGCCCGGGCCGGTCAGATCGGGTCCCGCTCATACGGTCTGTGAACAGACGTTCGCAGTTGGCCTGCATCAGGGCATGGGTTTGCAGGGCCAGTTCCTGGTCCTCGCGGGACACGCGGGCATATCCGATGCGCATGAAGGGTGTCCTCCTTCTCGAAACTTGTCTTCAGCATACCGAATCGAGATTTTTCAATCAAGAATAGTTTTCGAGAACCAGAAAATCCTGAAACACGGTCAGGCAGAAGAGTGCCCCCGGGTCTAATTAAAAACGTACGTTTGTAAGAATATATTTACACTCTTTTTTGTGTCACTGGTTTATGTTGATTTATGCTAATCATTGACTTCCTCCTTGGGATTCATCCGGGGAGGAATGAAATACCGCTTGATCTTTTAGACTAAATCTAGAAAAATTGCCCGCATATTGATTGCTGTTCGAGGTGAACGTGCCCCTGCCAGACAAACCCGCCAAGCGCCTGTTCCTCTCTCCCCCGCACATGGGTGGGGCCGAGCGCACCTTTGTGGATGAGGCCTTTACCAGCAACTATATCGCGCCTCTGGGACCCCAGGTGGACGCCTTTGAACAGGAGTTCGCCCAGGTCTGCGGTCTGCCCCATTGTCTGGCCCTGTCCAGCGGCACCGCAGCCATGCACCTGGCCCTGCGCCTCCTCGGGATACAGCCCGGGGACCTGGTGCTGGCCTCCACCCTGACCTTCATCGGCAGCGTGACGCCCGTGACCTTCCTGGACGGCCGCCTGCTGTTCGTGGACAGCGACCGCAAGACCTGGAACATGGACCCGGACCTCCTGGCCCAGGCCATTGAGGACTGCCTGAAAAAGGGTCTGCGCCCCAAGGCGGTCATTCCCACGGACCTGTACGGCCAGTGCGCGGACTACGACCGCCTCTCGGCCATCTGCGAGCCCCAGGGCATCGCCTTGGTCATTGACGCGGCCGAGTCCGTGGGGGCCTTCTATCGCGGACGTTTTGCCGGTGATGCGGGCCAGGCGGCCATCTATTCCTTTAATGGAAACAAGATCATCACCACGGGCGGCGGCGGGCTTCTGGCCTCCCGGGACAAGGGTCTCATCGAACAGGCCCGCAACCTGTCCCAGCAGGCCCGGGACCCGGCCCCGCATTATGAGCACACCCGCATCGGGTACAATTACCGGATGAGCAACATACTGGCTGGCATCGGCCGCGGCCAGCTTCAGGTTTTAGCCGACCGGGTGGACCGTCGTCGGGAGATTTTCGCATATTATAAAAACGCCCTGGCCGACTGCCCGGGTATTTCCTTCATGCCCGAGGCAGGGTATGGCCGGTCCAACCGCTGGCTCTCCGTGCTGCTCATCAATCCGGCAGCGTTCGGCGCGGATCGCGAGACCGTGCGCCTGGCCCTGGAGGCGTACAACATCGAGTCCAGGCCGCTGTGGAAGCCCATGCACTTGCAACCTGTTTTCAAGGATTGTGCGAAGGTGGGCGGGGCGGTCAGCGAAGCGCTGTTCGAACAGGGCCTGTGCCTGCCTTCGGGCACGGCCATGACCGCCCAGGAGTTGGACCAGGTGGTGGACATCGTGCGAGGATGCGGCGGATAAGGCATGTGGCATAGCTTCAGGAACATCAAATTCTATTTCATGCTGGCGGCAGACCTGGTTCTGTTCGCCCTGGCCTTCTATTGCGCCTATCTGTTCCGCTTTGATTTCGGCCTGTCCGAATTCCGCCTCACCCAGTATCTGGAACTGCTCAAATACGTCCTATCCATCAAGGTGGCCGTGTTTTTCGGCCTGGGGCTGTACCGCGGGATGTGGCGGTACACCAGCCTTTCAGACATCTGGAAGATATTCGAGGCCACTTTTCTGCAGTCCGTGATCCTGGTCACCGTGGTCCTGTACAAATTCGGATTCGGCGGTTTTTCCCGGGGCATCTTCATCATCGACTGGATCCTGGCCTTTCTCTTTACCGGTGGCTTGCGCATCTGCATCCGCTCGGCCTACAGCCTCCAGGGTGCGCCCAAGGGCGAGACCAACGGGCCAATGCGAAACCTGCGGCTTTTGATCATCGGGGCCGGGCGGGCCGGGGAAAAAATCACCCGGGAGATCAAGGAGAATCCGGCCCTGCGCTATGACCAGGTAGGATTCGTGGATGACGACCCGGCCAAGCAGGGCCGCACCATGCATGGCAAGCCGGTGCTGGGGCAGGTCAGCGATCTGGCCCGGATCGTGGCCAAGCATCAGGTGGATGAAATCCTCATCGCCATCACCGAGGTCTCGGCCTTGGACATGCGCCGCATCGTGGAGGCCTGCACCCGGACGGGCTTAAAGCACAAGATTCTCCCAGGCATGGGGGAGATCCTGGGCGGCAAGCTCACGCTCAAGGCCCTGCGCGAGGTGAACTACCTGGACCTGCTGGGCCGCGCGCCCGTGGCCCTGGATGACGCCGGAATCCGGGAGTACGTCACCGGCCAGACCATCCTGGTCACTGGCTGCGGCGGATCCATCGGCTCGGAACTGTGCCGCCAGCTCGTGTCCTTTGCTCCTGGCTGTCTCGTGCTCGTGGACGCCAGCGAATACAATCTCTATCAGATAGAAATGGAGCTGCGCCACGAGCTGGCCTGCACCAACTACGTGACCGTGCTGGGCAACATCGCTGACCGAGCCCTCATGGACCGGGTTTTCGCCCAGCACAGGCCCCACACCGTGTTCCACGCCGCAGCCTACAAGCATGTGCCCATGCTCGAGCGCAATCCCTGGCAGGCCGTGACCAACAACATCCTGGGCACCCGCGCGGTGATGGAGGCGGCCGTGGCCAGTGGGACCGAGCGTTTCGTGGTGGTGTCCACGGACAAGGCCGTGCGGCCCACCAATGTCATGGGCGCGAGCAAGCGGGTCACGGAACTGCTCATGCAGTGCTTCGCCGGAAGTCGGACCCAGTTCATGGCCGTGCGCTTCGGCAATGTGGTGGGGTCTTCGGGCTCGGTCATCCCCCTGTTCCGCCGCCAGATCGAAATGGGCGGGCCGGTCACCGTGACTCACCCTGAGGTCACCCGCTATTTCATGAGCATCGCCGAAGCAGCCCAGCTCATCCTCCAGGCCGGGGCCATGGGCCGGGGCGGGGAGATCTTCGTCCTGAAAATGGGCCAACCGGTCAAGATCGCGGACATGGCCAAGGACCTGATCCGGCTCTCGGGCAAGGAGCCCGGCGTGGACATCGAGATCGTGTACACCGGCCTGCGCGAAGGGGAGAAGCTGTACGAAGAACTCATCACCGGGGGCGAGGGGATCGTACGCACGGCCCATGAGAAGATCATGGTCCTGCAACGGACCTGCGCGGTGGAGGACATCTGCGGACCTGAGGCCCTGGCCAAATCCATTGCCGACATGGCCGAGGCGGCCGCCCGTTACGATGCCCGGGCTGTGCGCGATCTGCTTGGCGTCCTGGTCCCTGAATACCGACCGAATCCCGACGCTCCGCCCGCATCGGGGCCTGTCACGCCCGACGCCCGCTGAGATTTCGCCGCGGAACTCTTGCGGTTTGGCTCGCTCTCATCTCCTCTGTCCCTTGAATCAACCAAAAGTGTACCCGATGCGATACACTTTCTTTGTAAAGTGTATCGCGTGAGACACTTTTCCCCCCTCTTTCCGGGCCATGCCCTGATTCAAAGTCTGAATCCCATCCCCTTGGCCCTGTTTTTCACCCTCAGACAAACTCGGGGCGGGTCTTCCCGAACCTCCCACTTGAAAAGATGTTTCGAGCCTGGATCGCGTCCTTTCGCGCGGGATGCGAATGTTTGGTATATTATGTGCATAGCAAAGTTCGACTCAATTCCTCGACCGGCCCGGGTTTTTCCCAAGCTGGGCAGAGGGAGACGCGATGCGGCAGAAAGTCTTTGCATATCGGCATGTTGAAGCGTCACCAGGGGCCAGGTCAAATCCGTGACACGGTCCTTGGGGATGGCAGTCAGGCGGTAAAAGTGTCCACCTCAAAACGGACACAAGGGACAGAACGTCGAGGGGAAAAGGCCAGGGCTGCGAGAATGAAACGCCAAACGACTAAAGATTTCACGAACGCCTCCGATAACGTCCTTGGTCACCTCTTTTTGTCCGCAGACCACAGGAGGACATGCATGGGACAAAACAGCCGGTTATGGCCGGTCGATTCCGATGAATGCATCCGAATCGGCGAACTGGAACCTCAGCGGCGTGAATCCTCGGTCAGAGCCTCGGAACAGGCTCTGGTCCAAGGAAGGACCGTCGGCGAGACTCATATATTTTCCCCTGTCCTCCTGGAAGGGGATGGTGTTTTATGAAACCCTCTTGCGTCAACGCAAAGTGCATCCGCAAGGGTGAAGCAGACAATCACAAAGGAGTGGATTGTATGAACAGGAAAATGCGTCGAACGTTCGGCCTGCTGCTCAGCTTCGCGCTGGTCGTAGGCATGGCCGCACAAGCCATGGCCGTGACTCTTACACTGCCATTGATGAACAACACCAGGTGGGGACAAGGCAACGCTTCCGCCAGCCAACCCTATAACTTGTATGCCCCGCTGAACGGGACCGAGCATACAACGGCCGGCTGGCTGGCCACTGCGGTTGGTCAGATCTTCAACTATTACGGTTGGCCGACCCTGGGCACTGGCACCATTACAGCCTACACCAGCGGAGGCATCACTGTCCCGGCGGTTTCTCTCACCACCACCACCACCACTGGACGCCCCTACCTCATGAGCAACGCCAGCGCCATGGCGCCGCTGATGCTCAATGCCTCCACCAATTCAAAGTACACACAATCCATTGCCCGCATGCTCGCCGACATCGGCGCTGCCTTTGGCACGACCTACAGGAACGCCACCTATCATGGCGGACAGAGCAATGCCCGGTCCGTTGGTTCTTTCATCAACGGGTCCCTGTCTGCAGCCCCCTTTACTGCCAATTTCTATTATAAAAACACCGCTCAGGTTGTTTACGGCAAGGATTATGGTCCGGGCAGATCGCGCGGTTCCGCCTGGATGCGCCTGATCGAAGGTGAAGTGAATGCTGGTCGCCCGGTCATCGTCCGTCTGGGCAACGATTCCAACACCTTCAGTTTTACGGACTACCCGAAGAACTACATCTTCGTGGTTGACGGGTACGACAAGAACGCGAACCCCCCTGTGGCCCACATCAACTGGGGCAATGGTTCGAACACGAACATGGGCTGGTATAAGTTGAACTACACCAGCCAGCTGCCTGCCCACCTGAGATGGGGCGGGGCCAACGTGACCAACATGTCGGCCATCATCGGCATTGCGCCCAAGTACACCAACGTGACCCTGCTCAACCCGGTGAACGCTTCCACCTCTTCGTCTCACCCGGACAGCGACATCCCCAAGACTCCGTACTTGGGTGGCCCCTTCCGGTTCTCCGGCGGCGCTGGCGCGAGCAATGACTACAACTACTATGAGATCACACTTGCCAGCCCTGGCCAACCAATCAGTGCGGGCGCCCTCCAGTATTGGCCGTCCAGCTATTGCAATGCCACGACCCATGGCTCCAATATCTGTACGGCTCTGTTGCATCCCTCCGTCTCTTGGACCACCGGCGTTTACCAGTGGCGCGTGAGAGGCCTGTATTACAATGCTTCTGGAAATACTGCTACCTATGGCGGGTATTCCACGACCAGAAAGTTCAATGCGACCATGAACACGACCCTGGCCCAGAGGAAGGCCGTGCGTCTGCGCACGCCGAACGGATCCATCTCGGCGAATCCCACCGCCTTTACTTGGTTCAGAGTCCCTGGAGCAAGCTACTACAAGTTGGAGCTTTTCAAGGGGACTGAGGTCCTGAATGACGCGGTTGTCGGAGCTACCGGTCACCCCGCCATTCAGCAGTGGTACAACGCCTCCGGACCTGGCAACAGCAATGCGTCACTGTCCGCCTGGGGCGGCCAGGATGTGGACTGCAACACCGACAAGAACATCTGCTCGCTGCCCATGTCTGCGATCGCCAATGGTGGAAGTCTGGACTTGACCGTGACCAGCACGACCGCCCATACCGGATTGGGCAACTACTTCTGGCGGGTGACGCCCTTCGGCGCCGGTGTTGGACCTTCCAACTCCACGAGCTTCTTCATGAACGGAACGAACGCTCCGACGAAGGCCCCGACCATCTCTTGCCCGCATGCCCCGGATGTGCGGAAGCCCGGAGCCTACTCCTCTCTGGCTGCCCGGTGCAACGTGACTTCGGCCAGCCCGATATGGGGATGGACGGACACCACCACGAACGCCAACGATGCTTATGAAATTGCTTATGGTCCTGCTGCCAACAACCCTTCAACCTACTTCAGGGCCTTTATCCTGCGGAACAGTTCCAAGTTCCAGGACTTCTACACCGGCATCGCCTATAAGACCCTGCCCAACGCCACGTCCAAGGTGCAAACCGGGCCTTGCGACGGGAATCACTGCAACGCGAGTATCGGCACCACCTCGGTGGCCGGATCAATCCTGACCGGTACCGGGATGCATCGCCTGTACATGCGCGGGTGGAACAAGGACGCCAGCAATAACTTCCAGAGCGGCGACTGGGCGAACTTCACCTTCTATGTGGCCACTCCCGGCCTTGGAAAGGTGGCCAACAAGACCCCGAACAGCGTTGCCCTCACTCGTGGCAACGGCCAGTGGACCTTGCAGGATCGCCAGATGTTCTACCCCCAGTTGCACTTCAATGGCGCCAGAAACGCCAGTTGGTACGGGGTGGAATTCAGTGCGACGCCCACGTTGTCCACTACGCGCACAACCTTCATCAAGTACTTCTCCAAGCGTGAAATATGCAATGCCTCTGACACGGGCTCTACCCCTCGCTGCTATGTGAATGCGACAACGGTGAGCAACGCCACGGCCTACTACGGCCTTGTTCCCTCCTTCTCCTACAACATCTACTCGTTCGCGCCTGGCCACGTGAGCGATATCTCCAGCTTCAAGAGTGGCAACACTACGGCCGGTTCCTCGGCCATGCCGGGGGTGCCCGCGTCGATCTCTCCGGTCAGCTACAGCTCGACTCCGGGATCGTACTCCTGGAACAGCAGTCTGAGGAGCGGCAACGCCACGTACTTTGAAATGTACATCTGCAAGAAGGCCATCCTCACTGGTGGAACCGTGGCCACGCTGTGCCCCTATCATGACTTCATTCCGGTCGATAACTCCAACTATGCCGCAACCAACAACACCGTAACGAGGACCAGTGCGTTCCATGGGACCACTGCGGCGGCTGCCTCTGTGTCCGGTAATAGCTGGGTCTACACCGTGACCGTCCCGGACAGCAACATGAGCAAGGGTTCCGACAGCGGCGCGCCTTGGACTGCTGGCCAGTACATCTGGGGCGTCCGCGGCATCAACCCCAACGGTTACAACGCCGGCAGCGGCTTTGCCCAGTTTGGCTTGGGCAACTTCACCAAGTAACCCTGCACTGAAATAACCCAACCTGAACAACCGGCCCGTGCAAACGGGCCGGTTTTTTTGTGTGGAGACCATGCTGGATTTGGCAGCCATCAAACACGGGCCGACCTTTTTCGCGATAGCGTCAGGCCCATACCAGTGATTATTGATAAACATTCCGGAAAAAGCTCCACCGGGCTTAAGCTCGGCCCTATTTTCGCCGAAAAGAAAATGGGGTAGAGGAGGTTGAGAACCTCCGGGACACATGATGGGAAAATCCGAATGAGACACGTTGCGTTGGTATTGTTGATTCTGCTGACATTGGCAGCGTGGATGGGCGTGGGAATCGGCCCCGTCTCACGGCCCCTTTGTCTCGCGCCATTCGAGCGATCCCTCAAACACGTTCCCACTGGCGCTCAGGACATCTTGGCTCACTTGGCAGAGCTTGCTTCAGCGTTTCTGACCTCCAACGCCTATGCCCAGAGCGACGTGATCCTGACCACCCAACCGACCTCGTACAGTTGGACAGCCTCGGAAGGCGCTACCTATTACAAGTTCGAACTCTACAAGGACCGGGTCCTCGGGCAGTTGGTCACCGGCACCAGCGGGCACACCAATCTGCCCTATTGGTATAACGCCTCACGGACAGGGTCTGTCGTTGCAGACTACGATGTGGACTGCTCGACCAATCCAGGGACGTGCACCCTGCCCTGGATGGCCATCACCAACAACGCCACTGTTGATTTGAGCACGGTCAGCAGCGCAGCACACACCGGACCCGGGACCTATGAATGGGTGATCACACCCTGGGCGGCAGGACCGGGGACCCCTGTCAGCTCCACCTTTTATTTGAACAACGGGACCAATCCGCCCCCTCCAAAGCCCACCTTGTTCTGTCCAGGGCAGATCATGCCTACCGATGTGATCTATGGTCGGGCCGGAGCATGCAACATCACCAGTTCCAACCCAACTTTCCGATGGAACGACGTCGCCAATGGCGCCAACGATGCATATGAAATCTATTATGGACCAATCACATCCTCAATAGCCAACTATTTTCATGCCTACATCTTGCGCAACTCATCGGTCATGTACGCAGGGCCGACTCTTTCCGTACAGCCAGTTGACGCCTATGGGTGTGACGGCACGACCTGCACGGCTGCCACGGGGACAACAGCGGTGACCAGCTCCATCCTGCTTTCTCCAGGAACGTATAAATGGTATCTGCGAGGGTTGAACAGAGACACTTCAGGCGCTCTTCAGTTCACCGGGGTATGGGGGAACAATACCTTGGTCCTCAGTCCCGACAAACTGACACCCCCGGCAAACCTTTTCACGAACACCCTGACCAACGAGGCATTTTATCCAAAATTCCAGTGGGTGCGGGGGACAAACGCCAGTTGGCACAATGTGGAGTTGACCGCCAAACCTTTACTTTCCGCAGCTGCGGTTACCAAAAACGCGTGGTTGCCTTCGGCCAGGATTTGCAATGCCTCCCTGGAGTGCCAGGTGGGTCCGGATCAGGTGGATACAACCTTTGCCTATGGCGTCAACCCTTCGGCCATCACCTGGAAGGTCACCCCGTTCAACGCTGAAGTCACGCCCACCTATACGACCTTGGCCCAGATCGGCTATTACAATGGCTCCCCCTTGGCGCCGACCGTGCCCAGGGCCAATTCGCCAACCACACTCGCTAACGGTATCTGGAACTTCTCCTGGAACGCCACCACAGGCTCAGGAAGCGCGTCTTATGTGGAGATGTACATATTCCGGTATCCCTTCACTTCGCCCTTCACCTGGCTCTATCATGAATACATGCCCATTGATCCCAGCAATTATCCGCCCACCTCTGGTGCAGGAACTCGCAAAGGGGTTCTCTTCAGTGGACCTGCGGCACGCTGCACCCCGATCACCCCGAACTGGGCATGTTCGGCACTGGTCCCTGATGCGAATATGACCAAGGGAGACGCCACGGATACGAACTGGGGCCATGGAGTCTATGGGTGGGCCATTCGGGCGGTGAATCCCATCGGGTACAACCCTGGGACTGGCCTGGAGCAGTGGGGGATCGGCTACTTCTCCAAATAGCCTCGCTCAGCAAGCTTCGTTATTATGCCTGCTCTGCATCCGGGCCGTGGAATTCTTGCACCATGCGCATGTCTGCATAAGGGATGCGTATGGACACTTCGAGTCCGGAAGAGCCACCAAGGGATGTGTTCCTCGCCTCGAAGGAAAATCCCATGCTTTCTCCAAAAAATTTGACAAAGATGGTCCCCTGACCAAAGGCCTTTCCACCCCTCTTTTTCGAAGGGATAGGCCGCTTGAAGAGGTTGACCAGGTGCTCCAATGGCACGCCGCCTCCAGCGTCCCTGACCAGAATTTGAGCACCTATTTCATTGGAATCCAATACTATCTCAATAAGAGGCTGAAAGGCTTTTAAGGCGCCAGGATCTTGCTTTATCAACTCTATCTGGCGCAATTCTATAGCCGTCTGACTGTTCCGTACAAGGTTCAAGAGGATTTCCCAGGTCTTGCCGGGATCAACGACAATCTTCTTTGAACAGTTTACCCAACCTGCATCCCGCAAAACAACTCTGGTCCGTCCGGATTTAAACCGTTGTTCCTGGGAGAGCCGCTCCTGAAGCCAGCGGTGTAACTCATTCATGGCCATGGGCGCCGGATTGAAGGCCAATCGTTCTTCAAGCCCACGCAGATGTCGCAGAATATCATCTTGGAAGGGTTTGACCACGCTCTCGTGAAACTCTCTTTCTTTAACCGGCGAGAGGTCATTGACGATGGAGTGGATCTGGGATTTCCAGGAGCTCTGGAGAAGCAGCAATTCGTCCTTGACCCGATTGGCCTGACGAATAACGTCGTCGGTCAGTTTCTGGGTGGCCACCATGAGCTCAAGCTGCTGGCGCATCCTGCGTTCTGCATTGATGCCTTCGTCCCTTTTTCGTCGCTTGATGTCAGCAGGGGATTCCTTGGTCATCATGATGACCATGAACACAAGAATAACGAGGTAAAGTACCAGAAAAGATTTTCCGGTAAAAAGTTGAGTGGATATAACGCTGGACACGGCAAAAAGACGGGCGAAGACAAAGGCGAAAAATAGATTGAAAAAAGCGACATACAGCATGGTTTCGCGCCCGCCCAAGGACCAAGAAAAATAAAGGCTGGACACGATAAGCAGATTGCAGAAAATGAAATACCGATTGATGTTGTCGACCATCTGGTCAAAAAGGATGAAGGCCGCCACATAGGCCACGGCCAACAGGGGGAGTTTCCAATTCTTGATGAAAGTACGCACCGGCGCCAGACCGTGTAGCTCGACTTGCCCGGGCGCTGTGTCATTGTTTTGCTCTAGTTTCTGGCTCAAAACAGAGTTCCTCTGAGATCTGGTGCTGTTAATCTCCTGCTGCTCTGTAAGATAAAAAATGTATTAATCAGCGTAGCTTTCGTAGTTGTTCTTCAGCCATTTATCCATCCGTTTGTTGTCATGCACGGTATCAAGCCGCAATAACTTCTTCTTAGCTGACTTAGGAGAACGGTAATAATAGAGGCGAACCTTGACCGAAAGGCGAGCAGTGTAGATATGTTCTGTTCCTTTGTGCTTATGTATGTCCAAGCCAGGGTTGCTTGAATCGGACACATCAAAACGGACAAGAGTCTCGATGACCTTTTTAAACATATTGAACTGTGTATTATAAATATTTTGTAAGTCTTCGACCATGGAGGGAAGAATTTCACTTTGAACCAGAAGGGAGGACAGAATCTCCTGGATTTTTCCAAAGGATTTGGCTGGGCCTTTATCTTTGGTAACGGCAAGCGCTTCAGGGCTCTCGTGTTGCAGATCGCACAGTTCATTTTCCAGGAGGAGCTGGTATTCTTGTGAATCCTTGATTTCAGACTTGAGCTGCTCAACAAGAGTTCCAGCCTTTTGGCTCTTGCGCATGTAGAACTTGATCATGCGCACAAGTTGGTCCGGGCTCACGGGCTTGGGAATGTAGTAGGTGAACTCGTCGTCCCCGGCCTCCTGCATGGCGTCAGCATCCATGCCCGTGAGCAGAATGACCGGGAGCTTCTGATGGTCTTCCCGTATAAATGGCAGTATATCAACTCCCGACAGGCCAGCATTCTCAAAATGAACATCCAGAAGAATCAGATCTGGTTCATCTTCGCCAGACTTGAGAAACTCCAAAAAGCTGACCGGATCCTGGAAAGAATGGCGGCGGTTGAGCAATCCAGCGTTACTCAGAATCGCAGCAACGGTTTCATGAATCCGCAGTTCATCATCCACCAGTGCAATGACATAGGAGGGCTGCTCAGAGGACTTCATAGATGCGCACCTCCGGGAATCCTTCCCAGATGAGATGGAAATAGGGAGTGAAACGGGGATCATTCACATCGGCCAATAGGAGTTGGACGGCCATGCTATTGTAGGCGTCGTCATCCATGAGAAAACCATTCTGGACATACTCATTGTAAACGAAATGAGGGCCTGAGGAGGTGGGATAGGGTTGTTTCACCTTGCCCTGCGGGGTGATACGATCATAGGAACTCAAGACGATGGGCTGTCTCCCTTTCATGGTAATGACGCCAACCTTTTCGTCCAGGGTATAGGCCTGGGTAATTTCAATGCACTGCGCGTGGCCACCGCTTTTGACCTTGAAATTCCAGGATCCGTAGAAAGAAATCCAATATAACAGCCGAAAATTTTCCCAGGTCACAACTAGATACTGCTTGTTTGACTTTGGGAAAGAATATTTCACCGTAGCCAGGCTATCGATGAAACCCTGCACTTCTGCCGGGGGCTGCTTGCTCATCTCCTCGCTGCCGTCACTTCCGTTCTTTGATGCGGCCGAAATGTACCGGATGATCTGGTTCGACTGCAGCGGAGAAGGCGTTATCAGAGCCAAACCAACAGGGAAGACGCGAGAGCCGCTGTGCTTGCCGCCGTCGGCAAAACTTTTCCGTTTGGCATAATAGTCTGTTGCGTATCCCCAGTCCCACCAGGTCCAGACCTGGCTGTTCGGGGTCGTGAGATCCGCTAGGCTTGTCAAGGCCATGGCGTGGGATTTGTTCAGGACCGGTGTTGGCGGTGTCCAGAGATAGAGTTGAAGCCAAGGAACAAGCAAGCACAGGCCCAGCACGGTCGGGCACAGGACCTCGGTCCAATGGTTCCAGAGCCTCTTGGGCAAGTACCAGCGCAACAGCCACAGAAACAGGGCACCAAGACCCAAGGCCACCCCTGGGCCCCCGAACATGGTCATGCGTGCGCCCATTTTGACACTCAAGAAGCCGAGCACCACCAGGGGGACCAGGAACATCACCACAGGGCGTACCACCAGGAGCAGAGCAAGGCCGACCATGCCCACAATGGACAGCCAGGACCAGGGCATCATGCGCTCCAAAATGTCCTGTATTTGGACATTTTGAGCTTCAACCACACTCTGGGTGATCGAAGGGTAGACCAACGTCCCTGAAGAACCAACTTCCTGGGTGATGGGTTTCATGTAGGCCAAGATTTTGGCGGAAATGTACTGGGCGGGAGAGAGGAGGTTTCCGGTAGCCGTGAGGGCCAACAGCACAAGGATGGCTGGAATCCAGAAATTCGGCATGATGGGCGCATACCACTGGGGTCGCGTTCGCATAGACCAGGCCATAACCAAGGCGGCCAGCATGCCGGGCCATCCACCGAGAGCGGCCAGGGTGAACACCACCAGGCCAAGCAGGGATTGTCCCCGGAGTTCTCTTCGCACCACAGCCAAAATCAAAAAGAAGGCCACCCAGATGGCCACCAAATTGAATTTGCCGATATCATTGTGCCACCAAGCCCCGAAGGCGCTGAAAAGGCCCAGCCAGAAAAGGGAATACGGACCGGCCATCGGGGATACCACGTCCGTATCCAGGTTCTTGAACCAGGGAATCCTGATACCGGGTTGCAGCCAGAAGGCCAGGCCGAATCCCACGGCCAGGGGAAAAAAGAGGGTGGCGATATCGGTGTCATAATAGCCCAGGCGGGTGCGGAAATAGAACCCTGGGAAAAGTCCGCTGAGAAGGGCTGTAAACAACCCGACGCCTGTTCCTCCCACGAGTCGCCCCCAAAGAAAACCAACGACCGCCACGAGACTGGAGGCCACAGCCGGGGCCCAAAAAGCCAGGATTCCATCCGGAACCTTGGAGATGCGAGAGGCCACATCCAAAAAGATGGACATGGCGCTGTCCGTGGCGCTGCCTATGCGTTCGGCACCGGCAAGCCAATAATAGGCATCATGGGTTCCCATGATGTATTCAGTATCCGTGGTATAGTTATACCCAGGGACCTCCATGGTAAGGGCTGGATGACCCCATTGCCGGACGTCCAGACAGCGGACAGTCAGGGTGAACAGAAATGAAAGCAGGCAAAAGAGAAGGATGATCCGCTTTTTGCTGCCAAATGGTTCCAGTTCAAGAACAGCTTTTACATTTGATCTGGTCATTGTGGCTCACTTTACCAAGGTACTCAGGCTGAAGATCGGCCCCATTATGGCCAGCACGATGAAGGCGATCATGACGCCCACGACCAGGATCAGCAGCGGCTCAGCCAGAGCGACCAGCCTTTTAACCGTGTTATCGACCTCGCGCTCCAATATCTTGCCCAAACGAAGCAAAAATTCCCCGAGTTGGCCAGCTTTTTGTCCGGTGGCCAATGTCATGATGTAGAGATCTGGGAAAATATTCAGTTTGGCCAGCACCCGATCCAACGGTTGTCCCTGGGCCACTTCGATCCGGGCCTTTTGGATGATGTTACGGAAATATGCCGAGTTGATGGCCCCTGCCGAGGCGTCCATGGCCTGGACCAAAGGGATGCCAGCCTCAAGTTGGAACCCAAGAAGTCCGGAAAACCTGGCAAGAAGGTGCTTCTGGGTCAGGGGCAGCCGCCACATGAAGCGATCCACCTTCTCCTGTACCTTCGGTGATCGCCGATACAGGGCTATAGCGCCGAGCAAGAGGAGAAAGGGAACAAGCACCCCGGCCAAGCCCAGGGAAGAGAAAAACTCTCCCAGGGACAGCAGCATCTTGGTATTCCAGGGCAAATCTTTTTGCATGTTGGTGAAAACCTTGGTGATCTTTGGCAACACCTGGGAAAGCAGGAAGTACACCGCGCCAAACCCAACCACGCAGATGACCCCAGGGTAGACCATGGCGTTGAGCAATTTGCCTGACACCTCAGCCCGGTTTTCCTCATAGCGGGCGATCTGCTCCAGGACTGGACCCAATCGGCCCACACTTTCCGCCACCTTGACCATGCCCACATAGACGGCCGGAAAGGTTCTGCCATGCAGGATCATGCTCTGGGAAAAGGGCAGTCCAGATTCAACATTGTCGCGGATATCCATCCAGATCTTGGCGGATTTGCCCGATGACATCCGGCCAAGGAGATCCAGAGACTGCGAAAGCGGCGTTCCGGATTGGAGCAGCATGCCCAGGTAATAGAAAGACTCACTGATATTGAGACTCGGAGAAGGAATAAATTGACTGAAGGAAAAGTGATGAAGCTTTTTTAATCCCTTGTCGCGGACCGGAGCGATGCTCACCGGGGTGAGGCCTTTCGAGGCCAATTGAGTCATGGCTTTGGTCTGGCTTTCCGAGTCGATAAAGCCTTTTTTGCTTCTCCCATTTGAATCTATGGCAACATACTGATAACTAGGCATAACTTATCCTGTGGACTGCGCGTTGTTTGGCGTTCCCTGTTGAGGTCAGGGATGGCAGGAGAAGGAGGTGTGGCAAGTATGAAAATATCCCTCCCGGGACACCTGAATTCAACTTGGCTGGCCAGGGAAGCCGGAAATCGATACAAAGGGCAATCCGCAAGGTAGATCCAAGAGGATACGAAATCCCCCTTGAGGGCCCTGGAATAATCCGGGTTTAAAGCCGAGTCACGCGGATAACTTCCTCCAGCAGGGTTTTCCCCTCTCGTACCAGGGAAAGGCCATGCTCAAGCATGGTCCGGAAACCGCCGTCCTTGGCCTTGGCCTTGATTCTGTCCACCGAAGCCTTCTCCATGATCAAAGCCCGGACTTCCTCGTCCACAGGCAAGAATTCAAAGATCCCACGCCGTCCACGAAATCCGGTCTGGAGGCATTTCTCGCATCCCTTGCCTTTGAGTTGAGTGTGGCCAAAGCTTGAGACATCCAGGCCGACCTGGGCCAGCGCAGCCTCGCTGATGGCCACCTCCCGGATGCAATGGGGACAGTTCAGGCGCACCAACCGCTGGCCCATGACCAAGGACAGGGACGAGGCCAGGAGGAAAGGCTCTATACCCATTTCCAGCAGGCGCGAAACAGCAGTGGCCGCATCATTGGTATGCAAGGTAGTCAGCACGAGATGCCCGGTAAGCGAAGCCTGCACGGCCGTGCTGGCTGTCTCTTGATCGCGCACCTCGCCCACCAGGATGATGTCCGGATCCTGACGCAAAAAAGCCCGGATGGAACTGGCAAATGTAACGCCAGCCGCCCGGTTGACCTGAACCTGGTTGACTCCACCAAGATGGTATTCAACAGGATCTTCGACGGTCATGATATTGGTGGTTTCATTGACCAGTTCGCTCAACCCTGCATAGAGCGTGGTCGTTTTACCGGAACCAGTGGGGCCGGTCACCAGGACAATGCCGTGGGGTTGGGAAATGGCCTGCCGGAAAATGGCCAGATCCTGCCCCTCCATTCCGAGATCAGGGAGGGACAAGATGTTTTTGCTCCGGTCGAGAATGCGCAGGACAGCCTTTTCGCCGTTCATGGTGGGCATGGTGGATACACGGATATCCACGTTTTTCTGGCCGAGTTTCACCTGGATGCGGCCATCCTGGGGCACGCGGCTTTCGGCCACGTCCATGTCCCCCATGACCTTGATGCGCGCGATGATGGTAGTCTGAAGAGACTTATCGAGCATTTTCAGGGTATTCAGCTCGCCATCCAAACGAAAGCGGATCATGAAGGCGTTGTCCTGGCCCTCGAAATGGATATCGCTCGCCCCTTGGGAAATGGCCTGATGCAGGGTTTTGTTCACAAGACGGACAATGGGCGCATCATCGTGAGACCAGCCAAGCAATTCCTGGCCTGAGAAGTCCTCGGCCTCGCCCTGTCTATCCTCATCGGCATGAGTGTCCTCTTCCCAGAGGGCGAGGGCTTGTTCAAAGAGGGGGTAAAACCGGGTCTCCTCCACCTGTTCCGTGCGAATCTTTTGATGAACGATCCAGGCTAGATAGTCGGCAAAGACCCTGGCCCGATCCGTGATGGTCCAGACCGTCAACACGCCAGCATCGCTGCCAACCGGTATGAATTCATTGCGTTGAGGGAACTGCAAATACGTAGCGACAACGTCTTTTGGCAAAGCTTGTAAATTTATTTCAGACATATCCTGCACGCAATGAAAGCAAAGTTATTCAATCGTCGAACCGGGACAGAGGATCAATACGGGCTGCCCTCCACCCCCGAGGGCTGCTGGCCTGGGGCTGAACCGCGCTCGACCTTGCCCGAAACGCCGTAGAATTCCTTCTCAATGATGGTGTTGGCGCGATCATGATCGGATTTGACCTTGTCCATCTTTTCGCGGCCCAGGGCTTCATTGTTTTCCAGGGTACGAATGATGCGAGCCGAAAGAAAGACCATGAGCGTCTTCTTATTATCCGAAGTGGTTCGATCCTTGAAAAGCCAGCCGAGCAGGGGGAGTTGAGAAAGTCCAGGGACTGAATCCTGGTTTCGGGTCTGGCTGTTCTCCACCAATCCGCTGATGACCATGGTGGACCCGTCCAACAATTGGACGGCGGTCTTGGTCACCCGGTTGCTGGTGGTGGGCAGTCCAACAGTGCCGCCGGAAACCTGTTTGTATTCCTGTCGGATATCCATGCGGATAAGACCGCTTTGCGTGTTCACGTGCGGGTTCACCACCAACTTGATGCCCACGTCCCGGAAATCGTAAGCGATCTGTGTGCTGCCGCCCTGGGTGGTCTGGGAACCGGTTTGAAAGGGAATATTGTCGCCCACGAAAATTTCCGCCTCGGAATTATCCAGGGTCATGATCTGTGGCGCGGAAATCAGGTTGAAGTCGCCAACGGTCTTGGTAAAGTTGATGAGGGCCCCCAGGGTGGGAAAGTATGTCCCCTTGTAATTGACCATGTTGCCGAGAATTCCCATGGAGAAACCAGGGGGTGAAGAGGCAATGTTTGGACCGCCGGTCCCTTTCATGACCGGATCAGCGTAAGTAAAAATTCTGCTGTCTTGGCTCTTGGTAAAACCCATGGTCCCAACATAGGTGTTCTGGCTGCCAGCCCCTGACATCCATTCCACTCCAAAAGACTGGGAATTGGAAAGCGTGGTCTCCAGGACCAGCCCTTCAATATACACTTGGTCCAGGGGACGGTCGAGTTGAGAAACAATTTCGTCTACTTTGGGGATGAATTCGGCATCGGCCATGATCAGGAGGGAATTGGTTCCCTTGTCAGCGGAAACCATGAATTTGTCGCCGGAGCCGAATGAGCTTGCCCCTGGCAACCCCAGCCCAGTTGCAGCCCCTGAACTCCCGGCAGCACCCCCAGCGGAACTGCTCTCTGCCTTTTTTTCCGCCTGACGCCCAATGAGGGCCTGGAGGACCATGGCGGCAGAATCCGCTTTGGCGTTCTGCAGTCGGTAGACCTTCAATTTCTGGTCTGCGGAGACATCGCTGATCACGTCGACTTGATGCAAAAGCGCCTTTACAGTCTGGAGGGAATCGGCGCTTCCGGCCACCAGAAGGCTGTTGGTCCAATCAATAGGGGAAATGAGCGGCAGTTCGCCGACCTGACCGCGCTCCATGAGCACTTTAAAAAAATCTGTCAATTTCGCAGCAGCGCCCGAAGCTCTGGCCTGACGCAAGGCGATGACTTCTGTCTTCCATGTGGGTTTGATGCTCTGCATGGTGCTCAAAATTTGTCCCATCTTGTCAATTCGATCACGCCTGTCCCGGATAATGATAGACTGTGCTTGAGGTATCGGCTGCACTTGTCCATATTTTGAGGCGAAAGGCTGCAAGAGCTGGGAGGCCATTTGAGGCGACACATCATTTTTTAATCGATGAACCGTGGTCACCAACTCATCATCGACGCCCTGTGGAGCTTTAAGCTCTGACTCCATGCCCTGTGCTTCGGCCTGGTTCAAGACATACAAAACAGACCCTCGAGAGACGGAGTAGAGACTGGCGCTGTTCAGGACCTGCTCGAAGACCGCCATGAGCTCAGGCTCATTCATGGACTGGTTGGAATAGATTGTAACCGTGGTCGCCGGAATCTTGGCTTCTTGGAAGACAATGTTCCGCCCGGTATAACTGGCTACAAATTTGATGAAATCCTTGAGTTGGATATTCTCAAGATTCGCAGTCATGGCTGAGGTTGGCTGTGTCGTCTGGGCTCTTGCCGTTTGCGTACCCAGAGCAAGCACTGCAACCGCGATGAGAAAACCCAGCACAATCATTTTGAAAGAAGCAGAAAATGGTTTCATTGACCTACCTACTAATTCATCTCGACGATGAGGGACATCAAATCCCCGCCACGTTTAATATCCAGGTTCATGGCCTGTGCAGATTGCAAGCCCGAGTAGAGTTGCATCATTTTAGCCGGTCCATCAATAGCATCCCCGTTCACGCGCACCAAAATGTCGCCATTCTGGAAACCAAGTTTCTTGAGGATTGAATTCTCCTGGATATTATCGATCCGGTATCCGACGGTTTTCCCCGCTTCCTGAGCTGGTTTGAACAATGCCTGTTGGAGCAGGTTCCCTGGATCAGCCAGAACTGGGGCGATTTCGGATTTCGAGAGAGAGACCTTGTTCTTGGACCCACTCTTTGGAAGAGTAGCAGGCACCCCGTCCTTGAAGAGCGTCAGTGTCCGCTCCAGCGCCCCAGATCTGAAAACAGCGGTATTTGACTGGACAGTCTCAAGCGTCCAACCGCTCTCCTGCTCGCCCACCTTCAGGGTCTTGCTTTTTCCTTCAATAAACAGAAGGACCATGGGGCGCGTACTTGAAAATATTCCCAAGAGCTTCCAGCCACTCGGGTCGGGCCCGACGCCTGGCAGTTGAGGCGCTGGGTTGTCCAGGCTGAGAATATTTCTGCTGGAGATAAGTTCAAGTTTGGACGTATCCGCAGCTGTCGCCTGACTTATTGTGTTGATCAGGTCCCGCGAGACATGCGTCGCGCTTCCCCAAAGTCCGGCCAAAAACCAGGCGAGAGAAAGGCCTAGAAAGAAAGGCCAAAGGCCCTTCGCGGCTATCGTGATTTTTGCGATTGAGTTCATGGGGGTGTCGGCCAAATAAAAAAGATTTTAACCATTTTTATCCGGCCGTACAAGGAGAAAAGAGACGCACGGCCAAATCGCGGCAATCAAAAGCCTAAGGCATCTTTTGTGTACTCGTTGGATTGGCTTGTACCCGCTAATAATTCTGACCTACCAGGTTTCTTCGGACCACTCATAATTGAGGACGGCCCCGAGGTTGTGATTCTCTCCGGAGGCCATTCGGAAGGCGTCCGATGTCATGTTCGCCAGGCTTGAGTGCGGCCGTACCGAGTTGTAGTGGCTGCGCCAGCCTCCAATGACTGCCTTTGCTTCCGCCCGGCATCGAAACCATTCCATCGACAGACACTCGTCTTGAAATTTGCCGTTGAAGCTATCAGCGGTTCCATCCTGCCATGGCTTGCCAGGATCGATCAATGCCATTCCCAGTGAATCCTTCACGGCCCAGGACGACAGCGCCTTCGACACGAACTCAAGGGGCCTGTCTTCAGTTTTTGTACCAGGATCTATGTTAGAGCGCATCTCAAAAACGAGCCCACCTGATTCATAGAAAATCTCTAGACATCTGGCTTTGTTTCGGCGAATGGGCTTCCATGACCCTGACAAATGAGCAATGGGAACTGATCGCGCCCCTGATTCCTCCCTCCAATGACCGGGAGGACGGCAAAGGTAGGCCCACCCGAAACCCGCGTGAAGTGCTGGACGGCATTCTTTGGGTTTTAAGGACGGGCGCACCCTGGAAAGACATGCCGGAGCGGTATCCGCCATACCAGACATGCCATCGCTGGATGCAACGCTGGCAGAGCGAGGGGGTATTTGAGCGCATCCTCTGCGCTTTAGCGGAGGACTTGCGAGACCGAGGCGGCATCGACCTGCGGGAGGCTTTCATTGACGGGACATTCGCTCCCGCAAAAAGGGGGGCGCTGGGGTTGGCAAAACCAAGCGAGGCAAGGGCACCAAGATCATGGCGATTGCGGATGACGTTTCCAATACCACATAGAGCCGCTGGCCAGCCCGTGCTCCTGGCAATACTCCTCCTGGGGCCGCCCGCTACAGGTCCACTGCTCAAGATGCTCCTTCCAGAACCGAGCCTTGCCAGACGGAGAGAGTTTTTTCGGGTCAATCGGTCGCATGATGTACCTCCTGAATGAATGGACATCATACCCTCGGGGCCAGGGGCGGGGAAGAAGGGGTCAATCTCCCGGTTACTTCGGATCGATCATTCGCATGATGCACCTCCTGGATGAGGAGGCATCATGCCATCTGGGAGAGGGGCGAGGAAGATGGGGCTAAATTCCTGCTTACGTAATGAACATAAAAAAGAGGGCCGACCATTGCCTAGCCGTTCAACAAAGGTGTGGGCAGCCCCGGCATGGCGGCCCAAAAACATCCGGGGGGCCTGGGTATGAAGGATCGGACCACCCCGGAAAAAATCCTTCCGTCAAAAAAAGGCCCGCAACCCCATGAGGGGTGCGGGCCTTCATCTTTTCGTCAACACCTTACCTGAACGGCTAGGACCATTGCTGGTCGGCCCCTTTTCAATCAAGCGGGAAAGGAAGGATCAATCACTACTTCTTGATGCGGCTACGGATGATGCCGAGCGCCGGAGCGATCAGCAGGAGCAGCCATTCCAGACCGAAGCCAGCGGTCGGGTTGAACACACAACCCGTGCTGCTGCTGGAGCCGGTGCCGGCGACAATCAGATTTTCGCCGAACACCTGCGGGTCAGTGACGAACTTGGCGGTGTAGTTGCCGTCATAGCCGCCAGCAGTCGCCTTGTTGTTATCCTTCACGATGAAGTTCACGTAGTAGACGCTCTGGGGGTTCAAGGTCTGGGAGGACAGGAGCACGTTCAGACCAGCGGCATCAGTGGAAACCCACCAACGGCCATCGGACTGGCCAAAGCCATCATTGGCGTAGCTGAACTGACGGGTGGCGTTGGTAGCTTCAGCCGAGTAATCCTTGCCCACGCGACGAATCAACTTGTACAGGCCCAGGTTGGCCACGGGGCCGCCCCATCCAGTGAAGGAGTAGTTGAAGGCCGTGTAGTTGGCGGCGTGCTGGGTGCCAGCGCCGGTGTCGGAGCAGGTGAAGGTGGCGTTGAAGCGGCGCGCGTCGCCAAACGGCCGGAAGTTAGTGTCCGTAAGCGTGGTCGCATAACGCTTCTTTTCAGCCGCCCATGTGAAGGACTGCAGCGAAGGAGTATTGATCGTGATGTTCTTGCTGCCGCCCATGGCGCTTACACCGGCCATGCTCACGCCGTTGATGGCGCCCAGGGTCGGGGTGGCGGGCACGAAGATTACAATGCTACCCTTGGAGCTGGCAGAGGATTCCTGGGAGTAGCCCACGCCGAACTTCTTGTTCTTTTCCCACAAAGTCAAATAGCTCGTTGTGTAACCAGTGCTGTTGTAGATGGTGATGTTGTCCATGCCGCCGGTGCGGGAATAAAGCGGAACACCGAACAGCTTGGTGGCCCGGCTGTACGTGACCTTAGCGGAACCACCAGGACGAATGGTCGTGTATCCCAACTGGGTTGCGGCCGTCTTGTTGTAAACGGTCAGGTTGCCGTAAGCAAAGTTGCTGCTGGCGTCAGTGGAGATCGTGCCGAGGGTAGCAATGGTTTGGTTGAGTTTGGTAAAGCCAACACCAACCACGTTGTAGGTCTTGCTCACCCAATCAGAAGCGCTGCCTTCGATGGCATCCTTCAGACCAATGGTCAGCTTGGTGTTATTGCTGCTTTCGCCGAAGAAGGAGGAGTTGCTCAAAGCCAAGGTAGCGTTTTCAATCAGAGAACTCGTGCCCTTTCTCACACCAAATGCGTAGGTGCTCAGCTGGGTCGTATAGTTCCCGATGACCGGGGTGACGGAGTTGTTCAGGGCATAAACGTACGCGTTACCGTTGGAACGGTTGAAGACGATCTTGCCAGCGCTCAGAGTGCCAGGTCCCATGGTGAAAAAAGCCCAGGTAGAGCTGTTGGCCAAACCATTGGCGCCACCAAAGTTGTACCGGTTGGCGGCAAGAGGCGTACCGGAACTGGCCAGGGTGTTCTGGGGCTGCATGGTCAGGAAGGTAAAACCGTCAATGGCATTGGAGGCATTGGACAGGCGCGAACCGTTGATGGAACGGCTGGCCAGACCGAACGCGGCCGTATAGCCGCTGGTGGGAACCATGTAAAGTCTCATGGTGCCGTTCCCGGAGCGGCCGGGAAGAGAAGTGGTGTTCATGTTCAAGTACAACAGGCTGCGAGGATACCCGGAAGGACCGTTGGCCTGGTCAATGTAGACCTGGCTGGTACCGCCGGTGCTGGTGTAGTTGTCTGCGGCCCCGCCAGGAAGGTTCTTGCTAATCATGATAGTGGCGTTGGCACTCATGTTGCCCAGGCTTTGCCTGTAGCCGGTCATGTAAGTCTTGAAATTAGAGTTTTTGTCTCCCACCGTCGAGGAGTTAATGATGCCGATATAACCCTGCCCTGCCGTGCGCGAGGCGTTGCTGGTCATACCGAAAACAGTCCAGGTGTTGTTCATGCTGACAGGCCAGTTGGTGATGCTGCCGGCCATCGCCTGCCCGACCCCGAAGGCCAGAAGCAAGGCGAAGACGGTCAGGACTGTAAACCGTTTCATCATGGAATTAGCTCCGTTTTTTTTGAAAGTTCCTATTGGCGTTGATCTCAAACGACATCCCCAGCCGCGTTAGAAGTGACATCATCCTTTCCCACGACAACCAAGGCGCAGCAAGGCTTTGCCCCGATCATCGCCTTGACTTCAAATCATGTCTCGAAATAAATGTCAAGTCTGGGGGAGCGCTTGATGTAAAATTTCTCACGAGATAATCCGAGGAGATGAAGACATCCATTGTGGCCAGAGACAGCGGCGAAGCCCGCAGGTAGTGCATGCACGCCAAACCCAAAAAGCACCGACCGCCTCGGGCATCGTGCGGCGACGCTACGAATTGTGAACAAACCCAGACCCATGAAGTGTGCGGGTTACACAATTACTCCAGATCGCAAAATACAATCATATCCTCGACTCGTGAGTTGTCGTAGATGCTTCCAAGGTCATTGTTGCCGACCCGGCCGCATTCTTTTCCCGAGCTGTCATACGCAACATTATATCCTACTCCGATATCAATAGAAGAGTTGGAAGCATAGAATTTGAAGCTGTAGATATATTTCATCGACTCTGTCCGATCAATGGCGTTGATTTTCTTTATTGCCAATGCACTTTCCTCATCGACCTGACGACGAATTCTGTTCTTATACGAAAGAACGAGGTCACCCTTCAATGTGCATTCCGCAGAAATTTGCTTCACCTCTTCATGCGAATCGTGAGCCGACCATTTCACGTCCGAAAAGAATTTATTCTCGCCAAATGCCTTGCCAATAGCCTTTGTTTTGTAAAGAAATATGTATCCATCCATTACTTTATCAACATCTGTTTGCCCACAAGCGGCTAGAGACAAAACGACGAGAAACGATAAGAGTGTTTTCATACCTGTCATCCTCCAGAAATTCTGGCCTGTCACCCAACAATTCGAAAACAACTGCGCACCAGAGCCTTGATCTTGGAAAGACTACTGCCCATCATCCCTTTCCACAGGCATGGATTGGCCAAGCCGGTGATGGGATCACCCCAGAATATCTTTCCCGCATATCTGAGCCCTTCCCTCTTCCTGCCCAACCCCCACAACATGGCCGCCCGCCGCAATCCCGCCGCCTGCCGGGAGGTCCGACTGATCCCGGGCAGGTCCATCATCCGTTTGGCCAGCCGCAGGTTGTCCTCAAGCCGCACGGACCGCAGCCGCGCATCCCGCGTGGCCTGCGTCAGATGCACCCTGAGTTTCACCAATATTTCCTTGAGATTGGCCACCCGATGCCGGGTCGCTAACTCTAGCCACAGGGCCAGATCCTGGGCGTAGGTGAACTTTGCGTCGTACCCCCCGGCCGCCATGACCGCTTCATGCCGATACATCACCGAGGAGTGCGCGAACTGGTTGCCCAAAGGAAAGGCGTTGATGATGTCCTGGTGGCTGGACGGGAAATTCGTGCAGGACAGGGCCAGGCCCGCCGGGTTGATCCACAGGGCGTCGGTGCCGAGCAGGGCCACTTCCAGATGGGCGTCCAGAAAAGCGACCTGCCGGGCCAGGCGGTCGGGCAGGCACACGTCGTCGGCGTCCATGCGAGCCACGTACGGCGTGTCTATGCGGGACAGGCCCTGGTTCAGGGCCCCGGTCTGGCCGATGTCCTGGGGCAGTTCGACAAGGTCGATGCGCGCATCGTTGAAGGCTCTGATGGTCTCCCGGGTGCTGTCCGTGGAGGCGTTGTCCAGGATGAAAAAGCGAAAATCGCCATGGGTCTGGGCCAGGACGCTGGCCACGGCCTCGGCCACATAGGGCTCGCCGTTCTTCACGGACATGAGCACCGTGACCTTGGATCCGGACATCAGGCCTTTCCTCCGACCAAGTGGCGCACGTAGGCCCCCAGGCTCTCCCGCCAGTCCGGCAGGCCGGGGATTCCGGCATAGCCCAGGTTCCAGCTTTCCAGGATCTCGCAGGCGGGCACGCCGGCCCGGCGGGGAAAGGAGCTGGAATCCACGGGCTCCACCCGGGCGGACAGCCCGGCAGCCGCGAGGATGGCGGCCACGTACTCGGCCCGGGAGCACCCGCCAGCCCCGGCCACGTGGTACAGCCCAAAGGCCCCGGCCTCCATGAGCCGGTCCAGGAGCTCGGCCACGTCGGCGGCGCACACCGGGGAGCCGAATTTGTCCTTGGCGCTCTCCAGCACATCCTTGCCCTTGGCCTCTTCCAACCGGGCGGCCACGAAGTCCCGCCGACCGTCCAGGCCGCCGCCGTACAGCCATCCCAGGCGCAGGATGAAATGCCAGGGGCAGATGGCCCGGACCTGTTCCTCGCCCGCGAATTTGGAGCGAGCGTACTCGGTCTTGAGCACTACCGGATCGTATTCGTTGTAGGGCCGGACCTCGTCGCCGAACAGGCCGCCGGAGCTGATCTGGACCAGGGCGGCCTCGTTCTCGGCGCAGGCCAGGGCCAGATTGCGCGGCCCCCAGGCATTGATGCGAAAGGCCTCGCGCGGATCGGCCTCGCAGGGCTCCACGAGCAGGGCGGCGGTGTTGATGACCACGGTGGGAGCCAGGTCCCGCACCGCAGCCAGCACCGCGTCTTCGTCGGTGATGTCCAACTCGGCACGGCCCGGAGTGAGGACCGTGGTGTGGGGCTGGCTCGAAAAATGGGCCTTGAGCCGCCCGGCCAGCATGCCGGACCCGCCGGTGATGAGAATGGTGCGCTCGGCCATCACTCCTCCCAGCCAAAGGGGATGCGCGGATCGTCCAGGCCGGCCCGCTCGGACTCAACCGGATCATGGGCCAGATCCGCGCAGTTGCAGACCAGGGCCGGGACCGGACCCACGGCCGTGAACCCGTACCAGACGAGCGGGGGAATGCGCAGGAGCCGGTAGTGGTCCGGCCTGCCCAGGAGGTATTCGGCCGTGGAGCCCCGGGTGGGGGAGTCGGGCCGGTCGTCGTGCAGCACCACCTTGAGCAGGCCCACGGGCACGGCGAAATGCTGGGTCATGCGCAGGTGCCGCTTCCAGGCCTTGACCGCACCCGGCTCGACCTCGGAGAAATAGATCTCGCCCAGGCCCATGAACAGCGGGGAATCGGCCCGCAGCATGTGCAGCACCGGCCCGCCTGGGGTAGGGATGACCTTCAAGTCCGCCAGCACGGCCCCGGCTATCTGGTCCACGCCAGCCCCTTGGCCCGGGCCTGGGCCACATACCGATCGATCTGCCCGGCTGTGTACACGAACATGTCCGAGGCCAGGGCCTTGGAAAGGGTCTTGTACCACTCGGCCGTGAACTTGATGGTGTCCTCGAAATCCAGGGCCGCCTTCCAGGACAGGTGGGCCAGGGCCTTGTCGCAGCAGAGCTTGAGCAGGGTGCATTCCTTTTTCTGGACGCAGGCTTCAGCCTCGATCTCGGTGGTGAACCCGGGCCAGTGCCGGGCCAGGGCGGCAGCCACCTCGCCCACATTGTGGTTCACGTCCGCGGCCGGGCCGAAATTGAAGGGCTCCTGGTCCAGGCCCTCGGGGTCGGACAGGAGGCGCGCGCCCAGCCAGAGATAGCCGCTCAGGGGCTCCAGCACGTGCTGCCAGGGCCGGGTGGCCCAAGGGCTGCGGATGTTCACGGCCTCGCCCTTGACCCAGGCCCGGGCGCAGTCGGGCACGATGCGATCCTCGGCCCAGTCCCCGCCGCCGATGACGTTCCCGGCCCGGGTGGTGGCGCAGCGCGGCCCGTTCTTGAAAAAGGACTTCATGTAGGACTTGGCGATGATCTCGGCGCAGCCCTTGGACGCGCTGTACGGATCGTCCCCGCCCAGGGCGTCGGTCTCCCGGTAGCCAAAGACCCATTCGTCGTTGCGGTAGCATTTGTCGCTGGTGATGAGCACTGCGGCCTGAACCGAGGGCGTGACCCTTAAGGATTCCAGGATGTTCAGGGTGCCCATGGCGTTGGTCTGAAAGGTGACCGCAGGCTCGGCATAGGAGCGGCGCACCAGGGCTTGGGCGGCCAAGTGAAAGACCACCTCGGGCTTGAAGGCCGCGAAGGCCGCGCGCAGGCCGTCCAGGTCCCGGATGTCGCCAGTGATGTGCCGGATGCGGTTCTCCAGGCCCAAGACCTCGAAATTCGAAGGCTGGGTGGGGATGTCCAGGGAAAATCCGGCCACTTCCGCGCCCAGGCCCAGGAGCCAGGCCGTGAGCCAGGAGCCCTTGAACCCGGTGTGGCCAGTGACCAGGACCCGCTTGCCCGCGTATGCGTCGTCGAACATGGTCTACCCCTTCACCCAGGGCCGCTGCCCTTTTTGCCACATGGCGTTCAGGCTCTGCCAGTCGCGCAGGGTGTCCATGCACTGCCAAAATCCCTCGTGCCGGTACATGGACAGCTTCCCGGCGTCGGCCAGCCGCTCCAGGGGGGCGGTCTCCAGGTCGCAGTCCTCGTCCTCGGTGAGGGAATCCAGGAACTCCCGCTTGAACACGAAGAACCCGCCGTTGATGTACTCGTTCAGGACCGGCTTCTCCTTCCAGGACAGGATGCGGCCGACCTCGTCCGTGGTCACGGCCCCGAACCGGGAGGGCATACGCACCCCGGTGAAGGTGCCCGTGGCCCCGGACTTCTTGTGGAAATCTACCAGGGCGGCCAGATCCACGTCAGCCAGACCATCGCCGTAGGTGACCATGAACCGATCCGTGTCGATGTACTTGGCCACCTTCTTGATGCGCGCCCCTTTGAGGGTCTCCTGGCCGGTATCCACCAGGGTGATCTTCCAGTTGGTGCAGGCGCAGTCGGTGTGCGTGGTCACGGCCCCGGACCCCAGGTCCACGGTGAAGTCGCAGTTCTGGATCTTGTAGTTGTAGAAATATTCCTTAATCTTCTCGCCCTTGTATCCCAGCGGGAGCACGAAGTCCGTGTACCCGGCCGCGGCATAGATGTTCATGATGTGCCAGATGACCGGACGGCCGCCGATCTCCACCATGGGCTTGGGCTTGACCTCGGTCTCTTCGCGCAAGCGGGTGCCCTTGCCGCCGCACAGGATGATGACTTTCATGGTGCTGTTCTCCCCAGCGGTTGTTCGTCCAGGTCAAAGGCCGCGACAATATGTTCTTCGTCCGGCCTTTGGAAAAGGGTGGCCCGATACTGTTCAGCCACGTCGGCCAAGGTGGCCGGATCGTGCTCAAGCCGGGTCTGGATGCGGGCCAGGGCCTCGGAAAGCTCTTCGGGTGTGGCCGCCGCGTCCCAGATGACCCCCCGTCCCAGGTCCGGCAGATAATTATGCGTAAATTTCCCCGGATATTCAACGGTAATGACTGGCACTCCCAGGGCCGCCGCCTCCACCAGACTTCCAGTGAAAGCCCCGATCACCACCCGGGCCTTTTGAAACAGGGCATACACGTCCTCTGTGACAACGGTCATGTCCGGGGAGAGAAGACCGGCAAATTTTCCGGCCTCCGTGGCCGGATGGAATTTGACCAGCACCGGCCTGTCAAAACGCACCTGGGAGACGAGGCGCAGGACAGCCGCCACCTCCGGCTCGAAATAGGGCAGAAGGATCAGGATATTCCCGGATTTCCAGGGCTCAAGGCAGGGGCCGAACAGGTGAGCGTAGCGCAAGGAAGGTCCCATGGCCACTGCCAGCCCGGGGCTGTCCGCAGGACAATGCCCGCCATTGACCAGGATCCGATCCGGGACCAGGCCACGGCCTATTTCCGCTGGGTCCGGGCGGTAGAAAAGCATGCTGGAAGGCACGATGAACAACTGGGCTCCGTAGATGACCACCTTGCCCGGAACATCGCGCAATCCCTTGTAGAAATTCTTGTCGATGGTCTGGTTCTCGTACCAGCTGATGCATTTCAGGGTCGCGAATTCGGATCGGCTCAAATGGCGGCCATAGAGATGGCGGGCGTATCCGGAGATCACCACCTGATCCATGGTGTCCCAGAGGGCCGCGTGGACCAGGCGCTCGTCCGTGTCCGAACCCAGGGAGGCCATGAACCGCAAGAGGACCAGGGGATAGATCAGCACCGCTCCCAGGAGGCGAAGAGAGTCCGAGGCCCTGAACAGTTGATATGCGGTCAAGACCCGGACCTGGTCCCGTTGCAGGATGCGCAAGGCCCGGTACAGGGCCAGGGGGTTGTGCGAGCCATAGAATTTCGGAGTGAAGAAAAAGGGAACGCCCTGCTTCTCCAGCACCGGATACAGTCCCGGAAAGTATTTCTCCGTGAACCCGTCCTGTTTCAGAATGGAGGGGATCAGGAAATAGACATCAACGGCAACGGCCTGCCCCATGATCCCGTTGGAATCGAAGCGCTGGCCGGATAGCCGCCAGGCGAGGTGCTTGAGTCCGTGCAGGAGGACCCAGGCCAGATTCCTGGTCAGATACAGGCCGAGTTTGCCGATTTTGGCTGGCCAACTCAGGGGTGGCTTCGAAGGACCGGACAGAAAGTCGTCGAAAAAATCCCCAAGCAGGATGTTCTTGGCCAGTATCTGGTTGGACAGGAGAAGGATGCTGCGGGTCCTGCCGCTCATGGCGGACAGGAGGGAGAAAAGATGTTCGATGCGCGCGTGATGCTCTGACATGATGACCTAGGGCCGCATAGGCCCCTGGCGCAACAGGTCCACATGGGCGCCCAACCCGGTCAGGTCCAGCCCCCAGGGCCAGGCGGAGTCCGCGAATTCCCGGCCCCGGCCATAGAAGAGGGTCCCCACGGCCTGGGCGGCCTGAAGGTCCGTGGAACTGTCCCCCACCATCAGGACCGTACCCGGCTCGACCCCGAAGTCCCGGACGATCCCGGCCAGAAGTTCGGTCTTCCCGGGCGGGGTGCCCCGCACCGTTCTGAAATATCCATGGAGGTCCCGCGCCCTGAAGATTTCCGTCAGTTCCTCATGCGGGGTGCCCGAGGCCACGCACAGGGGCAGGACCTGGTGATAGGTCTGAATGAACTCCCGGGCTCCGGGAACGAAAGGCGCGGCCAGGACGCCCTCCAGGCAATATCGGGTGAAGCGCTCGCCCAATTCGTGGCTCTCCTCAACGGTGATTTCCCGGCCCAGGACTTCGCGATAATACCAGGCGAACTTCTCGAACCGGCTCACCCCTCCGTGGGCCTGATGGAACTCCACGAACCACTGCACGGATTCCGGGCCGTGGGCCTTAAAAAGCCGGGCAAAGGCCTGAGTCTTCACCTCCACGGATTCGAGAATGACCCCGTCGCAGTCCAGGACAATGAGCTCCAGAGACATTTCAGCCCTTCCCCAGGCTGGCCAGGAGGTTCTTGACCGCGTCCACCTCCATGGTGATCCGGGACTCCATGGCGTAGGATCCGATGTGGGGGGTCAGGATCACGCTGTCCAGATCCTTGAGTGGACCGACATAGGGTTCGGCCTCGAACACGTCCAGGGCCGCGCCAGCCAGGCGTCCCTCGGCCAGGGCCGCGTGCAGGGCCGTCTCGTCCACCAGCCCGCCTCGGGCGCAGTTGATGAGCCAGGACCCACGCGGCATGAGCCGCAGTTCCCGGTCGCCGATGAGATGGCCGCCTTCCTTGGGCTTGGAACAGTGCAGGGTGAGGATGTCGGCCCAGACCAGAAGCTCGTCCAGGGATTTTTTCGGGGTGTCCAGGCCATCCACAAAGGGATCGAAATAGGCGATATCCACCCCAAGCGGGGCAAAGGCCCGGGCCACGGCCCGGCCGATCCGTCCGAAACCCACCACGCCCAGCCGCTTGCCTTGAAGCGTGCGGCCCATGCGCTTTTTCCAGATTCCCGAGCGCAGTTCCCGATCCATGCGGGTGACATCGCGCACCAGATCCAGGGCCAGCCCCAGGGTCAATTCGACCACGGCCAGGGTGGGGCCGTCCGGGGTGTTGGTCACGGCCATGCCCAGTTCCCGGGCCGCTTCCTGGTCCACGTTGTCCATGCCCGTGCCGCAGCGGGCAATGGCCTTGAGCCCGGACAGGGCGGTGAGCACCCGACGGGTGAGGGGTTCGGTGCCGGCCACCACGCCAACGCAACCGGACAGGACCTCGATGGCCTCGTCCTCGGTGAGCTTGCGGCCGTGCGGGTTCAGCACCGGGGCATACCCGGCCGCAGTCATCAGGCGCATGGGCTCCTGGCTGAATTTGGCGAAAGAGGAGGTGGTCACGGCAATGCGCGGCTGATCAGTCATGCTCGGCTTCCCCGGCTGTTTCATGATGAATTTCCTCAATGAGGTCCAGGATGCCCTGGCCAAGGTCGATGAATACCGAAGGAACCATCTTCTTCCCCTGGCGCGGCGTGTACCGGTAGGGGGTCAGGGCGTAATGGGACATGGAATAGTCCGAACCCTCGGTGGTGAAGTCCATCTCGATCCGCCGGCTGGAAATCTCCTGGATCATGGTCAGCACTTCCCGGATGGAGAGCACCTGGGTCCCGGTCAGGGTCAGGTGCTGGTTGGCGAACTCCGGCCGCAAGGCCTCCACGCTCAAGCGCACCGCGTCCAGGACGTGGATGTATTCGCGGCGCTCCTCCCCGGTGCCCGGATACAGAATCCGCTGGCCCTGCACGGCCTGGGACACCCAGCGCTTGAGGCCGTTCCAGACCTGGGCTCGGGGTCCGTAGAGGGAGCCGTAGCGCAGCACGGTGTATTCCAGCCCATACTCCGCGCCGTAGGCCTCGATGATGGACTCCACAGCCTGCTTGCTCACCCGGTAGAAAGAGCCCTTGTCGCTGTACACGTACACCGTGGAGGCGAACAGCAGGCGGCGGACCTTGGCGGCCACGCAGGCCTCAATGACATTGGTGCTGCCCAGGATGTTCCGCTCGATGGTCGTGCGCGGATTGGCTGCCGCCTGCCCGATGTCGGCCACGCCCGCCAGATGGTAGACATAGGCCGAGCCCCGGACCACGTCCTGGATCTTCTCGAACTCCAGGACATCCCCGCAGACCATGTGCTGGTCCTTGCGCAGCCAGGGGGAGACGTTCAGGTCGTAGATGGTGACCGCAAATCCCTGGTCCGAAAGGCAATCAGCCAGATGGCTGCCCAGAAATCCCGAGCCGCCGATGACCACGACCTTCTCGCCGCTATTCATGATAGACCCGCCAGGCGTCGAAGCGGTGGGCCAGTTCGTTCAGTTTCTCCATGCCCAGGTCGGCCATGTTCCGCCGGTCCGCGCTGTAATAGGACCAGAAAATGTCCGTCTCGAAGTTCTGCCGGTAGGTCCCGCCGTTCTGGTTCTCCACCCGGGGGAACCGGGTCTTGAGCAGGGCCTCGGTCTCCTCCCAGAAGGTTCCGCAGCGGTTGTCCGGGATGTCCACGGAAGACAGCCCCAACTTGGTGCGCAGCATGTTCACGTAGGCCGTGTTCACCCGGCCGTAGGTGTAGTTGCCGTCGTCAATGGCCACCATGCCGCCCTTGACCATGAGCGGGCACACGGCCGCCACTTCACTCTTCAGGTTGTCCCAGGTGTGGTCGCTGTCCAGGAAGCAGCCCACCACGGTGCGGCCCAGTTCGGCCAGCATGGGGATGCCCACGTAGGGTGACTTGCTGTCGTAGGCCACGTACTTCCAGTGGTTGAAGATGTTCTTCTCGCTGAAGTGGCGCAGAAGGGTGTCCGTGAGCATGGCCCGCAGATAGGACAGCTTGTTCCCGCTGATATCCCAGGTGTAGAGTTCGGTGTCCCATTTCAGGGAGAAATAGAGCAGGACGATGGTGGAGGCCCCGCTGCCGGTCTCCACCAGGACCATTTTCCGGTCCCGCTGAAAGGTTCCGTCCGCTTCCAGCGCGGTGAGCTGGTCATAGATGGCCAGGAACTCCGTGTCCGGAATCCCGTTGGGCCAGCGGGGCAGCATCCGCTTGATGGTGATGAGCCACTGCTTGGGGTCCTTTTCAATGGACTCCTTGTCGCCGAAATAGAAATCGTACATTGGTTTCTCCCGTATGCTTAGAGCCAGTCGCCGCCGGTGACGGCGAACATCTGCCCGGTGATGAACCGGGCCCATCCGGACAAAAGATACACGATCAGAGCGGCGACCTCTTCCGGTCGTCCGGCCCGTTTCAACGGCACGTACCCGGCGCGTTTCTCCAGATCATCCCCGGTCTTGCCCTGCCAGCGTTCATGAAAGCCACTGGCGATGAACCCCGGGCGCACCCCGTTGACCAGGATGCCACTGGCCGCGCCCTCGCGGGCCAGTCCCTGCACCAGACATTCGACGCCCCGCTTGGCCACCCCGTAAGGAAAGGCCGTGGGGCTGCCCCCGTGCAGGGCGGATTCCGTGCCCATGAGGACCACGGCGCCTCCCTGGGTTGGCATGGCGGCCATGGCCGCGCGAGCCAGGAAAAAAGGGATGTTCAGGTTGATGTCCAGGTCCGCCTTCCACTCGGCCTCGGTCAGGTCCTTCCAGTGGGCATTGCGCGCGATGCCCCCGCAGAGCACCACCAGCCCGTCGATGCCGCCCGCCTGGGCGCAAAATTCGTTCACGATTCTTCGACAGTCCGCCTCGCCGCAGAGTTGACCGGGCAAGTCGAACACCTGATGGCGGGCGTCACCCGCGGCGGCCTGGGCGGAGCGGCCCCGGTGGAACCCGATGGAGCATTCCGGCCCGGCCAGGAGCATGTCCACCACGGCCCGGCCAATGCCGCCGCTGGCCCCGATCACCAGAATCCTCGAACCGGCCGCTACCTGCGGGGTCCAATCGGGTGAGGTGAAAGGCGTGTTCATCAGTAGCATTCCTCCATGACCTTCAGGCTGGCCCGGATGGGGCCGAGCACATCGTCCGGATCGAGCATCCGCTGCTCCAGGGACACGAACCCGGAATACCCGATGTCCCGCAGCAGCCCTCCCAACCGGGCATGGTCCACCGTTCCGGTGCTTCCCAGCAGGCCCAGCCCGGGATCGTTGGCGTGGAAGTGGACCAGGGTGGGGGCCATCTCCTGGAACAGGTCCGGGGTGTCCTCCCCAGCCTCGGCCACGGCCTTGGCGTCCAGATGCCCCTGGAGTTCCGGCCGATCCACACGGCGGGCAATGGCCAAGGCCTGGGCTGCGGTGTGGATGTAATCCGCCTCCTGTCGCCCCAGGGCCTCAATCAGGAAAGCGGTTCCGTGCCCGGCCGTCAGGCCCGACAATTCCTGGAAAAAAGCCACGGTCTCGATATCGCATTCATCCACAGACCGGTCTCCGCGCCGCCGGGCCGGAGGGGAGCCGAAAACCAGGAACCGGCCCCCGAGATCAGCGCAGAGACGGGAAAGTCCGGTAAGAAATTCCAAGGTCTGTTTTCGGACCTCCGGCCCCCGGAAAAGCCCCAGGTCCGGGCGGTCAAAGAACAGGGAATGCAGACCGACCACCCGCAACCCTGCCTGTTCCACCTGCTGGCGATAGTTGCGCGCCTGGGCAGGGGAGACGGTCGAGGTGTTCTCCCAGACCTTGCTGGGGGCCACTTCCAACCCCTCGAAGCCCAGGTCGGCTAGGGCCTTGAGCTCCGGTTCATGCCCAAAGGAGGGGAGGGCGATGTTGGATACGGCAAGGTGCATGTTCGTACCGCCGGAACCAGGCACTGATCGCGCCCGGATCAGCGGGAGCCCTCGCGCTCCCGTTTTTTCAGAATCTGGGTGGTGCGCCAGGGACAACCGTTGCAGTCCGACACCTCGTGCGACCGGCCAGCCCTGTGGAGTTCCCTGGCCCGCTCCACCACCGGAGCGCGCCAGCACTCGCTGACCGTCATTTCCCGGAGGTTGCCGGGTGAAAGATGACGAAAATCGTCGTTGTTGCAGGGCATGACGGTCCCGTCGCATTCCACGGTCATGCGCTGCCAGAGCTGGGGACAGGCCCAGTCGGTTTCCACCAGGGTCTGGTTGCGGCCGACCACGTCCTTGTAGTCAATGGCTGCGGTCTCGTCGCAGTGAGGCGCCCAGAACCGGGCGTACTCCGCGAGGTCCAGGCCGGGCAGGGCCACGGTCTGGATGCGCACCTTGGGATAGGTGGCCCCGGCCTTGGCCTTGAGCTCCTGGAGCCGGTCCACGTTCTCCATGACCTTGTGGAACTTGGCCCCCACCCGCTCACGCTCAAAGGGCTCGGCCCGGGTCCCTTCCACGGACACCGAGATGCGGTTCAGCCCGGCGTCGATGAGGCCCTGGGTCTTTTTCTCCGTGAGCAGCATGCCGTTGGTGTTGAAATACACGTCCAGGATGCCGCGTTTCTTGGCGTGGGCCACCATGTCCACGATGTGCGGGTGGAGCAGGGGTTCCCCCCGGTAGCTGAGCTTGACCCCGCACAGCCCTTTTTCCGCGCCCTCGTCCACGATCCTCTTGTACAGCTCGAAATCAATGTCGCAGAACTGCTCCGGGGTGAGCAGGGGCAGCTTGTCGCAGAAGGTGCATTTCAAGTTGCAGCGGTTGGTGGCCTCGATGTCCAGGTGGATGGGGAAATCCCGGACCACGAAGTCGCGGGGATTCTCCATCCACATCCGGCGATATTCGCGGTAGCGGGGGTCATCGGACTCGTGCACCGACACCCCGGACAGGGCGGTGAAATTGGCGTTGGGGACCGCCTTGACCTCGCTCACGCCGGGCTCTCCTCATCATACGGAGTCGCGGTCTCCGTGAAGCCCAGCTTCTGAAGACGGAAGATCACGCCGGGAAGCTGCCATTCGTAGTCGATGTCCCCGGCTCCCCACTGCTTCAAGGGGTAAATGTTCTGGCCCATCCACTTCTGGGGCAGGAGCCCGGATTCCAGGTCGTCCAGGTTCCGGGGCCGGACAATGGACACGTCCATGTCCGCGAACCACACGTCGCCTTGGGAATCCCGGTCGCAGTTCAGGGTCTTGGGGTCGCCAAAGGTCTCGAAGGGCACGAAGGGGTGCAGAAGTCCGTCCGGGCCGATGGTGCGCGCCCGCAGGGGGCTCCACATATTGTAGCAGGACACGGTGACGGCCGAATCGCGCTTGGGGTCGGCCCGCAAGGCCTCCACGCCCTGGTCAATGGTCTGGGCGGTGATGGTGGCCGCGTTGCACATGAGCAGCACCAGCTGCTCCAGCTCCTCACCTGCCGGAAGAGAGCGGTCCTTGATGACCTGGTAGGCATGCACGTAGGCGTGTTCGCCCAAGGCCTGCTTGGTGGCCAGCTCGGCCGGGCGATGGATGATCTCGGCCCCGTGCTCACGGCCAATGGCCATGATCTCCTCGTCGTCCGTGGAGAGGAACAGCTGGTCCACGTAGCGGGAATGCCGGGCCGCCAGCATGGGGTAGGCGCACAGCGGCCGACCCAGCACCGACAGGACGTTCTTCCCCGGAAAACCTGTGCTTCCCTTTCTTCCAATCAAGATGGCGGCGATCACACGCTTCTCCTTGGCTGGGCTCAAGCCCCGAGCACGGCCCGGGCTATGGTTTCCTGATTCTTTTCAACCAGATAAGGGTGCATGGGCAGGCTGAAGATGCGCGTGGCGATGCCCTCGCTGACCGGGAAATCCCCGGCGGCATACCCGAGGAAGGCAAAGGCCGGTTGCCGATGCAGGGGCTTGGGATAATGCACGGCGTAGGGGACTCCCGCGGCCGCCATCCGTCCGAAAATCTCCTGGCGGTGTCCTTCGTCCCGGGCCAGCAAAGAATACTGGGCCCAAACCGATTCGTACCCGGCCGGGACCGTGGGTCGAACCAATTCCGAAGAAGCGGCAAAAAGGCTGGAGTAGCGCGCGGCCACCTGGTTTCGCAGATCCACTTCTTCCGGGAAAATGTCGAACTTGGCCTGCAGAATCGCAGCCTGCATGGTGTCCAGACGGCCGTTCAGCCCGATGCGCACATGCTCGTAGCGCTCGGTCCCCATGCCGTGGTTCAGGAAAGAGCGCATGAGGGCGGCAAGGTCAGCGTCATTGGTGAAGCACATGCCGCCGTCACCGTAGCAGCCCAACGGCTTGGCCGGGAAAAAGGAGGTGCAGGCGATGTGACCGAAGGAACAGGCTTTTTTGTCCTGGAAGGTGGCCCCAAAACTCTGGGCGCCGTCCTCCACCAGCCACAGGCCGTTTTTCGCGGCGATGTCCGCCAAGCGGTCATACTCGGCGCAGAGGCCGAACATGTCCACGGCTATGATCCCTTTGAGCGGTCCCTGGGCCGTGGTCGGCAGGGGATACCCCCCGCTCCGGCCCTGGTAGGCCGCGATGGCCTGTTCCAAGGCGGTGGGATCGATATTGTAGGTGCTCGGGTCGATGTCCACAAAAACCGGGACAGCCCCCAAAAGGGCGATGACCTCGGCCGTGGCGATAAAGGTGAAGGGGGTGGTCAGCACGGCGTCGCCGGGTTTCACGCCCAGGGCCATGAGGGCCAGAAGCAGGGCGTCCGTGCCCGAGGAGCAGGCCACCCCGTGGCCCAGGCCGCAATACCCGGCCAAGCGTTTTTCCAGAACGTTGATCTCAGCTCCGCCTATGAACCGGCAATGGTCAAGCACCGCGTCCAGATTGGCGCGCAGAGTTGACTCGATGCGCCGGAATTGGGCTTTCAGATCAACAAAGGGGATGGACATGACATGATTTCCTTTTCAAATGATCTTCCAATGCGGCCGCTTGAGATAAACGTCCTTGGAAAAGGCGAATTCCGCGCTGCTAATGACCAGGGGGCGGACCTTCCGCTTCAGTTTCTTTTCGGCCGGGCCACACAAATTGTCGACCTTGCTGCGGTCCACATCGCCCACGATGAGGACATCAATGAGCCCGCTGTCCACACCCTTGGCGTAATCGTCCAGGACATAGACGCCCTCGACCTTGCCCAAATGGGTCAGTATCTGCTCGACTAGGCTGTCGATGCCCATGTGCTTGCGCACGATGGAACTGATCTCCGGAAAAAAGGGGTGGGTCGGGTTGGCCTTGAAATAGATGCTCCGCCCCTTCTTTTCTTTTTCCAAATAGCCCGCATCGGATAGCGCATCCAACTCCTCTTTCAAGGCATTGGGGGACAACTTGAATTCCGTTGCCAGTTCGCGCAGATAGGAGGAAACTTCCGGGTTGAGGAAGAGCTTCAAGAGCAGCTTTATGCGGGTTTTGGAAGTGAAGAGTTTGTCAAGCATGATTTGAGTTTCGTAAGGTAAAATTGAACAAAATGTCAACATCTGTCCCCGTCACAAAACCTTCAGTCAACACCCCTAAGACTGGCGGTATGTTGGAAAAATCGTTGACACTTAAGCCATCTGCAACAAGGCATGTAGATTGACTGCTAGTCTGGTTTGGGTCTTCCCATCAAAATAGTAGCCGTAGAGAGTCTGAAGAATTGTGCTGTCTTGGTTTTCAGACAAAACTCCCTGAGAAGCAAAACGGGATAGGTTTTGTTGTAATTCACTAAAATTATGGCAAAAACAATGGAGGCCCAAGTAATCAAAAATATTTTCTATGATAGGGCCCGTGGTCAAGGAATAATCATGGAACAGGACAGGAATACCAGCGGCAAGACATTCATCAGCCAACGATGTGTGCCTGGCGATGACCAGATTTGATATCGCTGCAAGTTCATAAGATATGTTCAGTCGTGAATAGTCTGTACTGATGCGAACATTCGGTCGTTGTAGAAGGTTTTGGTGGACATTGTGAAAAACCTCCAAGGCGCACCAATCTGCGTTTTTCCCACGGATAATGAAAAGTAGATTCGGAAACTGACTAGCCAGAGTGTCAATGTCTTGATAAAAGGCCAAATTATTCTTCCAGTTTACCAATGGAGATATTTGGTTCGATTCTTTAGAAGTAGGGGAATGGAAGTCTAGGACAAGCACAACATTCTGGTTGTGTGACAAACCAAGAGCATCTCTAAGTTCGCTTTTTTGCATAATCAACCGATAAAGTGTATCGTATCGCATGCCTCCAATTGGCATATATCGATCTATGTCGACAAATTTTCTTCGAGATAATTCAGTTTCGACGTAATCACTTATTGAGAAATAGACATCAAAAATGTAGGAAGTCGAGGGGTAAAAAGCTTGTATGAAACGCTCTTGAGTAGACACTACTCGAATATTATTTTCTTGTAAAGCAAGAGCCATTGATTTAGAGAACAAATAGTCATAACCGACCAAAGCAATTTTTGCCTTCGCGTATGTCTTGAAATAATCAACATCACGACGGAAACAAATATAAGCCAAATAAATAAAAATTGCATAGAATGTTAAACTAAAGCTTCCAAGAGAACAAAACTCCTTAACGTTGCGTACGATATGCAGGACATATAAACGTAAATTCTTGCCGAAATATTTTAATTTATTATCTTTAAAAACAAAATTGCACCGATTGACTATATAATACCTTTCTATATTCTTTCGTTCCTCAGCGCTCACACCCGCGCTTGACTCGATATGCAAAATATTTATGCTATGGAATGGGCTATCAAAATCTTGAGAATAGTAATGATCTTTAAGAAACAGTTGGCCAAATAGCACACCCTTATGAGGGAAATACAGGACGTCAAATTCAGCAACCTTGGATTTTTCCCCATTTTGCAAAGACACGGCCTGCACCGAGGGAGTCTGAACCGAAAATTTCCGAACAAGGCTTAAGATCCGGAAAACCAGTTTTCTGAACACACACCCGAAGCAAAACAGAACCAGGAGTGGCCACTGGGCGTAAGCGCGCACATCCGTTTCGAGGTGCTTGAGTATATGACTGGAAAATGGATCGTAGGGGATGAGAAGGTCGACCGATTGCCCTTTCTCGCGAAAATATATAACAACATCCATGAGTTGAGCAAAATGCCCAAGGGCCGAAGACGCTATTGAGTTCAGCAGAATAGATATCTTGCGCGGGCAGGCCTTACCGAACAGCGGCTGAAAAATGGAAACAAGACCTGCATCCACGACTTTGCTTGTGATATAATCAGCATATTTCGAAGTGATCGTGATCAGGGCGTAAGGATCATACCCGCTGAATTGTTCAAAAGGTACAGGGGCAATCCTCCTGCGCGACAAAAGCAGTTGGACCCCTTTTCGGGACCAAAAGGGGTTCGCCTCGAAATAATAGAACACTGCTTCCGGGCCGAAGCGACACAGAAAGCAAAGCAAAGTTGAAAACGTCAACTTTTGTGCAATATATATACGCGACATGGAACTATTCTGTGGGCTTCTGAATCTGTTTGTATTGGGTCTTGATCAACAAAGCCTCATCCAAATTCAATCCCATTTCCTTGTTCAGTTTCTTCAACCAGGAAAACACCGTCTCCTCAAACTCCTCGCTGCTCATTTTGGTCAGATTGATTCGGAAATCCTGCCGATCCCCCATGTTCATCAGGTATTCATTTTCATCCCCGATATATCCGTTGTCCTTGGCCCAGACATAAATGGGCGTTCCCGGCTGAGGCAGCAGATAGCCGGTGCTGGGGAAGACCTTGACGTCGAGGCAGAACTGGAAGGTTTCCGCAATGGTTTCAGGCGTCTCTTGAGGATATCCCAAGACTATGCTAGTGGCCGTGGCGACTCCCATTTCGTCCAACAGGTTCTTTTGAGCCCGGAACTCATCCAGGGACATGTTCTTGCGCATGGCCTTGAGGATCTCGGGGTTCGCGGACTCCAGGGAATAGCCGAGCTGCAGGCATCCGGACTCCTTGACCCGGAGCAGGAGGGACTTGTCCCCTTCGTCCTGGAACAGGTTTCCCCGGACCGCCGCCGTCCATTTGATGTCCAGCTTTTCTTCAAGCAGGAGGTCCACGAAATCCTCCAGCTGGGGCTTGGAAAAAAAGGTGAGGTCATCCCAAAGCAAGGCGAAGTTGATCCCGTACTTGGCATTCAAGAACTTGATTTCATCCACGATCTTACGGGCCGAACGGTATCGATATTTGGTGCCAATGAAATTGTGATAGCAAAACGTACAGCTATTGATGCACCCACGGGCCGTGTTCACGGGAAAAGCACGTACGGATTCAGTCCCGGAAGGTACGATCTTGGTGACCATCTGGCGATGGGACTCGATGTAGGTTTCCATGTCAAAAAGGCTGAAATCCACCCGCTCGATGGAATCGATATCCGCAATGACCGGGCGCTGTTCGTTCTTCACGAGCGTATTGCCGGATTTATAGAAAATGCCCTTGACCGTGGAAAGATCCTTGCCCTGGGTCAAACAGTCCAGCAATTCAACAATCGTCGCGTCTCCCTCGCCAACCACCCCAATATCAGCATCAATATTGGCCATGAAGGTGTCCGGGATGGAGGAAGATACAGAATTCCCAACGATGATTTTGGCCGACTTGTTTGTTTTCCGGATCTCACACACTAGTTTTTTTACAATGGGATAACCGGTTATGATGCACCCCATGAGGACGACATCCCATTTTTTTTCAGCCAATTTCTTTTGGATTTCTTCTTCAGATGGGCGCAGGCGGTCCATGTCAAAGAGTTCAAACTCATATCCGGCGCGCTTGACACTGGACAATACATAGGCCAGCCCGACTGGAAACAGTTTCAAATTGGAATGCGGGCGCAGCGCCACATTGATCGCCAGTATCTTCTGTTCGTTCATGCCATTACCCCGACAGTTTGAAAACCCATGGGCACAACATCCCGGTCGTCCACAATCCGCCCCAACAGGAGCCATCAACGAATGGAAAAAATAGTCATATAACTTTCTGCGGCTGCCAATCCGCTGGCGCTCCCCCATTTTTGGGCCAAAGCGGTCAGACTTTCAGGGGATCTCGGGTGCGGAAATTCCCTTTTTTCACTCTCGTAGGTCTGCATAGCGGCTGTTTTCCGGTTCAAATATCCGCTGACATCAAAAAATACATTGGGCACGAAAGCCCCCCCCATCTGTCCGAAAGCCCATTCTGTCGAAGAAGGGATCTCGAAACTGTACAATTCCTTGACGCAGGTTCCAGCCATGGGGCGGCAGGCCGTGAGAACGGCCCGGAACGTCTGGGTATGATCAACGTTCAAGTCCCCGTGAAAATGGGTGAAAATCGTCTTCGGAGCTAACCGACGAATGAGATCTTCCACGGATTTAATAAGAGAAATCAATGGAATGCTGTCGAACTGATTGTCCGGGAAATCATACATGAAAAGGTCCGAAGCGCCGAGTATTTCAGCCGCAGTTCGGGCCTTGCCCTGCAGGGCCGACAGTTCGGCCTGGGCCACCTCTTCTCGGGACTCGTAGCGGGAGGTGACGCCCTCGCCCAAGATGGCGATGTAGACCCGCTCCCCCTGGTCTGCAAGGCGGGCCACAGTGCCCCCGCACCCCAGGACCTCATCGTCCGGATGCGCCGCAACAACTAGGACACTCATACCCCCACCCCCTTTCGGCTCAACAGAAATTCGGCCCAGGCCAGATCCATGGGTTCGTCAATATCCACGGATTCCATGCCTCCAGTGGGAAAAGCAATGGTCTTTGGCCCCATGAGCAGACCCGTTTCTAAAAAGCGATCGATGTTGCTGATGAAATAGGCCCCGTCATGCCGGTACAGAGGACGCAGATCCTGCCGTTCGCTGTAGTAGCCGTCCCAATCGTAGGGAGTGAGCCACTGTTCCTCTTTAAGGGTCATGGCCCATTGCGGCGGATGCGGGTAACGAATGACACTCATAAGGGCGTCGGCCCCGGACCGGGTGAAGGTCGCCCAAGTAACTCGGATGTTTTCGCAGGTCCGAAAGGGGCTGGTGGGCAGCATGAGGAAGAGATCGGTCAGGTCCGGGTCCTGGGCGCGAACAAAGTCAACGGCAGCCCGACAGACAGGCTCCAGAGCCGCTTTGTCCCCGGCCAGGTCCGGGGAACGCCGAAGCGCCCTCCCCCCCCACTTCTCGGCCACATCCAGAATCTCCTCGTCCTCTGAAGAGACCCACACCTCCTCGAACAGGCCGGATTCGAGGGCCGGATCAATGCTCCAGGCCAACAGGGGCTTGCCTTGCAAGGGGGTTATGTTCTTGCGGGGGAACCGCTTGGAGCCTCCACGCGCCGGTATGATGCAAAACGGTTTGCGCTTGTTCATGATACTGACCCGGACTGAATTTGTATCTTGCTGACATTGCCGGACATGAGAATATCCCGACTGCTGGGGCCGCAGTTAAAAAGTAGATCGATTACTGACAAGTGTGAATGAAAGCCTGGATAACGTTGTTTATATTGAGGATGAACATATTCCTGGAAGTATGCCCGTAACCCAACGGAATTAAAATAATTTAAATCTGCATATTCTTTCCCTAATGCACCAAAAACAAACAAATTTGCTCCCAATTTTGTGCATATATCAGCAATAAATTCGGTTTTATGCCCTGAAAAATCATATTCCTTTTGTTTTATGACTTTTGCCCGGATGTCTAAAGCATTTAGCAGCCATATCAGTAAATATTCATTGATATCTACAAGGTATTTCCATTCCATCCGGAGATACATGTTCTCAAAAAAATCAGCATACATTGAAAAAAATTGCGCCTTCTTGTAATTCATCAAAATAGATTTCCAATGCTTCTCACGCCAAGATACTTTATTGTTAATTTCTATCTCTTCTATTTTTTTGCTCATATGTCCTGAAGTGAGGACAGGAACCGTTAGCCATATTGGGCCTTGCGCACTTAAAATTTTATTTCTATTGAGCCAATCATTTGTGGAGTACTGCACACCACGAAGAGAAACATAAATATCAGAAATAGCAATTTTGTGAAAAAATCCAAGCCAAGGCAGATAAATCGGTTGATGCGCGGTAATAATCATGAAAAAAATCCATCTACTATTTTTAAAATTGTATTAACTTCATTTTCTGTGAGTGCTGGATATAACGGCAATGAAAGAGTCGTGTCAGTTAAATTCTCTGCGACCAAAAAATCTTGAGATGACATTTCAAGATATCGATGAAGCAGTTCAAATTTTTGAATTGGGATAGCCGCTTTTACTTCTTTATCAATAAGAAAAGCCATTAACGCATCACGTTCTTCTCGAGAATTCAAGATGAGCACAAAACGATATGGCATGCGTTCTGGATCGCTTATCCTAGCTTGGTAGTCCACTCGTCCAGACAGTACCTCAACATATTGATGGGCAATGGCTTGCCGCCTTGCCAGGATGACTTTCAGTCGAGTAAACTGGTTTCGCGCCAAGGCCGCTTGAAAATCTGTGATATGAAAATTAAACCGCGGTTTATATCGGTCGCGACCGTCAAACTCCCGAAAATCTCGAGCCCAATCCGCTACCCTGCCCAATTTATCCCAAATCAATCCCCCATTTCCACAGGTGATGATCTTGGTGGCATAAAATGAGAACACTGCGGCATCACCATCAGTTCCAAGCGGACGCCCATCTCGCAGCCCCCCCAGGGACTGACAGCAATCTTCTATGACCAGAGGGACTACGGCTTTCAATGCCAAAATATCTGCCGGCGCCCCATAGGTATGAATCGCGATGGCAGCATCAACCGATCCAGAAATTTTGGCCAAGGCCTTCGGATTCATATTGAAATCATCAGGTCGGACATCAACCAGAACCGGCTCAGCGCCTGAATAATACACTGAATTCAGCACGGCAGAACAGGCATAGGTTGGTACAGCTACTTTATGCCCACGCCCCAGCCCGAGCCCGCGGAGAGCAAGAAGCAAAGCGGCCGTTCCGGAAGAACAAGCGCAGGCTCCTCCCTGCCCGAAATAGCGGATAAAGTCCTCTTCAAGACCGAGTGTCTGCGGTCCAGAAGCAAGCCACCCAGAGCGGAGCACTTTCGAGACCGTATCAATGTCCGCCTCAGTGATCAGAGGACGGTTATGGACTATCATCTGTAATTCCCAAGATGCCCAGCTCGTTCCAAATAGTACCCCGCCTTGACGACCAAAGGGTGGCCCACTGCCAAGGAATAAGGAGGAATACTCACGCCGCAAACCACGCTCCCAGCCCCTATCACGCTGTGATGCCCAACATGGGTTCCACCCAAAATTACCGTATGTGAACCGACAAACACATTATGTTCCAGAACAATGTTCTTGCATACGTTGTGGTCCAGCAACCCAATCGTTTTGAGGTGAGAATCCGCACAGTTGATAGCAGTGAAAGAAGCGATGTCGCAATTATCTCCTATGGCAACTCGAGCGCCTTTGGCGTTGATCTCTGAAAATCCTCCGATATATACATTTTGCCCAATTTCTGGATTCCCATTAATCCAGACCAAGGGATGATACGGATTATCCTTGTTCTGTATCATCTCCATAAAAAATTGTTTAAATATATTTTTATCCATGCCACAGCACCAGATCAAACATGTAAAAATGTTGCCAAATGCCCGCACCGATCTCCTTGCATTTGGCCGCTAATCCAGTTTCCTTTGCAATTTTTATCATACGTTGAGGAGACACCCACAGTGTTCGTTCCACAATCTGAACCGCATAATCCCGTTCGGACTCAGACATATTTTTGTCGATGATTCTATCGAGGTAGATCGCCTTCTTTGCAGGATCTGGATTTCCTGAATATAACGCTCTGCCGCCTGGCCTCATGACTTTCTTCAGGGATTGGAAGGCTTGGAAAACAGCTTCTTCACTTTCGAGATATTGAAGAACACTATACGCCAAAATCCGATCATACTCATCGGGCTGACCTGTGAGGTCTGCGATCCCCCCCAAACTGAAACTGACGTTTGGACATAGAACACAATTCCGTTGCGCCCGTTCGACCATCTTTGGGCTGATATCTAAACCATGCACCTTGCTGACCCATGGAGACAGAGCCAAGGCAACCATGCCAGTGCCGCACCCCACGTCCAACACAATGCTTTGGGAGGTGGGCTTGAGATTCAAGACGATTTCCCGAATAACATGCAGGTAAGGGCTCACGGGTCAGTCTGCCAAAGCACGAATCCACGCGAGGTTTGGATGCTCACCTTTGAAGAACGCGGTCATAGCCTCGACCAGCACGGGGTAGGTTCTCTTTCCCTGAATTCGGCACGTTTGCCGCAGGGACA
>CAILNX010000015.1 GCA_903835685.1 uncultured delta proteobacterium
GACGTACACTCTTTCCCTACACGACGCTTCCGATCTAGAGATTGTTTACAAGCGGTCATATTTTCGAAAAAACAAGATAAATTCTTTGCTTCAGCTAAATAATCTGTCGGCAGATTCTGTTTTCAGTTATGTCACCTTCAGGATGCTCAAGACAAAAACAATCATCAATAAATTCAAGAAACTATTACAAGCAATTCACGGAGACAATCTTGCTGCTATAGATGCTAATTTTCAGAAGTTCAAACAAGAATTCTATCCTGAACTCATTGGTGGTAATACCCGCGCTATGGCATACTTAAGTAAGGCTTTGGGCAAAGGAATTTATGCCCAAACTGTTCCTTTCGATGCCATCTTTAGAGCCAAGATAGCAGGAAGGACATTCATATAAATCTTAACTGATTATTTTTAAGATTTTTTGGTCCCGGCAAAAACTTGAGTCAGCTAAATTTTCTACTTTTGTGACTCTAGCCTGGGCCAATAGGTTCGAATCCCCCCGACCATTTGCAAGGTTAGCTCAACCTACCTGTCTTTCCAGCTACCAGTTCCCACCATTTTCATCTCATTTTCGGCTTACAAAGTTTGTGAGACCGGCTTAAACCATGCTTTCTGCCGGGTAGATCACCCCCAAATAATCTATGGAGACACCCCATCCATGGATTATCCACCATGGGGGGTGCTAGGGTGCATGTATGAACAGAATGGAATGGGTATGGATAGGGGAGGGTTTAGGCGGCAAGATTCAACTGATCCACCTGGCCATCATGAGAGGTAGACCAAAAAGAAGTGCATAACCAGGCCAGCAGGGGCCAGATTATGCACAGATATGCAGAAAAATGCAGAATTTATGCAGATAATTGGGAGGATGAGGCGAGCTAACCCATCAGAATACAGTAATAAATCTTGAAAAAGTGCTCGAATTATGCATTATGCAGGGCTTTCATGTTCTGCCTGCTTTGGGTGCATCTCTTCTAGTCATCACCCGGCAGCTGCATCCCCTTTGTAAGTTCCATACCCTTCTCTGTCAACTTGTAGATCCTTCCTGACTTGGACACTATGCCCTGGTTGAGGGCATCGTCAAACTTCCTAGATACGGTGCTTTGGTGGAGGCCCAATAATCTTGCCGCCTCCGCCTGGGTATAACCATTCACAATGAAGAAGCAGATTTTGCCGACCAAATCCTTCTTCAAGTTAATTCTGTTAAACTTGAACAAGTTATTTTCATCTTCGACAAGTTCTATCGCAAAATCTTCCTGGAGATTCTTCGGAAGTCTTCTGGCGGATAAAAATTCTACTTTATTTTTAATCTTGTCGGATTCTATTGTTGAAATATTAAGATCAACATCAACAAGATCAGCCGGTAGTTTAATGCCTTTGCCTGATTCGCAAAGGGCAATGACTGTGACTCCTAATTGTTTTAAATCATAGAGCCATGAGTAAAATAATTCTTGGTCAGGTTTTTTCTTGAATAGCGTTCCAAGATCGTCTAGTGCTAACAGATTATATTCTGGATTTCTTTTGATACCAAATGTGACTAAATCTTGCCACTTCTTTTCGGAAAAATCAAAATCGTCATAATTGGTAGTGTCAAGTATCCAGCTTCTAGATAAAATCTTGACTTCATTCAAATGTTGACTTCCTAAAACAGAGGATATTCGTTCTGAAATCTTGTCTGTTTCAAGACCACTATTCACGAACAAAGATTTTACAGTTCTTTTTGAGTCGTAATGCCCATACAATTTCCTATTAGTGGTCGCAGCAGAAATCAGATCAAGTATGAACCAAGTGCCGCCTATTCCCCTCTTATAATTAACCTGGACAATGTTTCCACGTTCAATAAAATTCTCGAATATCCATTCAGTGTTTTCGTTTGGTTGCGGCAAATTCAGTGCAGTTGGCAGAGAGTCAAAGGTGATTTGTTTTTCAAGAACAGTAGGGGGCGGAACGATAGCTCCTTCAAATCCAGGGACGGTATTCTGTTTCCTGTCATCTCCTGATTGTGTCTGCTCATCAGGACCTGGAAGATATTCACCTTCAATTCTCTGGCCGTTAGAGATATCATCAACTCGGCTATTAGGTTTATCGTGGGATGGAGAGGGCAAATTATCTTCTGGAGCCATGGTTAAACCACCGGGGTTAATTGTTCATAGTAGTCATTTGATCGTGTCTTGTCGTGAATCTTAATAATGTTATTTCTAGTAAGCTTAAAAACCATATCTTGACCAACAAAAAGTGATATCTTGGAATCTTCTTTCGTGACGCTTGCAAAATCGTATGAGCGATATCTAAATTCCTGGCAAGTATTTGCCTGAGCCGTGATGTTAAGCATTCTGTTTCTGTCAGATTCTATACGATTCAAGATTCCGCCGCAAAAAATAAAATCAGCATATTGCAATCTCTTAATTTCAATGGTTTTCAAATCACGTTCGTCAAGGGTTCTAGGCTGAATCTCCGCATAGCCGGTTGATAGGTCTTCTGGTTCATAAATTGCTCTAGCTACATATCTATCAAGAGAAATGCTTCCAGAGCTAGTGACAAACATAAATTTATTGTCAATCTTGTTGAAATACAATCTAGTATTACCATTGTCTTGGATCGAAAATAAACCAACGTAGTCGTCATCCGTTATTTTCATCCCAAATGATTTGAGTGGCCGAGTGGGGAAAAAGCATGAAATATCGGTTGAAAAAACACCATACTTTGTTTTCTGTCTAATTTTGTTTCCAGAGACATAGATAGTGTTTCTTGCTGGTGTCCATTTAAATATTTTAATTAAATAGTCATAATCAGCAGGATCAAACTCTCCTATCAGCAAACAATTTGGATCAGAATTCATAATTGAACCAGTGTTTAATAGTAGGTTGTCTGATGGTGGTAGGTTGCCTACAATTAATGTAACGTCGTGGATGTAAAAATTGGGTTTAGTTGGCGCTTCTGTATTCAGAAAAACCTGTGTCTTGATAATTGACTTTGAGCTAATCAAAAAATTTGGACTCATTTTATTGCGAATATTCTTTATGAATGGCAAACCAAGAGCTTCAAATATACCTATTTGCTTTCTCTCAAAAGTGCTTTTTATCTTGAATTGCTTGTTAATATTTCCGCTAAAATTTGTAACTGTCCGATTATGCATGGTAATAAATTTATTCTTTTCAAAGACATCCAACCATTCTGGCTGGTCATCCAAAGTGTCTAATATTATATGGTTATTGTTCAAAGACATTTGGACTGGCTGAATCTTGCCGCCAACAAAATATATAAACAGCACATTCGCATGAGAGTGGTTTAACTTGCATTTTGTAATAAGTTCAGTCATCAATCTGAAGAACTCATTCCCATACTCTTTTCTGTCGGCTATGCGTCTGGTAAAGATGACTGGCATTAGCCGGTCAAAATTGATCAAGAAATTTGTTTTTAACTTCTTCACCAAACTGAGACAGATAGCATGGCCAATCGGTTCTTCTTCCCTACTTGCATTGAAGAAGACCAGAAGTGTGTTAGACTTGGCAGTTCGAACCGAGAACCCAGAGTCAATCCTGATCGAATTGGTTTGAATCTTTCGGTAAGTCGAGCTTGAAATCTCTCCAACAGCTAAATCTTTAATCAGTTTCAACTGGTAGTATGTTTCAGATAGGCCACTGACCACTAAGGTGACTTCATCACCGATGATCTGCTGGACTAGGATTCGTTTAGACATACCGTCTCATGTTTCAGTTGTTCAGAGTTGACGGCGCACCGAAGTACGCCGTCACCCCTGTGTCCCTTTGATTGAAATAAGCTATGACGATTAGGACGATTTAGGTTTACGAACTCTTGGGGTGGATTCGGATCCTTTGCCAAGAGTAATCAGGTATGAATTATCTTGATTGTTTAGTTCTGCCTTATACCGCATAGACGCATCAGCACTAATTTCTAAATCAGTAAAAAGTTTTGATCCGCTAAATGTTGAAGCTTTCCCATCGCTGTGATGAAGATTCATTTTGCCTTCTTCATCTTCGTTGTTGGTAAAATTGATTTTGATTTGATTCGCTTCAAGATCATAGTCGATAAATACATACTTAAATTTGTCAACGCCGTCTTCAATCACACACTTGTTATTGAATGAAAAAAGTCCTTTCTGGCTGATGGTAATAAGTTTCTCTGTAGATTTATCGGCGCTTTTGACATATCTCTGGAAGCCCATACCTATTCCTCCCGTTGATTGTTTATGCCGTAAAGAGCTTCTAGTTCCGTACCTCAAAACGGTGAGAGCTATCAATGAAAATTTTCATTGTCCGTGAAGGGTCAGGATATGCTCAATTTGCTCGTATTGAGTGTCGCTATCGCTTCGGTTGACCAGGTTCCTGACGGTTTGTGAGAGAAATTAAAACAAGCACCAGTTTCTGGCAAGTTCCACTGGGTACCCAAATCTGACATTGGGCCATATTCGCGTTTTAAAACGATTTCCAGGCCCGGGGGACCCCTTACCCCGGCCCGGTCCTCCAATCGCTGGAGAACCCCCAAAATGTGAGTCCCCGGGTAGCTACCGGTCTGGTGGTACTTTTTGCCGGGCCCAAAATTATCCCCACCAATGCGGGGGGAGATGTTCAGTCCCTAGGGTGTGTTTTCAACTATCATTTTTTGCGAACTATTATTCATGAGTGGGTATGACCAGAAAATGGCGTTCACACCACGATAGCGAGCCGAGTTGAGCCGGGGCCGATAGGCCGAGAAAGGTGAGCCACGGTAGTTGACCGGCAGCGATCCGGCAGTTCCAAATCTGCTTTCTTCATCGGTCTCGTAAACTCAAAAACTGCTCGTTGGTAAAGCCGCTGTTTCGCACAAATTCAGCCATGTCTTTGTCCGATTTACACATGTGATTTGTAAATATGTCAACCATGAATGACAAGGCTAGCGAATTCGTGAAAATTTCTTTATTTTTTGTGCGCAAAACAAGCTGTTTAACGCCTTTTAATATCGCCTTGTGCTCTTGAATGTGTTCTTCTGCGCGGGGATAGTTTACCGCATTCATCAGTCTTACTTCTAGCTTGATGTACATCAAAAATCTCTTGTGTATGTCGAGAATACATGCTGTGAAGCATCCGTTTCTATCATACACAGCTAGATTTTCAAAATTATTGGTGTAATTGATCAACTGTTCGCGTTGTTCATCTATTGTCTTGATGCCTGTCGCAAGAGATTCATCCCAATTAATTATTCCACTCATGGCTTACGAATCCAGGTTACATGTGCAGTTCGTCGCGCTCAAATAATTTCTCAATTACAATTTTTAACCCCTTGAACTCCACAGGCTTGACTATGTACCCGATTGCATCTCCATGAAAATAAGCTTTTGCGACTTCTTTTGGTGAGTCAAGAGCTGTCACCATTATCACCTTTGTTTCGTCTCCAGGCTTCACTTGCCATTTCTTTTCGATTTCTCGGATGACCTTGAGTGTCTTCTGGCCATCAATATTTGGCATCATGATGTCGAGCAATATTAGGTCGAATGGAGCTCTATCGTAGAGTGCTTCTACGAATGTTCCGAGTGCCTTCTTGCCATCATCTTCGCAGATGCATTCACCATATTTTCTGAGAATCCCAGTCAGTAAAATTTGATTTGTTTCGTCATCGTCAACAATGAGAATTTTCATATCAACACCTACTCAATCAATGCTGAATTTGATAACAAGTACGCATTCTCATTTGGTTCGGTCGCATCGCACCGTTGAACGTCAATTCGCTTGTCCAAGAGCCCATCAATGAAGTTTGACAACTCATCGAAGTTTATAGGTTTGACGAGGTATTCATTGGCGTCTCCGTCTATAAGTGATTTTGACATTTCATCAACTGAATTCACTGAGGTGGCCATAATTATTTTTGCCGCGTATTCCGGCTTCACTTGCCATTTCCTTTCAATCTTCCTCATAATCTTCAGCGCTTTCTGGCCATCTATGTTCGGCATCATGATATCAAGCAAGACCAGATCAAATGGGGCTTTGTCGTAGTGCGCCTCGGCAAATGTGCCCAACGCTTTCTTGCCGTCATCTTCGCAGATGCATTCCCCATAATTTTTCAGGTATTTAGCGAGTAACATTTGAGAGTTTTCGTTGTCGTCAACAATGAGTATTTTCATCATGTTTTCTCCCAATCAACAGGGCAGCATCACGGTCACCGTTGTCTCGTTGTCCTCGTCCGAAGTGTGCATGGTGATGTCGCCGCCATGTGCCTTGATTGTCTTCATCGCAGAATATGTTCCCAACCCAGTACCCTTCGTCTTGCCTTTGGTGACATACTTTTCGAAGAACTTATCCCGAATCTCGACGGGAACAGCACCCTTGTTGATAATCTCGATGGTGAGTTGGCCGCCCTCAACCAGATTCACGCTGATAACTTGGCTCGGCGGTGAGGCTTCTAGAGCGTTTAGCACCAGATTCTGGAACGCTGTTCGAAGAATCTTTGGATCACCCATGCAGAAGCAATGGGAATGTTGAGAAAGCGCCGCACCATTCAATCTGATTTCAGAGTTTATTCGCTTCTTGCTCATCGGAATCGCTAGGCCCTTAAGCACCGACTTGATCAGGACTATCGTGTCAAATTTCTTGGCCGATAATTTATACTCGCCGGATTCAATTTTGAAGAGGTCTAAAGAACTATTTAGAGTGTCCAGCATGTTTTTGCCAGCTTGATTAAATAAATCTAAAAGATGACGCTGTTCATCGCTCAAGTTCTTCGCGTCGTTAAACATTTCTGCAATGGCAATAGCGTTACAAGCTGGAGACCGGAGGTCATGCTGAATAACTCGCTCGATTTGGTTGCGAAGTTCTTCGTTCTGCTTGCGCTCGGTGATGTCCCGGACATTTGCAAGGATCATGTTTCGGTCGTTGAATTCGATCTTAGAAAGGCTCACCTCCACATGAAAAATGCTTCCGTCCTTGCGCTTGTGCCGGGCCTCGAAGGTCACTGGTAAAGACTCCCAGAAGGTCTGTTCGTCGTTTCGCTTTTTGAAGTCAGGATCCCAATCAGCCACGGTCATGCGCAGCAATTCCTCTTCGGCATACCCTAGACTCTCGCAGGCCCGTTTATTCACGATATGGGGGCGGCCCTTGAAATCGGTAACGAAGATGGAGTCCGAGGCCTGTGCTATCAACGCTCGGAAACGTTCCTGGCTATCCTGAAGGGCCTCTTCGGCTAACTTCCGCTCGGTGATGTCCGTGAACATGCCAAAAGCGCCAGCATATACTCCGGTATTGTCAAAGAGTGAATTCGCAGCAAAGATAGTCCAAACCGCGCTGCCGTTTTTTCTTTTGAATCTTCTTTCAATTCTACAGGACAGTCCTCGTCGTCGACGTTCAGTCTCCTGTTCATGGAGGGGAAAATCCTCGGGAAAAATGAAGTCTGAAAATTGCAATGTAAGCATTTCTTCCTCGGAATATCCAAACATGTTCGCCATGGTCTTGTTGACGTAGGTTACATGTTTTTCAGCGTCGATGGTCATGACCCCCTCATTAGCCGTGTCCAGGATGAGGCGCTTGCGCTCCTCGCTTTCCCGTAAATTTTTTTCTGTCAACTTGCGATCTGCAGATTCTTGTGAAAGTGAGTCTGCCATCTGGTTGAATGCGTGGCTTAATTCTATTACCTCAAGGCATGATACCCCATTTTCTGCGCGGGCTGAAAGGTCTCCAGAAGCCAATTGTTTTGTTGCTGAAATTAGGCGATTAAAACCTTTACGGATAAAAATTAACCCCAAAAGATGGGCGCTAATAATAGATAAAGCAGTAATAATTGAGAATAAAATTACCGGTTTCCACAAACGCTCTCGAAACAATTCGACAGTTTTAGGAGTTGGTGTGCCAACGACAACAGCCATGTATGGGGCGGCATCCGGAGATAACCGCAACCTTTCTATTGCGTAGCTGATGTGAGTTCCAAGCGAATCGAAAGCTTCTTTAAAAGATGACTCATCAGGAGCGGAGTTAATCGCGGTTATCAATGTTGGCGTTGCGAGTGTACCTATTGGGAATTCTGGTTTTTGTGGATAGCGGTAAAGACGAATGCCATTATGGTCTAAAATGACAAGACGTGATTGCTCCGGAAGAGTAGACAGCGAAATGGATCGGTCATATATATCAAGACTAATTATTGCAGTAAGAACTCCTTCTACTTCGTTATTTGCATTCAAAATCGGGTATGCAAACGGAAGACATGGGCCTTCAACGCCCCGTGCGATGACATATTCGCCGACTGCAAATTGCTTTGTTGCTATGGCTTCTCGAAAATGCTTGCGGTCTGAAATGTCAATGTCATGTGAAAATTGTGGATATGAGCTAACTATATGACCTTTATTATCAGAAAGTGCGACCATTTTATATTTTTGGTCATTAGCCATGAAACTCCTAAATATTTGTTCCGCTCCACCATGATTTACGATTTCCGTAAAGTGGATTAAAGCTAGTGTCCCTAGCTTGTGTCTACTTTCTTCAACCAAGTCTCGTTGCTGTTCTGCTATCGCGCTTGCAACACGATAACAATGCTCTCTGCATTTTTCAAAATATTGTATGTAATCATATCTTGCATAGTATATAAAAATGCCTAAGGATGGGAACATCACGCAAAATATTAGCGAGTACAAAATGTTGCGGATAGACCATAGGGAAAGGAAACCAGGCATGACGGGACCCCCTCCGGAGAATGGATAGGGAGAAAGCTAGAAATCGTTGTCTCTTCGTGCTGTTATTCAGCAACTGCCAACATCACCTGATCGGCCAGATATTGGCGCAAACAGTTTATCAGTAGCCAATGGATAGGTCTTGTCAATAATATTCTTGTGTTGCGTATTATTTCAAGTAGTCAGCATGAATTATGCTTAGAGTTTCATGCGGGGGGGGGGGGGGGGTAAACATACATACTATGGCTACCAGCGCTCACTCATAAGCTCCGGCCCCCTGAAAATTTTCAGGTGGTCCTTCGCACCGCATCATCCCGTTGCTCATCCCATCCCATCCCATCAATCCCATCGGATCATTCTCCCCCTCGCCAACATGCCCGAGGTGGCACCGCACCCAGCACCCTGGACCTGTTATCAGGATTCGGACTCTTCTTGCGCACGGGAAACACGGCTCAACATAGCTATAATACAGGGATTTCGGATAACCGGCGGATAACCGGGAAGCTCCGAAGTAGGGTGGAAATTGAGCGTATACCGGTTATCAGGCATGTATTTTGTTGAAGTATATCAACGGACTGTAACCGTACTGAGATTCTTGGGAGCAGGGGGTCGTCAGTTCGAATCTGGTCGCCCCGACCATGAAAGAAAGCAACGGGTTACAGTATAAAACTGTAACCCGTTTTTTCGTGCCGGATCATCGGGGCGAATGACCGTTGGGCCAGCTTTCCATAGTCTCCTGGCGAATGCTTGGCGACAGTCAGCGATGGCAGCGGGCCGATAATACAGATCAACTTACCGCACGCAAAGTAAAGAGGGGGCTTTATCGCCCCCCTGGTCATCCACGCTTCAGTGTCCACTGCTCGGGAACCACGCTCATTCTTAGGGATTGGTTCGCGAACCGCAGTGCGGACAGCCCTTCGGTTTGACGGTATAGCCCATGATGTCCCCCCTGGCGTCCAACTCCAGATGACAGCAGTCCTCGATCATCCGCCGGACCTTCAGCCGCCCGCGCAGAACCCTGGATTTGGCTGCGGGCAGGGATATGCCCAGGCGCTCGGCCACCTCCCGGTGTTTGACTCCCTCCAGGTCGGCCAGGACCAAAGCCGCGCGGACTTTCTCCGGCAAGGCTTCCAGCATCGGCCTCAGGCAGGCCCCCATGTCCTCCGGGAGGTCGCTGCCAGGCTCAGGGCCGGGATCGGCCAATTCTTCCGGGAGTTCGCCCGTGGGCCGCCTGCTTCGGAAGTGGTCCGTCACGGCGTTGCGCGCCACTGTGAACAGCCAAGCCCGCAGGTGGTCCATCCGCTGCACCGAAGCGAGGCTGGACAGCATCTTGAGAAACACATCGTGGAGAATGTCCTCGGCCTCGGCCGACGACCGCACCCGCTTCAGGATGAAGGACTTGAGTTCGCCCCGATGCTCCCGCCAGATCGCCTCCAGCTTCTGCCGCATACTTCGCCCCTACTGCTTGATGGCTTCAATCACGGCCGAGGCCACGACTCCACCCAGGCCCAGGCCTGGAAACATCCCGTCCATCATCCGGCCGCTTTCCGGGTTTGGTCGGATGGACACCTGCCGGAACCCGGCAGCGCGCATCATGTCCTCCAGGGCCTCCACGCGGGCCGCCCCAGCCACGCATTCGGCGTGGAGCCTGACGTTCTCCCGGACGTCCTCGGGCATGTCCGCAACAGCCACGATGTCCGCGATGGCCAGCCTGCCGCCTTTCTTCAGCACCCGGAAGGCCTCCCTGAACACCTGGGCCTTGTCCGTGCTCAGGTTGACCACGCAGTTGGAGAGCACGACATCGGCCTCTGCGTCGGCTACAGGCAGATGCTCGATCTCGCCCAGGCGGAACGTGACGTTGGCACAGTGTGCGGCCCCCACGTTTCTCCTGGCCTTTTCCACCATCTCCGGCGTCATGTCCACGCCGATGACGCGTCCTCTCGCGCCCACCTGACGTGCGGCGAGGAAGCAGTCGAAGCCTCCACCGCTTCCCAAATCCACCACAACCTCGCCGGGCCTGAGGTCCGCTATGGCTTGGGGGTTGCCGCAGCCAAGGCCCATATTCGCCCCTTCGGGTGCGTTCTGCAGGTCCTGGGCGGAATACCCCACCGCCAGAGCCAACCCCTCGGACGTGGCTTGGTCTTGTGGACCGCAGCACCCGCTGGCGCACCCGCATCGGGCCGTTCCGGCGAGCGCCGTTTCCGAGTATCTTTTGCGGATGGTTTCCCTGATCTCTCTCTCCCTGTTCATTCGCATGTCTTCGCCTCCTGATGCCGCATGTGCGGCGTGTTGTGCAGTGAAGACGGACGAAGGACCAAAAGGATGCATCCCTGAAGGGGGACGGAAAATAGATATGACTCGGCACCGCACCGCAGGAGGATGGATACAGCCAATTCTTTGCACGGATAATGCGATTCAACATAGCAATAATACAAGGATTTCCGATAACCGGCGGATAACCGGGAAGCTCCGTATTAGGGTTGAAATTGAGCGTATACAGGTTGTCATGTATGAATCTTATTCAAGTATTTCAATATACTGTGACGTTGTCTCGATTCTTGGGAGCAGGGGGTCGTCAGTTCGAATCTGGTCGCCCCGACCATCAAAGAAAGCAACGGGTTGCGATGTGACGTCGCAACCCGTTTTTCCGTGGTGGGTCTCTTGCCCGCCCCCCATCTTCGCGCAATCGACAAAAAACAGTTGCCGGACCTTCACCCTGGACATGCTACTGCCCCCCAATCAACACATTGAAACCTGGGGGTGTCATGACGCAAGCTTCCATGTCCCTGGTGCGGACTGCTGTCGAGCAGAATCCGGCCCTGTCTGTCCCGGGCCTTCTGGAGCGGCTGTTCAGCCTGTGGTTTTCCGGGTTCGTGTACAACCAGATCTGGGAGGACCCCCGGGTGGACCTCACGGCCATGGCCCTGGAGCCCGGGCAGAGGGTTCTGACCATCGCCTCGGGCGGGTGCAACATCCTGCATTACCTCCTGGGCGGGGCCGGCGAGGTGGTGGCCGTGGACTTAAACCGCCACCACGTGAACCTGGCCCGGCTCAAGCTGGCCGCCGCCCGGCATCTGCCGGACCACGAGTCCTTCTTCCGCTTCTTCGGCCAGGCCGACGCGCCCGAAAATCCGGCGAACTACGCCCGGCACATCGCTCCGCACCTGGACGATGCGGCCCGGGACTACTGGGCCGGACGGACCCTGCCCCTGGGCCGGAGGCGCATCGAGATATTTTCCCGCAACCTGTACGACCAGGCCCGCATGGGCGCCTTCCTGCGCTTGGGGTCCCTCATCTGCCGGGTGTTCGGCAAAAACCCGGCCCGCATCCTTGAAGCCGGGACCCGGGCCGAGCGGGAGGCCGCCTTTGAGCGCGAGCTGGACTGCTTTTTCACCAGCCGCCTGGTGCGCTTTCTGGGCCGCTCCTCCCTCGGGGTCTTCAGCCTGGGCATCCCGCCCCAGCAGTTCCGCACCATGCAGAAGGAGTGCCCGGGCGGCATCCTGGACGAGTACCGCCGCCGGGTGCGGCGTCTGGCTTGCGACTTTCCGCTCTCGGACAATTATTTCGCCTGGCAGGGCTTTTCCCGGCGCTATGACTCCACCCGCCAGGCCCTGCCCGAGTATCTGCGGGCCGAGAATTTCCAGGCCCTGAAAGAGGCCGCGCCCCGGGCCAGGGTGGAGCAGATCAGCCTGGACGGGTTCATCGCCTCCCAGCCCGAGGCCAGCCTGGACCGCTACGTGTTCCTGGATTCCCAGGACTGGATGACCCCCGAGGCCCTTATCCGCCTGTGGCAGGGGGTGCGGCGCACGGCCCGGCCCGGGGCCAGGGTCATCTTCCGCACGGCTGGCGAGATATCGCCCCTGGAAGGGGTGCTGCCCGAGGGTCTGGCCCGGGATTTTGTCTATGACCGGAAGACCTCGGCCGAACTGGGCCTCAAGGACCGCTCGGCCATCTATGGCGGGTTTCATCTGTACCGGCTGGCTGGGCAGGACCACGGCTAGGCGTCTATGTGCCTCGTGCGCACGCTGAAATCCGGGCCGATTCCAGAGGCCGTCGTGGCTGCGGGCCAGGCCGAGGCCATGGACCGCATGTACCGTGTGCAGCGCCACATCTACGACCTGACCCGGCGCTTCTATCTCCTGGGCCGGGACCGGCTCTTGCGCGGCCTGCCGGTTCAGCCCGGGGCCTCGGTCCTGGACCTGGGCTGCGGCACGGGCCGGAACCTGATCCGGCTCTCGCGTTTACGGCCGGACCTGCGCCTGTGCGGGGTGGACGCCTCGGCGGCCATGCTGGAGACCGCCCGGGTCAAGATCGGCCGGGCCGGAATCGGTCGGGCGGAAGGCGGGACCGCCCAAGCCTGTCGCCTGGCCTGTTGCCTGGCCGAGGACCTGGACCCGGCCCGGGACCTGGACCGGGACCTGGGCCAGGGCTTTGACGCCGTGTATTTTTCCTATGTCCTGTCCATCATCCCGGAACCGGCGGCGGCCATGGACGCGGCCTGGGCCCTGGTCCGGCCGGGCGGGGTGCTGGCCGTGGTGGATTTCGGGGATTTCGCAAGGCTTCCGGCCTGGTTCGGCCGTATGCTCAGAGCCTGGCTGGCCCTGTTCGGGGTGCGGCCCAAGCCCGAGGTGGGCGCGCGGTTGCAGGCCATGGCCGAGGCCGAGGGGGCCGAGTTGGTCCGGGAGGACCATTGCCGGGGCTATGCGGTGCTGTACTGGTTGCGGAAGGCGGGGTGAATCCCGGAGATTGAGGGCGTTGGCCGGATGTTGGCATCCGCCTGCGCAAGAAGATAAGACCTGTGCAAGAAGAGAAGATAAGAACTTAAAATAATTATTCTTATTCTTCGTTTTGGTTGGAGTTCGGTTTGAAAATGTGATTCTGGGCTGTTCCCTGGCCCGCATCCCCCTGGCCATCCTTGTCCCCCCTCCTCGTCAAAAGAAACGCCCCGACCAGGGCGGTGAACGGGGCCACGCTGATGAGGCCCAGGCTGCCCACCAGGGTGTTCAACACCTCGGCCGCCACGTGGCTCATGTTGAAGATGTTGGCCCCGGGCACGCCCTGGGCCATGAAGACCATGAGCAGCATCATGTACCCCCCGCAATAGGCCAGGAGCAGGGTGGTGGTCATGGTTCCCACCACCACCCGGCCCACCCGCAGGCCCGAGGACAGGGCGGGCCAGAACCCGATGTCCGGCCTATGCGCCGTGAGCTCGTCCATGCTGGCGGCCACGTCCATGGCCAGGTCCATGACCGCGCCGCTGGAGCCCAGAAAGATGGTGGCCAGAAAGATGCGGGTCACGTTCATGTGGGCGTAGCCGGAATAGAGCAGGGTCTCGGCATAGGCCTTGACCGCTCCGTGCAGGGTGAACCCGGGGGCCAGCCACAGGGCCAGAGCGCAGGTGGCCCCCACGCCCAAAAGCGAGCCCAGGTAGGCCGTGAGGGCCTTGCGGTTCAAGCCCCCGACCAGGAAGATCACTGCGGCCATGAGCAGGGCCAGGCAGGCCAGGGTGATCAGGATGGGGTCCTGCCCGGCCAGATAGCGGGGAACCATCTGCTTCCAGATGAGCAGGGCGGCAAAGGCGAAGGAGATGAGGGCCTTGACCCCGGTCGTGCCCCCGTAGGCCACCAGCAGCAGGGCGAAGAGCCCCATAAGCCAGGCCTCGGCCCCCAGGCGGTAGTGGTCCTGGGCCACGGCCCCGACCACCTGGCCGTTTTGCAGGGACAGGACCACCAGGGCCGTGTCCCCGGGCGCGAAGAACTTGTCCAGCTCGATCTTGCCCAGGAAGGGATTGTCGGCAATGAACTCCTGGCCCGCGAAGGCCCCGTCCAGGACCAGGGCGCGCAAACGCTGGTCGCCCTCCAGGATCAGGCCGTAGCGCCGCACGTGGTCGTTGTCCGTGGACAGGACCCGGGCCTGGACCTGGGCGGCCTCGGGCGGCAGCCGGTCCTCGAATCCCGTGGGCGCGTACCAGAGCAGGATCGTGAGAGCGGTAAAGACCAGGGTCAGGACCAGGTCCCGGCGGCCCCGGCCCCGGGGCGGCGTTATCCCCGGGGCCGGGACCTGCTTATTTTCCACCAAGGCCCATGGCGGCCATGATTCTTTTGGCCACCTCGGTATTGTCCGTGTACCCGCCCAAGGTCTCGGCCCCGGGTCCCTGGGCCGAGGTGGGCACGGGCATGCCGGTGTGCGAATAGGTGGTCCAGGCCACGCCCGCCTTCTGGTCCAGGATGTGGGTCAGGGTCACGGCCAGGGGCTCGTAGTCGCCGTAGCGCAGGTACTCGCCCTGGTCCTTGTCCCCCTCGGTTTTTGCGGCCATGGACCGCTCAAAGGCCGCCTGCACTTCCTTGACCTCGTAATCCTTGAGGAACATGCCGTAGGGATTGACCGGGGAGGTGGTGTCCTCATTGGGCTTGGGCGCGGCCTTCATGGCCTCGCGCTGGGCCTGGTCCGGCAGGATCAGCCCGAAGGTCTCCTGGATCACGGGCAGGATGTCCTCAAGCTTGGCGTTCTCAGGCGCGTGGGCCTTCTTGTACTCCTTGACCCGGCCGGTGAAGGCCAGGAAGGACTCCTTCTGGCCTTTCAGATAGCTGTAATAATTGCCGTAGCGGGTCCCGGCAAAGCCCAGGGCCATGCCCCCGCACTCGTGGTCGCCCGTGACCACGATGAGGGTCTCGGCCGGATGCTTCTTGGCAAAGGCCACGGCCTGGGCCACGGCCGCGTCAAAGGCCAGGGTGTCCTGGATGGCCGCGGCCGCGTCGTTGGCGTGGCAGGCCCAGTCGATCTTGCCGCCCTCGACCATGAGGAAGAAGCCCTTGGGGTTGTCCAGAAGCTCGATGCCCTTGGCCGTGAACTCGGCCAGGGACACGCCGCCTCCATTGGTGGCCGTGGCGTCCAGGTCGTAGGGCAGGGCCTTGTCCGCGTCCAGGACCGGGTTCACGGCCAGGACCTTGCCCCTATTGGGGGTGAGCGCCAGGATGGCCTCCCGGGTGTCGGCCAGGGCGTAGCCCTTGGACTTGATGACCTCCAGGGCGTTCTTCTTCTCGCCTTCGGTCTTGGATTTCTTGCCTTCGGGGTCCTTGAACCCGCCGCCCGCGAAATAGTCGAAGCCGCTTCCGGCCATATCCAGGGCGATCTCGTAGTAGTTGTTGCGGGTTGGCTGGTGGGAATAGAACGAGGCCGGGGTGGCGTGATCCAGGGACACCGAGGACACCACGCCCACCTTCAGGCCCTGGTCATGGGCCATCTCGGCCATGCTGCGCACGGGGTTGCGGCCCCCGTCCACGCCGATGGCCCCGTTGTAGGTCTTGACCCCGCAGGCCAGGGCCGTTCCGGCCGCGCCCGAGTCGGTGATGATGGAGTTCAAGGACGAGGTGGTGGTGATCCCCTGCACGGGCAGGGAGTTCATGACCAGCCGCACTCCTCCGGGCTGTGTCCCTCCAGGGATGTCTGGGCCCGCGTCGGCGGCCAGGGCGTACTCGGCCGCGCTGCGCTGGGCCTGGGCCATGCCGTCGCCGATGAGGAAGAACACGTACCTGGCCTTGGGCTTGGCCTCGGCCGCATGGGACAAAGACGAGGCCAGGACCATGGCCAGGGCCAGGAACAGCCAGAGGGGCAGGCCATGAATCAGCCTGGAGATCGGGCGTTTGGAGTCGGTGCGGACCAGCATGGGGCCTCCTGAAAAGGGGTTGGCGCGCCCCTTTTCTCTTCCGGATGGCCGAGGGCGCGGCGCAATGCTTTCGGACAGGCTAGCCGGGCCGGGTGACAGGTCCGTGAAGACCCGGTGTCATCAAGGAAAAGGGTCGGATGCAAGGGCCTTTCAGGCCAGGGGCTCGAAGTCGATGATGATCGAGGTCTGGCGGGGCGTGGTCACGTCCAGGCGCATGCCCCAGCCCTGGCTGCGGGCGGCCAGGTTGGCCGAATAGGTGCCGATGCCCGAGCCGTCGGGCTTGCCCGAGGTGACGTATTTCTCGAAAAAGGTGTCCCGGATGGCCAGGGGCACCTCCCCCTGGTTGGTGATGCGCAGTTCCCGGGGCGAGGTGGAGAAGATCACCAGCACGGCCCCGCTCGGGGGCGAGGCCTCCACGGCGTTGGCCAGGAGGTTGGCCAGCATGTTGGAGCACAACAGGTCGTCGCCCTGAACCGTGAAGCGGTCCTGGGGACCCGGGGGCTGGCCGTCCACGAGCAGGGCCAGGCCCAGGCCCTTGCGCCCGGCCTCGTGGCCGGACTGGGTCATGATCCGCTCCGTGAGCGCGAGGAGGTCGATGTCCCGGGGCTTGAGCACGTACGAGCCGGACTCCATCCTGGAGATGTCCCCGGCGCTGTTGAGCAGGCGCAACAGTTGACGGCCAGCCTCTTCAATGGCCAGGAGCGCGTTCTGGTCCTGTTGGCACAACCTGTTTGAATCGATAAGAATTTTTGGCAGATGGATGATCCCGGCCAAGGGCGAGCGCAGATCGTGGCGGATCATCCGGTCCACCTCGGCCTTCAAGGCCTCCAGCCGCTTGCGCTCGGTGATGTCCCGGGCCGCGCCGTGGATGAAGGCGGTCTGGCCGTAGTCCACCCGGCTGGCCCGCACCTCCACGGGAAAGACGCTCCCGTCCTTGCGGCGGTGGCGGGTCTCAAAGGTCAGGGGCAGGGCGGTCCAGATGCTTTCCGGGTCCTTGCGGGCCACGAAATCCGGGTCCACGTCGGCAACCCCCAGGTTCAGCAGCTCCTCGCGGGTGTAGCCCAGGCTCTCGCAGGCCCGCTGGTTGACCAGGTGGAAGCGGCCCTTCTCGTCGTGCATGAAGATGGCGTCCTGGGACTGCTCCACCACGGCCCGGAAGCGCTCCTCGCTGGCCTGGATGAGCTCCTGGAGGCGCTGGGACGGGAGCAGGGCCATCAGGGCCGTGGCGCTCAAGCTGACCGCGATGGAGGCCGCCAGGAACTGGACCTGGGGCAGGACCGGGGCCAGGATGGAGTCCACGTCCGTCCCGGCCAGGCCCAGGACCCGCCACCCGCAGGAGAGCAGGAAGAGGGAGAGGATGAGGCCCAGGGCGCGCATGGTGGACCTGGAGCGGCCCGTGGCGGTCAGGCAGGCCCAGGCGGTCCAGGCGTCCATGACCCCGCCCCCGGCATGGAAGGCCAGCACCCGGGCCGAAAAGGAGGCCTCGGCCAGCCAGAACCAGACCTGGACGGCCACCGAGACCGCGCAGGCCAGGCCGAACACCCGCCAGGGGGGCCTTCGCCCGGCGGCCTGGATGACCCCGCAGTCCATGACCATGCGCCCGGCCAGGAGCAGGCTGCTGGACAGAGGCCCGGAGGCCCAGAAGGGGATCAAGTCCCGGAGTCCGACCAGGGCCAGTCCCGGGACCACCAGGGCCGATCCCAGGCCCCAGAGCCGGGCCGGACCATAGTCCTGGTGGATTCTGGACACGTAGATCAGAATGGCGGCCTGGACCACCCAGCACAGGGTCAGGACCTGGAGGAGAGTGCGGGCGTCCAGGCTCACGGGGTCTGCTCCTGAAAATCAGAATCCATACTGAGGGTTGTCCCTGGAATCCGCCGGAGTGTCAAGACCCGGGGCCGGAACCGGTTCGGCGTTTATTCGCGGAATATGCTTGCCGGAAACCCCGAAGAAATTGTAGATTCATGGTACGCTTATTTTTGGGTGATCCTGGCCGTTGGTCGGCCAGGCCGATCAGGACGGATATCTTGCTCCACGGGGGACCCATGCCGACGCCGTCTGTTCATTGCCCGGCCGTGACCCCGGCCCCCCGGCCCGGCCGGTTCGTGCGGTTCGGGCGCGCGCTGGCGGCCTTGGCCGCGCTCCCGGTGGTGCCGGTCCTGATCCTGGTCCTGATCCTGGCCTTGGCCGCGCCGCTTTCGGCCGAGGTCCCCAGCCCGCCCAAGGCCCGGCCAGGCGGGGGCAAATGGCGGCTGGGCTGCATGCAGGGCGGGCAGTATCCCTACTACGCCTTTGCCCTGCGCGGGCTGGTGGCCGGTCTGGTCCAGACCGGCTGGATGCAGGCCCCGGGACCGGATTTCCCGGCCACAACCGAGAGCACGGCCGAACTCTGGGCCTGGCTGGCCGCCAACTCCCAGAGCACCTATATTTCCTTTGCGGCGGACGCCTTCTGGGACGCCAAGTGGGAGGCCGAGACGCAGCCCAAGGTGAAGGCGGCGGTCCTGACGCGCCTGAACCAGACCCAGGACCTGGATGCGGTCCTGGCCCTCGGGACCTGGGCCGGGCTGGCCCTGGCCACCACCGCGCACCGCACCCCGGTCTTCGTGTTCCAGACCTCGGACCCGGTGGCGGCCGGGATCGTCACCGGGGTCCGGCGCTCGGGCCTGGACCACGTCTTTGTGCATACCGACCCCGAGCGCCACAAGCGCCAACTGCGCCTGTTCCACGACCTGGTGGGGTTCAAGCATCTGGGCATCGCCTATGACGACACCGTGGTGGGCCGGGCCTACGCGGCCGTGGCCGACGCCGAGGCCGTGGCCGCCGAGCGCGGGTTCACCCTGGAGCGCTGCCAGGCCGCCCGCAACGACGATGTCCAGAAGGTTCTGGCCGCCTACCTGGCCTGCAGCCAGGACCTGGCCCAGCGGGTGGACGCCATGTACCTGACCCACACCTGGGCCTTGTCCCCGGAAACCACGCCCGAGCTCATCGCCCCGTTCCTTGAGCGCCGCATCCCCACCTTTGCCCAGGGCGGGGCGCGGTTCGTGCAGAAGGGCGTGCTCCTGAGCATGGCCCAGAGCGACTTCACGGCCCTGGGCCTGTTCTACGCCCAGAGCCTGGGCCGGTTCATGAACGGGGTCAGGCCCGGGGACCTGGACCAGGTCTTCGAGGACATCCCGCACATCGCCATAAACATCCGCACGGCCAAGCGGGTGGGCTTCTCCCCGCCCCTGGACCTGCTCTCGGCGGCCGAGGACATTTACGACCAGGACGCCCCCTAGGCGTTTCAAACCAAAGGCTTCGTCATGCGTTCTCCGCTGTCCATCCAGGCCCGCTCCTTCCTGTTCATCGGCCTGCTTACGGCCTTTTCCTCCCTGGCCCTGATCTGGGGGGTGCGCTCGGTGCTTTCGGAACGCATCCTGGCCATGCAGGAGGACCGGGCCAGGGGGCTGTTGCGCCTGGCCAACCTGGCCATCGAGAACTATTCCGACCGGCTCATCGACGTGCAGACCCGGAGCCTGGCCGACTTGAAGGACGATTTGCGCGACCGGGGCGAACTGGCCCTGTCCGTGGCCCGGGAATTCAAGGTCGTCCTGCCCCTGCCCCAGGCCCGCAAGGCCTTCCTGGACTGGCTGGGCGGCATCGACGGGGTCCGGGGCCGGCACGCCCTGGCCTATTCCCTGGACCTGACCGGCCTGGTCCACCCGGACCCGGGCATGATCGGCCGGGTCTGGACCGGGTACCTGGACCCCCGGGGCAAGGACGCCCTGGCCTTCATGCGCGACCTGGTCCTGGCTCACGGGCACGGCTTTGATTCCTTTGACTGGACGGGCCGACGGGACAGTCCGCGCAAGCACGTGGCCAGCTTCCACCTGGAGCGGGACATGGGTCTGGTCCTGGCCCTGGCCGAGGACATCGAGGAGCTGGACCGGGACATCACGGCCGAAAAGGCGGCCCTGCTCGAAGGCCTCAAGCGGGAGTTCTTGAGCATCGGGTCCGGGGCCTCGGGGTACATCTTCGTGCTGGACCATGCCGGGGCCGTGGTCCTGCACCCCTTCCTGGCCCCGGGGCAGGAGGGGGCCTTTGTCAACGAGGCCACCGGCCGCAGCCTGGGCCTGGACCTGCTGGACGCGGCCCGCACCGGGCGTCCGGCCATCTTCTCCTGGCGGCCGCCCCAGTCCGGCGGAGCGCTGACCGAGACCGTGGGCTTCATCGGCGAGGCCAATCCCCTGCACTGGCACCCCTGCCTGGCCGTGGCCGCCTCGGAGCTGGCCGGGCCGGTTCAGGCCCTGATCCGGCGCATCATGCTCATCGTGGCCGGGGTCCTGGTCCTGTCCCTGGCCGTGGCCTGGATTCTGGTCCGCCGGGAAAGCGCGCCCCTGGCCGCCCTGGCCCGCCTGGTCCAGGGCTTCGATCCCCGGGTTCCGGCCCAGTCCGGAACGGCCCGCGAAGAGTTGAAAAGCCTGGAGACCCAGGCCGGACAGGAGGTGGGGGCCGTGGCCCAGTCTCTGTCCGGCATGCTGGCCGTGCTGGAGGAGGCTTACGGGGAGTTGACCCAGGCCGTTCAGGCCAAGGAGCGGGCCGTGCAGGCCCTGGCCCTGGCCAACCAGGAGCTGGAGTCCCAGGTGCTGGCCCGCACCCGGGAGCTGGCCCTGGCCAACAGTGAACTCAAAGCCAAGGTCCGGGAGCTGGAATGCGCCCAGGAGGCCTTGCTCCTGGCCAAGTCCGGGGCCGAGACGGCCAACCGGGCCAAGAGCATGTTCCTGGCCAACATGAGCCATGAGATCCGCACCCCCCTGGGGGCCATCGTGGGCATGATCGACGTCCTGGGCAGCGCGGTCAGGGACCCGGCCCTGGAGGTCCCGGTTCGGCTCATGGCCGAGGCCGGGCAGACCCTTTCCCGCATCGTGGACGACATCCTGGACTTCACCAAGATCGAGGCCGGAAAGCACGCGCCCACGATCACGGATTTCGATCCGGCCGAACCGGCCCAGTCCGTGCTCGGGCTTTTCGGGGTCCAGGCCCGGGACAAGGGCCTGACCCTGGAGCTTGCGCTGGCCCCGGACCTTCCGGCCGTGGTCAGCACGGACTTCGGCTGGGTCCGTCAGATCTTGACCAACCTGGTGTCCAACGCCATCAAATTCACCGGGGAGGGCGGGGTGTTCCTGGAGGTCGCAAGCCAGGCCACGGGGCCTTGCTCGGCCCGGCTGACCTACCTGGTGCGGGACACGGGCTGCGGCATTCCGCCTGAGAGAAGCGCCGAACTGTTCCAGCCTTTCCATCAGTTGGACCAGTCTTATTCCAAACGCCACCAGGGCACGGGCCTGGGCCTGGCCATCTCCCGGCGGCTGGCCGAGAAGCTGGAGGGGGAATTGACCTTTGCCAGCATCCCGGGCCAGGGCAGCATCTTTGCCTTGACCATCCCCTGCCAGTGCCCGGACGTGGTCCTTGCGCTCCTGGAGCCCGAGGAGGGCGCGGCCCATACTGGCCCCCACATTGGCCTGGCCGGGCGGCGCATCCTGGTGGTGGAGGACCACACCCTGTTCGGCCTGAGCATGGAGCAGTGGCTCCAGGCCATGGGCGCGGTCACCGGCCGGGTGGAGAGCGGGGAGGCGGCCCTGGACCTCCTGGCCCGGGAGCCCTTTGACGCGGTGCTCATGGACATCCAGATGCCGGGCCAGAACGGGTTCGACACCACCTCGGCCATCCGCGCCGGGGCCGGGGGTTGCCTGTGCCCGGACATCCCGGTGGTGGCCCTGACCGCTTATGCCGAACCCCGGGACCGGATTCGGGCCATGGCCGCCGGGATGAACGAATACCTGACCAAGCCCGTGGCCCTGGACCGGCTGCTGGCCGTGCTCACGCTCCTCTGCGCCAGGTCCGGCGGGGAATGAGCGCGGGGGTGTAACTTTTTCGTTCATTCTCCGCTTGCGCCCGGGGGAATACCAGGTAGGGTGATGCTTCGACCGCATCCAAAAAGGCAAGGGGCGACGATAGTGAAACGCGTGCTCATCGTGGACGACAGCGAATTCATCCGCAAGACCTTCCTCTATGTCCTGCGGGGCAAGTACCGCTGCGACCTGGCCGAGGATGGGGAGCAGGGCCTCACGGCCTTTGTCCGGGCCATTCAGGAAGGGGACCCCTACCGGTTCGTGCTCGTGGACCTGTCCATGCCGAACATGAACGGAACGCGGGCCATCCAGTCCATGCGCCGGGCCGAGGCCGAGCGCGGGGACGCGGCCCGGGACCCGGCGGCCATCCTGGTGCTCAGCGCCATGGCCGACGACCCGGCCTGCGAGAAGCCCTTGTGCGATTGCGCGGTGTCCGCCTTTCTGGTCAAGCCGGTGATGCCCGAGACGATCATGGCCGAACTGGCCCGGCTGGGCTGAACCCCCAGGCCGCTCCTCCGGCCGCCTTCCGGAACAGACCAAGACAAAAGACAAGAAGAAGAAAATATTATATTTTCTTCTCTTTTTCCGGCGGTTTGCCTGGGGCCTTGCGTCCTGTCCACCCAGAGGACGGTCAGCCTAGACCCGGTAGTGCTCGATCTCCTTGGCCAGGGCGAAGAGGTCCAGGGGCTTGGGCAGAAAGGCGTTCATGCCCACGCTCAGGCAGGCCTGGCGGTTGGCCGAGGAGGTGTCCGCGCTCACGGCGATGATCGGGACCTTGGCGTATTTCCGGGTCGAGGAGCGGATGCGGCAGGCCACTTCCAGACCGCTGATGCCCGGCATCTGGATGTCCAAAAGGACCAGGTCGAACCGCCCGCCGTCCAGGGCCGCGATGACCTCCTCCCCGGTGCCCACGGTCACGCACTTGTGCCCGATCTTGGTCACCATGTTCCGCACCGTGAGCTGGTTGGTGTAGTCGTCCTCCACCAGCAGGACCTTCAAGGAGGTGTACTTGGGCTTTCTCGCGTCCATGTCCTGGGCCATGATCCTGGCCCAGGACTCGAAAAGCCCGATCTCGGCCGTAAAGGCGAAGGTGGCGCCCAGGCCCGGCTCCGAGCCGATGCAGGCCGAACCGCCCACCAGGGGGAGCAGCCGCTTGACAATGGCCAGGCCCACGCCCGTGCCCCCGAATTTGCGGGTGTTGGACCCGTCGGCCTGGGTGAATTTCTCGAAAACATAGTCCAGGTCCTGGGCCTTGATCCCGATGCCCGGGTCCTCGACCTCGAAGAGCAGGCGCACCCGGGACATGTCCCCGGGCTGGAAGATGGAGGAGACCGTGACCGAGATCAGCCCTTTTTCCGTGAACTTGTAGGCGTTGTCCAGGATATTGACCAGGATCTGGCGGATGCGGAAGGCGTCCCCGTACACGTACTCGGGCAGGTTGAGGAAGAGGTTGAGCGCAAGCTCCACGTCCTGGTTGGTCTTCTTGGCCGCGTACACGGCCAGGGCGTCCTTGGCCAGGGCGGCCGGGTTGAACTTGGACACGCAGCGCTCCTGCTGGGCATGCTCGGCGTGGGTGATGACCAGGATGTTGTTGATGATGTCCAGGAGGTTCTGGGAGCAGTCGTAGGCCAGGTTGACGTACTCGGCCACGTCCACGCTCAAATTCGAATGCTGGCAGAGCTGGAGCATGCCCATGATCCCGTTCAAGGGGGTGCGCAGCTCGTGGCTCATGTTGGCCAGGAATTCGGTCTTGATGCGGTTGGCGGAAATGGCCGCGATGTTGGCTGAGATCAGGTCCCGTTCGTAGAGCTTGCGGCCGGTGATGTCCTGGATGGTCCCCATGACCGAGCGGATGCCCTTCAAGTCCGTGACCTGGATGCAGGACAACTCGCACCACAGCCTCTTGCCCTTGGCCGTGACCGCCTCGCATTCCAGGCGGCGGGGTTCGCCCGTGCGGTAGGAGTCCTCGATGGCCTCCCGGACCTGCTCCCGAAAGGACTCGGCGATGTAGAGCAGCCCCTGCTCGAAGTCCGGCACGAAGCCCTCGGGCTCCTCGAATAGCCAGTTCACCCCGTCGGTCCAGTACAGGTAGTTCAAGTCCGGGTTCACCCGCCAGCCACCCAGCCGGGAGATGCGCTGGGTCTCGCGCAAAAAGAGCTGGCTGGCCAGAAGCTCGGCCTCCATCCGCTCGCGCCTGGTGATGTCCCGCAGGATGATGCAGTTCTCGATGCCTTGGGCGGAGCAGGGGAGTAGGGCCGCCGAAATGTCGGCCTCGAAGAAGGTCTGGTCCTTGCGCTTGAAGCGCAGACGGCCCCGGGTCCGGCCGGTCTCCGCCCGCTCGCGCAGCAGGTCGGGCAGCCGTTCGTCCGTAAGGTCCACCAGCCCCTCGCGCCCGGCGGCCACGATCTCCTCCTCGCTCCTGCCGAACAGGGCCTGGGCCGCCGGGTTGGCCCGGACCACCCGGCCGTCCAGGGAGGTGAGCAGGATGGCGTCCAGGCTGTGCTCGAACAGGGAGCGGTACAGGGCCTCGCTCTGGCGCAGGCCCTCCTGGGCCTTTTTCAGGGCGGTCAGGTCAGAGGAACAGGCCAGCAGGTCCGTATCCGGCGCAGGGGAAGTCTCGGACATTCGTTCTCCCGGTCAGGGCCTTGGGCCGCCTGGGGGCCGAAAGGCCGATATCGTTCCTGGCCGCCGAGCCGAGGTCAGGCCTTGAAGGTCAAAAACACGCTGGAGATGCGCTCCTCGATGTGGGTCTTGCCGGAAAGGCCGAGCTTGTCCACGGCCTCGGAGATCATCTCCTTTAAGCTGGACACCAGTTGGGTCTTCTGCTCCATGGACAGGTTGAACTCCTTGCCGGCCATCTCGAAAAGCAGGTGGCATTCGCCGTGGTCGATCTCCAGGCTCCCGCCGCCCTCGTCCTGGCCGCTCTTGATCAGCTTCATCATCTCGGAGACCACCAGCTCCTTGGCCGCGTGCAGGATCTCGGCGGGATCGTGGACCAGGGGAGCGCTGTGGTGCGGGGCCGGGGTTTCGGCGGCCGGGGCTGCGGCGTCCTGATTGGGTTTCTTGGCGATGAATTTCTTGTAGATCATGTAGGCGACCACGGCCAAAAGCAGATAGGTCAAGAAATTGTCAGACATTGCAGCCTCCTGTACAGGTTTAGCGTCTCGGACAGACGCGGTCCTGGGCCGAACCGGCGGCCGGGCGGAGCACGGCTGGCGGCAGGCTTCGAAAGACTATCCCTCTGTATTGGTGATGCCTCAGAGGCCGGGATTTCGCAATGAGAATTTCAGCCCACGGGGGGAAAACGCGGGCCGATCCGGGTCGGCCCGCGTCCGGGAGCGTGGCCCGTGGGCCGCGCGGTCTCATCTTTTTAAGTCAAAAGCTGTCCCTCGGCCTGGAATTCGGCGATCAGGGTCTGCATCTCCTGGGTCTGGCGGGATAGGTCCGCCACGGCCTGGGCGGCCTGGGACATGGCCTGGGTGGTTTCGGCCGAGATCTGGTTCACCTGGTCGATGGAGCGGTTGATCTCCTCGCAGGTGGCCGACTGCTCCTCGGCGGCCGTGGCGATGGAGCGCACCTGATCCGAGGCGTTCTCCACCAGGCTCACGATTTCGCCCAGGGCCTGGCCGGAAATCCCGGCCAGTTCCGTGGCCTCCAGGATGGTCCGTCCGGCCAGGTCCACATTGTCCACGTTGAGCTTGGTGCCCTGCTGGATTCCGGAGATGGCCTCGCCCACCTCCTTGGTGGCGGTCATGGTCTTCTCGGCCAGCTTCCTGACCTCGTCGGCCACCACGGCGAACCCGCGCCCGGCCTCGCCCGCCCGGGCCGCCTCGATGGCCGCATTCAGCGCCAGGAGGTTGGTCTGGTCCGCGATGTCCGTGATCACGTTCATGATCCGGCCGATGTCCTGGACCTGCTGGCCCAGCGCGCTCATGTCCCTTTTTAAGCCCTGGGCCTGGGTCTGCACCCGGGCGATGCTCTCCACCACCCGGCCCACGGCCTCGGCCCCGTTCTTGGCCTTGTCCTTGGCCCGATCCGAGGTGTCCGAGGCGCTGGCCGCGTTCTTGGCCACTTCCAGCACCGTGGAGCTCATCTCCTCCATGGACGTGGCGGTCTCGCCCATGCGCTGGGATTGGTGCTCCGCGCCCTGGCTGGATTCGTCGATCTGGGCCGAGAGCGCGTCCGTGGCCGAGGTCACGGCCTCCACCACGGTGGTCAAACGCTGGGAGGCCTGCAACATGCCCTCGGCCTTGGCGTGCTCGGCCGCTTGCCGGGCTGCGTCCGCCTCGCCCATGGCCGTCTGGGCCACCTCGGCCTGGTAGGCGCACTCGGCGGCGTGCTTCTTGGCCGCCTCGATCATGTCCTTCAAGCTGGACACCATGGTGCGCAGGGAGTCGGCCAGGCGTCCGAGCTGGTCCGTGCGGTGCAGCTTTAAGTCGTGCTCCATGTCGCCGCCGGCCACGGCCACGGCAAAGTCTACGCACTGGCCCAGGCTCTTGAGCAGAAAGCCCACGATGAGGGCGATGACCACGCAGACCAGCGCGATGCCCGCCAGGCTGGCGTACAGGCTGGCGTTGCGCACGGCCCCGGAGGCCTTGGCGATGTCGCTGGAGTCCACGGTGAGCACCACCAGCCAGTTGGTGCTCTTCTCCCGGGAGAAGACCGAGGTGATCTGCGCGCCCTTGAACTCGTGGCTGATGAGCCCGTAGGGCTTGGAGAGCATGTACTTGCCCCAGTCCGTGTCCCCGATCTTGAAGGTCAAGGCCATGCTCGGGTCCGGGTGGGAAAAGACCAGGCCGGACATGTCCGCCAGAAAGGCGTATCCGTTTTCCCCCACCTTGACCTGGGAGACCATGGTGTCCGAGAAGGTGGCCAGGTCGATGCGCAGGTAGACGATGCCCAGGATATCATCCCCGGAATGGACCGGGGTGGCCACGATGAACACGGGCTTGTTGGTGATCCGGCTGAGCAGCGGCTCGGACACGTTGGTCTGGCCTTTCATGGCCTTTTTGAAATACTCCCGGTCGCCGAAATTCCCCTTGGCGGTCGGGTCCGAGCCGATGATCACGTTTCCCTGGGAGTCCAGGATGTTGCCCGCCTGCACGGCCGGAAAGACCTTGACGAAATCAGCCAGGCTGTCCGAGGCCTCCTTGAGGGCCTGGGGACTTCTGTCCGAATAGACCCGGATGACCTTCTCGTTCTTGGCGTGCAGGGCGATCATGCCCTGGAAATCGTCCACGAATATGGACAGGCTCTTGGACAGGTTCTGGGCCTGGTGCTGGGCGGAGTTGAGCATCTCCGTCCGGAGCTGGTCCGCCGCCTTCTGGGCCGAGAACAGGCTGGCCAGAAGCATGCTCAGGATGACCACCACCAGGATGGGGGCGAGGATTTTTACACGCAAGCCAAGTTTCATAAGGCCTCCAGGGGGAAGTGCGCGCCCGCTCTGGCCTCGGGCCTGGCGCCGCGCAGGAAAGGGGACGCTCATCTCCCCGTAGCTGAAAACAGGGGTTCTGGCAATGCTTGGAGGGGGAATCACCTTTCGTTTTCAGGAACCAGCCCGGTTATCCGGTTTCACGGTATATGGCAATTGATGACGCGGGAAGGGATGCGTCGGGCCAGGAAAATACCGAGTAAAATGAAGACGGCCCAAAGGTGTAGCTGTAACGTGTTGAAAAATATACGTGATACGCTACTGGCCACGAGGTGTTTTATTCGTGTTTTTCGCTTCCCGGGCTTGACCGGGGTTTGAACAAGGCGTATCGGTCAGATCGTGGTGCACCTCTTCAGTTGGTGCGCCGGAAGGGTATCATCATGTTGAACCAGACCATTTTTCGTACCGATTACCGGCAGGCCGCCGCAGCCGTCCACTTCCGCGAGGATGAGGAAGCCCTGCGCCTGGTCTTTCTGGAGCACATCCGTTCGCTCATGAGCTTTTACGTCAAGGCCGGATACATCCACCGCTCCCGGCCCCGGGTGGACCGCGCCATCATCGTGCGCATCATCGTGGACCAGGACGACACGGTCTGCTTCGAGGACTGCCTGGAGTGCCTGCTGGTCCTGGTGGCCTACAGTCTCAACTGATCCGGCCTGGCCCTTGCGGGGCGTTCTGGAACAAGTCTTGAAAAAATCTTGCACCTGGGCCTGATTGCGGGTAGGTTCTGGGCCTGAAGGCCTCTTGCGGCCTGTTCCGGCTCAAAGGAGGGTCTCCATGAGCAAGCCCGGCAGCGAACTCAAGCGCATCCTGGACATTCCGGTGACGGTCTCGGCGGTCATGGGCCGCACCAAGCTCATGGTCCACGAACTCATGCAGCTCGGCCAGGGCTCGGTCATCGAGCTGGAGAAGCAGGCCGGGGAACCGGCCGAGATCCTGGTCGAGGGCCGACTCATCGCCAAGGGCGAGCTGGTGGTGGTCAACGAGCATTTCGGGATCAAGCTGAACGAAATCCTGGACCCGGCCGAACGCATCCGCAAGCTCGGCGGGGAATAGCCCGCCTGGCCGAGCGCCGTCCCGTCCTCCCTGTCGCGGTCTCCGCGACAGACATCCCAAGAACAAGAAAGATTTTTTATTTTTCCGCCTTCGGGCCGGTTCAAACCGAGCCGGTGCGACGGTCGGCCGACTAGACCCCTTCCACCTTCCGGCAGACCAGTTCCCCGGACCCGATAGGCACGATCAGGCTGTCCACCCGGGGGTCCGTGGGCACAAAGGCCAGGAACTCACCCATCTCGTGGGCGTGGCTGATGGCGTTGTCCACCACCAGGAGCCCGCCCGGGACCAGGCGCGGAATCACCAGGTCGTAGCACTGCCGCAGGATGGCCCGCTCGGCGTCCAGAAAGACCAGGGCCAGGTTCGTGTGCCCGGCCAGAAGCGGCAGGGCGTCTCCTTCCTTCAGATGGACCAGGTCCGTGACCCCGGTCAGGGCAAAGGTCTCCCGGGCCAGGGCCTGCTTGCGCGCGGAAATTTCGTAGGTGGTCAAAGTCGCGCCGCGCAGCCGTGCGGCCAGGGACAGCCACAGGGCCGAATACCCGGCCGAGGCGCCCACCTCCACCCAGTCCCCGGCCGGGACCTGGGCGGCCAAAAGGGCCAGGAACTTGCCGGTGTCCGGGGAAATCTGGCGCAAACGGTCGAAGCGGGGGGTGCCGTCGGTCTTGTCCGCCTCGTGCATGGCGCAAAGCGCGGCCATGCGCTCGGTCATGGCTGCCGGGAGGTCGTGGAACATGGGGCGCTCCTTGAAAGGGCGTGGTCGGGGGCCAGGGAGTACGGGTCGGGCCGGGGCGGGACTCTCCTCCCGCCCCTGGCCCGGCCCGGATCAGGTCGAGATGTTTACGTTGCGGCCGACGCCCTGGGAGGCCAGGACGCTCTGCTGAAAAGCCTGATCGCCCGGGGCCTGGGGAGCGGCCTGGGCTCCTGCCTGGGCGTTGGCGGCCAGGGTTTTGTTGATGAGGTCGGTCCCGAGCTTCTGGGCGTCAAGGCTCTTGCCCAGCATGTTCAGGGACGTGCCAGCCTGGATGGATTCCATATGCCCCTCCCGGTTGCAGGATTGGTCCTTTCAGGGTTCTTATCGGACCATCGGGGCGAAATCTTTAGGGGGCGTTTCCATCTTTCTTGCCCTCATCCTCCTTGGCCATCTCCTTGGCCGCGCGCCGCCCCAGGGCCGCGATGCCCGTGGCCATGTCCATGAACTGGCTGGGCATGAGCACGATGGTGGTGGTGTTCTGCTCGGCCCCCACTTCCGTGACCATCTGCATGCGCCGCAGCTCAAGGCCCGCCGGATTCTCGCTGATGAGGATGGAGGCCTGGCGGATCTTCTCGGCCGCAGCCAGCTCGGCCTCGGCCTTGATGATCCGGGCCAGCTTCTCGCGCTGGGCCTCGGCCTCCTGGGCCATGGCCCGCATCATGGACTCCGGAATTTCGATGTTGCGCATCTCCACCCGGGTGACCTTGACCCCCCAGGGCTCGGTGGCCGAGTCGATGGCCAGGCGCATGCGGTCGGCCAGGGTCTCCTGGTCTTTGAGCACCGAGTCCAGGGTGTTGGACCCGATGATGCTGCGCAAGGAGGTCAGGGCCACCTGGATCACGGACCCGTCCACGTCCATGACCTCCACCACGCTCTTGACCGGGTCCACCACCTGGTACCAGATCACGGCCGTGACCTGGGTCGGCACATTGTCGCTGGTGATGGTCTCCTGCTTCTCCACCATGGCCGTGATGATGCGCACGTCGATGATCCGGATGCGGTCCACCAGGGGGATGATCCAGCGCAGGCCCGGCTCGCGCACGCCCTGGAGTTTCCCCAGGCGGAAGACCACCCCGCGCTGGTACTGCTGGATGATGGCAAATCCCTTGGCCGCGATCCACAGGGCCAGCAGGAAAAGCAGGGGGCCAAAAAATCCGCCCAGATGGGGGATGAGGGAGGTGTTCAAGTCCATGGCGCATGCTCCTTGAAGGGGTCGGTCCAGGCCCGGCCGCCGGGTTTTGAGGAAGGGTGATTCAACCTCTCCATACACCGGCCAGGCCCGGCCGAACAGGGGGAAATGCGCTCGGCGCAAAGGCGCATGAGTATGCTTATATGCACAATTGTTGATATTTTAAATAGTATTTAAAGTGACGAATGGCGCTGATTTTCATGTGCTCGTTGTTGACTTTTCCGTTGTGAAATCGTAAAGGCCTTTCAGGCGGATATCTCGTGATGAAACTGGTCTCCCTGTGCAAGTCCCTGGCCGACCCCACCCGGGTGCGGCTCCTGCGTCTGCTGCTCACCCACGAGCTGACCGTGGGCGAGGTGGCCCAGGCCCTGGCCGCCAGCCAGCCTACGGTGTCCCGGAATCTGCGCATCCTGACCGAGGCCGGGCTGGTGTCCACCCGCCGGGAGGGCTCCCAGACCTTCTGCCGGGCCAGGGCCAAGGGTCCGGCCGCCGGGTTCCTTTCGGCCGTGGCCGCGCTCCTGGCCCAGGAGTCCGGGTTCAAGGCCGACGAGAACCGGGCCGAGCGCATCCTGTCCTGCCGCCGGGCCGCGACCCGGGCCTTTTTCGAGGCCGTGGCCCCGGACTGGGAGGAGCTGTCCCGCGCGGTGCTCGGCGACCTGGACCTTTCCTCCCTGGTGGCCCGAGCCCTCCCCCCGGCCCAGGCCGTGGTGGACCTGGGCTGCGGCACGGGCGCGCTCCTGGCCCGTTTGCGCGAACGCTCGGAGCTGGCCATCGGGGTGGACAATTCCACGGCCATGCTGGAACTGGCCGCCGAGCGCCTGTCCGGCCAGAGCGGGGTCAGCCTGCGCCTGGGCGAACTCACCCACCTGCCCCTGCGGGACAGCGAGGTGGGGGCTGCGGTCCTGTCCATGGTCCTGCACCACCTCCCGGACCCGGGCGCGGCCCTGGCCGAGGCGGCCCGCGTGCTGGCTCCCGGCGGGGTCCTGGTCGTGGCCGAACTGGACAGCCACGAGGCCGAGGATTTGCGCGACTCTCACGGGGACTACCGCCTGGGATTTTTGGCCCAAGACCTCTCGGCCCTCATCACCGGGGCCGGGTTCGTCATCCGGGGCCAGAAGCGTTTTCCGGTGAACCGGGGGCTCGTTGTCCTCCTGTTCGACGCCCTTCGATCCTAACCTTTGACCACAGAAGGAGGCCCCATGGCCACAAAGACCGCAACCGTCCGGCCCCTGGACCTGAAGCTCAAATCCAAGGTGGCCGACATGGCCCTGGCCGACTGGGGCCGCAAGGAACTGAACCTGTCCGAGAACGAGATGCCCGGGCTCATGGCCCTGCGGGCCAAGTACGGGACCAAAAAGCCCCTGAAGGGCTTAAAAATCACCGGCAGCCTGCACATGACCATCCAGACGGCCATGCTCATCGAGACCCTGTACGAACTGGGCGCGGACCTGCGCTGGGCCTCGTGCAACATCTTCTCCACCCAGGACCACGCGGCCGCGGCCATTGCCAAGGCCGGCACCGCCGCGGTCTTCGCCTGGAAGGGCGAGACCCTGGAGGACTACTGGTGGTGCACGGAAATGGCCCTGACCTGGCCCGACGGCTCTGGCCCGGACCTGATCGTGGACGACGGCGGGGACGCCACGCTCATGATCCACCACGGGGTCAAGTGCGAGAAGACCCCGGCCCTGCTCAAGGAGAAGTCGGACAACAAGGAATTCGCCATCATCGTGGACCGCCTGGTCGCGGCCTACAAGGCCACGCCCAAGAAGTGGACGAACATGGCCAAGAAGATTCGCGGCGTGTCCGAGGAGACCACCACGGGCGTGCACCGGCTGTACCAGATGCAGGAAAAGGGCGAGCTTTTGTTCCCGGCCATCAATGTGAACGATTCCGTGACCAAATCCAAGTTCGACAACCTGTACGGCTGCCGGGAGTCCCTGGCTGACGGGATCAAGAGGGCCACGGACGTGATGATCGCGGGCAAGGTGGCCGTGGTGGTGGGCTACGGGGACGTGGGCAAGGGCTGCGCCCAGTCCATGCGCGGGTTCGGAGCCCGGGTCCTGGTCACGGAGATCGACCCCATCTGCGCGCTCCAGGCGGCCATGGAGGGCTACGAGGTGGTCACCATGGCCCAGGCCGCCCCTCTCGGCGACATCTTCGTCACCTGCACCGGCAATTTCCACGTGATCACCGGCAAGCACATGCTCAAGATGAAGAACGAGGCCATTCTCTGCAATATCGGGCACTTCGATTCCGAGATTGAGATGGACTTCCTGACCGAGAACAAGGACTGCAAGTGCCTGAACGTCAAGCCCCAGGTGGACCTGTGGACCCTGCCCAATGGCAAGTCCATCGTGGTCCTGGCCGAGGGCCGGCTGGTGAACCTGGGCTGCGCCACGGGGCACGCCTCGTTTGTCATGAGCAACTCCTTCACCAACCAGGTCCTGGCCCAACTGGACCTGGCCGCCAACACATACCAGCCCTGCGTCATGAACCTGTCCAAGAAGCTGGACGAGGAAGTGGCCCGGCTGCACCTGGAGCGCCTGGGCGTTAAGCTGGAGAAGCTGACCAAGGAGCAGGCCGCCTACATCGGGGTGTCCGCGAACGGGCCGTTCAAGCCGGATCATTACCGGTACTAGGGTTCACGCAGGGGGCTTTTCCCGGGTGCTTCTGGCCGGATGCAGGTCGGCAGGCGCCCGGGTGTTTTCCAGAAACGAGGTGACGGGCCATGGATTACCCATCGGAACGCAGGCGAGCCGAGTACCGGCAGTCGGACATCGATCTTCTGGTGCTCAAGGAAGCCCTTCAGGAATTGCAGAAATCCAATGAGACGTGGAAGAAAGCCTACGAGGAGATGAGAAAGGCCTATCAATCGGGCAAGACCGGGGCGGGGTTCGCCGCCGAGGCCGAACGGTTGAGAAAGCTGGCCTATACCAGCTCCAGCACCGGAATCGACAACAAGAACGCCTACGACGAGCGCAAGGACAAGGGCCGGTTCCACCACGTCTGCATCGACATCGACAACTTGAAGTGGAGCAACGACAATTTCGGTATGGAAAAAGGGGATGAGATTCTGCGCAAGGCCGGTGCTGTCTTGACCACGATACAGGTCCGGCTGGGCGGATCGGTGTACCATTTCCATGGCGACGAATTCGTCGTGCTGATGAAAAGCAAGAAGGACGCAGTCTCCTTCGCCAATGAATTCAAACGCGAAATGGGCAGGGAAACCATCAGTTTCCAGTGCTCGGTCGTGTATGAGGGGATTGGCGCAAGTTGCGGAGTGGCCAAGACCCTGGAAGAGTCGGACATGAAGTGCAAAGAGGACAAGGAAGAGCGCCTGAAAAAGGGCCTCCGGGCCAGCCGGGGCGAGAAGCCCAAGAATGTGAAGATCATCAATAGATAGAGGCGCGGCGAGCCCTCGTTTTGACATGAAAAGGGCGGTCCCGGAAATTCCGGGGCCGCCCTTTCGTTTGCGATATGGCGCGGGGGTCAGGCCGGGACGGCTATACCTTGCCTTCGGCCTGCACTTCCTGGGTCAGAGGCTTCAGGGCCTGGGCCAAATGAGCCAGTTCGGCCTCGGGTCGGCTCTTGCTCTTTCTTTTCCCGCCTGTTCCCTTTCGCTCCGGCTCGAACTCAACGATAAGCTCGGGGTGGCCGTGCAGGATGCGCAGGAGATGGTCCATGGTCCGGCTCTGGGCCACCATTCCGGCCTCGTACCGGGCGAAGGTCTTGGCCCCCATGCCCAGGAGCAGGGAGAACCGGGACTGGGTGCGGCCGAACTGCTTGCGGATGGCCTTGATCTGGGCCGGGGTCAGGAGGCCCTCGGCCTCCCGCTGCCGGTCCAGCGCAGCGTCGGCCTCTTTCTGGAAGGCCCGCAACCGGTCCAGGGCCTCGTCATTCTCCCCTGGGACCACGTAGGTCTCGTCGCACTCGGGGCAGGCGGCCACCACGAAATCCGGGATGGCCAGGACCTGGCCCTTGTAGCGGAAGGTCTTTTCGATGCGCTCGGTGCGCAACTCCCCCCGGGCGCAATTGGGGCAGATGGGGGCGGGCATGGGCGTCTCTCCTACCTGGCCTTGAAGGACACGATTTCCACCACAAGCTGGCGGCCGTCCTTGATCTTCAATTTGATGTACAGGTCCATGTCCCGGTACTCGGGCTTGTAGACATCCTGATACTCCCCCGGAAATCTCCGGTCGGGCATGGTTTTGGCGCAGTCGGCCGGGGTCAGGGCCAGGATGACGGGCACGATCTCGTCCTGGAGCCCCAGTTCAAAGGCCCCCTCAAAGGCCACGGCTGTGATGCGGACCATTCCCGCCCGCGCCAGTTCCTGGACCTGCTCCAGAGGGTAATGCGGGGTCGTGCTGGGCACTGGCGGCGTTCCTTTTCTGGCAAGAGGAGCGGGCAGGGACGTTCTCTGTTCTGGTATCATTATGATACCGGATGTGATCCCTGTCAAGGGGGGTGAAAGCGAGGCGCGGCCCTCTCACCACGCAAAAAGGGCGGCCCCGGAATCTCCGGGGCCGCCCTTTGATTGGCGATATGGCGCGGGGGTCAGGCAGGGATGTCGATCCAGGCCCCCTCCCCCTTACGCCTGCATCTCCTGGATGAGCGCCCGCAGGGTCTGGGCCTGCTGGGACAGTTCGCCCACGGCCTGGGCGGACTGGATCATGGCCGAGGAGGTCTCCGAGGACACCCGGCTGACGTCCTCGACGCTCCGGCTGATCTCCTCGCTGGCCGCGGACTGCTCCTCGCTGGCCGTGGCGATGGCCCGGACCTGGTCCGCGGCCTGGTCCACCAGGTTCACGATCCGGTGCAGGGCCTCGCCGGACAGGTTGGCCTGGTCCGTGGCCTCCTGGATGAGGGCCACGGCCTGGTCCACGTTCTCGATATTGGTTCTTGCGCCCTGCTGGATGCCGTGGATGGCCTCGCCCACCTCCTTGGTGGCGGTCATGGTCTTCTCGGCCAGCTTCCTGACCTCGTCGGCCACCACCGCGAACCCGCGCCCGGCCTCGCCTGCCCGGGCCGCCTCGATGGCCGCGTTCAGGGCCAGGAGGTTGGTCTGGTCCGCGATGTCGGAAATGACCCCCATGATCCGGCCGATGCCCTCGGCCTGCACGCCCAGGGTGGACATGTCCGCCTTGAGCCCCAGGGCCTGGGTCTGCACCTGGCCGATTCCGGCCACCACCTTGCTCACGACCACGGCCCCGTCCTCGGCCTGGTGCTTGGCCTCGTCGGTGGTGTGCGCGGCCTCGGAGGCGCTGCGGGCCACTTCCAGGACCGTGGCGTTCATCTCGCCCATGGCCGCAGCCGTCTCGCCCACGCGCTGGGCCTGGACCTCCGCGCCTCGACTGGACTGCTCGATCTGGGCCGAGAGCTGTTCCGAGGCCGAGCCCACGATCTCCACCACGCGCGAAAGCTTGTCCGCAGCCTGGAGCATGCCCTCGGCCTTGGCCCGTTCGGCCCGGGCCTGGGCCTCTTCGGCCTGCGCCATGGCCTGCCGGGCCTTTTCGGTCTCGGCCGCGGCCTCGCGGCCCTTGGCCTCGGCCTCGGCGATCTTGTCCTTGAGCGCGGCCACCATGGCCCGGAGCTTGTCGGCCAATTGCCCGATCTCGTCATGCTGGGCCAGGTCCAGGGGCTGGTCCAGACGGCCGCCAGCCACGGCCGAGGCAAAGGCCACGGTCTTTTTCAAGGGGGTGAGCAGGGACCAGGTCAGGTAGATTCCGGCCAAGAGGGCCAGGAGTGGGGTGCCGACCATGAACAGGACCATGTTCCGGCTGTCGGCCTGGGCCTGGGCTTCGGCCGCCTCCTGGTCCCGCTTGGAATTTTTCAGGTTGATCTCGAACAGCTTGCCGATGCTGTCCATGATGGAATTGTTGAGGTCCCGGCCCAGGGTCATGGAGGCCTGGGCGGCCGCCAGGTGCTTCTCCTCGTTGGCCGGGTCCTTGAGCCATTCGTCAATGAGGCCGAAGATCCGGTCGTTGCCCTGTTTGGCCGAGGGGAGCAGGGCCTGGAATTCGGTCAGGGCCCGTTTCTCCTCTTCGGAGCGGGGAAGGGCTTCAAGAGTCCGAATGGCCTCGGCGTAGTCCTGGCGGTAATTTTTCAAGGCCGCGTGCTGGTGCTCCTGCTCGGCCTTGTCCTTGTCGGTCAGGAGCAGGGTGCGCTGGGCCACCATGATGTTGCGCAGGTTGAAGCGGATCTTGGCCAGGGCGTCGGCGCTGACCAGGTAGACCTTGGACACCTTGTCCAGGGCCTCCTTGGTGTGGTCCAGGCCGGTGTATCCGATGTATCCGAGGTTCACGGTCAGAAGGGCGATGAGCACGAATCCGACGATGAGCCGGATTCCGATCTTGATGTTCTTCATGAGGGACTCCTGGGGGGCTTGGGCGGTATCAACCCATGATTCTACAGCGATTGTGGAGGGAGGGAATTATAATAGGGTCTTCGACGTTGACTGTGGAATTCACTTCCCCAGCAGTTCCCCGATGGGAGCCCCAATCAGGTAGATCATGGTGATGAACGTCATCACGTTTCGATACCCCCTGGCCCTGGCTCGTGCGGCCTGGAAGAGGCCGTTGAGTCCTTCCAGGCGGGCGCTGGAAAGCAGGGATTCCCACCGGCGAAGGATGCGCGGCAAATGCTCCTGGAACGTATTCAGCGCCTTACGCATAGGCTCGAGCAACACTGAATCCTTCACAAGGTCTCCTGCGAACTCGAAAAATCGTGAAGCCCTCCAGCTTGCGCCGCGCCTACTTTCGGCTTCTCTCACCCAGCGCAGCAACTCCTTGACCCGATACGCAGTAGCCGTGGCCAAGCCTCGCTCTTCCAGCTCCTTCAAGGCCGCCGCCTGGTCAAGGGTGCGAAACGTTTCCATGCCCTTGAGTACAGCCCAGCGAGCACCCTTTGGCATCTTGACCTGCTTGGCTTCATTCCGCCTCACTTCGTCCAGAGCTCGGGTAAAAATCTGGACGACATGGAACCAATCAACGGTGACGGCAGCATTTCCAAAGGTCTTTTCGGCCGCCGCCAGAAAGGCTGGCGACATGTCGCAGACGACTTCCACCACGTTCTCGGGCTTGCCCTTCCGCTCCTTGAGATACTTGGCGAAAGTCTTGATACATTCCTTGCCCTTGCCCGGGGTGGCGAAGATCACCGGCCGGGTCTCCCGGTCCATGTCCACGAAGATGGTGGCGTAATGATGCCCACGCTTGGTGGCCGTTTCATCAAGGCCGACACCGCACAGGCCACTCAAGTCCAGTTTGCCCATGGCCTTGAACACGTAGTGCGTCACCACCCGCCAAATCCGCTTATCGGTGACCCCGACATACCGCGACACGGCGTTGACCGGCATCTCGCGGGCAAGGAGCATGACCACCTGCTCAAAAAGCAACGTAAACCCACTGCCAGGACGAGCCCAAGGGACTGCGACACGTTGCAGACCGTGCTCCGGGCATCTGACTCGGGGGACCCGGGCCTTGATCAGGCAGTGGTGCTGGAAAAAGTTGAGATGCCTCCAGGTGAACTCCGCGAAATCATGCGCCTTGCAGGGCGTAGCACAGTCTGGACAGGGATAATGCGCACCCCTGGCGGCTTCAACCTCAAGGCGGAGTTCCGTCGGTTTCGTCTCCATGTCCAGCACCTGTCCCGTCACCTTCCACGGGTCGGCCAGCCCAAGCCCAAGGGTCAACAAATCATTTGCATCCACAGACAGTTACCTCCAGGTGGAAGACCTTGGCTATCCTCCATCAGGAGTTGCAGTCAAGAAAAGGCAATTCCACAGCCTGCGTCGAAGAACCTTATAATATTTCTAGAGTGTGATAAATGGGAAAAAATGCGCGGGAGCGTACGCGAAAGCATGCGCGCCAGGGAAGGGCGGTATCCGGGGCCGACCTGGGTGGAGAGAACCGTTAGCCCTTCAGGGCCAAGGCCGCCAGGGGGGGCAGGGTCAGGGTCAGGCGGAAGGGCTTGGCCCCGGGCCGGTCGCAGGGATGGGCCTCGGCCCCGCCCGCGTTGCCCACGTTGGACCCGCCGAAATGGCCGGAGTCGGTGTTCAGCACCTCGGTCCACCAGCCGCCGTGGGGGCAGGGCACGCCGTAGTCCGTGCGCACCACCGGGGTGAAATTGAACACCCACAGAATGGGGGCCGAGTCCGGGGCTCGGCGCACGAAGCTGACCACCGAGCTTCCGTAATCCGAGAAGTCCATCCACTCGAACCCGCTCCAGTCCGTGTCCTGGGCGTGCATGGCCCCTTCCCGGGCGGCCAGGGCGTTCAAGGACTTGACCAGGCTCTGGACGCCCCGGTGGCTGGGGAAGTCCAGGAGCATCCAGTCCAGTTGGGACTGGGAGTTCCACTCGTTCCACTGGCCGATCTCAGCGCCCATGAACAACAGCTTCTTGCCCGGATGAGCCCACTGGTAGGCCAGAAGCAGGCGCAAATTGGCCAGTTGCTGCCACATGTCCCCGGGCATCTTGGACAAAAGCGCGCCCTTGCCGTGCACCACCTCGTCGTGGGACAGGGGCAGGATGAAGTTCTCGGAGAAGGCGTAGATCATGGAAAAGGTCAGGTTGCCGTGGTGGTAGCAGCGGTGGATGGGCTCGCGGTGCATGTAGGCCAGCATGTCGTTCATCCAGCCCATGTTCCACTTGAAGGAGAAGCCCAGGCCGCCGGTATACGTGGGCCGGGACACCCCGGGCCAGGCCGTGGACTCCTCGGCGATCATCACCGCGCCCGGATAATGGGCGTGCACCACCTTGTTCAGCTCGCGCAGGAAAGCGATGGCCTCCAGGTTCTCGTTGCCGCCGTAGGCGTTGGGAATCCACTCCCCGTCCTGCCGGGAATAGTCCAGATAGAGCATGGAGGCCACGGCGTCGATGCGGATCCCGTCGATGTGGAATTCCTTGAGCCAGTACAGGGCGTTGGCCAGCAGGAAATTGCGCACCTCGTGGCGGCCGTAGTTGAAGATGAAGGTGCCCCAGTCCGGGTGCTCCCCGGCCCGGGGGTCCAGGTGCTCGTACAGGGCCGTGCCGTCGAAACGGGCCAGGGACCATTCGTCCTTGGGGAAATGCCCGGGCACCCAGTCCAGGATGACCCCGAGGCCCTCCTGGTGGCAGCGGTCGATGAAGCCGCGCAGGTCGTCGGGCGAGCCGAAGCGCGAGGAGGGCGCGAAATAGTGGCTGGTCTGATACCCCCAGGACTCGTCCAAGGGGTGCTCGGCCAGGGGCATGAACTCGATGTGGGTGAAGCCCAGGCTCTTGACGTAGGGGATGAGGGTTTCGGCCAGCTCGGCCCAGGTGGGAAAGCGGCCGCCTTCCCCGCGCCGCCAGCTTCCGGCATGGACCTCGTAGATGGACATGAATTCCGTGAGTGGCAGGCCGCCGGACTTGCGCTGTTCGATCCACTCTCCATCGCTCCAGGTATAGCCGTCCAGGGTCCAGGCCCGGGAGGCGTTGCCCGGCCGCATCTCGGCGTAAAAGGCCAGGGGGTCGGTTTTGAGCTGCACGTGGCCCCAGGGGGTCTCCACGGCCAGCTTGTACAGCCAGCCCTTCTTGAACCCGGGGATGAACCCGGCCCAGATCCCGGACACGCCCACCGGGTGCAGGGGATGGGCCCAGGGGGTCCACTGGTTGAACTCGCCGACCACGCCCACGCTCCGGGAATTGGGAGCCCAGACCGCGAAACGATACCCGGCCTGGCCTTCGACAATGTCCGGGTGTGCGCCCAGGATGCGGTAGAGGTCCCAGTGCTCGCCCTGGCCGAAGAGGTGCAGGTCAAAGGGTGGAATATACACAGGCAGGGTCGGGGAATAGGACATGGTTTACCGCGCGTTCCTGGTTTGATTCCGGCTGGTGGATTCGGCCATGCAGTCCTCGTGGAACAGGCAGCCGTACTGGTCGCAAAAGCCCGAGGAGGCCCGGCCGAAGCAGTCGAAATTACCCTCGGCCTGCTGGATGGCCCGGATGGCCTCGGCCTTGGTCAGGCCCTGGACCCGGACCCCCAGGGCGCGGGCCAGTTCGAGGATTTCAGGCATGGTCATCGGGCTAGATCTCCGCACCCAGGGAGCGGAACAGCTCCAGGTACTCGCTGGCCGCGCCCTCCCAGGTGAAGGTCTGGGTCATGGCCCGCTTGACCATGGCCGCCCAGGCCTTTTTGTCTTCCCAGACCGACAGGGCCGTCTCGATGGTCCGCAGGAAAAGGTCCGGCTCGGGCCGGGGAAAGACGAAGCCCGTGGCCGCCGGGCTGGGATAGGGCGCGATGGTGTCCATGAGTCCGCCCACGGCCGTGGCCACCGGCGGGGTGCCGTAGCGCAGGGCGTACATCTGGGTCAGGCCGCAGGGTTCGTAGCGCGAGGGCATGAGAAAGATGTCCGACCCGGCCTGGATGATGTGGGCCAGGTCCTCGGTGTAGCCCACCTGGACCGAGAGGCGGCCCTGGTAGATCTCCATGTAATCCATGAGCTTGGCTTCGGTGCGCAGATTGCCCTCGCCCAGGATGACCACCCCAATCTCCCGCTTCATGAGCTGGGGCAGTATCTCGATGAGCAGGTCGATGCCCTTTTGTCGCCGCAAACGGCCGATGAACCCCAGGATGGGCTTGTCCTCCAGCAGGTCGGACATGAACAGTTCGCGGATCATGGCCCGCTTGCAGAGCTTCTTGCCTTCGAGGTCCTCGGCCGAATAGGTGGCCGTGATGTACTTGTCCCGCATGGGGTCCCAGACCTGGTAGTCCGCGCCGTTCAAGATGCCGTGCAAATGGGCCTGGCGCTTGGTCAGGATGCCTTCCATCCCGTAGCCGAAGCGCGGCCCGAGGATCTCCCGGGCGTAGGAGGGGCTCACGGTGGTCACGGCGTCGGCCAGGGAGATGCCCGCCTTGAGCAGGTTCAAGTCCCCGAAGAACTCGGCCCGGTCCATGTGCCAGGCGTCCCAGGGCAGGCCGGTGTGGTGGAAGAGCCGGAAGGCGAAGCGGCCCTGGAAGGCCAGGTTGTGGATGGTCATGGTGGTCTTGGTCTCGGCCCAGAAAGGCTTTTCCTGGCGCAGATAATGGATGTAGGCCGGGACCAGGGCCGTCTGCCAGTCGTTGGCCGCAGCCACGGCTACCGGCCGCTCGAGCATCTCGGCCCACTGGACCACGGCCCGGCAGAAGAAGATGAACCGCTCGCAGTTGTCGAAATAGTCCCCGTTGTGGGTGTTGTAGTACATGCGGCGGTCGAAATACTCGGCCCGGGCCACGAAATAGACCGGCAGGCCGTGGTAGTCGGCCTGATAGATCTCGGCCTGGACCCCGGGCCAGGGGTAGTTCACCGGGCAGTGCTCGGTGACCAGGCGCAGGGGGAAGTCCCGGGTGGACAGCCGCCCGTAGAAGGGGGTGACCACGGCCACGGGCACGCCCATCTTGTGCAGGGCCAGGGGCAGCGCGCCCATGACGTCACCCAGGCCCCCGGACTTGGAAAAGGGGAACATCTCCGAGGTGACGAACAGGACCATGGGGGGCTTAGGCATGGCGGACATCCCCGGCCGGAGCGGCCGCGCCGGGCAGGCCCCGGACGAAGTCAAAAAGGATGCGGGCGTGGTCGAAGACCAGGGGCGGCAGATCGCTCAAGGGAAAGAACTGGACCCGGGCCGCGTCCGACCCGGCCGAAAGCCGGGAGAGGTCCAGGGCCTGGGCCGCGTACACCACGCTCAAGGTATGGTGCCGGGGGTCCCGGCCGGGCTCGGAATACACCCCCACCAGGCCGGTCAGGGCCACGGTGAGCCCGGTTTCCTCCAGGGCCTCGCGCCGGGCCGCGCTCTCGGCCGACTCGCCCTCCTCGATGAACCCGCCGGGCAAGGCCCAGCCCAGGGGAGGGTTGGCCCGCTCCACCAGCACCACCTGGCCCGGACCAAAGGCCTCGCCCGCGTGCACAATGACGTCCACCGTGGGCAGGGGATTGCGCCAGGCCGGGGCGGGACGGCCGCAGGCCGGACAGAAAGAGGGCGTTTTTTCGCTCATGGCAAAAGGCGGCGTCCTTGGCCGGGGTAAAGGGTGAAAACGTTCCGGCATCATATCTAAAAGAGAACGGGCAGGAAGGCAAGGGCGCTGGCGGAAAGGGGCAGGCCGTCCACTTCGTTTCCCTGGCCCGGTCGGGGGGACACGGGGTTGCCCCCGGCCCCGGGGGGGGGAAACTGGGCCAGGCGGCCCGGGCCGGGGATTTTCCGGGGCCGCGCGGCCTGGCCCGCATTTTGAAGAAGGGGGCCAGGTCCTGACCCCTTTCCCTTGATTTCATCTTGGGTTACAGGGCGGTTTATATTCTCTATCACGCCAGGCCGGGCCGGAACAGCCCGTTTCACGAGGTGCGCACATGGATCGAATTGGTTTCCGGACCTCGGGGCTCGTCGGCGTCCTGGCCCTCCTGCTCCTGCTCTCGTCCGGGAGCCCGGCCCGGGCCGTGCTCCACCCCCTGGCCGGTCTGACCCACAACGCCACCAACAACGTGAGCACCCTGGACTTCGCTATGTCCCTGGAGTGGAACATGTACGGCCCGCCCACCGGGACCTGGAACCGCACCACCTTCTCCAACATGATGGACTCCTTTGCCAAGAGCCTCTTCGCCATGACCGAGGGCCGCCATCGGGTGGGGAAAATCTACGTCTACAACAGCAAGAAGGGCTGGGACAAGGTGGACGTGCACTTCGAGCACAACCGCACCGGGACCTCGGCGGCCAACGTGGCCGACTGGCGCAAGCCCACCGGGGACGTGGAGATCTACCTGCGGGAGAACGCCACCCAGCGGGACGCCTACGTCGGGCCGGTCCTGGCCCACGAGTGCGGCCACTACGTGTACGGGGTCTTCGACGAATACAACAAGACCGACGGACCCAGGGCGGAGGAGCGCACGGACAAGACCTCCCCGTCCAAGGGCGACTACGGGCTCACGCCCTCGATCATGAACGACCACACCGTCTATTCCTACCAGTTCAGCCTGGCCTCGGACTATCCCAACGCCACCTCGCGCCGGACCGCCCAATGGCGGGCCTACGGGGCCTCCATCTGGGACACCATCACCCGCTCCCCGGAAAAGGACCCGGAGCCGGGCCGCAGCTACGGCCGGGTGCGCTATGCGGCCCTGGGCAACTTAAGCACGCCCACCACCCTGACCTCGCCCACGGCCGGGTATGCCAATGCCCTGCGCATCATCCCCATGGAGAACGGCACGGTGAACGTCCTGGCCTTCGACCCCGGCCTGTCCAGCGCGGATTTCCTCAAGGCCCGGAGTGCGGCCCAGGGCGTGGTCCAGGGGCTTTCGCTCAACTCCAGCGTGCTGGTGGCCCAGGGCGTGGCCGTGGGCATCGGCAAGACCACCATCACCGGAGCGGCCCAGCGCCGGGCCCTGTCCGCCCGGGTGGGCGGGCTCACGGCCGCCTCCACCCAGACCGTAAGCGCGCTCCTGCGCTCGGCCCTGACCAACGCCTCGGCCGCGCGTGCGGCCAACCAGACCGCCACGGTCCACCTGCTGGCCAGCGGCAACCCCCTGGTGGACAGGACCCTGACGAGTGAGTTCCAGACGGCCAAGGTGGCCCTCATGGTCCCCAGCCTGACCAGCGCCGGGGCATCGGACAGCGCCGAGGAGGGCTTCACCATCTCCCAGCTGGCCCGGGACACCGGGGGCAAGTACAACCGGGCCAAGAACCGCGTGGAGCTTTCGGCCAAGGCCCAGCGGGCGGCCTCGGAGCTGGAGGCGGACGCCACGGCGGTCATCGCCCAGACCTTCACCGCCTCGCCGGTCCCGGGCTCTCCGGCCAGCATGGAGTTCTACGTGGGCACCGAGGACCAGGAGGCGGGCGGGCTCATCGAGGCCATCTTCATCTGCGACCCCTCGGACTTCTCCAAGCTCACGCCCACCCTGGTCACTCCCTCGGGCACCACCCTGACCAACGCCACGGTGGTGGCGGGGTTTTCGGTGACATCGGACCCCGGGTCCGGGGCCGTGGCCTTTGAGATATCCCCGGCCGCCTACGGGGCCGTGACCGGGACCTGGACGGCCAGGATGACCGCCTCCTCCTCGCCGTCCGAGCCCGTGGGCTTCATCGCCCAGGCCACCTCCATGCTGCAACTCAGCGTGGACATGGTGCAGATCTCCGGGGACCGCAACCCGGTGCTGCGCGCCCAGTTGCGCTCGGACCGGGCCGTGCTCGGGGCCACGGTGCGGGCCGACCTCTACGATCCGGACGGCAACCTGGCCGCCGAGGAGGTGGAGCTTTTCGACGACGGGACCCACGGGGACCTGCGGCCCAATGACGGGGTCTATTCCCTGGCCCTGGGCAATTTGAAGATGAGCGGGGAGTTCGACGTGGTGGTCACGGCCTCGAACCCGGACGGGGACGCCGTGGCCTCCAGCCGGGGCGCGGTCTTCGCCAACCCGGTGGACTCCACGGCCTACTCCCTGGGCTCCTTCCAGCGCTCGGCCGAGGGCACGGCCTCGCTCACGGCCGTGGCCGGCAACAACAGCCGGGGCTGCGTGCTCGGCGGAGAGGGCGTGGGCTGGGACATGGGGATACCGGCGCTGCTCATCGCGGTGCTGGGGTGGGCGCGGTGGAGGAAGAGGGGGTAGGGCCTATCCCCCCATCCCGATCTTCCAGGCGAAATACACCAAAAGCCCCACGCCGATGGTGGCCAGTTGGCGGTTCAGGGCCAGGCTGGCGGCCACGGCGGCTATTGAGGCCACCAGCTGGGGATTGCGGAAGGACAGCTCCAGGCCCGCGCCGGACGGGGTGAAGATCATGGGCGTGATGATGGCTGTGAGCACCGTGACCGGCACGAAGCTTAAGCCCTCGGCCAGGAGCTTCGGGAAGCGCACCCGCTCACCCAGGATGAACAGCAGGGCCTTGGTCGCATAGGTGACCAGGAACATGCCCAGGATCATGACCGTCCATTTCACGGCCGCACCCCCTGGCCCCGCGCGGACACCCGCATGAGCAGCATTCCCGCCGCAACCCCCACGGCCACGGCCGAAAGCAGCCCCAGCTTGTAGGGCAGGTCCTTGAACACCAGGGCCAGGCTCCCGGCGACCAGGGCCGCGCCCAGGTGCGGGCGGCTGGCGCACTGGGGGGTGACGATGGCGATGAAGGTGGCGGCCATGGCGTAATCCAGGCCCAGGTCCGAAAGCCCGGGAAAGACCGCGCCGAAGGCCAGCCCGGCCAGGGTCCAGGCCTGCCAGTTCAGGTACATGGACAGGCCCGAGCCCAGGAAATACCAATGTGAGAGCGGAGAAGGAGGGGAAGGCGGGGCGGCCGGAATGGTCGGAGACCGGCGGGCGTAGTGCCCGGTCATGACCGCAAAGGCCTCGTCCGTGAGCAGGAACCCGAGCAGCCAGCGCCAGCGCGCGGGCAAATGCTTCAGGTGCGGGAGCAGGGAGGCGGCGTAGAGCATGTGCCGCAGGTTCACGATCAGGGTGGTCAGCCAGATCACGGCCAGGCCCGCGTGTCCGGCGGCCAGGCCCAGGGCGATGAACTGGCTGGACCCGGCGAACACGAAAAGGGACATGGCCTGGCCCTGCCAGGGGGCCAGGGGACCGGCCGAGGCCAGGGTCCCGAAGATGAGCCCAAAGGGGGCCGCGCCCACGAGCATGGGAATGGTGTCCCGGGCCCCGGCCAAAAGGCTTGAGGCCTTGGTCTGGGTTGGGGCCGGGGCGGGCGCGGGCGTGGTCGTTGCGGCGTTCATGGCCGGATTCATGCCAGAAGTCGGGGGCGGACGCATGGACTTTCTTGCGGGGGGTCTCAGACCCTGGGCAGGCGCACCGTGACCACGGTCAGGTCGTCCCCGTCCGAGCAGTCCAGGTCGATGTCCCCGCCCTGGGCCTGGACCATCATCAGGGCCGAATAGGTGCCCAGGCCCGTGCCCGTGGCCTTGCCCGCCGTGGCGTATTTCTCGAAGAAGCGGTCCCGCACGGCCTCGGGAACCACGCCCTGGTTGCGGATTTCCACGAGGCGCCACTGGCCCGAGGAGAGCGAGACCTGAACCGGGGACCCTGGTGGCGCGGCCTCCAGGGCGTTCTTGAGCAGGTTTTGCAGGGCCGTGCGCAAGAGGACCGGGTCGCCCAGGCCGAGGCAGCGGGATTCCGGCCCCGGGATCTGGCCGTCCAGCAGGATTTCCACGGGCTGGCCTTCGAAGGCCTCCCACAGGCTCAAGGACCCGGCGATGTCCCGGATCAGGGCCAGGCAGTCCACGGGCTCGGGCTGGGCCTGGTATTGGCCCAACTCGATCTTGTACAGGTTGAGCGAGCTGTTCAGGGTGTCCAGCATGTTCTGACCCGCCAGCTCGAACAGGGCCAGGAGGCGGCGCTGCTGGTCCGTGAGATTGGACGCGGATCGGAGCATCTTGCCCACGATGATGGCGTTGTTGGCCGGGGCGCGCAAATCGTGCGCCAGGATGCCCTCGATCTGGCGGCGCAGCTCCTCGTCGCGCATGCGCACGGTGATGTCCCGGACGAAACCCTCGTAGTGCCTGGTTGTTCCGTTCCAGTCCCGCACCGCGCGCATGGACAGGGCCACCCAGATGACCGAGCCGTCCTTGCGCCGCCGCCGCACCTCCACCTTGTCCAGGCCGTCGCTTTCCAGGGCCGCGCGGATGGCCTCGCGCTCGGCCGCGTCCAGGTACACCTGGGAGGTGATGTCCTGGATGTTCTCCAAAAGGTCCTCCAGGGAGTCGTAGCCGTACATCTGGATCAGCCGGGCGTTGGCCCAGAGATAGCGGCCCTCGGGCGTGGACTGGAAGATGCCCACGGGCGCGTACTCGATCATCTCCCGGTAGCGCTTCTCGGCCTCGCCCAGGGCCAGGCGGGCGACCACGCCCTCCCCGGCCTGAAGTTCGGCGATGCGGGTGCGGGCTGCGGCCAGTTCGGCCAGGAGCTGCTCCTTGGTCTTTTCGGAATCAGAGGGGGAACAATCGAGCATGGGTGGCGCTCACAGGTTGGCAATGGTTTGGCAACAGGGTGCGGCCGGAATGGCCGTGATCCGCTGCATTGATCCTTGCCGCTTTTCCAGGACCAGTCAATAGCCAGAAAAACCGCCAGGATAGGGGGTAAATAGGGCCGGGCGCTCGGCTCGCGTGGCCTGGAAGCGGGCCGCTGGCCTTGGCAATGGCCCCAGACTGTGAAATGATCCAGGCGATCCGCGCCCCACCCCCCCTTTCGTATCCTATCGAGGAGCCGCCATGATTGCCGGAAGAGAGACCGCCCAGAGGTTCTTTGTTGACAACGGCCAGACCTATGACCGGATCGCCAACTTGAGCACCCTGGGCCTGGACGTCTGGTGGAAGAAGAAGATCCTGGACCGGATTCCCCCGGACCCCCGCCGCATTGTCGATCAGGCCTGCGGGACCGGCATCCTGACCCTGAAGATCGCCCGGCGCTTTCCCCAGTGCCAGGTCATCGGCGTGGATTTGCAGGACAAGTATCTGGACATTGCCCGGGACAAGGCCCGCAAGCTCGGGCTGGCCAATGCCTCCTTCGTGTGCGGCGGGGCCGAGGAGGTCGTGTTCGAAACGGGCGTGGACGCCGTCACCTCCTCGTATCTGGCCAAGTACGTGGACCTGGCCCGCCTGGTGGCCAATGCCCGGGCCATGCTCCGCCCGGGCGGGGTGCTCATCATGCACGAGCTGACCTATCCGGCCAATCCGGTCTGTGCCCTGCTCTGGAAGCTGGACTTCGCCTTCCTGCACACCTACGGGGTCTGGAAATATCCCGAATGGGCGGTCTCCTTCCTGGAGCTCCCGGCCTTGGTGCGGGAATCCCGGTGGGTGGAGGACCTGACCCGGGCCCTGAAAGCCCACCAGTTCACGGACATCAGCCTGGAACCCCAGACCTTTCAGGTCTCGGCCATCGTGTCCGCCCGCAAGGCCTGAGAAAATCTAGGGCTTGCTTCGTCCCACACAGTACCGGAAGGGAAAGAACCAGGCCAGCCGGGTCTGGCCCGCCGGAATCCCGGCCGCGTCCAGGAGACCCCGCCAGTCGGCCGAGGTGAAGGCCCGGGCCACGGACAGCGGGGCGTCGTGCCGGATGGACGGATTGCGGCTCACCAGCGGGATGGCGTATTTCACGGCATGATAGGGCAGGGCATGGCGGTGCAGGTCGTTGATGAACCAGCCATGCCGGGCCTGCGCCTCCATCCAGCGCAGGAAACGGACGTTCTGCTCGTCGGTCAGGTGGTGGGTCAGGTGCGAGGAGATGATGAAATCCACCGGGTCCGGGGGGGTGAAGTCCAGGACGTCGGCGGTCTCGAAGCGGATCGGCGCGCCCGGCGGAGTGGCCAGTTCGGCGGACTTCCTGGACCAGGGGTTCAGGTCGATCCCGAGCAGGTCCAGGTCCAGGCCGCGCCCAAGCCCCCAGGTCCAGATGCGCCGGAGCATGTCCCCGTTGCCGCTGCCCACGTCCAGAATCGATATTCTGCGCCCGGGGGCCAGGGCGGCCAGGGCCTTTTCCAGCCACTTGAGGGTGGGTCGGTAGGTCAGGACCCAGCGGTTGATGTGCTCCAGCCCGTGCAGATACTCCTGGAATTCCTCGAAGCCGTAAGGCTCGGTGTCCAGGCGCTCCAGCTCGGTGCTGCGCCGGGCCAGGAAGGTTCCGGTCATTTGGGCGACGGGGCCGCCGAGGCCGATGATCCCGCTTGCGGCAGATGAAAGAGCAGGCTCTCCACCGTGACCCCCGGGCCAAAGGCCATGGCGCATCCTGGCCCGGGCGCGCTGGCCCGCTCCATGAGGTCTTTTAAGACGAACATGATGGTGGCCGAGGACATGTTCCCGAAGTCCCGCAATATCCGGCGCGAGGACTCCATGAGCCGGTCCGGGAGGCCCAGGGCCTTTTGCACCGCGTCCAGGATGATCCGCCCCCCGGGGTGGATGGCCCAGTGGGCGATATCCTCGGCGCGGCCCCCTTCCAGGATGGCCTCCAGGCCCGGAGGCAGCCCGCTGGCGATGCTGGCCGGAATCTGGCCGGACAGGACCATGTCGAAGCCCGAGCCGCCGATGCGCCAGGTGATGTATTCCTCGCTGGCGGGCAGGACCGTGGAGCGGAAGCTCAAAAGCTCGATGCCCGTGGGCTCGGCCGAGACCAGGCTGGCCGCGCACCCGTCGGCAAAGACCAGGAAGGACAAAAGCGTTTCCAGGTCGCTGGTCTCCTGCAAATGCAGGGTGCACAGCTCCAGGTTGAGCACCAGGACCAGGGCCTGGGGGTCGGAGCGCACGAAGTGCCGGGCGGCCTTCAGGGCGTTCAAGGCCGCGTAGCAGCCCATGAACCCGATGACCGTGCGCTCGGTGGACTCGGCCAGGCCATAGTGGCGCATGACCTGGAAGTCCACGCCCGGGGCGTACAGTCCGGTGCAGGTGGTCAGGATCAGGTGGCTGACCCGGTCCTTGACCGAGGCCAGGTCCAGGCGGTCCAGGGCGCGCCGGGCCAGGGCAAAGGCCTGGTCCTCGAACAGGCCCATGCGGGTCCGGGTGTCCGGGAAGGCCCCCAGGGTGTAGAGGCCCTGGGCGTCGAAGCGCTCCTGGGCCGTGCCCGGAGCCAGCACCGAGTAGCGGTGCTCGATCTTGGCCCGCGCGGCCATGCGCTTGAAAACGGCCAGCCGGCGCTCGTCGTGCAGCATGGCCGGGGCGATGCGCACGAAATTGGCGTGGATGTCGTGGTCCGGCACGGCCGTGGCGATGCGGTTGAGATAGACGGCGGTCATGGTCGGACTCGCAATGACGTTCCCCCGGGGGGCCGAAAACTTGGGTTGTGTCGCCGGATGAGGTGGGTGGCGGCACGACCTTCCGGTCCTTCGCAGCCGCAGCCCTCCCAGAGCGGAGTATAATCATTCTTGGAGAGAAGGGGGAACTCTTCGCAATGGCCACTCCTTTCGCTCCGCCCCGCACCGCCCGCAGGCCGCGCACCCTGCCGCCGGGCAGGGGGGCGTGGCCAGGGCCTCTTTGAAGCGCTTCCACTCCCGCCACAGCACAGCCCGCGACACCCCCACGGCAATGACCTCCCAGGGGAAAGATAAGCCCTTATTGGGGGGTACGCGATGGTGGGACCTTGTGTTGGCGAAGGATGGAGTGGGTATCGTTGCTCATCGTCGTGGGCATTTCCAGACTACAGAAGAGTGGTTATCACCAGTCAAATCCCTACACCAATTATAAATTATTGTGGTATCTGTTTTTTTATGAGTGTATGTATCCATTTTATAAAAGTATCGTTGATTTGAGGTTTCCCTTCATTTATATCAATAAAACCGTAGTAAAGGCAGTCATCAAAGAATCTCATAAAATGCAGCTCTATTGATTGAAATTCAGGCGAATTTTTAATTTTATTGAGGGCTTCTATGGAGTTGAATTGTTTCACATCTACGCCTATAGCCTCGTTTATTGTGCTAAAAAATATAGATATAAATCCACTTTCAATTATTGAAAGATATAATTGCAAAATGTTTGGACCTTCTTCCTTATATATTCTGTATAAATATACAAATCTTTTCTTGGATTCAAATGTTTCAATGTCAATTTTATGTTCTGCTGCAAATTTTTTAATTTCGCGGAAGTGAATCCATGAATAAATAGCTTTATCAAGAATAAGATTTAAAATGAAGCTACAAATAAAAAGTGCAATACTAACTACGAAAAACAATGCAAATCTTGCAAAATTTACAGAAATTGTGCCGTGGAAAAGTTCTGAAATAAACAATGAAAAATCGTTGATATTGTCCGCCGGATATTTTATGTCAATTTTGTCAATTCCCAATATTTTACCAATAGGAATTATTTGTGGTTTTTCTGTCGCATTGTGCAAAACTAGTAGCTCAATATTAAATGATTTCTTTTTTTCAAATATAGATTTATTAAATGAGATTGTATTGCCCTTGAGTAGTCGAGGATTTAAGTTTGAGCGAAGATAATCTGAATTAGAAGATAGTAATCGCGGCTCGTCTACGACACTCCCGTTTTTTATGACAAGGCCCCACGTGTCTTGTTGATCGAAGAAATTTTGTGTTATATCAAGTTCGCCAGAATTTGTTATAACAATATTTAATCACTGCGGGTCAATTCCTCGAAGCTTGCTTCGTTTAGTCTTCGTGTGCTAGCCAAGGTGCCATGAGCCAATATATCCACAAACGGCATAATGTTTCTGTCTTGCTGTATCACATAGTATGCCCAGCTAAATACCGTA
>CAILNX010000016.1 GCA_903835685.1 uncultured delta proteobacterium
GAAGAACAGGACCTCCACCTGATCGCCGGGTTTTTTATTCCTGAGTGCACCCCCCGCAAGGTGACTCCAATAGTCCTCGGGGTCCCTGGCCTTGTCCGGCCTGTACTGGGTGAAAGAGGAGAAATCCTGGCCGCAGGTCAGGAACCGCAAGGCCCGGATGCGCCAGACCTGACTGCTGGCGTCCACATTGCTCTCCCAATCCCCAGGGTGTAATTCCTTCACACTGGTGGTGTTCAGTTGTTTCACCAATGCACACAGAGATTTTTCGGGGGTTTTGGATAACTCGGTGAAGAGCCAATCAGATCCGCCGACGCCACATACCGGCCCAATATATTTCACCTGCAAATTTAATCCTGGATCGTCTTCGCAGGCCAGAGCCGTTCCACACAAAAAACAGACCAATACTACAACCAGCATGGTGACATACAGACTTTTCATGTCCCTGCTCCTTCAATATTGCTTTTTCTCATGGATGCGGATGATCGCGTTATTGCCTTTCGATATGTCCCCACCATAACTCTTGAAAGGGCCAAAAGTATCAAATATGGAGTTGTCTTGAGCCCACTTAATGTCTTTATCGACCGGTACACCCTCTTTGGCCATATAAAAATGCTGCACCTCTTCCGGCATATATTCCTCCAAGCCCATGCCTTCCTTGGCCGCCGCTTGGCAATCGTTCCAAACTTTTGGATCGAAATCGTTGCCCTCGAAATAACCCACGCCCGGATTGCGCATGGCCACCACGACCATATGCTTCCTGCCGTTCTGCAAGTCCTCGAAGGACGCAGGGTCCCATTTGTCCCGATTGTCAGGGCCAGCCGTGGGGTCCACGGACTGGGGCCGCATTCCTGCTGTTTCCTTATAAAGCACCCGGGGCAGATGATCCAACCTCTCCGCCTCCGAGGCGTCGGCAGGGTACGGATTATAGTTGGCGGACTTGTTCCCCTTGGCCTCGGCCTCGTCCGGGCCGAAGAAATCGCCGAGGCCTTTCCAGAAGTCGCCCCCACTGTCCCCGGCCCCGGGAGCCGAACCGTCACCGCCGCCCTCGTCGGGCTGGTCCCGCATGAAGCTCTGCTTCATGTTCGGATAGAGCCACTCGCCCAGGGTTTTCTCCGGGGGGGCCGCGATGGGCGAGGTCTGGTCCTGGGTCGTATCCTCGTCGCTTCCGCTGTTCGATCCTTCCATCCAGTAGTCCATGGCTTTCTCCTAAAACTCTTTCGCGTTTTTGACAATAAAAATACCGTGCCGCATACCGCATGTCAAATATTCCCGGCCCGCGCGGCGCGAGTGCTGTCCGGCCCCTGGTCCAGGAACCTTTCGACTTGCGATCATCATGGAGTGGAAAAAACGACCCTCACGCTGGAGCACCCCTGGGATAGGGTAGAGCTAGGGTACAGCCAGGGTACCCACCCCTCGATAGCCGGTAGTTGTGACCATAAAAGCGCCGGGTCATCAAAGGCGTTGTCAAGCAGAGATTGGGGGGACGGATGAAAAAACCGGCCGGGAGGGGGCGGGCCGGATGGGGGCGGGAAACCGGAAAACTTATTGAGCCATCCGCTCAAGGCAGTTGGGGCCAGAACACGATTTGGCAAAAATCGTACGTTCAGGATTCCTGATTGACCCGATCCCTCAAAATGGGTACTTATGACTCATGAAATGGGTACTCAAAATGACCCGACGGGTCCAAAAGAAATGGAGGTGGTTTATGTCGGTACTCACGAAGGCGCGGACTACGGACGGCTTTGTTGAATTTCGGGCCTGGCTGCCCTCTACGGTTGATCCCGAAAAGATTCGGAAGGCGCTTGAGGATCTGATTTCTGCCTTAACGCCGGAAGGGGATGATGAAGAGCTGATCGAGGTGCCCCGCCCCGCTCCCTCCGAAGTGCTCCGGGGCGCACGGCTGCGCGAAGACATGACCCAGGCCCAGCTTGCCAAGGCTGTTGGCGTAGCCCGATCCAACATCTGCGACATGGAAAATGGACGCAGGGCAATCAGTGTTGAAATGGCAAAGAAGCTGGGCACCGCCTTAAAGTTTAACTACAAGGTTTTTCTCTAAAATGAGTGTTCTTTACTTCGGGAGTCCAGAGGGCGAAAGCCCTTTGGCCCCCTGAAGGGGCTCACACGGCCAGGGCGCGCAGCGCAAGGCCGGACGAGCGGGCCAGCCTGCCCCTCCTTACGGCCGCCCGTCCTCGCTCAAGGCCTCTTCCACCAGGCGGTCCAGGGTGCCGTCCCGCTTCATGTCCCGAAGGGTTCCGGTCAGAAGGGGGACCAGGGAGAGGTGGCGGCGGTTCAGGTACAGGAACATGTCCTGGCGGGCCAAGGGGGGCTCATGGGCGGTGATCCCGGACAGACCCTTGCGCCGCACCAGGTCCTGGCCCTGGAGCAGGTCGTAGACGGCCACATCGATGCGGCCGTGGGCCAGAAGCGCGAACAGGGCCTCCCCGTCCTTGACCTTGGTCAGGGAGCGGGCCTGGGTGATGTGCTCCTCCAGGATCTTCCAGCCGATGACGATGCCCACGTGGAACAGGGCCAGGTCTTCCCATTTCTCGATCCGCAGCTCCTGGTCCCGGGAGAAGACCGTGAAGTTGAACACCGTGACGGGCTCCGGGACCATGACCAGGTTGGGGTAGTACTTCTCGATCCCGGCCACCCGGGCGAAGTTCCCGTCGTCCAGGCCGGCGTTGGCCTGGATGAGCGCCCGCTCCGAGGGCCGGTGCGCGATGCTGGCGTTCACGCCCAGGCGTCCGAAGGCCTGGACCACGGCCCGGTCCAGGAATCCGGTCCCGGACTCAGTGGAGCGCGGCGGGCCGTGGGAGGTGTTGATGGTCAGGTTCCGGCCCTGGGCCGGGCAGGGGCCGAGCAGGCAGAGGATCAGAAGGAGGACGGCGGGCCTGACGCCCGGCCGCACCCTGCCCTCGGCAACGCCCTGCCAGGCGAGGCCTAGCCAGCGGCCGGAGGGGCCGGGTTCCTCTGGCAGTAGTCCAGGAATTTCCTGGCCTCGACAAAGTCCGGGTTCACGGCCAGGGCGATGTTCAGGTTGTTCATGCACTCGTCCACGGCCCCCTTCTCGTAGTGGGCCCGGGCCATGTTGAAGTACACGTGCTCGTCCATGGCGTTCAGCTCCAAGGCCCGGGAATAAAAGCGGATGGACTCGTCGAAGCATTTGTTCTTGCGCAGGGTGATGCCGAAGCTGTTGAACTGCTCCCGGTTCTCCTGGGCAAAGGCCAGGTCCAGGTTGAGCAGGGTGTTCAGGACTTTTTTCAGCTTATCGAACTCTTTCTTTTCGGTGTAGACCTGCCCCAGACCGTAGTTGGCCTTCACGCTCTGGTCGTCGATCATGAGCGATTTCAGGAACTGCTTCTCGGCCTCGTCCAGCTCGCCCTTGGCGAACAGCTCCTGGCCCTTGGCGATCTTTTCCGCCAGGCTCTGCAGGGCCGGGACCGTGTTGCTTTTGTAGTACTGGGGCTCGGGGTTGTAATGCTTGAGGAACTCCTTGATCGGGATTTCCTGCTTCACCCCCGAGGGCACGTGGTAGATGTTCAAGGGCTGGACCTCAATGGTGTCCTGGGCCAGTTGGCGCACGTACCAGTAGCTCAAGGTCTCGCGCTTGGTCATGGAATCGCCCAAGCCGATTTCAGACATTTTCTTCAGGGAATAGACGCCCAGGATGAGGGGAAAAGTTGGCATGAGCTTCCTCGTAAGGGGCGGTCAAAGGGTCCGGGGCCAGGCGGGCATCCGCCCGCGCCCAGCCAAGCTTATAGCCTGGCCCTCGGGAAAAGGTCAATCATATTCCCGGGTTTTCCACCAGGAACGCAGACGGGCCGCCCGCCCCGGCCGTTTCGGACAACGGCCGAAAAAAGACAAATTGTTCCAACATGTTAAATCTTTGACTCCGGCCCGGGGATCAGCGGGAAAAACCGGCCTTGCGGATGGCCTGATCCACCCGGCGGACCAGATCCGGGTCCACGGCCCGGGAGTACATGATGTGCCGGGCGTTGCCCTGGGGCAGGTCGGTCAGGGGCAGGACCGCGAAATCGGCCCGGGCCAGGCCGGTGACAACCAGAAGCTGGTCGATCTCCTCCGGCCCGGTCAGGAAGAAGTCGAAGCGCCCGGCCCTGAGCATGTGGAAGAGCTGGGCCTGCTCGCCGGTGACCAGGATGGTCCGATTGGCCAGGGGGGGCAGCAGGGCGTCCACGGCCGCGCCCTCGGAGTGCCCGGCGATGCGGCCCATGGAGAAGCGGCCCGAGGCGGCCAACCCAGCCAGGGTGGTCTGGCCCGCGAACGAGCCCGCCTCCTGGCTGCGCACCAGGGCCACCGGCGGGCGGTCCACGTGGACGGGCAGGGAGAAGCGGGCGAAGGCCTCCCGCTCCGGGGTCTTGAACCAGCCCAGGGAACAGGCCCGCTCCCCGGCCTGGATGGCGGCCAGGACGCGCTTGCTGGGCATGGAGCGGAACACCGGGTTCACCCCGGCCTCGGCCAGCAGGCGCGCGGCCCGCTCCAGAAAGAATCCGCCGGGCTGGCCGGTCGGGCCGGTGAAGTAATAGGGCGGGTACTCGATGAAGAGCACGTCCAGGTCCACCGGGGCGTCAGGGGCCGCGCACACGGCCGGGCCCGGGGCCGAAAAAAGAGCCAGGGCCAGGAAGAGACAGAGAAGCCGGGTGGGCATGGGGCTCCCTTGAGGACTGGCGCGCACACGTCCGCGCCGGGTTCGCTCCAGTTCGGGCTGGGGCCTGGATACCCACAAGAAAGTGTCCTGACAAGGGGTCTGGCCTGGGCCTGGGAATTGGCGTTGACCTTCCGGCCGCACAAGGGTAGAAAATAACTGTTCTTATTTTTCGGCTCAGACGGACCCTGTTTTTTTCAGGCCCGAATCGGCCCGAATCGGCCAGTCTGGGAGGCAGCGGGCCGGTCATTTCTCTACTTGACGAAAATCAGCCCTTCGGGCTAGCCCGGAACTATTCCGAATCTCTCAAGAGGACCGCGTCCCTATGGCCAATCCGCCCTCTCCCCTGGAAAAGGAAGTCATGGCCGCCATGCGCCAGGCCAGCAAGGACCGCATCCTGGACGAGGAGCAGTTCCATCTCCTGGCCCAGGACCTGATCACGGAGTTCAACACCAATCCCTTGAGCGCCCAGGAGATCTACCAGGCCACCTATTTGCGCAACCGCATCCTCTACGAGCAGGACCCCACGGCCGCGCCCAAGTTCAAGGAGGCCTACAACACCTTCATGAAGGGCATCGCCAAAAGGCTGCGGGACCACGACCAGCCCGAGAACCAGACCGGGATCATCAAGGTGGGCATGTACAACCGGGCCAAGGCCCGGATCGGGCTGACCAAGCCGGTCTGGGACAGCCGGGAGGACGCGGCCCGGGAGAGCACGGCCCTGTTCGAGGCGCTCTACGCGGGCATGGACGTGCTCTACCGCAAGGTCCAGGGCAAGCTGACCCGTTCGGTGAACCTTTTCGGCAGCCCCTTTGCCCGGGTGGATGTGGCCGCCTTCGAAAAGGCCCAGCTCGGCCCGGATTTCACCGCGCTCATGGGCAAGCTGGCCCCCCAGGTCAAGCTGCTCACCCCGGGCCTGCACCGCCAGAACCACCTGCTTTTCGAGATACTCCGCCGCCAGATGGGCCAGCTTCCGGTGCCCCGGGAGTACATGGCCTGGGCCTTCATCGGCCGGGACGAGTTCTTCACCGGCCTGCACGCCCTGGCCACCCAGGCCATGATGAAGACCGGCCGGGCCGAGGAGTTCCCGCCCGAGGAGCAAAAACGCCGGGCCGAGGCCCTGGTCCAGGCCCTGGACTTCATCCCGGTGGCCGGGGACGCGGCCGAGGCCTACGTCCGGGACCTGTCCCGCATCCTGGGCCGCAACCTGGCCCCCCGGCCCCCCGAGGAGTTGGACAGCGTGACCATCCAGACCGGGGAGGATCGCCTGGAGGACCTGGTGGTCGAGTTCACCCCGGTCAAGGACCCGGCCGACGGCCCGGCCCCGGGAGCAGGCCCGGCCCGGCCCCGGAGCGCGGCGGCGGGCAAGGACGACGACCTGGTGCGCACCCGGGGGTTCGTGTGCAACAGCCGGGCCTTTTTCGCCATGGACCAGGCCCGGGTGGAGTCCTTCCTGCGCCTGGAGACCCTGCGCAAGATGCCCAAGGCCGCGCTTCTGGCCCAGGAAATGGTCGAGGCGGCCCGGCGCTACAACGAGGACTACCGCGTGGCCTGGACCGAGGGGACCACGCGCTTCACCCTGGGCAAGACCCGGCACCGACGCATGATCCAGGGCCGCAGCGAACTGATCGCCAAGCTCCTGGAGCTGTCCAAGCTGCTCTTCCAGCCCGGGTCCCCGCTCACGGTGGTGGACAAGCCCGTCTGCCTGCAATCCATGGCCGGGGTGCTGGAGTCCGTGGGCGAGAACGGCGAGGACTACGACACCATCCGCAATCTTTTGGCCAAGAATTTCGTGCAGGTGCGCAAACTGCGCATGCCCCCGGAACTGGACCTGCGCCTGGTCAAGGACGAGGAGTCCGAGGCGGCGGCCGCCAAGCCCCTGGCCCAGGGTCTGGGCGGCGGGCCACCGGCCTCCATCTTTCCGGCCGAGGTGGAGTCCTGTTTGAAGGCCCCGGAGGGCGCGGGCCTGGCCCTGGCCTATCTGGTCCAGGTGGAGCGCTACCGCCAGGCCCGGGAACGGCTGGAGGGCATGGAGGCCAACTGGCGCGCGGGCATGGCCTCGGCCGAGGACCTGGACCGGGCCATGCAGGATTTCGGGACCCAGATCTCCCAGGCCGTGGCCAAGATGGCCGAGGCCGAGGCCCACCTGAAAAGCGGGGGCTTCCTGAACACCCGGCTCATGGCCTACCTAAAGGACCCGGTGCACGCCCAGCTCATCCTGGAGCGCTACGCCCACGACCCGATCCACTCCGCCGTGCTGCGGGATTTAGGGCAGCGGGGGTAGGAAGAGGGGGCTACGCCGACAGCCCCTTGCCCACAACCGGCGCGACCCGCGCCACCAGGATATCTCCCTCGTGCTGGCGGGCCTGGGCCAGGTCGTAGGCCATTTGCAGGCGCAGCCAGGTCTCGGCCGTGCTCCCAAAGGCCTTGGCCAGGCGGATGGCCATTTCCGGCGAAATTCCCGCCTTGCCGTTCACCAGATTGTTTAGGGCCTGGCGGGAGACGCCCAGGGCCTTGGCCCCTCCAGTGACGGACAGGCCCAGGGGCTCCAGGCAATCGTAGCGCACGGTCAGCCCCGGATGGGGAGGATTCTTCATCATATCGGCCCCCTAGTGATAGTCGAGGTAGTCCACGTCAGTCACGTCCTGTCCCTCGAAGCGGAAGATGATGCGCCAGTTGGCGCGAATGGTCACGCTCCACATCCCGGCCCGGTCGCTCTTGAGCGGGTGCAGCCGGTATCCCGGAAAATCAAGGTCGTCGGGCCGGGTGGCCTGGTCCAATTGGGCCAGAACGCGCCGGATTTTTTCCACATGCTCCGGGTTCAGACCACGCCGGTCGTCCTCTTCGTACAATCGGCGCAGGCCGCGATGTCGGAAACCCAGGATCATGGGCAAAGTGTATATCGACAATTGTCACTTGTCAATACCCGCCCGTACCCGCCTGATCCACCCATCCCAAAAGACAAAAAGCCGGGGCCGACACAGGCCCCCGCCCGTGCCGACCCCGGCCCAAACATGCTTCTTCCTACGGGGGTCGCCCCCGCCCGTGAATCGATCCGGCCCCTAGGCCTTGAGCTTCAACCCGATCCCGGCCAGGTACTTGGCCTGATAGCGCACGCCGTCCAGGTCCCGCTCCGAGGGCAGGCGCGAACCGTCGCCAGCGGCGATGGTGCTGGCCCCGTACGGCGAGCCGCCCACGATCTCGTCCACGCCCATCTGCCCGGCAAAGGCGTAGGGCAGGCCGACCACCACCATGCCCTGGTGCAGGAGATAGGTGTGGAAGCTTAAGATGGTGGATTCCTGGCCGCCGTGCTGGGTGGCCGAACTGGTGAACACCCCGCCGGGCTTGCCCACCAGCGACCCCTTCATCCACAGCCCGCCGGTGGAGTCCAGGAACTGGCGCATCTGGCCGCACATGTTCCCGAACCGGGTGGGCGTGCCGAACAGCACGGCATCGGCCAGGGCCAACTCCTCAACCGTGGCCAGAGGAATCTGGTCCATGGCCTTGCGGGCCTCGGTGGCCCCCATCTTGGCGATGGCCTCGGCGCTCAGGGTCTCGGGAACCTGGCGCAGGGCCACGTCCACGCCCGGGACCTCGGAAGCGGCCTTGGCCGCGGCCTGGGCCATGGCGTGAATATGGCCGTACATCGAATAATAGAGAATGAGCATCTTCATGGCTTAGACCCTCCATGGGTTCGCCAAAGGTTTCTGATCTCCTAAATCCATGATCCTGATTCGGGCTTTTGGCAAGAGGATGCGGGCCATGTGCAGCCGACAATGTGGCGGGCGGGGGCTCGCTTCCCGCCTTGCCCCTTCCCCCGAGCCGGAATTTGGGGCAACAAGGGACATCCGGTTCTTGAAGGGAGGCAGTCCATGGCCACGGTTTTCCCCTCGGTGTTCGTGTCCCACGGCGCGCCCAGCCTGGTGCTCACGCCCACCCCGGCCCGGGAGTTCCTGAAGGAGCTGGGCCGGACCCTGGACGAGACCTGCGGCCGTCCCAAGGCCGTGCTCTGCGCCTCGGCCCACTGGACCGCCAAGGCCCCCACCCTGTCCGGCGCGGACACGATGACCACCATCTACGATTTCTACGGATTCCCCGACGAACTGTACGAGATCACCTACCCGGCCCCGGGCGATCCGGACCTGGCCCGGCGCGCGGCCGTGCTCCTGGCCGAAAGCGGCCTGATCTCGGCCGAGAACCCGGTGCGCGGCCTGGACCACGGGGCCTGGGTCCCGCTCTCCCTCATGTACCCCGAGGCGGACGTGCCCGTGGTCCAGATCTCCGTGCAGCCCGAGGCGGACGCGGCCCATCACCTGGCCCTGGGCCGGGCCCTGGCCCCCTTGCGCAGCCAAGGGGTGCTCATCCTGGCCAGCGGCGGGGCCACCCACAACCTGCGGGACCTGCGCTTCCCGGAGTCCGAGCCTGCGGACTACGCCCGGGACTTCGACCGCTGGCTGTCCGAGGCCGTGCTGGCCGGTCGGGAGGAGGCCCTGCTGGACTACCTGAACACCGCGCCCCAGGCCCGGCGCAACCACCCCACGCCCGAGCATTTCCTGCCGCTCTTCGTGGCCCTGGGCGCGGGCGAGCGGGCCAGGCAACTGCACGCCAGCTTCGCCTACGGGGTGCTGTCCATGGCCGCCTTTACCTGGAGTTAAAGGAGGTTCCAGACCACTCATCCCCAAGAAACCGAAGAAAAAGAAAGAATATTCTTCTTTCGCTTGGTGCTGGCCGGGTTTTGCGGCCAGACTTGGCCAAAACCAAGAACAAGAGAAAAATTGTTCGCTTTCTTCCGCCTGAAGCTGTTTCATTTTGCGACCAGACTTCACCAAGACCCCGAAAGATAAAGAAAAATAATTCTTATTCTTCATCTTCTTCGTTGCTTCCCGGTCAGTCGTCGTGGTCCCCCGGAGACGGTCGCTCTTTTTTTCCACACCCCTCCCCTAGCCTTTTCCCCAACCACCCCCGGCCCGCCCTGTCCCCAAGCCGCTTCCCGGCCCATCCGCCCCCTGGTAACAACTGGCGGGTATTCCCTGATTGGGTACTGGACAGGCCCGATACCGTCCTGGACAGCACGGTCGTTCTATTAGGATATCACACTGTAATAAAACGATATTAAATTCATGCTCCGCCCATTTTCCCCCATCCCCCTTGACAGGAATTCTTTTATCGTATACAGTGCATTCCTGTTTTTCACGTTTTTTGGAGACAAAAAATCCCCGGGCCTGGCCCGGAAGGGGAAAGGCCCATGAACCGCGACATCCGGCTGGCCGTGACCTTTTCGACCCACCGCAAGCGCCGCAAGCTTCAGCGCCTGCTCGGTCCCGAGGGGGTCCTGGCCTTCATCGACCTGCTGCTCTCGGCCGCCCAGAACCGGCCGGACGGCCGCCTGGGCGCGGACCCCGGGGACATCGCCCTGGACGCGTCCTGGGCCGGGGACCCGGACGTGTTGGTCGCGGCCCTGGAACAGGTCGGATTCCTGGACCGCGACGCCGAGGGCTTTTCCATCCACGGCTGGCAGGAGCACAACGCCTTTGCCGCCTCGGCCCCGGAGCGCTCGGCCCGGGCCAGCCAGGCGGCCAAGGCCCGCTGGTCCCGGCCCCAAGCCCCGGAGGACGGGGCGACCACGGTCTCGCCAAGTGCTGCCTCCACGACACAGCCAGGCTCTACCGTCCCAGTTTCCGGCCTGCCTTCGGTCCATGCGCGCGGCAATGCGACCGGCATACATCCGCATTGCCCTTTTTTTGGCCCGCAGGCCCCGGGCATTGCCCCCTCTCCCTCTCCATCTCCGTCTCCCCCTCCGGACAAGAAAAAGGCCAAGACGCGCCCGCCCGCGCGACCCTCCCCGGTCGCCCCCATTGCCCCGACCGCCCCCATCGCCCCCATTGTCCCGCCCCATCGGCCCGAGGACCCCGACCGCCTGCGCCAACGCCTGGCCCGCCAACTTCTGGAGGCCCCCCATGCCCAGTCCAACCGCAGTGAAACGCCACCTGGCCCTCCTGGCCATCGTGTATCCCAAGGCCCGGCGCACCCAGGAGGAGCTTGAGGTCCTGGCCCAGGTCTGGGGCTCGGACCTCGACGATCTTTCGGACCAGGACCTGGACCAGGCCCTGCGCCAGGTGCGCCGGACCTGCCGCTACTTCCCCAATCCGGCGGAAATCCTGGAGGCCCACCAGGCCCTGGCCGCATCCCGGCCCCGCCCCCCACGCCCGGCCCCGCCCCCCAGGCCCAAGCCCACCGAGGCCGAGACGGCCCGGGCCAAGGCCCATATCGCCCGCATCCAGGCCATGCTGCGGGGGACAGCCGAACCGAGGCCTCCGGACGTCAGCGGGAATGTCTGAACCGAGACAAGTCAGGGAAGGAGGATCAGGATGGGAGAAAAGACGGCCGCGCGGGCCAAGGGGCAGGGAAAATCAGGGGACCGGGGCCAGGCCGCCGCAGGTCAATCGCCCGCTGGCCGAGGGGCCGCAAAAGAGGCGAACTGGTCAGGGGATGGGTCAGGGGATGGGTCAGGGGATGGGCTGCTCCTGCCCGATCAGGCCTGGCCCGCCTCGCCCGCGCCCGCGCCGGAACTGCCTGCCGGGCTGTCCCAGGGTCCGCCCCCCCGGCCCGTGGAGCTCTTGAACGGCCTGGACGAGATCGCCGGGCTGTTCGCCGTGTCCCCGCGCCGGGTCAGGACCTGGGAACGCCTGGGCGCGCCCCTGTACCGGGACCAGAAAGGCGTGGCCCGAGCCGAGCGCCTGGAGCTCTGGGAATGGTTCAAGGCCAACTGCGGCCAGCCCCAGATCTAGGAGGCGACAGAGACGGAGAGGAAGTGGCAAGAGACGGAGAAAAATTAAATTATTTCTTACTCTTCGCTTCGGGCCAGACCGGATGATCTTCCGGGGGGTCGAACTAGGCGGCCCTGGGCTCGGCGTGGGCCTCGATGAGGGTCATGAGGGCCTTCTGCTCCTCGGGCGAGGACAACTCAAAGGACAGGCCCAGATGAAAGCCGTTCTCCCCGTCCTGCTCCACCCGGCGCACGCTGGCCAGGGTGAAGAAACGCGCCCCCCGGGTGGGGTCCGCGATGATCACCTCCAGCATGCCGTCCGGGGGCGCGGCCCCATCGGTCTCGAACAACAGCCCGCCGAAGCTGATGTTCTTCACCCGGCCCGGCAGAAACTTGTGCTCCGGACCCATGCCCCGCACATTCACCGGTATGTCCAGGGGGAACCGGGGGTGGCGGCGGTTGGTGTCCTGATAGGCGGCCACGGCGTTGCGCGTGATCTTGGCCTGGTACAGGGCCTGGTCCGCCCGGGACAAAAGGGTCTCCGAGTCCATGGCGTCCATGGGGAAGGTGGCTGACCCGATGCTCACGGTGATCGGCTCAAGGTCCCGGCCCTCGAAGCGGAAAGCATGACCGGCTACGGCCTCCCGGATGCGCTCGGCAGCCGCCACGGCCTCCTCGCGGCTGACCTGGGGCAGGACCACCAGAAATTCCTCCCCGCCATAGCGCACGGCCCGGTCGTACAGCCGGGCGGTCTGGTGGAGCAGCTCGGCCAGGTCCCGCAGCACCTGGTCCCCGGCCAGATGCCCGAAGGTGTCGTTGACCTGCTTGAAATGGTCCAGGTCCAGCATGAGCACGGAAAAAGGATGGCCGAAACGCCGGAACCGCTCCATCTCGCTGGGCAATTCCTGGTTGAGATAGCGGCGGTTGAACAGCCCGGTCAACTCGTCCCGCAAGGCCCCTTCCTCGCTCTGCCGGAGCATGACCAGCTCCACCAGGATGGGCTCCTTGACCATGGGGCGCACGGACAGGAAATAGTCGCACACGGCCGTGATCAGGCTCACGTTGCGGGCCAGCTTGCGGCGCAGGGCGTCCTGATGCACCAGGACCCCGAGCCAGGCCTCCTTGGCCTCGGGCGGCGCGAACTCCAGGCGGGTGAGCTGGTACAGGGCCTCGGCGTAGATCTCCTCGCCATGGGTCCGCTCCAGCTCGGCCCAGCCGCCCACCGGGATGACCCCGGACTGGCGGGCCGTGGCCAGCAGGCTGTTGAGCTGATCAGAATACTTCTTGCGGTTCGCCGTGGGCGGCATATCTACCTCTCGCGGTTGAGGCCCGGTTCAAAACAGATAAGAAGGCAACACGCCTCGCGCAAGGGGTCCTGGGCTCGACAGAGGGAGGGGGGCGCGCGTCATGCGGGAGAGCCGATCCGAATATTTGGCCCTACCACGGAGCAAAAAAGATGAAAAGGGGATTATAGCAAAAACAGGAACTATAATATGGCGTGGTTTTGATACCTTAGGCAAAAGCGCCGGATATTGAAGGCCCGAATTCACCTTCGCGTTGCAAACGGATCGTCAGGGCCGGGCTGTCAGCCCCTGCTCATACGCCCCCCGGGTCAGGGTGTTCACCCTCGCCACCTTGCCGCTGCGGCCCAGGTAGCGCTCGGCCAGGGCCAGGGCTGCGGCCTTGTCCGGGAACGCGCCCAGGACCACCACGGAGAACACCCCCTCGTCGCCCCCGTCCAGGCTGAGAAGCCGTGGGTCGAAGCCCTGCTTGCGCAGGATGCGGGCCACGCCCTCGGCCGAGGTCCGATCCGGAAAGGCCGCGGCCTGGACCAGGTACAGGGTCTGGGCCGCCTCCTCGGGCGTGAGTGTGGAAAGGGGCCTGGCCTTGGCCGCCTTGACCGCCTTGCCCGGCATACTGGCGTTCGCGGCCTGGCCCGCCTGTCCGGCCCCCTGTCCGGCCCCCTGTCCGGCCGTCGTCCCGGCCCGGCCCGCCCTTTCCATGCCCGCCCTTTCCATACCTGGGAGTCGCAGCAGTTCGGCGGCCACGTAGCCCTTGGCCTGGGCCTCCTGCGGCTCCTTGGCCCCGGGATCGAACACCGCCAGCCAGCCCTGGCGCAGATACCCGGCCTGGACCTTCTGCCCGGCCTTGAGCCTGCCCTTGGCCGTGGAGTTCTCTGTTCGGCCCGCGCGCAGCACCGCGTCCCTGGCCATGGTAGCCGCGAACACCGGCAGCACCCGGGCCTTCAAGTTGACCGTGAGCTCCTCCCCCTGGGCCAGGGCCAGGCCAGGCAGGAGCAGGCCCAGGCACAGCACCGCCCACAGGGCCGGGCCGGGCCTGCCGCCCGGGCCTGCCGGGCGGGCCGGGGTCCCGTGCCCCTCCGGGGGCCAAAGGGCTGCGCCCTCTGGACACCCGTTTAGGGGGAGGTCCGGCCAGGAGGCCCCGCTCATTTGGGCAAAACTTTCAAATACAGGTCCCCGGTCAGGGGGCCGAGCTTGCGGCCCAGGCCTTTCAGGCGGATGGGGCGGCCGGGCACGAAGTCCGCGGGCAGGGTGATGTCCAGGGTGCGCTCCGGGCCGAATCGGCGGGAGATGGTCACCCGGATGGTGCGACCGGGTTTCAGCAGGGAGAAGGGGAAATGCACGGTCTCTTCGTGGTCCAGTTGGGCGTGCGCCCAGGACTTGATCCCGCCCCAGACCCCCTGGGAGAGGTCCAGGTCCAGGGACTTCCCGCCCCAGGACAAAGACAGCTTGCGGCGACGGAAGGTCTTGTCCGGGGCCAGGGTCCCGTCCTTGATCTGGCGGTAGATGTCCTCGAAGACCTGGCGGGCGAAGGGGTCTTTCAGGATGTCCGAAAGCACGTCCTCCTTGCGGAAGGAGCCCCGGTTCTGCCAGGCCTTGCGGCCTTGGCCCAGGCCCTGGCCCGGGGGCGGGACGCTGGGGCCGGGTTTGGTCGGGCCGCCGGGCGGCGGGGCGGACTGGGATGCTCCAGGAGATTGGCCCGGGGGACCGGGCGGGGGCGGGGCGCTGGGGCCGGCCTTGGACTGGCCCGCCTTGTCGCCAGCCGGGGCGCCAGCCTGACCGCCGGTTTGCGCGCCATTGGCATGGTCGGCCAGGACCCGGGAGAGAAAGACATAGGCCTCGTTGACCTTCTGGAACTTGGCCGCCGCCTTGGGGTCCTCGGGATTCAAGTCCGGGTGGAGCTGGAAGGCCAGGCGGCGGTAGGCGCTCTTGACCTCGTCCAGGCCGGAGTCCCGGGGAATTTGCAGGACGCGGTAGCAGTTGGTCAGGGTCAGGGCCATGGGTATTTAAGTCTCGTCCGGCAGGGGTTTCAAGGCATTGGCCGCGTCCGGCGCAGCAGAGACCAGGCCGTGTTCCTGGCGATAGGCCAGGCCCTCGTGGCGGAAGGCGGCGAAATCCCCGGCCGGGTCCAGGCCCGGGCAGCCCTCCTTGATCATGGCGAAGCTCTCGGGGTCCTTCAAATTGCCGTGGAAATAGGGCCAGGCCCGGCAGATGTCCGGCCGGGCCAGGTGGATGGAGCAGCCCGCGCCCTGGCGGAAGAAGCGGCAGAACCCGTCCGGCCCGCAGGTGAGGATGAATTTGCCCTCGGCAGGCCGGGCGTGGGCGGACAGGAGGTCCGGCACGGTGAGGCGTAAGTGCGCGGCCAGGCGGGCCTGGTCCTTGGCCGAGAGCACGATCCCGCCCTCGCCCTGGCAGCACTCCCCGCACCGGCGGCAGTCAAAGACCGCCCCGCTCATTTCCCGTTCCCCAGCAGGCGGCGGTGGTCCACCATGAGGCAGCGGTCGGCCACCACCTGGACGGGCGAGGCGGCCAGGATGGCCCGGGCCTCGGGGCTGTCGATGCCCGACTGCATCCAGAACAGGGCGGGCGGCGGGGACAGGGCCACGGTTTCGGCCGCATGGGCCGGGCAGTTTTCCGGGGCGCGGAAAAGGTCGATCAGGTCGATGGGGCCGGGAACGTCGGCCAGGCTGGCGTAGGCCGGAAGGCCCCAGATCGCGCCGCGCTTGGGATGCACGGGAATGACCGTGTACCCGGCCTCGATCAAATAGCGGCCCACGCGGTCCACCGGACGCCCGGGCTTGTCCGAGGCCCCGACCACGGCGATGGTCTTGACCTGGCGCAAGCGGGCGGTTAGCTCCTTGTCGTCGATGAGCATGCATGCACTTCCTTCCCGGGCGTCGTAGCGCAAACGGGCCAGGTTGAAAAGCCCATAAGGAGCCTTCCATGTTCGAAGCATTGGCCGTCATCCCGGAGTCCGCCCTGCGCAAGCGCTGGGACAAATGCCGGACCTTTCTGGCCGAGGTCGCGCCCGGGGCCGGGGGGCTTCTGGTCTTCTCCCGGCTGTCCATCTACTACCTGACCGGGACCATGGCCCAGGGCGTATTCTGGCTGCCCGCAAGCGGCGAACCCCTGCTCATGGTGCGCAAGGGCCTGGGCCGGGCCGCCCTGGAGTCCAGCCTGGACCGGGTGAAGGCCTTCAAGAGCTACAAGGACCTGGCCCCCTTGTGCGCCGAGGCAGGGGTCCCTCTGCCGGACCTGGTGGCTGCCGAGATGGCCGGGCTGTCCTGGCAGATGGGGATCATGCTGGCCGACAGACTGCCCGGAATCCGCGTGGTTCCCGGGGACCAGGCCCTGGCCCTGGCCATGTCCCTCAAATCCGAATGGGAGCTTCAGCTCATGCGCACATGCGGAGCCCTGCACCACAAGGCCCTGCACGACCTGCTGCCCGAGCGCATCCGGCCGAACATGACCGAGCGCGAGATTTCCCACGCCATCTGGACCCTGTTCTTCTCCCTGGGCCACACCGGGCTCATGCGCATGAACGCCTTTGGCGAGGAGATTTTCCTGGGGCACGTCAGCGCCGGGGATTCGGGCAATTACCCGAGCACCTTCAACGGCCCCCTGGGCCTGCGCGGGGAGCACCCGGCCGCGGCCTGCATGGGCAACGCCTCCCGGCGCTGGATGCCCGGGCAGCCCCTGGCCTGCGACGTGGGCTTCACCCTCGACGGCTACGTCACGGACAAGACCCAGGTGTACTGGGCCGGGCCAGCCGAAAGCATCCCCATGGCCGTGGCCTCGGCCCACTCCTTTTGCATGGACGTGCAGGCCATGGCGGCCGAGCGCCTGCGGCCCGGGGCCATTCCGGCGCAAATCTACCAGGAGGCCCTGTTCATGGCCAACAAGGCCGGGTTTTCCGAGGGATTCATGGGCCTGGGCGAAAACAAGGTGCCCTTCCTGGGGCACGGCATCGGCCTGGCCGTGGACGGCTACCCGGCCCTGGCCCGGGGCTTCGACCGGCCCCTCGAGGTCGGCATGGTCCTGGCCCTGGAGCCCAAGCAGGGCGTCCCGGGGATCGGCATGGTCGGGGTGGAGAACACCTTCGAGGTCACGGAGGCCGGGGGCGTGTGTATGACCGGGGACCGGTTTGAGATAGTGTGTGTGGAGTAGCGGCTAGTCCCGCATGGCCCGCCGCGCGGCCTGGACCAGAAAGGAGCTGCGCGGGGTGCCGTGGGCCTTGGCAAAGGCGTCGATCTCCCGCAAATCCTTTTCCGGCACGGTGATGCTGACCCGCACGTAGCGCGGCGCGCGTTCCGGGGCCTTGACCACGATGGCCAGGGACTCGGCCGTCTCGGGCCGGGAACGCAGGACCTCCAGGGTGGTCGGGGCCTGGAGGGGCTGACCCATCTCCAGCAGGCATTCCACATGCCCTTCAATGGCCTCCTGGGCCATCTGGGCCGCCTCGTCCAGGGTTTCCCCCTGGGTGGCGCAGCCCGGGAAATCCGGGAAACTCACGGAATATCCGCCGTCCTCTTCGGGGTGCAGCAGGGCGATGTAGGTGGTCATGGGTGCATATTAGTATGCATTGGTGAGCGGGTCAATGCCCCCTCTTGACGACTACACACCCCATGTGTATTTTCTCCTCGTGGACAACAAGGAAATCATCAGGGAGATCGAGGCCGCAGGTTGGGTGAAGGTGGCTCACGTCGGATCGCACGCCCAATTCAAGCATCCGACGCGGCCCGGCCGGGTGACGGTTCCCCATCCCAAGAGGGACTTGCCGATTGGCACCATCAAGAGCATCGAAAAGCAATCCGGCGTAAAGCTGAAATAGGAGAAAGCCATGGCCAGCTACATCGGCATCATCCACAAGGACCAGGACAGCGATTTCGGCGTGAGCTTCCCGGACTTCCCGGGGTGCATCTCTGCGGGGAGTTCTTTGGACGAGGCCGGGCGCATGGCCGGGGAGGCCCTGGACTTTCATATCCGGGGCATGGAGGAGGACGGGGAGGCCATCCCGGTGCCCATGAGCCTGGAAGAGGCCCAGGCCCACGAGTTCGCCCAGGGGGCCGTGGCCTTCATCGTGGTGCGCGTCCCGGACCAGGAGGGCCGCACCGTGCGGGTGAACATCACCCTGAAGGACTCCGAGCTCTCAGCCATTGACGCAGCCGCCGCCCAGGCCAGGATGAGCCGATCCGGGTTTTTGGTCAGCCGGGCCTTGGGCCAGGGGCGGCCGCTGGATCTGGACCGCGGAAATGGCCGCCTTTAGAAGGGCAGGCTGACCCCGACCTGGGGCTTGGCCTTGGCCCGCTGGGTCTCCTCGTCGGAGGTCAGGCTGCGGGGCTTGGCCTGTTCCGTGGCCACCGGGGCCTGGTAGGGGGAAAAGCCGGTGCGGTTGGCGGTCTTGGCCTGGGTCTGGGGCTTGGGCTTGCCGCTGTCCGTGATCTTGTCCTGGCGCATGGCCCGCCGCCAGTCGGCATTGGCCGGTTCGCCCAGGTCCAGCTTCTTGCCCTCGGCCCAGGCCGTGGGGCAGGACAAAACCATGGACAGAATCACGGCCAGACCCACGGCCACGGCCAAGCCCAGGGTCCATCGCATGGGCCATCGCATGGGCCTGTTCAGGGCCAGGTCACCCCTGCCGATCCTTGATTTCAAAGCGCTGCCGGACATGTTCCGCCCCCTGGTTCGCGGTCCCTGGCCTCGTTGCGCATGGCTGATCAAATGCGTATATAGGACGACGCCAGGGCGTTGTCAAAACCTTGCGGCCGTTGCCGCAAGACCCGAACCGCCCGGACCACATTCAACGCGCCTGCAAGGAGCCCCTCATGAAACGCGCCCTCACTCTTTGCCTGTCCATGGCGCTGGCCCTGACAGTGGCCCTGGCCGTTGCCCTGGCCGCCCCGGCCCTGGCCAAATCCCCGCCCCCCGCAGCGGCTCAGGGTCCGGAAGAACCCATCGAGGTCCAGATCAAGCCCTCCCCGACCAAGGCCGCTCCGTCCAAAAAGGCCCAGGACCATTTCCGCAGTCGGGACATCGCGGGCCAGCCGGACAAACCCGAGCCCGAGGCCGCCAAACCCGAGGCCAAGCCCGAGGCCAAGCCCGCCAAGCCCGAGCCCCGGCCCACCCCGGCCGCTGCTGCGGCCGCCGCTACGGCCGCTGCCCAGGCCGCGCCCAAGGCCCCGGCCGCCAGCCCCGAGCCCCAGGCCCCGGCCCCCAAGAAGAGCCGCGCCTCCAAAACGGTCCAGGAGCGGGTCGACTCGATCCTGACCCCGGAGGAACGGGCCAGCGCCCGAGGCGAGCGCAAGGCCCGCAAGCTTTCCCGGGCCGAGCGCCAGGCCCTGGCCAGCTCGGTCCTGACTCCCGAGGAACGGGCCAGCGCCCGGGGCGAACGCAAGGCCCGCAAAAGCGCCCGGGCCGAACGCGAAAGACAGGAACGCGTCAGCGCCCCACCGGAAAGACAGGAACGCGCCAGCGCCCCAGCCGAAAGACAGGAACGCGTCAGCGCCCCAGCTCAAAAACAGGAACGCGCCAGCGCGGCCCCCGAACGCCAGGACCGCACCAGCGCCCGGCCCAGCCGCAAGGAACGGGCCGCGGCCAGGGAGCGGGCCGCCGCCCAGGCCGCCCAGGAAGTGGCCGAGCGCAAGGCCCAGGAGGCCCAGGCCCCCCAGGTTCAGGCCCCCCAGGCCCAGACCGTGGCCCCGGCCCCTGGCGAACCGGCCGTGCCCGGGGCCGCGCCCATCGGCCTGGAGCGCAACCGGGGCACCATCAGCCGCGAGGAGCTGGAGCGGGCCAAGTCCCGGGCCGGGACCCCGTTCCATCCGGACCAGGAGGAACGGAAACCGGAGGCCCCCTAGGGCCAGGACGAAGACAAGAAAAAGAGATAATAATTTAAAATAATTATTCTTATTCTTCTGTCTCGGCAGGCCTCGGCCTTCGCACAGCGTTCATATTCCGGCCTGAACCGTTGCCGGAAACGAGACCCGAAACCCGCCCCGGCCCCCGGAGCCCAGTTCAACCATGTACGACTTCATCCCGGCCGATTTCCCCCTGACGCCCGGCGTGTACCTGATGAAGGACACGGCCGGGCGCATCATCTACGTGGGCAAGGCCCTGTCCCTGCGCCGCCGCCTGTCCTCCTATTTCGCGGCCTCGGCAGCCCCCCGGCTCACGGCCAAGACCCGGGTCCTGGTCTCCCGGGTGGTCCGGGTGGACGTGCTTCTGACCGGCACGGAAAAAGAGGCCCTGCTGCTGGAATGCTCCCTGATCAAGAAGCACCGGCCGCGCTACAACGTGCTCATGAAGGACGACAAGTCCTACTCGCTCCTGCGCCTGGACCGGGAGCACCCCTATCCGCGCATCACCCTGACCCGCCGGGTCAAGGCGGACAAGGCCGCCTATTTCGGCCCGTACATCTCCTCCACCGACGCCCGGGACGTGGCCCGCGCCCTGACCCGGGCCTTTTCCCTGCGCAGTTGCTCGGACAAGGCCATGCTGAACCGCTCCCGGCCCTGCCTGTATCATTATCTGGGCCAGTGCCCGGCCCCCTGCGTGCTGCCCGTGGACCAGAAGGCCTACGCCCAGGCCGCGCACGGGGCCGAGATGGTCCTGGCCGGAAAGAGCGCGGAGCTCATGGACTCCCTGAAACGGGACATGGCCGCCCTGGCCAAGGCCATGGAGTTCGAGAAGGCGGCCAAGGTCCGGGACACCATGAACGCCCTGCGCCGCACCGTGGAGCGCCAGGTGGCCGCCCTGCCCGACCACAAGGACCGGGACCTGGTGGCCCTGGCCGAACTTGGGGCGGAACAGGGCGCGGTCCTGGGAGACCGGAAGAGCGGCGGGCAACCGGAGGGCCAGGGCGACGATCAGGCCAGGGGCCTGAGCCTGGGCCTAGGCCTGGGCCTGGTCTTCGTGCGCCAGGGGCGGCTTATGGACCAGATGTCCCTGGCCCTGCCCGGCTTGAGCCTGGAGGACGGCCCGGAGGCCCTGGAGTCCTTTCTCATGCAGTTCTACGGCCCGGATCGCTTCATCCCGGGCCGCATCACCCTACCCCTGGCCCTGGAAGGCCTGGAGGCCATTCAGGAGGTCCTGTCCGAGCGCCGGGGCGCGCCCGTGCGCCTGGGCCTGGCCCGGGGCGAGGCCGAACGGCGGCTCATGGATCTGGCCGGGCAGGTGGCGGCCCGGGCCGTGGTCAAGCCCACGGCCGGATCAGGGGCCGGATCAGGGGATGCCGACGAACAAGTCGAACAGGTGGCCGAAACCCTGGGCCGCCGGTTGCGCCTGCCTGGCCCGGTGCGCCGCATCGAGGCCGTGGACGCCTCTCATCTCGGGGGCAAACAGATGCGGGTGGGCCGGGTGATGTACGAAAACGGGCGGCCACTGCCCGAGGAATACCGCATTTACTCCTTCCCGGGTCTGGAGGGCGCGGGCGACGACTACGCGGCCCTGGCCGCCTGGGCCGAGCGCCGCCAGGCCGCAGGGCCGCCCTGGCCGGACCTGATCCTGGTGGACGGCGGCCTGGGCCAGCTCTCGGCCGTGACCAAGGGGTTCGAGCGGGGCCAGGAGCCCCTGGCCCTCCCATTGGCCGGAATCGCCAAGGGCGAGACCCGCCGGGCCGGGGAGCTGGCCGACCGCATCTTTCTGCCCGGCCGCAAGAATCCCGTGGACTTCAAACCCGGGTCGGCCGAACTCCTCTTTCTCCAGCAGGTGCGCGACGCGGCCCACCGCTTCGTGAACAGCCGCCAGCGCAAGGCCCGGACCAAGGCCGCGCTGACCAGCCAGGTCCTGACCCTGCCCGGGGTTGGCCCCAAGACGGCCAAGGCCCTGTGGGAGCGCTTCGCCAGCGTGGCGGACATGGCCAAGGCCACGGTGGAGGAATTGGCCGCGCTGCCCGGGATGGGAAAGGCGCGGGCGGAGAGGCTGGCCTTGGCGCTGAGGGCGCTTTCGGCCGAGGAGACAGGAGGGGCCTAGCAGTTCCCCCCGCACCGGACCATGAACAGCTTCAGGCGCTCGTCGTAGGGCGGGTGGTTGAAGAAGGCGCTGCCCGAGACCAGCACGTCGGCCCCGGCGTCGGTCAGGGCCGCGCAGTTGTCCGGGGTCACCCCGCCGTCCACCTGGATCAGGGCGGCCGAACCCGAGTCCAGGATCATCTGCTTCAAGTCCCGCACCTTGTCCAGGCAGAAGGGGATGAATTTCTGGCCCCCGAAGCCCGGGTTCACGCTCATGATCAGGACCATGTCCAACTGGGGCAGGAGCCATTCCAGGCAGGACAGGGAGGTGGCCGGATTCAGCGCCACCCCGCAGTTCACGCCCTTTTCCGCGATGCGGGAGACCACCCGCTCCAAATGGTTGGTGGCCTCGGCGTGGACCACGAGCATGTCCGCGCCAGCGGCCACGAACTCGTCGATAAAGCGCTCGGGCCGCTCGATCATCAGGTGGCAATCGAAATAGAGCCGGGAGCGCTGACGCAGGGCCGCGATGACCGGCGGGCCAAAGGTGATGTTGGGCACGAAATGCCCGTCCATCACGTCCAGATGAATCCACTCGCCCCCGGCCGCCTCCAGGGCGGACAACTCCTCGGCCAGGCGGGAGAAATCCGCGGACAGAAGCGACGGGGAAACGACCACCTGTTTCGCGCTCATGCCTCCCCCTCGGCTTCGTCGCCCATCTTGAAATCCACCTTGATCTTGAACAGGACCTCGGCCGGGAGATAGAGGATGTCCACCCCGGTGCGGCTGGTGACCCCCGCGAGCATCTTTTGCACGCTCTCGGGGTCCGGGCCGATGGAGGTGAACCAGACGTTGAATTCGTGGTCGCGCAGATAGTTGTGGGTCACGCCCGCATGCCGGTTGACCTCGGCCACAAAGGCGTCCAGCTTGTCCGCCGGGACCCTGGCCCCGCACAGGGTGGAGTGCCAGCCCAGGCGGCCGGAGTGGTAATTGGCCCCGATGCGCCGCACCAGGCCGCTGGCCTTTAGCGCCCGCACCCGGGAGAGCACCTCGTCCTCGCCAAGCCCGACCATGCGCCCGACCTCGGCATAGGGCCGGGAGGTCAGGGGAAAGCCGGACTGGATCAAGTCCAGAATCTTCTTGTCCAGGTCGTCCATCAAGGGCTCCTTGAGCGGGAAGAGCGGGCCGCGCCCGCGCCCGGGTGAGATAGCACGAGCCAGGGCCAGGGAACAAGGAAAAGATGGGCCGGGCGGGGGGCTCAGTCCCGAAGCTGCTCCCATTCCAGGCCCAGGGCCAGGGCGATCTTCTTGAGCGTGGCCACCCGGGGCCGGGCCTCCCGGGCCTCCATCTGGGCGTAGGCCGGGCGGGACACGCCCGTGCGCCGGGCCACCTCGGCCTGGGTCAGGCCCAGGTGCTCGCGCCAGGCCCGCAGCAGACTCATCTCCCCCTCGAGGTGCAGGACCACCACCTCGTGCGGGATGGTCACTTCCTCGTCGGGTCGGCCGCCAAAGGCCTCCTCGTACTCGTCCCAGGGAACCAGGGCGAAAAGCGGGGTTCCGTCCGGGCCACGGATGACCTGGTGTTCATTGGCCTTCTTGGTCCACTCAATGTGCGCCATGGGGATAAGGTAAGTTTTGGTAAGTTATCTGTCAAGCGAAAGCTTTCCTAGCGGCCCTCCCCCCCTACTCTCCCGGCTTCACCTTCTCATCCAGGAAGTGCTGCACGGCCTCAAAAAGCTGCCTGCGGTTCTTCTCCATGATGATGGTGTGCGTGCCCTCGCCGATCTCCACGAAGCGCTTGTACGGGACATTGACCAGGCGGGCGAAATAGGCCTGGGCCAGGGGGCTGGGCAGGTCGTTGTCCCATTCGGCGTGCACGATGAGGGTCGGGACCCGGATCTGGCCGGGGTCGTAGAGCTCCTTACCCGCGCTCCAGAACTCCCGGCCGTCCGCCACCACGCCGTTGGGCGCGCGCAGGGTCTGGGGGGCCTTGTCCCTGCCCTGCGGGTCCTGGGCAAAGGTGGCCTCGGCCCAGGCCTCGAACCAGCCCGGCGGGATCAAGTCGGCCTGCTTGTCCTCGGGCACGCCTTTGAGCCAGCGCGCCCTGGCCGCGTCCCGGCCCACCACCCGAAAAGCCCCGAGCTTGCCGCCCGCGTCCGTGAGCGAGGGGTTGGTGCGCACCCACTGGGGCGCGTAGAGCACCAGCTTGGCCACCTGATCGTTGTGCTGGGCCGTGTACCAGCCCATGGTGGACGTGCCCCAGGACCAGCCGAGCAGGTTCAGCTTGCCCGCGCCCCGGCGCTTCAGGATGAAGTCCACCACCGTGCCCACGTCCTTGACCGCCGTCTCGGTGCGCACGATGGGCTCACCCGCCTCGGCGGGCTGGTCCATCTCCGGCGGCCGGGTGGATTTCCCGTACCCGCGCAGGTCCACCAGGTACACGTCGTACCCGTGGGCGGCCATGAACTCCATCCAGGACAGGCCGTTCAGCTTCAAATCAAAGGCCGTGCTGGCCGGATAGGTCGCGCCGTGCACGTAGAGCAGGATTTTGTCGGCCGGAAATTTGCTCACGCCCTGGGGGTGCTTGTTGCGCACGTAGAGCTTGATCCCCGGGGTGTCGCTGGGGACCATGAACTCCTCCATGGCCAGGGGCTGGGCGGCCAGGGCGGCCGGAATAAAGGACAGGAACAGCGACGCCAGCAGGGCAATGGTCAACACCAGACGGACCAGGAATTTCATGACTTCCTCCTCCACGGGTTGGCGTTCTTCTCCTATCCCTTCTTCCCCTGCCCCTTCCTCGGCTCAAACGAGCACAACGGCTCCTCGGCCAGGTAATCCCCGCGCATGGTGGCGGCCCTGGCCCGGCATCCGCCGCAGACCCGCTCGTACTCGCAGGCCCCGCACTTGCCGGTGTACACCTTGGGGTTGCGCAGGTTCAGGAACTCCGGGGAGTTGCGCCAGATTTCCGGAAAGGGGGTCTCGCGCACGTTCCCGCAGTCCAGGTCCAGGTAGCCGCAGGGCTGGACCCTGCCCGTGTGCGAGATGAAGCAGAAGCCCACGCCGCCGAGACACCCCCGGGACACGGCGTCCAGGCCGAAGGTCTCGAAATTGACCGGCAGGCCCTCTTCCTTGGCCCGCTGCCTGAGGATTCGATGGTAGTGCGGGGCGCAGGTGGCTTTGAGCTGCATGTGGGTGGTCTTGCGGAAATCGTAGAACCAGTTGAGCACTTCCTCGTACTCGCCCGCCGTGATGACCTGTGCGCCGAGCTCCACGGCCCGGCCCGTGGGCACCAGCAGGAAGATGTGCCAGGCGGCCGCGCCCAGGCTTTCGGCCAAACGGAAGATATCCTTGAACTGGTGCAGGTTGTCCTTGGTCACCGTGGTGTTGATCTGGAATTCCAGACCGGCGGCCTTTAAGTACCCGATCCCGGCCAGGGCCTTGTCAAAAGCCCCGGGCACGCCCCGGAACAGGTCGTGCACCTCGGCCGTGGGGCCGTCGATGGAGATGGAGCAGCGCTCGATGCCGGCCTCGCGGATGCGCACGGCGTTCTCGGCGGTCAGGAGCGTCCCGTTGGGGGCCATGACGCAGCGCAGGCCCTTGGACTTGGCGTAGGGGATGAGTTCGAACAGGTCGTGGCGCATAAGCGGTTCGCCGCCCGTGAAGATGATGATCGGGCTGCCGGTCTCGGGAAAGGTGTCGATCAGGGCCTTGGCCTCGGCCGTGGACAGTTCGCCCGGATAGGGGTCCAGATGGGCCTCGGCCCGGCAGTGCTTGCACACCAGGTTGCAGGACCGGGTCACTTCCCAGGCGATGAGGCGCGGACCGGGGAGGCCGTCAGCGGATTTGCCGCCCGGATGCCCGCCGGGGTGTCCGCCCGGATGCCCGCCCGGATGTCCGGCCGGATGGCCCAGGCCGCCCGCGTCGAGACTGCCCGCCTGGCCTGGCTGCCCGCCGGGGTGTCCCGTGGGATGTCCGCCCATATTCGCGCCCGGATGCCCGGGATGCTTGGAATCGCTCATCATATTACCAGTTCAGTTCCTTGAGCACGTCTTCGGTGAAATAGGACAGGATCAGGTCGGCCCCGGCCCGCTTGATGCTGGTGAGCGTCTCCATGACCACCTTCTTCTCGTCGATCCAGCCCAGCTCGGCCGCAGCCTTGATCATGGAGTACTCGCCCGAGACCTGGTAGGCGGCCACGGGCGTATCGAAGGTGCGCCGGACCATGCTCACGATGTCCAGGTACGGCAGCGCGGGCTTGACCATGAGGATGTCCGCGCCCTCGGAGGCGTCGGCCAGGGCCTCGCGCATGGCCTCGCGCTCGTTGGCCGGGTCCATCTGGTAGCTCTTGCGATCCCCGAACTTGGGCGCGGAGTCGGCCGCCTCGCGGAACGGCCCGTAAAAGGCCGAGGCGTATTTCACGGCATAGGACATGATGGGCAGTTCGGGGAATCCGCTCTCGTCCAGCACCTGGCGGATGGCGGCCACTCGGCCGTCCATCATGTCCGAGGGGGCCACCATGTCCGCCCCGGCCCGGGCGTGGGACAGGGCCGTCTCGGCCAGAAGCTCAAGCGTCGGGTCGTTCTGCACGTACCCGTCGTCGATGAGCCCGCAGTGCCCGTGGGAGGTGTATTCGCACAGGCAGACATCGGTGATGACCACCAGCGCGGGAAAACGCTCCTTGATGGCCCGCACGGCCCGCTGCACGATGCCGTTGTCCGCGTAGCCCTGGGACCCGGACTCGTCCTTGGTCTTGGGGATGCCGAAGAGGATGAGCGCGCGCAGGCCCGTGGCCACGGCCGAGGCCACCTTGCGCTCAAGCTGGGGGAGGGAGAGCTGGAACTGCCCGGGCATGGAGGCGATGGGATGCTTGAAGTCCGCGTCGTCCGTGTCCACCACGAAATAGGGCATGATCAGGTCCTTGGGCGTGACCTCGGTCTCGCGCACCAGGTCCCTGATGGCGGCCGTGCGGCGCAAACGGCGGCCGCGATGGAAGTCGTGCATGGGAAGTCCTCCCGCGTTGTCGTCCGATATCATTTCGCTCTCGCGCCCTGGCGGGGAATGCAACCCCCATGGCCCCAAGAAAGAAGAATAAAAATAAATATTTCTTATTCTTACCGTCTTGGCGCGATGCAGGCCAATTTCGCGTCAGTTTCGCGCCAGCCGTCTTAATCCTTCTTGATTTCCTCGTCCGTCAAATAGCAGGCCGGGTCTTCGGCCCAGATGTCCCCGTGCCAGGCCTCGGCCCGGGCGCGGAAGTTCCCGCCGCAGATCTTCAGGTACCGGCACTGGGCGCAACGGCCGCCCACGTACTGCTTCTTGTCTTTCAGCTTATGCAGCAGCTCGATCTTGGGATCATCCCAGATCTGCGAAAACGGGCGCGTAAGCACGTTGCCGAACACGTGCTGCCGCCAGAACTGGTCGGGGTGGACCGAGCCGTCCCAGGAGATGCACCCGATGCCCCGGCCCGAGCTGTTGCCCTCGTTGAACTGCAAAAGCTCCATGACCCGCGCGGCCCGCTCCGGGTCCTCGCGCAGCAGGCGGTAGTAGAGGTACGGCCCGTCCGCGTGGTTGTCCACGGTGAGCACTTCCTTGGGCAGCCCGGCGTCGAACAGGGCCTTGGTCTCGTCCAGGATCAGGTCAACCAGGGCCCGGGTCTCGGCGTGGTCCAGGTCCTCCTTGATCAGGTCCGAACCCCGGCCGGAATACACCAGATGGTAGAAGCAGATGCGCGGGACTTCCAGGTCCCTTATGAGCTTGAACAGATGCGGGACCTCGCCCGCGTTGCGCTTGTTCACCGTGAAGCGCAGGCCCACTTTCAGGCCCTCGGCCTGGCAGTTCTCCACCCCTTGCAGGGCCTTTTTGTACGACCCGGACACGCCCCGGAACTTGTCGTGCACCTCTTCGGCCCCGTCCAGCGAAATGCCCACGTAGGACAGGCCCACATCTTTGAGTTCCTTGGCCTTGGCCTTGGTGATGAGCGTGCCGTTGGTGGAGATGACCGCGCGCATGCCCCGACTCGTGGCGTGCTTGGCCAGTTCGACCAGGTCCTTGCGCACCAGGGGCTCGCCCCCGGAAAAGAGCATGACCGGAGCGCCGTAGGCGGCCAGGTCGTCGATCATGGTCTTGGCCTGTTCGGTGGAAATCTCGTCCGTGCCCTGCTCGTCCAGGGCCTGGGCGTAGCAGTGCACGCATTTTAGGTTGCAGCGGCGGGTCATGTTCCAGACCACCACGGGTTTCTTGTCCTCGGAAAACTGGAGCAGGTGGGAGGGCAGCTTGCCGGATTCGCGGCCGTAGCGCAGCGCGTCCGAGGGCTCCACCGACCCGCAATAAAGCTTGGAAATGCCTATCATTGCATACCTCGTAGGATTGGCGTGAGACGGGCGGCATACCATAAAGGGGGCCGGTTGCCTAGTCTGGGGGGGGCACTGCCCGCGCTGCGCGCCCGGGTGCATGAGCCCCTCCGGGGGCCAAAGGGCTTTCGCCCTCTGGACTCCCGTTTAGGGGGAGGGGTTGCCCCCCCATTTTAGGCTTGACAACGCCTTCGATGACCCGGCGCTTTTATGGTCACAACTACCGGTGATCGAGGGGTGGGTACCCTGGCTGTACCCTAGCTCTACCCTATCCCAGGGGTGCTCCAGCGTGAGGGTCATTTTTTCCGCCTTACCTCCAATATACATCGAGCGGCATACGGCGAGGCCTGTGTATTTCCAAAAAACACGAGACAACCCTCAGGAGCGCGACATGGACTATTGGTTGGACGGAACGAACAGCGGAAACGACGAGGACACGACCCAGGGCACGGGCCTGGGCGGCAATGGCCTCATGGACTGGGGCGGGCCTGCGGACGCGTTGGCCCCCAAACCCGCAAGGGAGAAGACCCTGGGCGAGTGGCTGTACCCGGACATGAAGCCGACCCAGGGGTATGGCGGGCCGCGCGACGCCGGGGACGGCGGAGGCTCTGGCCTCGCGCCCACCATCCAACGGCGGCGCGTGTCCGCCGCCGGGTTCGACATCGACACCGGGGAGTACGTCGGCCCTGACCGATACAAACCCCTCGGCTTCAACCCGGACACCGGCGAGCCCATCATGCCCGGGCAGGCCCCGGCCCCGGGCAACGAGCCCGAGCCCCTGTACATCCCCGAGGCCCTGAAAGACAAACACCCGGCCGCCCGGGTCCTCTGGGCCGTGCAGACCGGCCAGCTTCCGTACTTAAAGGGCCTGCCCGCCATTGACGAGAACGGGGACATGCACCCGGCCTATGCGCGGGCTGTGGGGGCTGGGCTTACGGACGACACGAACACGCCTTCCATTGACGGAGGACCGGATCTTGCTTTGAATTTCCCTGAGGAAGTCATAGATAATGCGCGATCAGCAGCCGAACAGAGTGGTTATGACACATCCAAATTATCCGATGAGGAAATTGATTCCTGTATGTCTTCTATGCCTAAGAAGGATAGAGATCGGATAAAAGGAATATATGACCGTCTTCCAGATGAAGGAGAGGCATTAAATGACCAAAAAAAACAAGACATGCTTAAGACTTCACGTGAACTTCGAGGAGAAGTACGAAAGCAACTGGAGTCTTCACCATGCAGAGACAAATTGAACAAGAAATCTTGAACAATTGTTGATCTTCCCACTCCATTGAAACAAGCGGCCAGGGTTCCCTCTGGCCGCTTGTTGTTTTGAGCTATGCAGAGTGCCTCCTCCTCTTCCAATAAAAAATTGACAACAAATATTTATCGTCTTACATACATTCACGGATCAAAGCCAACCAGCCAACCCAAGCAGTCTGACCAGGAGGCAGGGACCATGCTCGGCAATCAAAGCCTTGAAACCAGACGCCCGTCAACACAAACTCATTCTTCCTTGGTCATCTTCTTGGCCCCGGCCCTGCTGGCCGTGGCCCTGTCGGCCTGCGCCCGTCCAACGCCGAACCCTGCGCCGCCTGCCCCGCCCGCACCGCCGCCCTTCTCCTTCAACTGCTCCCTGACCGACCCCTTCGAGAGTCGCAAATTCGCCGTGTCGGATGAGGCCTATCTTCGGGAGGCTTTGCAACAGGCCGAGATCGACCGAAGCAGGCCCACCCCGGTGCTGGACCCCAAACTGGAACAGGCCTTGGCCCTGTTCGTCAGAGGCGGGTATTTTGAGGCCCTGCCCGTGATTCGGAAATTCGCGGACAAGGGAAGCGCCGAGGCCCTGACGGCCCTGGGCAAGGCCCAGGAATCCGGCCTGGGCCTGCCCAAGGACTTAGGCATGGCCCAGGTGGGCTACCTGGCGGCCATGGCCCATGGCTCGGCCGAGGCGGCCGGGCGACTGGGGATCATGGGACTTTCCGGCGCGGCTCCGACCATGGGCCAGGGCGAGGCCCTGGACCTCGTCCGCCGGGCTGCGGACCAGGGCGAGGGGGATTTCCAGTTCCTCCTGGCGGAAATGTACGAGCGCGGCCAGCCCGTGCCCAGGAACTCCGACCGGGCCTTCTGCCAACTCCTCAACAGCGGCTCACACCGCGACCCCTGGGCCATGTTCTACCTGGGCCTTGTCCATGATTTCAGTCTGGGGGACCCGGACCAGGCCCTGGTCTGGTATTGGCGGGCCGCCCAGAGCGGGCATTCCCGCGCGGCTTCCATCATCGCCAATATGTACGAAGAGGGCCGAGGCCTGCCCCAAGATGAGGCCCAGGCCCTGACCTGGTACGAGGTGGCGGTGAACAATCGGCCCCAGGCCACGGCCGTGGCCCCTGCCTGGTATGACGAACTCGTCATGGGCCGGGATTCCAGGGCCGCCACAGCCCTGGCCAAGATGTACCGGGAGGGGCGCGGCGCGCCCCGGGACCTCATGCGCGCGGCCTTCTGGGCCGCCCTGGCCCTGGACCAGGACAAAGAGAGCGCGGCCCTGGCCCAGGAGATCGCGGCCGAACTCCCCCCCGGGGAGTGGGAGCGCATCCGGGCCGAGGCCCGCGCCTGGCGGCCCAAGCCCTGGCCCCTGCGCGGAGAGCGGCTTTTTCCGCGCCTGGGCATTGTCGAGCCGTCCGAGTCCAAATTCTGGCGCAAGACCTGGCCCGGAAATTGAATTCTCAGGCCCACACATGAACAAGAACATCGGCCTCGCCCTGCTTGTCCTGGCCCTGGCCTGGTCAGCGGCCAAACGGCCCTGACCTCAACCAAAAAATAACCCCATCGGCGGCCAGAGACCCCTCTGGCCGCCTTTGTTTTTTCCGCCCATCTTTTTCACTCCACCCCCCATTTTAGGCTTGACAACGCCTTCGATAACCCGGCGCTTTTATGGTAACAACTACCGGCTATCGAGGGGTGGGTACCCTGGCTGTACCCTAGCTCTACCCTATCCCAGGGGTGCTCCAGCGTGAGGGTCAAATTTTCCATCCTAGGGTTCCTTTTGTCAGACGAGAGGAGGAACCCATGGATTTGGAACCGCTGGACGACAGCCCATTGACCCTGGCCGAACTGCGCGCCGCCCTGCGCGACATCGTCACGGAATCCGTGCGCGAGACGGTCCAGGAGACCGTCCGGGCCGAGATGGCCGGACCCTTTCGCGTGGACCCCGAGATCCACTATCAGCACCATCAGATGCTCACGGCCTGCGCCCGCACCCGGGCGGCCTGGGAGGCGGACCACGCCTTTATCGCCGACCTGCGGCGCGGGGCGGACCTGGCCAAGGGCGCGGTCTTGAAATCCCTCATGGGAGCCCTGGTCACGGCCGTGCTGGCCGGGCTGTTCCTCCTGTTCCGCAAGGTCTGAGCATGGCCAGGCGCACCCTAAAAATTTCCCCTCCGGTGGAGCCCCTCAACCCTTCGGGCCTGTTTCCCCCAGAAGGCCCCGGCCCGACCGACGCCGTTCTTCCTTCCGGTGTCGGCCCCGCTGTGGGCTCTGTCGTCGCCGGTCCCTCCACCCCTGCTGGCCCCGAGTCGGCCGACGCCGTTTCTCCTTCCGGCGTCCCCGGCCCGTGCGGCCCCCGGGACCAGGTCCAGGCCAACAGCCTGGGCCTGGCCCGGGACAGCGCGGGCCTGGCCTTTGCCCGGCTCCGCGCCCTGGCCGAGTGCGGGGACCCCAAGGTGGAGCTTCCGGCCATCAAGGAAATCCTGTCCTGGGCCTGGGGCAAACCGGCCCAGAGCCTGAACCTGGAAGGGGACCTGGGCCTGGCCGACCTGGCCCGGCTCCTGGCCCGGGCCGCTGGCGACGACGAGGGACTCCTGCCCCGGACCAAGGGACAGGCCCGCCAGCCCCGGAACACCCCGGAAAAAACCAACACAAAGAAGAAACCCCATGGCGCTTGATCCCTCGGTCATCGAAAGCCTCATTCCCAGTCTCGTGCCCCTGCGCGAGGACCCGGTGCTGTTTGTGCGCACGGTGCTCTCGGCCGAGCCCACGGACCAGCAGGCCGCGCTCCTGTCCGCCATGGCCGCGCCCGGCGCGCATGTGGCCGTGCGCTCGGGCCACGGCACGGGCAAGACCACGGCCCTGGCCTGGCTGGTGCTCTGGTTCGTGTCCTTACGCGAGGACTGCCGGGTGCCCTGCACCGCGCCCACGGGCCATCAGCTTTCCGACGTGCTCTGGCCCGAGATCGCCCGCTGGCGGGAGCGCATGACCCCCTGGTTCCGGGACCGCCTGGACCTGACCCACGACCGGGTCTGCGCCCAAGGGGCCGAGCGCACCCAGTTCGCCGTGGCCCGCACCGCCCGCCGGGACAATCCCGAGGCCCTGCAAGGCTTCCACGCCCAGAACATCCTCTTTGTCATCGACGAGGCCTCGGGCGTGGCCGACTCCGTGTTCCAGGCCGCCGAGGGCGCGCTGTCCACCAGAAGCGCGCGCGTGGTCATGGCCGGCAACCCCACCCAGGTGAGCGGATACTTCCACCGGGCCTTTCACGCTGACCGCAACCTGTGGACGACCCTGCATTTCAGTTGTCTGGACAGCCCCCTGACCGACCCCCACTACGCCCGGACCATGGCCGCAAAATACGGGCCGGACTCGGACATCTGCCGGGTCCGGGTCCTGGGCGAATTCCCTAGGGCCGGGCTCTGCGGGCTGATCTCCCCGGAACTGGCGGATACGGCCGCCACCCGCACCCTGACCGAGGCCTCCTGCGCCCACGCGCCCGTGGTCTTCGGCCTGGACGTGGCCCGGTTCGGGGACGACGCCTCGGTGCTCGTGCTGCGCCAGGGCCTGCACTGCCGGGTCCTGGGCCGCTGGCAGGGCCTGGACACCATGCGCGTGGCCGACCTGACCGCGCGGTTCGAGGCCGAGCTTGCGCCCGCCGGAATGTTCATCGACGCCGGGGCCATGGGGCCAGGGGTCATCGACCGCTTGCGCCAACTCGGGCGCAGGCCCATCGAGGTGCATTTTGGGGGCAAGGCCCTGCGCGACGACCGCTTTGTCAACCGCCGGGCCGAGATGTGGGCCGGAATACGGGACTGGCTCCTGGCCGGGGGCGCGCTGCCGCCCTGCCCGGAGTTGAAGCAGGACGTAAGCGGCCCGGAATACTTCTTCGACCCGGCCGGGCGGCTGGGGCTGGAGCGCAAGGAGGACATGAAACGGCGGGGGCTGCCCAGCCCGGACCACGGGGACGCGCTGGCCCTGACCTTTGCCCAGGACGTGGCCCTGCCCGGCCAGGAGACCCAGGACCGGGCCGACTCGGACTTTCAACTCTTTGGAGGCAAGTGATGGGCGGAGGCGGCGGATTCTTCGATTTCGTGATGCCCGTGGTGGGCGCGGTCATCGGGAGCATGATCGCTCCCGGGATCGGCACGGCCATCGGGGCCGGAATGGGCGGGACCACCGGAGGCCTGGCCGACGGCCGGGACTTCGGGTCCGCGCTCATGCAGGGAGCCCTGTCCGGGGTCGGGTCCTACGCGGCCGGGGCCATGGGCGGCGAGATGTTCGGGACCCCCGAGGGGACGATTTTACCAACCGGAGGCGTTGGGGGCGGCGCATCCATAACTTCGGCGTTCACCCAAACGGCCACCCAGGCGGCCATGTCCGGGGCCGTGGGCAGCCTGATGGGCGGCGCGCTCTCCGGGTCCGGGCTCATGAGCCCGGCCAAGTACAACCTGCCGGACGTGCCCAAGTTCAACGCGGGCGACGGCCTGGACTTCCTGAACCAGGACCCGGCCCAAGCCCCCACGACCGACCAGGTCCAGGCCGAGGCCGAGCGCAAGCGCGCCCTGCTCATGAAAGAGGCCGTGGGACCGGCCGACCTGGTGCTCACGTCCGCGAGCCTGGCCGCCCAGCATCCTGAACTGGCCAAGAAATCCCTGTTGGGGGCCTGACATGGTGCGCCGCGTGAAAGAGGTCCCGGCCCTGTTCGCCGGATGGCCCGCGAATTTCGAGTGGTACGAGTTGACCGAACCAGGGCCTGATTCTGAGAGTGGCCCAGGCAATGGCGTCGATTCGGGCGAGGTCCTGGCCGTGGCCGGGCTGGACTGGGTGAACATCCCGGGCGGGGTGGGCCTGCACCTGGAGATCCTGCCCGGCAAGTGGGGCAAGCCCGCCTACCGGGCCTGCGGAGAGGCCCTGACCTGGCTCAAGGCCGAGGCCCGGGCGCGGCGCGTCACGGCCATCGTGGGCTCCACCACCAATGCGGCGGACGCCCGGCGCTGGTTCAAGTTCACCGAACTGTTCGGGTTCACGGCCCAGACCACCATGCTGTTCTCGTTTTGCCGGTTGGATGGGGAAGGAGAGGCCGCCACATCGAGCGGCGCACCCAAGAGCAAAGAAGAAGAATATTTTTATTGATAACAGCATGTTGCTTGTAAACGCATCCATCCAGAACGCCAAACGAGGTTCGCCTTCATGAAAGGCCATCAGCCCCGAATGCAAGCAAGCCTGAATTCGGAATCAAGACCAATGAAGAAGCAGGCCGAAACTAACATTTAATTTAATTATTTCTGATTGTTATTCTCTGCACACCACAACGTTCAACCTGTTCAGCCATTCAACCAACAGGAGGTTCCCATGGGCGGAGGAGGCGGAGGAGCGAGCAGCAGCTCGGGCATGAGCGCGGCGGAATTTTCCCAGCGCATGAACGAACGCGACGCCGAGTGGCAGACCCAGGTGGCCCAGCGCGACCAGCAGTGGGAGGACCGGGTGAACCAGGAGGGCACGGCCGCCGTGTCCCAATACCAGACCGCCCAGCAGCAGGCGGCCTACCAGAAAAAGCTGAACAAACCAGCGGGCAAGATCGATTCCGGGGGCACGGGCCTGCCCGCGACCGTGCTCACCTCGGCCCAGGGCCTGGGCGACGACCCGGCCCCGGACCTGTCCCGCACATCCCTTTTGGGAGGCTGACGGTATGAACCGCGAAGACATGGACGACGTCCGGCGCGACCTGCGCCAGCTCACCGCCGAGCGCACCCGCTGGGAGGCCCACTGGCGGGACCTGTGCGACTACATCCTGCCCCACCGGGGCCGCTTTCCGGAGAACGGGCGCGGGCCGGACGACGGCACTGAGCGCATGGACAAGGTGGTGGACTCCACGGCCTACCGGGCCAGGCGCATCCTGGCCTCGGGCCTGCAATCCGGCCTGACCTCGCCGTCAAGGCCCTGGTTCAAGCTGGGGATTTCCGACCCGGACCTGTCCCGCCGCCAGGAGGTCAAGACCTGGCTCTCGGAAGTGGAAAACCGCATGCGCGAGGCCCTGTCCCAGTCCAACTTCTACAACGCCATCCACGCCCTGTACGAGGAGCTGTCCGCCTTTGGCACGGGCGTGCTCTACGCCGAGGCCGGGGGAACGCCCGGAAGCGCCGGGGTCAATGGTCAAAACATGGGCAGGGCTCAGGCCCGCAATCACAGTCAATCCGGCCCGCGCGGCCCCTTTGGCCAGAGCGCCCAGATCACCCAGGAGTTGAACCGGGGCCTGCGCTTCCAGGCCCTGACCGTGGGCGAATACTTCCTGTCCGTGAACATGGACGGGGACATCGACACCCTGTACCGCCGCTTCACCATGCCCGCCCGGGCCATGGCCCAGCGCTTCGGGGCCGAGGCCCTGTCCGATTCGGCCCGCACGGCCCTGGCCGCCAACCCCTACAAGCACCTGGAGGTGGTCCACCTGGTCCGGCCCCGGCGGGCCGGGTCGCGCACCATGCTCCCCTTCGAGAGCGTGCACTTCGAGCAGGCCGCGCCCGGCGGTGAGGTCCTGGCCGACAGCGGGTATTCCGAGTTCCCGTACATGGTGGCCCGCTGGGACGTGTCCGGCTGGGATTCTTATGGGCGCGGGCCAGGCATGGTCGTGCTCCCGGACGTCAAGATGCTCCAGGAACTGGCCAAGGACCGCCTGAAGGCCGTGAAAAAGGCCGTGGACCCGCCCCTGACCATGCCCGCGACCTTGAAGGACCGGGTCAAGACCTTCCCGGGGGGCCTGAACTACGTGGACGCGGCCGGACACCTGGCCGCCCGGCCCCTGTACCAGATATCCCCGGACATGGGGTCGCTGGCCGTGTCCATCGAGGACACCCGCTCGGCCATCAAGGACGGGTTCTTCAACGACCTCTTCCTCATGCTGGCCATGAGCCGCAGCGCACAACCGGTCACGGCCCGGGAGATCGCCGAGCGCCACGAGGAAAAGCTGCTGGTGCTCGGCCCGGTCATCGAGCGCCTGCACTCCGAACTGCTCTCGCCCCTGATCGACCGGGTCTTCGGCCTGCTGTTCGCCTCCGGACGCCTGCCCGTCCCGCCCCGGGAGCTGGCCGGACGCCGCATCAAGACCGAGTACATCTCCACCCTGTCCCAGGCCCAGAAGATGGTCGGCACCCAGTCCATCGAGGCCGTGACCGCGTTCGTGGGCAACGTGGCCCGCATGCACCCCGAGGCCCTGGACAAGATCGACCTGGACCAGGTGGTGGACCGCTACGCCGACCTGCTCGGCGCGCCGAGTGAGATCATCCGATCCGACGAGGACGTGACCCGGCTGCGGACCAACCGCGAAGAGGCCCGGCAGTTGGCCCAGCGCCAGGAAACGGCCCAGGCCGTGGCCCGGGGCGCGCGGGACCTGGCCCGGACCCCCACCACGGGCCAGAACGCCCTGACATCCTTAACCGGGCAGGAGGGCTGATGGACCCCTATCGCCAGGAGCGCGACGCGCTCTCCCGCCTGGACCGCCAGGGCAAGCGCAAGCTGCTCGACCTGATCGCGGCCTACAAGGAGGTCTTTCTGGGCTCGGCCGCCGGGCGGCTGGTCTTGAACGACGTCCTGGCCCGCTGCCGGGTCTTTTCCACCACCTTCACCGGAAACTCCCAGACCTTCTTCCTGGAGGGCGGCCGGGCCATCGGCCTGCAGATCCTGGAAATGCTGGAGGTCGGGAAGTTCGAGGACCTGCAAACCTTACTCAACCCCGAGGAGGACAACCATGGATGATTTTTTCTTGGCCGCAACGGATCACACCCAGGCGGCTCAAGGGAATCCGGCCAATTCGACGGCCGGTTCGATGTCCGGAAATGACGGACAGGACTACTGGCAGGGCTACGGCCAGGACTCCGGGCCTGGCTATGGGATTGGCTCCGGGACTGGCTCCGGGATTGGCCTGAACCGCGACGGAATCCGCTTCAACCCGGACACGGGCGAGGCCATCACCGGGCCTGGCGGCGCGTACCTCAGCCAGCCCGGCGACCCCTCCGGCAACCAGCCGGGCAACCCCTCCGCCGATCAGGCCAGCGCCGACTGGCGGCGCAACCTGGGGCCGGACCTGGCCGGGCATCAGGCCATCTCGGCCTTTGCCTCGCCCGCTGACCTGGCCCGAGCCTATCTGGCCGCCCAGGAGCGCCTGGGGCCTGCCCCCCAGGAGTACCGCCTGGACCTGCCTCCGCAGGTTCCCCGCGACGAGGCCCAGATCGGCCTGGCCCGCAACCTGGCCCGGGAAATCGGCCTGAGCCAGGGCCAGCTCGACCGCCTGGTGCGTTTCGACGTGAACCGCAGCCAGGTATTGGCCCAGGCCCAACAGGACCAGGTGATCCGGGGCCTGGCCACCTTGCGGGCCCAGTGGGGTCCGGCCTTCCCGGCCCAGGTGGACCTGGCCCGGCGCGGGGCCTCGGCCTTTGCCCCGCCCGACTTGAAGGCCTTCATGGCCGCCGACCCCCTGGTCGGGAACAACCCCGGACTGATCCGGCTCTTCGCCGACCTGGGCCGCCGGATCACCGAAGACCGCCTGGTCCCGCCCGGCAGCGGGGCCAGGGAAAAGACCATGGGCGAACTGCTCTACCCTGACTTCAACCGCGACTAGGAGAAACACATGAGTCTCATCGGAAAATCCCTGACCCTCATCGACTGGATGCGCCGCCAGGCCCCGGACGGCAAGATCATCAAGATCGCCGAGGTCCTGGCCAAGACCAACGAGGTCCTGGACGACGCCACCTGGGTGGAAGGCAACCTGGCCACCGGGCATCGCACCACCATCCGCTCCGGCCTGCCCTCGGTGGCCTGGCGGCTTTTGAACTACGGGGTGCAGCCCACCAAATCCACCACGGTCCAGGTCACGGACTCCTGCGGCATGCTCGAAGGCTATTCCGAGATCGACAAGGACCTCTACGAGTTGAACGGAGGCGGCGGCACGGACTTCCGCATCACCGAGGACGTGGCCTTTCTGGAGGCCATGAACCAGGAGATGGCCCAGACCATCTTCTACGGCGACACCCGCCTGGCCCCGGAGAAGTTCCTGGGCCTGTCCGCCCGCTACTCCGACAGCGCGGCCGAAAACGGCGGCAACATCATCAAGTCCGGGGGCGCGGGAGGCGACAACACCAGCATCTGGCTGGTGGTCTGGGACCAGTCCACCTGCCACATGATCTTCCCCCGGGGGTCCATGGGGGGCTTAAACCATAAAGACCTGGGCGAAGTGACCCTGGAGGACAACGGCGGCGGCAAGTACCAGGGCTTCCGCGCCCATTACCAGTGGAAGGCGGGCCTGTGCCTGCGCGACTGGCGCTACGCGGTGCGCATCGCCAACATCGACGTGTCCGACCTGTCCGGGGTCTCGGCCGCTGACCTCATCGACCAGATGATCGCGGCCTACCACAAGGTCCCGAACATCAAGATGGGCCGCGCGGCCTGGTACTGCAACCGGACCATCGCCTCGTTCCTGCACAAGCAAGCCCGGGACGAGAAGAACGTCTACCTGACCATGGACAACGTGGGCGGCAAGCCGGTGACCAGCTTCCTGGAGATCCCGGTGCGCTGCTGCGACGCCATCCTGGATACCGAGGCGGCGGTCAGCTAGGGCGCACCCGGCATGAGGCAATGAAGTGAACCACTGCACAAGAATGGGAAATAATAAATTATTCCTCATCCTTGTCAGATCGCGCCCCCTTCAAAGGCGCGAGGAGGCGATATGTACGTTGACAGCCAGCTTCTGTTCTCCGACGCCCAGGCTCTGACCGCCTCGGCCGCGTCCACCAATAGCGTGGACATGGGCCCGAGCCGCCGCCAGGTGGCCGTGGGCGAGCCCCTGTACCTGTTCGTGACCGTGGACGAGAGCTTCACGGCCGCCGGATTGGCCACCCTGACCATCGGGGTGCAGACCGACGACGACGCGGCTTTTGGCGCGGCCGTGACCCTGCTGACCACCCAGGCCCTGGCCAAGGCCTCCATGACCGTGGGCCGCACGCCCATTGTCCTGGCCCTGCCCCAGGGAATGAAGCGCTATTTGCGCCTCTACTACACCGTGGCCACCGGCCCCCTGACCGCCGGAAAGATCTCGGCCGTGTTGGCCGCTGACGTGGACGGGAGCTTCTTCTAGCGACTGGCCCGGCCCGGGGGAGTGAGGCTCCCCCGGGCCATATTTCTTATTCTTAGGGAGGAACCCCGTGAAATATCGCGTCATTCGACCCTGCTGGTGGCAGGAGCGGCTGTGGGCCGCTGGCGAAGAGGCCGAGATCCACCCGGCCGAGGCCCCGCCCCGGCATTTCGAGCCGGTGTACGAGGAGGCCCCCGCGCCCCAAGCGGTCGTTCCGGCGACCAAAAGGGCCGCCAAGGCCAAATCCAAAAAGCCCGGCCGCCCGGCCCGCCCGACCCTGCCCAACCCCAAAGGAGCCTGACCATGGCCAGCACCGTGCACATCTGCAACCTGGCCCTGGCCAAGCTGGGGGCCAAATCCATCGAGTCCCTGGACGAGAACTCCAAGGAGGCCCGCCTGTGCAGCCTGTTCTACGAAAGCGTGCGCGACGACCTGCTCCGCGCCCATCCCTGGGGTTTCGCGGCCGCCCGGGCCGTCCTGGCCCGGCTCTCGGACGGCCCGGCCTTCGGCTACTCCGCCGCCTTTCAGCTCCCGGCCGACTGCCTGAAGGTCCGCACCCTGAACGAGGACCCGGCCGCCCTGTTCGCGGTGGAGGGCCGCGCCCTGCTTACCGACGAAGCGGCCGCGCGCATCACCTACACCGCGCGCCTTCAGGACCCCACCGGCTTCGACCCGCTCTTTGTGCAGGCCCTGGCCGCCCGGTTGGCCGCCGAGCTCTGCGTGCCCATCGCCAAAAGCGCGGCCCTGTCCGACCGGCTCTGGCGGGTGTCCGAGGCCATGGGCGAGAGGGCCGCCCTGGAGGACGCCCGGGAGGGCTCGGCCCAGGTCGTGACCCCCAACCCCTACCTGACCGCCCGGAGCTGACCCATGGCCACTCTCATCCAGACCAATTTCACGGCCGGGGAGCTGTCCCCCCGCCTGGCCGCCCGGGTGGATTTCGACAAATACCAGAACGGCTGCGCAATGCTGGAAAACTTCCTCATCCATCCCCACGGCGGGGCCTCAAGGCGTCCGGGCCTGCGCTTCATCGCTTCCGTCCGGGACCCGGGGGTCCGGCCCAGGCTCCTGCCCTTCCAGTTCTCCACGGCCCAGGCCTACGTGCTCGAATTCGGAGACACATCCCTGCGTTTCTACATGGACGGCGGGCAAATCCTGCTGGATACCGGCGACACCTACGAGATCAGTACGCCTTTCGCGGCTGACGAACTCGCGGGCCTGGGATTTTGCCAGAGCGCGGACGTCATGTACCTGACCCATGCCGCGCACCCGCCCCAGAAACTCTCGCGCACCGGGCACACGGCCTGGACCATCGGCCCGGTGGAGTTCACCAATCCGCCCGAGGCCTGGAAAGAGGGCAACTACCCGTCGCTGGTGATGTTCTACGAGCAGCGGCTGTGCTTCGCCGGGGCCACGGACGAACCCCAGACCATCTGGATGTCCAAATCCGGGTCCTACCACGACTTCGGCATCTCCGACCCCCTGGTGGACTCCGACGCCTGCTCCTTCACCCTGGTCTCCAACCAGGTCAACGCCATCCGCTGGCTGGTCCCGGCCAAGAACCTGCTTTTGGGCACCTGCGGGGCCGAGTGGGAGCTGGGCGGGGCCGCAAGCGACGCCGTGACCCCCTTCAACGTCAATGCCCAGCGCCACACCACCCACGGGTCCAAGGACCTGGACCCGGTGGCCGTGGGCAACATCGTGCTCTACGTGCAGCGCAACGGCCGCCGTCTGCGCGAGTTCGCCTATTCGTTTGAGGCCGACGGCTACGTGTCCGGGGACATGAGCCTGCTGGCCGAGCATTTGACCGTGAAGAGCCAGTTGGCCGCCCTGGCCTACCAGCAGGACCCGGACAGCGTGGTCTGGGCCTTGCTGGAGAACGGGCAACTCCTGGGCCTGTCCTACATGCGGGACCAGAAGGTCTACGCCTGGCACCGGCACCCGGTGGACGGGGCCGTGGAGTCCCTGGCCGTGATCCCGGGCCAGGGCCAGGACGAGCTGTGGCTGGCCGTGCGCCGCATTGTGGCCGGACGCATGCAACGCCACGTGGAGCGCCTGGACCCCCTGTTCACCGGCCTGTCCAGCGTGGAGGCCTTTTTCGTGGATGCGGGCCTGACCTACGACGGCCGCAATTTCGACCCGGCCAAGACCCTGGCCCTGACCCCGGCCGCCGGGGCCGATCCCGCCGCCCCCGTCGACCCGGCCGCCTGGGCCAAGGGGGCCGAGGCCGTGCTCACGGCCGTGGGGCACGCGCCTTTCACGGCCGAAAGCCTGGGCCAGGCCTACGCCCTGCAAGACCCACATCTGATAATGGGCCTGGCCCCAATATCCGTGGTGGACGTTCCCGAGCGCGACCCCCTGTTCGACCCGGGCCTGGCCGCGCTCAAGGTCCGGGTGCTGACCCTGATCGACGAGCACAGCGTGACCGTGCGCCTGCTTGATGTCGCGCCCCAGGCCTTGCGCGGCGTTCCCACGGCCTGCTGGTCCCGGCCCGTGGACGAGCTGTCCGGCCTGGCCCATCTGGCCGGGGCACAGGTGCATATCCTGGCCGACGGGGCCGTGGAGCCCCCGCGCCAGGTCAGCAATACGAGCGGCGACAGTGGCCGCCTGACCCTGTCCCGGGAGGCCTCGGTGATCCACGCGGGCCTGCCCTTCGTGTCCACCTTGAAAACCATGAACATGGAGGAGAGCCTGGCCGACGGCACGGCCCAGGGCCGGGTCAAGCGCGTGGGCCGGGTGGTCCTGCGTTTGTACAAGACCCTGGGCGGCGCGGCCGGGTTCGACGAAACGAGCCTGGACCCGCTCATCTTCCGGGTCAGCTCCGACCCCATGGGCTCGGCCCCGGCGCTCTTCTCCGGCGACTACGAACTGGCCTTCCCGGCCGGATACGACACCTTTGCCCACATCCAGGCCCGCCAGGACCAGCCCCTGCCCATGACCGTGCTGGCGCTGATCGCGGACCTGGACGTGACCGAGAGGTAAACCATGGACCTGACCGATCTCTTTTCCTCCTTCCTGCCCACAAACACGGGTCCGTCCTTTGACCAGTCCTCGGGCGGCCTGCTGAGCGGCCTGGGCTCGCTCTTCTCCTCGGGCAACACCCTGACCCAGTCCCAGGCCCAGGCCCGGCGCAACACCTTTGACGCCCAGTGGGCCTCCCGCCTGGGGGAGTACAACGCCCAGCTCATCGAGTTCAACACCGAGGCCCAGGTCAAGAAGGTGGCCTTCCAGCTCAAGACCCTGGACCAGAACGAGGACTTGAGCGTGACCAGCGCCGAGCGGGCCACGGCCAAGACCCTGGGTGCCCAGCGGGCGCGTCTGGGCAATTCCGGGGTGATGCTGGACCAGGGGTCCACGGACCAGGCCCAGACCGCCACCCAGGCCGACGGGGACTGGAACGTGGCCGTGATCCGCTACCAGTCAGCGGTCAAGCGCCAGGAGTTGAGCATGGACCAGGAGCTGACCCAGGTGCGCGGGGACATGCAGGCCTCCATGGCCCGGGCCTTGGGCGGGTATCAGTCCGAGCGCAGCCAGATGCTGGCCGACGACGCCCTGTCCCTGGGCGGAGGATCAACGGGCGGGGGGCTGTTCTCGGGCAAGAGTTCTGGTCCGGCCGTGCCCACATACGAGATGAACTTTTGAGGCCCCCTGTCCAAGACCAGACAGAAACCAGGAAGAAAAACCAAGAAGAAGAAATAAGAATTTGAAATAATTATTTATATTCTTATTCTTCCGGTCTTCCAGACCTGGCCCGGGAATCCCGTGGATCGGTCACATGCGACCTGACTTGAACAACGAGAGGTGACACCCATGCCCATCATTCCTGATTTCAACGCCCAATCCGGCCAATCCTCCGGCCCGGATTCCGGGCAGAACGACGGGGCCGGGCTGCCCATCCTGGCCCTGCCGCCCGGGGCCGACCCCGGCCTGGCCCAGAACGGCCCGTATCCGGGCGGCCCATCCCAAGGCCCATCCCAAGGCTCGCCCATCGTCCGCCGCCTGGCCCACGGGGTCCTGACCATGGACGACCAGGACGAACGCCGCCGTCTGGTGCGCCAGGAGGCCCTGTTCAACGCCCAGGCCAACCAGGTCATGGACGAGCTGGCCAACCTGTCCGGCCCGGCGGCCCTGCCGGACCAGTCGGGCCAGGGCGGCATCCTGAACCTGGCCCAGGAGCGCCTGTCCGATCTGTCCGAAAAGGCCACGGACCAGTTCCAGGGGGCCTACGGCCAGGCCTTGCGGGACAAGCTGGCCTCGCTCACGGCCTTTCGCCTGAACGCCGCCGCCCGCCGCCAGGCCCAGGAACGCGGCCTGGACTTCAACCGGGCCTGGGCCGAGTCCTCGGGCCAATACCTGGACACCGTGCGCCAGGCCGGGGGCGAGCAAAACACAGTGTTCAAGAGCCTGCACGACGGCCTGGACTCCCTGGAAACCCTGTTCAGCCACGCCATGACCCGGGACGCGAACGGCCAGGCCCTGGAGACCGGGGACGCAGCCGCCCGGCGCGGGGCCTTTGTGGCCGCCATGGGCGAGACCTCGGTTTTGTCCGCCCTGGACCAGAACCCGGACCTGGCCCGGGCCAACCTGGACCATTTCGCGCCCCATCTGCCCGAGGGCCGGGCGGACATCCTCTCGGGCCTCATCGATTCGGGCGCGGCCGCCTTGCGCGCGGACGCGGCCCACGCCCACCTGTCCACCCTGCCGCCCGACCGCCAGCAGGCCCTCATCGCGGACATGGCCGACCCGGACCTGCGCCAGCGGCTCACGGACATGAGCCAGGCCGCCGAGCGCCAGAAGTCCGGCCGGACGGCCCAGGCCGCCCACGAGGTCGAGCGCGGCTACGCCCAGCGTGTGCGCCAGGCCCTGGCCGATCCCGGGCAGGCCGACCTGCCCACGCCCCGGGAGATCATGGCCGACCGCACCCTGGACGCGGATGGGCGCAAACGCCTCCTGGCCCAGGTCCTGGACCGCCGGGACCCGGTGGCCGGACGCGGGCAGGAGACCGCCCGCCTGGACCTCCTGACCAAGGCCCTGGCCGATCCCGAAAGGCGATCCCGGGCCGACCTGCTGGTCAAGGGCCGGGCGGCCGGAGTGGATGCCGAAGGCTTGCAGCGGGTTATCGATTTGCATCAGGAGGCCAAGGACAACCCGGATCTGGGACCGGCCCTGGACATCCTGGGCCAGGAATCCCGGGGCCTGTTTCGGGACCGGGCCGCTGCGGGCCGCTTCCAGGAGGACCTGGCCGCCTGGGCCGCGCACCAGCGCCAGACCCAGGGCCGCCCGGCCTCTCTCGCGGATCTGACCGAGCGCGGCCGCACCCTGCTGCGGGCCAAGGCCCGGGGGGTTTGGACCGCCGGGAGCCGGAAATAAATACGAGTTCGCACAGCCCGACGAACCCAGCCAGAAGACCCTTCATTTTTTATTCTTCTGGTTCGTTCGGGCAGACCAAAATGGAACGTCCGAGGTTCCACGAGCCCGGGGGCCAAAGCCCCTGCAACACCGTCAGAGGAGGCGTCATGCCGACAACGATTCATGAACCGGGAAAACGCCTGAAGCCCCGGCCCGGCCCCGAGGCCCTGCGCGCGGCCTATGTGCGCTCGGCCAGCCTGAACCCGGACCAGGCCGCCCGGGCCGCCCGCCTGGCCCACGGCCTGGGCGCGCACCCGGACCTCCTGGCCCAGGACCTGGACCAGGCCGAGGCCTGGGCCCACGGCCCGGACTTCGCGGGACTCACCCGCACGGCCCCGGTCCTGGCCGGACTGGCCGTGGACCCGGAATTCATGGCCCTGGTGCGCGACGACCTGGCCGCCCTGGCCGGGCTGGAGCAGGCCTTTGCCCGGGGCGCGGGCCTGGACCAGGTTCTGGAGACGGCCCGCAACTGCCGCCTGGGCAGGCGCGATCCCGAGGCCCTGGGCCGGGTGGCCCTGGCCCTGAACCGGCGCTACCGGGCCTTTCCCGAGGTTGTGTCCGTGGATGTGTCCGGCCCGCAGGCCCAGGCCGGAAATACTGTCGCGAATCTGGCCCATATCCTGGGTCTGGACCCGGGCCGGGCCGAGCGCCTGGCCCGGGCGGGCGCACCCCTGGCCCTGCCCCTGGCCCGGATGTTCCGGGCCTGCGGGGCTGATGCCAAATTCGACCTCCGGGACCTGGCCGGGCGGGTGGTTTTGTCTTCGGACAGCGGCCCCAAGAAACCAGAAAAGAATAAGAAAAAAGCAATAGATACTGGGGTGGCCCTGGCCCCGCTCTTCCCCCACGGCCTGCCGGTGGAAGAGGGGAAAAAGGCCTACGCCGCCGCCTGCCAGGCTGCGGACACGGCCGACCGGGCCGAGGCCGCGCGCTTGCGCTTGGCCGATCCCAGCCGACCGGCCCCGGAGCTTGTGGCCCGGGCCAAGGCCGAGGCCAAGGACGGACCCTGCCGCGCCCTGTGGCGGGCCATAGAGGACAAGGGCGGCTTGGCCCGGCCCGAACTGGCCCGGCTGTTCGACCCGGACACCGTGGCCGCCCTGGCGGGTAAGGGTCTGGTCAAGGGCGAGGGCCAGGGCGGAGCCTCGCTTGCGGCCCTGGCCCGGCGCTTCAAACTCACCCGGGAGCGCACCGCGCATCTGCTCCTCTCCCGGCCCGGCCCCAAGGAATACGTAGCCGCCCGGGCCGCCGAACTGGCCCGGGCCAACGCTTCCGATCACGCCGGGCGAAATGCCACGGGCCAGGCCTGGCGGGTCCCGGCCACCACCGAACGCCTGGAAGTCCTGGGCCGGGAAGTGGCCGTGCTGGCGTGCATGGCCGGGCAAGGCGTCCCGGACCCGAGGCCGGAATTCCTCCACTCCCTGGGCCAGGAACTGGCCTCCCGGCCCGTGGCCGAACTGGGCTTGGATATCCCCGGGCTGGAGCGGGCCGGGCTGGCCCTGGGCGAAGAGGCCGCCCGGGCCGTGCAGACCGGAGACGTGAAAACGGCCCTGGACCTGCGCGCCCGGCAATGGCTGGCCCTGACCGCTTTGGCCGAGGAGCGCCGGGCCTTTCAGTCCGCGCGCCGCCTGACCCGCTTTGCCCGCCTGGGCCTGGCTTCGGCCAAGGCCCAGGGACCGGCCCGGGAGCAGGCCGAGGCCCTGCTGGCCGAGCACGGGCTCCATCCCGCCCCGCACCGGGTACGCCGCCCGGCCCTGGCCCTGGCCGATTTCGCGGACCAGGAACGCGGCCCGGCCGGGCTCACCCTGGTGGACATCCCCCAGGCCCTGGCCGAGGACCGCGCCCCCTGCCGGGCCGAATCCCTGACCCTGGCCGGACTGTCCCGGGCCGCCCGGGCCTGCCGCCAACTCGACCACCTGGCCCGCACTGCGCAGACTTCCCTGGCTGGGCAGGCCTCCCTGGCGGCCAAGGCCAAGGGCGACCTGGCCGAGCGAGGCAAGGCCGCGCTTGCGGCCGCCCGCGCCCTGCCCAGGCGCGCGGCCCCGGGCCTCTCAGCCTCCGGCAGCCCCCAGGCCGTGCGGGACAGCCTGGTCCGGGCCGGGCACCTCCATCTGCTCCCCCCGCGTCTGGCCGATTTTGGCCTGGGCGGACCAAAGAAGCCGAAAGAATCAGACGGTTTGGGCGACCACCTGTTCGGGCCGCTCACCCGGGGTCTGGACCAGGAAGAGGCCAAGGTCCGCCCGGCCCTGGAACGCCTGCGCGGCCTGTTCCGGGCCGCCCGAGACTCCGGCGGCATGAGCGGGACCAGCGCTGAAACCTGGTCCCGGCTCTTCCTCCTGCCGGACCCAATGGCGGACCACGGGGCGAACCAGGGGCCAAACCAGGACGCAGGCCCCTCGCCAGTCTCCCCGACCGGTTCCGGCCTGGACCTGACCGCCTCGGAACTGACCCTGCTGGCCCTGTACGCCGGAAGCCGGGACGGCCGCGAGGCCCTGGAACGGTCTTTGGGACTGCCCTTGGGACTCCCCCTAAGCTATGCCGGGCCAGACCTTGACGGCCTCCTGTCCCGCCTGCCCGAGGGCAGCCGCAACCTGGTGCTGGGGGTCTGGAAACTCCTGAAGGACCTGCGCGAACCGGCCAGCGTGGCCCGGCGCAGGCTCACCGGCACGCCCCTGCCCGAGCCCGGACTGATGCCCCTCGGGCTTGGCGGCCAGAGCGCGGCCGGGGGCTGGTTCCCGGTCCTGGAGAACGGCCCGGACCACTCCCTGGGCCAGTCCGCAGGCCAGTCCACGGGCCGCCCTGTCGGCCGATCCATGCCCCGCTCGGCCTTCCCCCTGCTGGCCTGGCCCGAGCCCGGCGGCCTCCAATCCGGCCCGTCCGGATACGGCCAATCCCGCTCCGGCCCGCGCCTGGACATCGGGGCCGTGGTCCAGGCGGTGCTGGACCTCATCCGGGCCGCCTGCCTGGCTCCGGCCGTGCGCGATGCGGACCAGCTCCTGCGCGATCCGGACCTGGCCCAAACCCTCGCCGAGCGCCTGGGGCCTGGCCCGGCCCTGGCTGTGACCGCCCTGCCCCGGGTTGCGGCCGGGATCGGGCCGAGCGTCCTCGCCCTGGCCCAGGACCTCCTGGCCCCGGTGCGGGACCGGGACCTGCGGGACAGCCTGGGCCAAGGCGCGCAGGCCCTGGCCGACCGGGTGGACGCGGCCCGGACCCGGGACATCCTCGGGCCGGACGCCCCCCTGGCCCTGGCCCGGGCCTGGCGCTCGGTGGTCCTGGATTCCGGGACCGTGCTGGACCTGGCCCGCAGCCTGGCCCCGGACTTGGTCCCCCTGCTGGACGGGAGCCGGGACAGCCTGCCCAAGCCCAATCTCAAGACCGACGCCAAGACCGACGTCAAGACCGGCCCCAAGCCCAATCTCAAGATTGGCCCCAAGGCCGACGGCCCTGCCCTGGCCCTGGCCCTGGCCATGGAACGGGCGGCCCGGTCCTGGTCCCGCATGATCGCCTGGCTGGCCGGGCTGCTCGTTGGCCTGGACCGGCCCAGGACCGCCGGAACAGGCGCGGATGCGGTACGATCACGGGAAATGGCCATGGAAAAGGCCCTGGAAAAGGCCCGACGGGCCGTCCTGGCCCTGCGCGTCAGCGACCCTGGAACCCCGGTCCCGGGCCTGGGCCTGGCCCTACGCAAGCTTCAGGCCGCCCGTCTGACCGCCCCTCTGACCGACAGTCTGACCGCCCCCCGGACCAACAGTCCGGCCGCGCCCCAATCCGGCTCATGGCCCGAGGCGCAAAACAGCCGTCAATCCGGCCCTGGCCCGGACGTGAACCTCCTGCTGGCCCCGGCCCTGTTCGAGGCCCTGATCCTGGGTGCGGGCCGCGCCCCGGACCTGGACCTGGCCCTTTCTCTTCTGGCCCAGCGCGCGCCCGGGGCCGAGGACCTGGCCCTGGCCGCCTGCGCCGGGCCAGGCCTGTGGCGGGTGGGTTTTTAAGTCCCGCCCCAACCTGCAACCCCAAGGAGAACGCCCATGACCGTGGCGAGCACTTTGTCCAAGGTGAGTTACGCGGCCGACGGCAGCCTGGCCGCCTTCCCCTTTCCCTTCCGGGTCCTGACCCCCCGGGACCTGAAGATGGCCCTGCGCACCCCGGACGGGACCGAGACCGCCCTGGCCTTTCCGGCCGGGTACAGCGTGACCGGCGCGGGCCAGGACGCGGGCGGCACCGCTACCCTGGCCCAGGCCCCGGCCGCCGGGCAGACCGTGGTCCTGTACCGGGACCTGGCCCTGACCCAGGAACTGGACCTGGCCAACAACGACCCTTTTGACGCCGACCAGGTGGAAGGGGCCTTCGACCGCCTGACCATGATCGCCCAGCAGCTCAAGGAGCAGGCCGACCGGGCCTTGACCTACGCCGTGTCCACCCCGACGGCCGAGATCATGAGCGCCACGGAGTATCTGGCGGCCGTGAACGCCAAGGTGTCGGCGGCCCAGTCCGCACAGTCCGGGGCTTTGGCGGCCCAGGGCCAGGCGGAAGCGGACGCGGCCCAGGCCACGGCCCAGGCCGAGAACGCGGAGGCCTCCAAGGTCGCGGCCCAAACGGCCAGGAGCTCTGCCGAGGCGGCCCAGGACGCGGCCCAGACCTCGGGTGCGGCCGCCCAGTCCGCCCAGGCCGCCGCCGCCACCTATCAGTCCGCCGCCCTGTTAAGCGCCCAGGCCGCCCAGTCCTCGGCCATGTCCGCCGCTGCCGCCCAGGCCGGAGCCCAGACCGCCGAAGCCAGCGCCTTGGCCATGGTGAACGCCACGGCCTGGGCCTCGGGGACCGCCTACACGGCCAATCAGTGCGTGATCTACGCAGGGCAGGCCTACCGGGCCATCGCGGGCAGCACCGGCGTGACCCCGGGCACGGACCCGAGCAAATGGCGGCTGCTCGGCTTCGACGCCACGGCCTACACCACGGCCGCGCCCACGCTCACAGGAACCGCCTCGGCCAACGAGGGGACCACGGCCAGCGGGAGCGTCTCCAACTTCGACGCGGCGGTCGCCTACGTCTGGACCATTCCGAGCGCGCTGCAATCCACCTGGAGCTTCAACAGCGCCAACGGGGCCTTCAGCTTCACCCTGCCCCTGGTCTCGGCCGACACGGCCTACACCTTGAGCCTGTGCGCCACCAAGGCGGGCGAACTGCGCTCGGCCGCCGGGACCAGGACCGTGACCAGCCTGGACATCTCCATCCAGGCCGGGCCGACCCTCACCTTCACCGACTCGACGGCCGGTTGGCCCGACGGCGATTTCAGCTAGGAGGCGGAGCATGAAGGATCGAAAAACCAAGATGATAAGAAATAATACATTCAAGGAGGATCACCATGTCTGACCTGAAACTCGTTGATGCCGGGGCGCACTCGGTCGGGGTGAACAACAGCAACGCACGGCAGTTCGTCTCGGCCACGCCGGAATTCAAGATCACCAGCCCGCTGGAGTTCACCTCCATCGCTGGCACGGCCTCGGCCCCGACCATGCAGCACGCCCAGAGCGGAAAAATTTCCGCTGGCGACGAACTTCTGTTCAAGCCCACGGGCAGCAACACCCTGGCGGCCGTGACCGTGGGCGGGGTGAGCGAGTCCCCCGTGTCCGGGAGCGTTACCCCAGGAGCCACGGATTGGGAGGGAAGCCCTTCGCTTTTCAACCTCGCATCCGGGTCAGCCTCGAACAACAGCAGCAGCGGATACATCAATTTGAAAAAAGTGTTTTCGGGCGACTTCACCATCACCCTGACCATCAACGACCTGCACAATGGAGGATATACCGAGTATCTCGGCCTGGCCCTGGCAAGCAGCTACACCCCAGGAACGACCGGACCATCCACCGGGTATCATATCGCCGGAGGGGGAGGGAGCGGGGTCAATTTCAATATCTGCAAAAGCGGGGGGCAGGTTGTGGCCGGAACCGACTACACGGCCGCCAGGGTCCTTGAGTTCAAGCGTGCGGGTTCGACATTCACGATCAAATACAACGGTGCGACCCTTTACACGGACGCATCCTGCATCGCAAACGACCTGGTCATGTGGTTCGGCACCAATGTCGGGCAAGCCAATTCCCCGAACATATCCGGGATATCCTACCCTGGTGTGACCGGCTACACCTCCACCCTCTCCGGCCTCTCCCCGGCCCAGTCCGTCCTGCCCGAAAAGGTGTTCAAGATTCGCGCGGACAAGACCAAGGAACTCATGCACATCGCCCGCCTGATCCAGGACGCCACGCCCGTGGACGCCGATTTCGCAAGCGCCTCGGCCATTGCCAGCATGGTCTACGCCGCAGGCCCGCAGATCACCGTGACCGGGTCCAAGGTGACGTTTGCCGACGACGCGACCAAGAAACGCCTGGCCCTGCGCCTGCGCGGGGATTTCACCACCGTGGGAGCCCGGGCCAAGTCCGCCAAACTCTATACCGAGGAGAGGACCGCATGAGACACGACATCGATGTGAGCCAGCCCGGGGCCGAGGTGCACAGCCTGGTGCCCGGGTGCGGCCAGGAGCGGGTGCTGCGCGGGGAGAAGATCACCCCGGAGTACGTGCTGGGGTTCGCGGCCGAACTGGCGGCCATCCAGGACCCGGCGGCCAAGGCCTTCTGCCGGAGGCTGCTGGAGGTGCTTCTGAGCCGGGCGGCCGTGGCCGAGGTGGCCGGCGGGTAGCGACACGACCCGGGGCCAGGTCGAGAGGGCCTGGTCCCGGGCTGTTGGCGGAAACGGGCGCGAGGGCTCACAAACAGGTGGCTGCACCCGGCTTGATTTTTGCTTGGCCGGTGATTAGGGTTTCCCTATGAACACCCAGCCTGTTCCGGCCTACGCGGTCATCCATGACCAACTCATCGGAATCCTCAACACCCTGGTCAACCAGGATGTGGATGAAGTGTCCAAAGCCCGCGAATTTCAAAAGCTGGAGGCCCTTGCGGCGGATTTGAAAAACATTTCCCAGGCCCATGGACTCTCGGTCATGGGCAGTATCGCGGCAGCGCGGAAAAACATCCCGGCCATGCGCGAATACCACCGGAGGGCGATCAGGATGGAGAAGGATATCGTGTTGCGGACCAATTACGCCACATCCCTCTACGTGACCGGCCTTTTGGACGAGGCCTATGACGCGGCTCTGGCCATTCATTCCGACCACAAGGATGATGTCGAGGTCCTCGACCTGCTGGTCAAGGTGGCCTGGGCCATGGAACAATACGGACTGTTCGACGAGTACGCCGATCTTTTCGAAAAGCTCACCGGCCGCCAGCACGACATCGCCCGGGCCGAGGACGAATCGGACGTCCGCTTGGCCGAGGAGGCCCTGGCAAGCCCGGGTCCCCAAGACTCCATTCCCTGGGAAAAGGTCAAGGAAGAACTCGGACTCTAGCATGGGCTACGCGGTGATCTTTCAGCGCGCGGCACAAAAGGCCCTGGCGGGCCTCCCGAGCCCGGTGCGGGAAAACATCGCTCTGGCCATCTCCCGCCTCTCCTCCAATCCCAGGATGCCGGGCGTGAAACGCCTGACCAATTCCCCTTACCACCGGGCCAGGGTCGGCTCCTACAGAATCATCTACGAGATCAAGGATGCGGAGTTGATCGTGCTGGTGATCCGCATCGCGGATCGCAAAGAGGTCTACAGATCAGGCCAACCTTGACGCCCCGCCCTGAAGCCCTGTTCAACCAGAGGGAGCACCCGGGGCGGTCTCCCCTCCTGGGGCGCGCCTGGGGCCTGCCCCAGTTTTTGCCCCAGTTGTGGGGCGTGCGCCCCGTTCCACCCGGGGCAGAGGTCTGTTTCCCGGGCCTGTCCCGGCCTGGCCTCGGGGGCCAATGGCCTGGAAATGATTCATGTTCCCCCCAGAGCCTGGAGTTTCCGGCCAGAGTGGCACGAGGCTTGCCTTAAGGTTTCTGTTCCCGTATGAACATCGGCAGCGGTCGAAAAGGGATTCGCCCGTTCCTCAAAGGTCCAGAAACGCCCCGCCTGAAGGGCCGGACCCGGAACGCCCTTCACCGCGCCGACTCTTGTGTCCAACCTCAAGGCCAAGGAGAAACCACGTGGCTGCCGACATCGCGACTCCCCCTGAAAAAGCCAAGAAAAAACCCATCTACAAGAGCCTGTATTTCCAGGTCATCACCGGCATCTGCATCGGTATTCTGTTGGGCATCCTCCTGCCCGGCAAAGAGGGCTTCGCCGCGCAGATGAAACCCTTTGGCGACGGCTTCATCAAGCTGATCAAGATGATCATCGCGCCCATCATCTTCTGCACCGTGGTCGTGGGCATCGCCAAGATGGGGGACATGGGCAAGGTCGGCCGCGTGGGCCTGAAAGCCATGATCTATTTCTGGACCATGACCCTGTGCGCCCTGGCCATCGGCCTGGTGGTGGTCAAGCTGTACCAGCCCGGCGTGGGCATGAACCTGGACCCGAGCCAGCTTGATCCCTCGGCCGTGGCCAAGTACGCGGGCGAAGGCAAGAAGCTCTCCACCGTTGAATTCATCTTAAACATCATTCCCAGCAACGTGGTGGACGCCTTTGCCAAGGGCGAGATCCTCCAGGTCCTGCTCTTCTCCATCTTCTTCGGCCTGGGCCTCTCGGCCCTGGGGGAGAAGACCGCATACGTCACCCGGTTCATCGACGAATTCGGCAAGGCCCTGTTCAAGGTCGTGCACTACATCATGTACTTCGCGCCCATGGGCGCTTTCGGGGCCATGGCCTACGTGGTCGGGGCCCACGGCGTGGGCTCACTCAAACAGCTCATGTACCTCATGGCCGGGGTGTACACCACCTGCATCATCTTCATCTTCGTGGTCCTGTGGGGCGTCTGCCGCCTGGCCGGGTTCAGCCTGTGGCGCTACCTGTGCTACATCAAGGAGGAGATCCTCCTGGTGCTGGGCACCTCCTCTTCCGAGGCGGCCCTGCCCCGCATGATGGCCAAGATGGAGATCTGCGGCTGCAACCGCTCGGTGGTCGGCCTGACCCTGCCCATGGGCTACTCCTTCAACCTGGACGGCACCTGCATCTACCTGACCATGGCCGCCATCTTCCTGGCCCAGGCCACCAACACCCCGCTCACCTTCGGGGACGAGATGTACATGCTGGGCATCCTGCTTCTGACCAGCAAGGGCGCGGCGGCCGTGACCGGCGGCGGGTTCATCACCCTGGCCGCCACCCTGGGCTCCCTGCACACCATCCCGGTGGCGGCCATGGCCGTGCTGCTGGGCGTGGACCGCTTCATGTCCGAGGCCCGCGCCATCACCAACCTGATCGGCAACGGCATCGCCACCATCGTGGTCTCCAAGTGGGAAGGCGCGCTCGACGCCGACAAGCTGCACAAGGAGTTCTACGGCCAGGGCGGCGACGACGCCGATGATCCCGAAGACGCCATGATCGCGGCCTCCAACGGCGAAAGCGCCAAGTAGCGGAACGGACAGCGACCTTGAGAATGACCAGCCCCTCCGGGATTTCCCGGGGGGGCTTTTTCGTGGGGCCGCCCCAAGTCCGCCCCAGGTTGGACATTGCCGCCCCAGGTTGGTAGGCTGATCCAGCCTTGCCCTCCCCTTGACAGACCGCGACTTTTTATTAAGATTAATAAAAAGGGGGTGGCCCATGCCACAGATGCACTCGGTCCAGCTCTCCGACGAGCTTTCCGCCCGGCTGGCCGCCCTGGCCCAGGCCACCAAACGGACCAAGAGCTCTTTCATCCGCGAGGCCCTGGAGCGGTTGATGGAGGACATTGAGGACGCCCACCTGGCTGAAACCGCCTACGAAGAGTTCTTGAAGAGTGGCAAGAAGGCCCTCCCCCTGGAGGAAGTGGCGCGCAGGCTTGGCCACAGGCGGCAAGCGTACAAAAAGAATCCTTCATGAACACGAAAAATCCCATCTCCCCCGACCAGGCCGCGCTCTCGGCCCAGGAGGCCCTGCGCCGGGCCGAGCACCGCTACCAGGACCTGTTCGAGAACCTGGTGGCCGGGCTGTTCCAGTCCACGGCCGACGGCCGCTTCATCCGGGTCAATACGGCCCTGGCCCGCATCCTGGGCTACGACTCGCCCAGGGAAGTCCTGAAATCCATCACCGACCTGCGCACCCAGCTTTACGTGGACCCGGCCGACCGGGACCGGCTCCTGTCCCAGTTGGCCGAGCACGGCTCGGTGCGGGGCATGGAGACCAGGTTCAGGCGCAAGGACGGAAGTGCGGTGTGGATATCCCTGGCCGCCCGGGAGGTGCGCGACGAGAACGGCCGCCTCCTGCACATCGAGGGCCTGAACGTGGACATCTCCAAGCGCAAGGCCGCCGAGGCCAAGCTGCGCGAGAACGAGGAGCTGTTCCGCCTGACCTTTGACCAGGCCCCCTCGGGCGCGTTCTTTCTGTCCCGGAACTTAAATTTCCACAAGGTCAACGAGGCCCTCTGCCGCCTGGTGGGCTATACCCCCGAAGAACTCATGACCATGAGCCTGACCCAGGTGGAGCACCCCGAGGACCTGTCCCGGGACCGGGGCCGGTTCGAGGCCCTGTGGACCGGGGAGATCGAGGATTTCGCCACGGACACCCGCTTCCTGAACAAGGACGGCCGGGTGGTCTGGCTCAGGCTCTCGGCCCGGCTCATCCGCGACGCGGCCGGGCAGCCCCAGTACGTCCTGCCCATGGTCCGGGACATCTCCGAGCGCAAGAACGTGGTGGCCGCCCTGGCCTCGGCCGAGTCCCGGCTCAAAGAGTTGCTCACGGCCAACCCGGCGGTGATCTATTCCTGCCAGCCCAAGCCCCCGCACGCGGCCACCTTCATGAGCGACAACGCCCGGGGCCTGCTCGGGTTTTTGCCCGAGGAGTTCTTGAAGAACCCCGGGTTCTGGGACTCCCGGCTGCATCCCGAGGACGCCCCCCTGCGCCGGGAGCGCATGGCCTCCCTGACCGAGGCCGGGTCCGTGGCCTTTGAGTACCGCTTCCTGGCCGGGACCGGGGCCTACGTCTGGCTGAGGGACCAGGTCCGCCTGGTGCGCGACGAGCGGGGCCGGGCCAAGGAGGCCGTGGGCTTTCTCTCGGACGTGACCACCCGGCGCTTCGCGGCCGAACGCCTGCGCGAGAGCGAGGCCCGCTACCGGGCCGTGGTCGAGGACCAGACCGAGCTGGTGGCCCGCTTTCTGCCCGACGGGTCGCTGACCTTCGTGAACGAGGCCTTTGCCCGCTTCTTCATGCACAAGAAGGAGGACCTGATCGGGGCCAAGCATTTCCCCACCGTGCCCACCCAGGACCAGCCCGTGCTGCGTCGGCACCTGGCCGCCCTGACCAAGGCCAAGCCCACGGGCCAGATCGAGCACCGCATCACCCTGTCCGACGGGACCGAGCGCTGGGTGCAGCGGGTGGACCACGCCCTGTTCAACGCCAAGGGTGCGCTCTCCGAATACCAGAGCGTGGCCCGGGACGTGACCGACCGCATCAGCACCGAGCGCCACCTGGCCCGCATCCAGGACGAGAACGAGAGATACCGCCTGAACCTGGAGGCGGTCTTCCGCTCCATCCCGGACGCCATCATCACCGTGGACAAGGACATGCGGGTGATCCAGACCAACCGGGCGCTCACGGAAATCTGCTGCGTGGGCAAGAAGCTCGTTTCCGGCGCGGCCATCAAGGGCATTTCCGGCCGCTGCGAGCGGTCCTGCTTCCAGATCCTGCAAAAGACCCTGACCACGGGCGAGCCGGTGGTGGAGTACCGGGTGGAGTGCGCCACCGAGCACCCGGGCAAGGTGCTCATCATCAACACCTCCCCGCTTCTCGACCGGGACAACGTGTTCATGGGCGCGGTGCTCATCATCCGGGACATCACCCGCCTGGCCGCGCTGGAGATGGAGGTGGAGGGCCGCCACGGCTACCGCAACATCATCGGCAAGAGCAAGATCATGCAGGACCTCTACCGGGTCCTGGACCATCTGTCCGAGGTGGATTCGACGGTGCTCATCACCGGGGAGTCGGGCACGGGCAAGGAGCTCATCGCCGAGGCCCTGCACTACGGCGGCCCGCGCTCCAGCGGCCCACTCATAAAAGTCAACTGTTCGGCCCTGTCCGAGAACCTGCTGGAGAGCGAGCTCTTCGGGCACGTGCGCGGGGCCTTTACCGGCGCGGTCACGGATAAGATGGGCCGCTTCCAGGCCGCCGAGGGCGGGACCATCTTCCTGGACGAAATCGGGGACATCTCCCCGCGCATCCAGCTCAATCTCCTGCGGGTCCTGGAGCGCAAGGAGTTCGAGCGGGTGGGCGACTCCAAGACCCTTCGGGCCAACGTGCGGGTCATCGCGGCCACCAACGTGGACCTGCCCACCAAAATCCGCCAGGGCCTGTTCCGCGAGGACCTCTACTACCGCATGCGGGTCATGGTCATCCACCTGCCACCCTTGCGCGACCGCATCGAGGACGTGCCGCTTCTCTGCGACCATTTCCTCCAGCATTTCCGCTTAAGCTTCGGCAAGAATTTCACCCGGGTGTCCGAGCAGGTCATGGGCGTGTTCATGAACGCCCACTGGCCGGGGAACATCCGGGAGCTGAAATACACCCTGGAGCACGCCTGCATCCTCTGCCCGGCCGGGGAGATCGAGCTGCGGCACCTGCCCCGGGAGCTGCTCCAGTCCCCGGCCGAGTTCTCCACCGCGCCCCAGCCCCTGCCCGGCCGCTTCTCCATGGAGGACTTGAACAACGCCATCGAGCGTTGCGGCGGCAACAAGTCCCGGGCGGCCCGGCTGCTCGGGATTGACCGCAAGACGCTGTATCGGAATTTGGAGCGGTTGGGGGGGTAGGGGAAGGCCCGGGTCCGGTTCAAGACCCGGTTCGGGTCTGCTTCAAGTCCTCGAACTTTTTGATGTGGATGTTGTGGTCCGGGAAGCGGGCCACGATGTCCAGACTCCCGCCCATGGCTTCCACGAATTTCCGCAGCGTGCTGACGTACATGTCGGCCCGCTTTTCCATTTTGGCGATGGAGGCCTGTCCGATGTGGAGCATTTGGGCCAGTTCTTCCTGGGAAAGCTGACGGGCCTTGCGCAGTTCCGCCAGGTCCATCTCCTCGTGGAGCAGCGCGGCCTTTTGCGTAGCCCGTTCCTGGGCTTCCAGGGGCATGGCCGCGCGGAGTTTCGAGAAAGAGTTCCTACCGGCCATGAAAGGCCTCCTTTTTCAACTTTGCACCCTGAATTCACGCATGTGCCCGTGTTTTGAGGACTCCACCCCGCTCGAATACGGAAACGGGAGATGAGGCCCGCGTGTTTCCAGGACATCGACCATCGCCGCAATGTCCTCTTGCTCGGAACCAAGCGTTTTCCACCAGGCCCCAAACTCGTCCGTGTACTCCACCGACCATGCCATGGAAGGAATATATTCTCTTGAAGGAATATGTCAAGACCCGCCCCCCCCTTGCGGGCCAAGCCCCCCCCGGGTATGTTACAGCTTTGTGACGAACGGCCGCACCCGGCCAGGACCTTCAAGGAGCGCCCATGCCTGCCAACTTTTTCGCCCGGTACCTGTCCCGCGCGCCCATGCTCGGGCTTCTGGAGCACTACGAACCTGTGGCCAAGGGCATGGCCGTCATCGAGGAGGCCTTGGGCGGGTATCTGGCCAAGGGCATCAGCCGGGGGTTCACGGTGCTCACGGCCGAGCTGGACCGGGTGGAGGCCCAGGCGGACAAGATCAAGCGCAGCGTGCGCAACCATCTGCCCCGCTCCCTGTTCATGGCCGTGGACAAGACGCTTTTCCTCAACTATACCAGGGGACAGGACAACATCCTGGACCTAGCCCAGGACGCCCTGCACTGGCTGGCCATGCGGCCCATAACCGTGCCCGAGCAGTTCCGGGCCGACCTTCTGGACCTGCTGGCCAAGGTGAACAGCACCGTGTCCCTGCTCAAGCCCGCCCTGACCGCCACCCTGGGCCTGGTGCACGGGGACAAGGTGGACCGCCTGGAGGCCAAGGAGATCTTCCACGACATCCGCCGCCGCCACCTCCTGGCCTCCAAGGCCAAGCACCGGCTGGTGGCCGCGCTGTACAACCAGGACACGGATTTCAAGGACATCCACCAGCTCATCCACTTCGTGGAGTTCCTGCACGAGATGAGCCACAACGCCGAGGGCTGCGGGGACATCCTGCGGGCCATGATCGCCCGCTAGCTGGCCCCGATCCTTAAAGCGGGCGCGCACCCCGTGTTGACCGGCCAACCGTTCTGTGTCAGGTGAAAAAGGAGGAGGAACCCCTATGCCCGCCCCATCCCCCCTGGACCAGGAAACCGAGTTTTTCCGCGCGGCCCGGGATGAAGACATCCTGATCATCCGGGAAAAGCCCCATTTCACCCAGCAGGTCAACGACCTGAACAATATCAGCGCCTTCGGCGGATTTCTCGACCTGGTGAACCAGACCAGCGAGGTCAAGGCCGTGGTCGCCTTGGGCGCGCCGGGCAAGACCGGAGCCCAGGAGTCCGTGGACTTCCTGCGCTCGGTCATCGAGTCCCGGCGCGAGGACTACCTGCTGCTGCGGCTCTTCAACCTGGTGAACAATTTCGTCATGACCCTGACCGGCCTGGACAAGCTCACGGTGCACGCCGACCAGGGCCGGGTCTCCCTCTTCCACCTGGGTTTGAGCCTGGCCTACGACTACCGCATCGTGGCCGAGGACGCGGTGTTCGAGAACGCCTTCGCCGATCTGGGCATGGTGCCCAAAGGCGGGGCCGGGTACTTCATCTCCCGCATGCTGGGGACCAAGAAGGCCACCGAGGTCCTGCAATGGAGCCGGTTTACGGCCGAGGAGGCCCTGCACCTGGGCCTGGTGGACCGCCTGGTCCCGGCCGCGGACCTGGAGGAGGAGGTCCTCTCCCTCACCCGCATGCACTTAAAAAGGCCCGTGTCCACCCTGTTCGGCATCCGCAAGCTCTTGAAAAGCGACGCCAACGAGCTGGCCCGCAGCCTGGCCCTGGAGGACCAGATCATCCAGACCCGCCTGAACGCCCCGGACTTCAAGGCCTCCCTGGCCGAGTACCAGTCCTGCCGTTTCCTGACCGGACAGGGCGCCGAACATCCAGACCCACGGAAAAATCATACCCAGGCCTCTTGATGGAATATAGTTCCCAGGATAGGGTGCCAAAGCCATCCGCGGGCCGACGGCAATCTTTCCCCCCAGGAGACAGGCATGAAACTCCACGACACCCTGCTTGAGACCGGGACCAACGAATTCGAGATCATCGAGTTCTATATCGACGAGAACACCCCCCAGGGGCCGCACCGCCTGCACTTCGGGGTCAACGTGGTCAAGGTCATCGAGGTGGTGGAGGCCATGAAAGGGCTCGCGCCCTCGCCCTCGGCCCCGCACCCCAGCTTTCTGGGCGCGGTCCCCCTGCGCGACCTGGTCCTGCCCATCATCGACTTAAGCGTGTGGCTGGGCATCGACCGCATCCCCCAGCCCCACGAACTCATCATCGTCACCGAAATCCACCGCCGGGTGAACGGGTTCCTGGTCTCCGGCGTGGTCCAGATCCACCGCATGGGCTGGGGCGACGTCCAGCCCCCGGGCTCGGTCCTGGGCAGCCTGCCCGAGAACTGCGTGACCGGCATGGTCCGCATCGAGGACCGCTTCGTGCTCCTGGTGGACCTGGAGCAGCTCCTCACCGAACTCTCCCCGGACAAGGAAGTGGCCCACGCCGAGCCCCTGGTCCGCGAGGAACCGGCCACGGTCCTGGTGGTGGACGACTCCTACGCCGTGCGTTTCATGCTGAACAACCTGTTCCTGGAGGCCGGGTTCAACGTGCACGTGGACACCAACGGCCTGGAGGCCTGGGAGCGCCTGACCCGGATCAAGGCCGACTGCGCGGCCGACGGCCTGCCCATCACCAGCCGCTTGAACGCCGTGGTGGCCGACGTGGAGATGCCCCAGATGGACGGGTACACCCTGACCCGCCAGATCAAGGAGGACCCGGACTTAAAAGCCCTGCCCGTGGTCATCTTCTCCTCGGTGATCACCGACAACATCCGGCACAAGGGCGAGGCCGTGGGCGCGGACGACCAGGTCAACAAGCCCGAGTTCAGCTCCCTGGCCTCCCGGGTCTCGGAGCTGATCCAGCAGCGCCGGGGCTAGCATGCCTCTCCTCCTGCGCGATGCGCCCCGGCCCGAGGACGAGGCCGAGGTGCGCCGCATCGTGACCGCCACCGGCTTCTTCCACGACTTCGAGATCGAGGTGGCCGCCGAACTGGTGCGCGAACGCCTGGAAAAAGGCCTGGCCTCGGGCTACCGCTTCCTCTTTGCCGACCAGGGCGAAACCGTCCTGGGCTACGCCTGCTACGGCGAAATCGCCTGCACCATCGGCAGCTTCGACCTCTACTGGATCGCCGTGGACCCGGCCGCCCAAGGCCAGGGTCTGGGCCACGCGCTCATGGCCGGGGTGGAGGCCGAGGTCCGCGCCCTGTCCGGCCGGGCGATCTACGCCGAAACCTCCTCCAAGCCCCAGTACCACCCCACCCGGGCCTTCTACGAAAAATTCGGCTTCACGGCCGTTGCCACCCTCCCGGACTTCTACGCCCCGGGCGACCACAAGATCATTTACTCCCGCCTGGTGGGGTAGCGCCCCGGGGCCTGCCCGGGCGCTGCACACCCCCCCATTTTCTGCTTGACAACCCCTTCGATGACCCGGCGCTTTTATGGTCACAACTACCGGTGATCGAGGGGTGGGTACCCTGGCTGTACCCTAGCTCTACCCTATCCCAGGGGTGCTCCAGCGTGAGGGTCATTTTTTCCATCCTACGGTTGTTTCTTGGTTGAAAGGCCCGGGCCGAGTTCGGCGCGGGCCTGATATCAGGCATGCGGTATGTGTTGGGGCATTTTTCTTGCCAGCAACCGGAAACAGCAGTATGGAGAAAACACATGGACGATTGGCTGAACGAATCAAGCGGCGCGGATGATTTAAGTGTTGAGAATGCCGGGGAGAGCGATTTTGGGGCCAGCGATTTAGGCCCTTTGGATTCCGGGGAAATGGACCCTGACCCGGGCCAGGAGAAGAAACCGATGCCGGATATGAGCGAAGAGCAGGACCCGGGCCTGGACGACCCGTATCAACCCCGGGTCTGGCCCAGGCAGCCGCACGGCTGGGAATACCTGCCCGGGTACATTGACTGGTCGGTCTGGGCCAAGGCCGAAAGCTGGGGCAAGGGCCGCAAGGCCGCCCAGGCCGACCTGGCCCCCGATGCCCTTGAGACCCTCGACGCCCAGGACCCGGCACCCCTGAATGAGGAAGACAATACCCCGCTCCCCGACTTGGAGCAGACGCCGACGCCCGAACCGACGCCCGAACCTGTGGCCGAGCCTGCAACCGAACCTGTGGCCGAAACCGCGCCCGAGGCCACCACGGAAACCACCACCCTGCCCGAAGAGGACACGACCGAACCGCCTGCCGATCAGACCGGGGACAGGGACGCGCCGGAACAGGCGGACCAGATCGGCACGGGCCAAGGGCTCGGCGGTGGCGGGGTTGGGGGCGGGTCTATCGGGGGCGTGTCTGGGGAGAGAGGCAAGGATGGGGGGGATGCTCCGAGTGGGAACGACCCAGAACCCAAATGGTATCTCCCGGTGAGAAACGGAAAGATCACTTCCCGGGTCGGCGACCCCAGGCCGCCGAGCGCGAACGGAGAGCCACGTGAGCACAAGGGCACGGACTATCAAAACGAGGGTCATGTGGACAAAACCGTCTATGCCCTGAGTGATGGCAAGGTGGAACAAATAGACCATGACCCACAAAGTGGGGACAAGGTGGTCATTCTCCTTCATAACGGTGATCGAGTGAGATATTTTCATACGGACGGAAAGGGCACCGGCTTGGAGAAAGGTGATCCGGTAGCGGGCGGCCAACCAATAGGCGAATACAACGATTCAGGGCACACCACGGGAAAAGACGGCGGGAAAGCCCAAGTGGCCCATGTGCAGATCGAACTGAATGGGCAGAAAGATAATGTCGTGGACGCGGAACAATATCTCCGCGAGAAAAAGGCCGTGGAACCGCCGCATGATATACTTTGCGGTATTTGAGAAAATGGAGGAATACGCATGAAATCCTTCGGCATGATACTGCTGTTTCTCCTCTGTCTCTGGCCATCTCTCTCCATCGCCCAAGAATATGACCCCGTCCCGGGCCAAATATGGCGCGATCCCACCCTGGGCATGGAGTTCGTCTGGATTCCTCCCGGGTGCTTCATCATGGGCTCGAACAGGACGATGCGGGAGTTTCGCACGGACAAACCGGCCCACAAGGTCTGCCTGGACGGGTTCTGGATGGGCCGGTACGAGGTGACCAACAAGCAGTACCGTGCCTACTACCCCAGGCACGACAGCGGGAATATCAAGGGCCTATCCTTGAACGGCGACCGACAGCCAGTGGTCAACGACACCTGGAGCCACGCCCGGGATTTCGCCCGCTGGCTGTCGGACAAAAGCGGAAAACACATCGACCTGCCCACCGAGGCCCAGTGGGAGTATGCGGCCCGGGCCGGAACCACCGGGCCGTGGTATTTTGGCGACGACTCCCCCTGTCTGTATGAAAACCTTGCGGATCGTTTGGTTGATGCAATCCCAGCCTACAGAAGCAGCGTGGAATGCAACGACGGATACGCCGCGACCGCCCCGGTGGGAAGTTACGCCCCCAATCCTTTCGGATTGTATGACATGTTGGGTAATGTTGCGGAAAAATGCCTGGATTCAGAGGATTCAGAGGCGTATAAAAAACATGCCCTGAACAATCCCGTGGTGCTGGACCCCGCCCGGGAGGATCACATCTCGCGGGGCAGTTGCTATATCTGCGCTTTTAACGACATGGCCACCACATTTCGCGCGTTGACCGGCACGGACGACTGGAGCTGGTCCAGCGGCTTCCGCCTGGTGCGCAAGAAATAAGGAATGAGACCGGGGCTGTGCCCCTATGGATGGAGATGGCAGAAAACGAACCGCAGAAGCGGTCCAGGAACTGAAAGATACTGAAGATGATGAAGTCCATGAGGCTAATATCTTGCCGCTTTCCTATGTTTCAACTAAACAGTCCGTATGGCCTATTTAATCGCAAAGGGGTGGCAAAATGGCTCCGGCTATTTCGCACTTGCATCAAAATCCTTGCGAGATCACCTGATATCCCCGAACATGGGACAGCCCACGACTATTACCTTGGATTTTGGCCTCATTTTTTATACGCTTCCCCCATATCCAGTGAATCTCTCTTCCAGTTTTTATCAAGCTAGGCTCCCCATAATTTTTGATCCGATTTTTAAGGCATACTTTGTCAGTCTGAGGCTTATTTACCCCCTCACCGGAAAGGGGGGGGAATTCGATTTTTGGCACTATCCTGATGATAAACCACCAAAATTTTCCCTTATATCGCGGGGAATTTCGCAAGGGCTGCCTGTCTTTTCGGTCGGTCTCATTTGACCCCAACTGTGAAGTCCCCATCAACCTGGCCATCTGCTTCCAGTACCACGTCTCCACCCACTCGGCCGCCGTTATCCGTTTCCAAGGTTGCCTAGGCCGAGTGGCCTGGCCCAGGTAAACGGGATCGAGGAACGCGCGCCTATTACCCCCCACCCAACAACTCCAGAAGCCCGGCCGGGTCGTCGGTCTGGCCCAGGTCCTGGCGGGTGACGCTGTCCAGGGACTGCGCCGCGCGGCCCGTGACCGCCCGGCAGGCCGCGTCGAGCAGGGTCAGTTCCTGGCGCAGGGTGTCGGCGTGCAGATGCGGGGCGCGCAGGCCCGTGGAGGACAGGACCTCGAAGCTGCCCTGGGTCCGGGCCTGATCCAGACGTTGGGCCTGACCCAGTTGGGCCGTGAGTTCCCGGTGGCGCTGGGCCAGGAGGTCCAGGGGCGGCTGGCCCGGCTCGGCCCGGCCCAGGAGGGCCAGGACAAAGGCCAGGACGTCCGGCAACGATTCCCTCTCGGGCAGGCCCTCGATCACCGTACGCACAAAGGCGGTCTCGGCCCGGGTCCAGGCCAGGCGGCTGTGGCGCAGGGATACCCGGGCGGACAGGGCCTGGTCCGGGGCCAGGCGCGCGGACAGGGCCGTGGTCAGTTCCGGGGGCGGGGTGCGCTCCGGGGCCAGGCGGGCCACGAAACGGCTGAAGGCCTCGGGATTTGCGGGCAGGGCCAGGCTTGATCCGTCCGGGAAGCGGGCCAGGATGGGGTTTGTATTTTCCGCCAACATGTCCGCCAATACCACTGTAAGTTCCAGGGCCTCGGCCGCCGAAAGGCTAGCCTGGGCCAGGACCGGCTCCAGTTCGGCCTTGGCTTGGGCGCTGGGGAAGAGCAGAAAGTCCAGGAGCAGGGCCGCCTGGCTGGACTCCGGGTCGGCCAGGAGGGACCCCAGGGATTCGGCCAGGGACCCTGGCAAGGACCCTGTGTCCCAAGGGCCGAAGGTGGAGTCCAGGAAGGCCAGGCCCTCCCGGTCCTGGTCCAGGCCCTGGCCGAGGAGGTCCAGCACGGCCCGGGCCACCATGGCGATGCGTTCACGGGCGGGAGGTTCACGGTCCATGCCCGGTCCATACCGCCCGGCGGGCTGGGGTGTAAAGCGCGGCCTGCCCTCCCCGCCCTCTCATTCTATTGACAAAACAGGCCAAGTGCCCTTTAAGTCTCAAGGTGAAAGGATAAGACCCGGGGCCTTTTGGCCCGCACCCTGACCCGGACAAAACGCCCATGGCCCACGCCTCGAAAACGCCCGATTCGACAGAACCAGCCGACGAGATCGGCGACTTGCGCGCGGAGAACCGCCATTTGAAGGACGCCGTTTCCACCATGCGCGAGACCCTGGAAGCGCTCATGCTGGACAAGAACGCGGCCGTGCAAAAGGCCATGGCCGACGGCCGGGACGAGATCGAGACCCTGAAGGCGGCCGTGGCCGCCCAGCGCGAGGCCATGGAGCGCCTGCGCGCGGACAAGGACCGCCTGATCCAGGAGGCCGTGGCCCTGGGCAAGTCCGAGAGCCGGGAGTTGCAGACCGCCGTGACCTCCCTGCGCGACCGCATGGAGGCCGCGCTCATGGACGAGCGGGAGCGGTTCGCCAAGGAGCGCCGGGACGCCGAGGACGAGATCAGGCAGTTGCGCCAGACCGTGACCGCCCTGCGCGACACGGTTTCCGCCGGAGGCCGAAGCTAGCGTCGCCTTCCAGAAAGATGCCCGGCCAAGAACGAAGAAGAAGAATAAGAATAATTATTTTATACTGTTACGTATTCATGTGGACACTGTAAATTCCGGAATGCGGCACGAGATGGACACGACCCAGAAATCACCGGCCAAGCCCGCAGCCAAGGCCAAACCCTCGCCCAGGCCCAAAACCCGCCCGGCCTCCCCCCTGTCCGGCCCGTTGTCCGGCCCGTCTGGCGGGCAATCGGGTGGCCAATCCGGAGGCCAACCGGGCCGTTCCCACTCGGACATGCTGCTGGGCGTGTCCCACCGCCTGGCCAGCCTGGACACCCTGGACGAGATGCTCGAAGCCCTGGTGGAGATGTCCACCTGGGAGCTTCAGGCCGAGCGCGGGTCCCTGTTCCTGAACGACCCCACCACCGGGGAGCTGTACTCCATCGTGGCCCAGGGCACGGCGCGCCGCCGCATCCGCATCCTGAACACCTCGGGCGTGGCCGGGCACGTGTTCACCACCGGCCGGGGCATGGTGGTGGCCGACGCCTACAAGAACAAGTATTTCAACAAGGACGTGGACCGGGACACCGGGTACACCACCCGGAACATGGTCTGCGCGCCCATCCGCACGGTCAAGGGCGAGGTCATCGGCGTGGCCCAGGTCTTGAACCGCACCGAGGGAGAATTCACCCGGGAGGATTTGAAACTCCTGGAGGCCATCGCCATGCAGGCGGCCATCGCCCTGCGCGGGGCTCAGTTCGTGGAGAAGATGCAGATCTCCCGGGCCAAGGAGCTGGAATTCCTGAACGTGGTGGCCGACGTGACCTCGGAGATCGAACTCGGGTCGCTTTTGCGCAAGGTCATGGGCGAGGCCACCAAGATGCTCTCGGCCGAGCGCTCCACCCTGTTCTTGAACGACGACAAGACCAGCGAACTCTGGTCCCTGGTGGGCGAGGGCATTGCCGCCACCCAGATCCGCTTCCCCAACCACTTAGGAATAGCGGGCGCGGTGTTCACCTCCGGCAAGTCCGTGAACATCCCCCACGCCTACGCGGACCTGCGCTTCAACCCCGGGTTCGACAAGAAGACCGGGTTCTTCACCCGCTCCATCCTGTGCACCCCGGTGGTGAACAAGGAAGGCAAGACCATCGGCGTGACCCAGGTTCTGAACAAGCGCGGCGGGCCGTTCACCAGCGAGGACGAGTCCCGGCTCAAAGCCTTCACCGCGCAAATCTCCATCGCCCTGGAAAACGCCAAGCTCTTCAGCGACGTGCAGAGCATGAAGAACTACAACGAGAGCATGTTGCAGAGCATGTCCAACGGGGTGATCACCCTGGACGAGGAAGGCCGGATCAAGACCTGCAACGCGGCCGGGCTGCGCATCCTGTCCTCCCAGGCCAAGGAGGTGCTGGGCCGGGCCATCGCCGAGTTCCTGACCGGGGCCAACGCCTGGCTGGCGGACAAGGTCACGGCCGTGGACGCCTCCCAGACTCCCGAGACCACGGTGGACGCCGAACTGCACTTCGGGGAGCGGCCGGTGTCCGTGAACGTGACCGTGCTGCCGCTCTTGGACGGGGACCAGAAGAAGCTGGGGGCCATGCTCATGATCGAGGACATCAGCAGCGAGAAGCGCATGAAGTCCACCATGAGCCGGTACATGGACCCCAAGCTGGCCGACCAGCTCCTGGCCGGGGGCGAGGAGATTCTCGGCGGCAAGTCGGCCCAGGTCACGGTGCTGTTCTCGGACATCCGCAGCTTCACCACCCTGACCGAGGCCCTGGGCGCGCAAGGCACCGTCGGGCTGCTCAACGAATATTTCACCCTCATGGTGGACTGCATCCAGACCGAGGGCGGCATGCTGGACAAGTTCATCGGCGACGCCATCATGGCCGTGTTCGGCATCCCACTCCCGCACGAGGACGACGAGGACCGGGCCTTGCGTTGCGCCATCGGCATGATCAGGTCCCTGGGGGCCTTCAACGCCCAGCGCGCGGCCTTAGGCCAAAAGCCCATCGACATCGGCGTGGGCCTGAACACCGACCTGGTGGTCTCGGGCAACATCGGCTCGCCCAAGCGCATGGACTACACCATCATCGGCGACGGGGTGAACCTGGCCGCGCGCCTGGAGTCGGCCTGCAAGCAGTACAGCGCGCGCATCCTCATCAGCGAGTACACCCACGCCAAACTCAAGGGCATCTACCGGGCCAGGGACGTGGACGACGTGGTGGTCAAGGGCAAGACCAAGCCCGTGCGCATCTTCGAGGTCCTGGACTACCACACCGACGAGACCTTCCCCAACCTCATGGAGGCCACCGGGCATTTCAAGGAGGGCCGCACGGCCTACCGCAGCGGGGATTTCGCCAAGGCGGCCAAGTCCTTTGCCGAGGTCCTGCGCCTGAATCCGGCCGATAAGCTGTCCCACACCTACATCGAACGCTGCGAAACCCTGGCCGCGGCCCGGCCCGAGAATTGGGACGGGGTGTGGACCATGACCTCCAAATAAGGCGGAGCGCGCATGACCCCACAAGGCCCGGACCATCGTGAACACGCCCGCAGCGCGGTGCTCATGGCCGGTCGGCTGTACTGCTGCGGGGAGTGGAAGCCCTGCCAGGTGGTCAACGTCTCGGCCGGAGGGGCCAGGCTGAAGATCGACAGCCCTTACTGCCCGGGCCAGGAGTTGGCCCTGGAGCTGGGGGCCTGCGGCCAGTACCCCGGGCTGGTGGCCTGGGCGCGGGGCGAGGAGATCGGCTTCAAGTTCACCTGCGACCCGGCGGAAGTGGCCGAGGCGCTCATCGGGCTGGCCACCTACGGGTAGGCGGCCGTCACGAAAACGGAACAAGAATATCATATCTTCATTTTCATCCGCATTCTACCTGTCCCTGCGACATTTCAGGACGCCACCACAGGGGGGATGACCAAGTGACCGAGTGGAAGGAATCCGAAGAGGTCATGGACCGGCTCCTGCCCCTGGTGGAGAAGATTCCGGCCTTTTCCCAAAGCGTGGCCCGGGTGCTCTCCCTGGCCTCGGACATCAACTGCTCGGCCAAGGACATGGTGGAAGTGGTCTCCCGGGACCCGGTCCTGACCATGAAGATTTTGCGCCTGGTCAATTCGGCCTATTTCGGCCGCCCATCGAAAGTGACCTCCATCCATCAGGCCCTGGTGAACATCGGGCTGAACACCCTGAAGAACACCGCCCTGTCCCTGGCCCTGCTCGGGGTGCTGCCCAGAAAGAGCGAATCCGGGTTCGACATCGACGGGCTCTGGCTGCACTGCCTGGCCGTGGGCCTGGCCTCCCGCCGCCTGGCCCTGGCCACGGGCCATGCCCGATCCGAGGCCGAGGAGTTCTTCGTGGCCGGGCTCCTGCACGACATGGGCAAGCTCATCTTCGCCCAGTACCTGCCCCAGGAATACGCCAAGGCCCTGTCCTCGGCCGCCTCGGGCAAGCTGCCCCTGCACGCGGCCGAGGAGCTGTTCCTAAGCGTGACCCATGCCCAGGCCGGGGCCCTGCTGGCCCAGCGCTGGAAGCTGTCCGAGGCCCTGGTCCTGGGCCTGGCCCGGCACCACACCCCGGAGCAGGGCGAGCCCTCGGCCATGGCCGACGTGCTGTTCGCCTCCAACCAGGTGGTCAAGAAGCTCGGCCTGGGGTCCTCCGGGGACTTCTCCAGCACGACCCTGCCCCCAGGGGTGCGCGAGCGCCTGGGCCTGGACCCCGCCGGGTTCAAGGCCGCCATGGAGGGCTTGAGCGAGGAGATGGACAGCGCCCGGGCGATTTTAAGCGTGTGAGGACAAGGCCAGGCCTTGGCCGATTTCCACATTTCGGCCTGGCCAGTCTTGACAACCGTATCAAAATAAGTACATTCGACACATGGACAAACGCCTGAAAGCCGCGTTCTACAAAACTCCGGCAGGCAATGAGCCTGTCCGGGATTGGCTCAAAGGCTTGGATAAAGAGGACAGAAAGCTTATCGGTGATGATATTTTGACCGTTGAACTCGGTTGGCCCATTGGAATGCCAGTGTGCAGTCCCTTGGGTGACGGAATTTTTGAAGTCCGGACGGACATATCATACTCCAGAATTGCCAGAACCATGTTTTGCGTTGAAAGTGGTGCGCTGTACCTTCTGCACGGTTTCATAAAGAAAACGCAGAAAACGCCCAGGCAAGATTTTGACCTGGCCCTGACACGCAGGAATGAAATATTGAAACACATTTCCTCCCAAAAAAGACGAAAATAAATTACCACTGCCGGGGGTCTGTTTTATGAAAAACGAAACAGAAACGCATGACTGTATCGGATCATCCTTTGATGATTTTTTGAAAGATAATGGGATTTATGAAGATTGTGAAGCCGTGGCCATTAAGCGCGTTATCGCTTGGCAGCTTCAAAATTATATGGATATAAGCCATGCGACAAAGACCAGCGTGGCCAAAAAAATGGGGACGAGCCGCTCATTTGTGGACAAGATACTTGATGGAAAGAATACGTCCATCACGTTGACCACCATTTTGAAAGTGGCAAAAATCGTTGGCAAGCCAGTGCGGTTTGAATTCGAGGGGACCAAACCGCACTGTTCGGCCTGACCTTTGGCCTGGCCGAATTCTTTTTGCGCCGGATGACCTTCAAGGCCGCCATGGAGGGCTTGAGCGAGGAGATGGACAGCGCCCGGGCGATTTTAAGCGTGTGAGGACAGGCTGCGGACAGGGGATTGACATCGGGCAAATTGTAGCTACAATTTGCCTGGTGGCGTACCCCGGGACCGCTTGAAAAAAATGGACAGGCAGACATGAAAAGCGAAACCATTCGCGTCAGGATCGACGCGGGCGTGAAGGAACAGGTGGAAGCCATTCTTGGAAAGCTGGGTCTGACCCAGAGCGGGGTGGTCAACCTCCTGTACAGCCACATCCTGCTCCACAAGGGCCTGCCCTTCGAGGTCAAAATTCCCAACGCGGAAACCCAGGCGGCCATCGATGACGCCGCAAGCGACCGGAACATGACCAGCTTCGCCACCCAAACCGAACTCTTTGCCGAACTGGATGGGGCCGAACTGGACGGGCAGACATGCGCACAAGCAGAATCCACCGCTGCTTCAAGAAAGACTACGAACGGGCCAAAAGGCGGGGCTGGGACCTCGACCTCCTCAAGCAGGTGATCGCCGCGCTCCTCCGGGAAGGGACCCTGGAGGGGAAGCACAGGGACCACGCCCTGGTGGGCCAGTACGTGGGGTGCCGGGAATGCCGCCTCGCGCCGGATCGGCTGCTGATCTACGGGGTGCAAAAACCCGGACAGCTCGACCTCATCCGCTTCGGGACCCACGCGGACCTGTTCGGGCTCTGAAACGCGACACCAAAGGAGGCCATCCATGCAACTCACCTTCTGGGGCGTCCGGGGGTCCATCGCGGTTCCGGGGCCGGACACCGTGCTGTTCGGCGGCAACACCACCTGCCTGGAAATCCGTTGCGGGGAGTCCGGCCCGGTGGTCCTGGACGCAGGCACGGGCATCCGGGGCCTGGGCCTGGCCCTGGCCCGGTCCATGCCCGTGGACTGCGCGCTCTTTCTCTCCCACACCCACTGGGACCACATCCAGGGCCTGCCCTTTTTCACCCCCTTGTTCGTGCCCGGCAACACCCTCTCGATACACGGCACCTTTGACCCGGTGGCCATGAAGGACCTGCGCTCGGTGCTGGACGCCCAGATGGACTACGCCTACTTCCCGGTGCGCAGCGCGGAGCTGAAAGCCGAGATCCGCTGCGAGTCCCTGGCCGAGGGCCAGAGCGTGACCCACGGCGAGGCCCGCATCACCCCCTTTCTGGTCAACCACACGGTCATCACCTTCGGGTACAAGGTGCAGTGCCGGGGCAAGTCCGTGTTCTTCACCGGGGACCACGAGCAGTGGACCAACATCTACGAACACGACGAGCCCTATTTCGACGAGTTCCAGACCATCATCGAGGAGAAGCAGGCCGAGTTGGTGGACTTCTTGCGCGGGGTGGACGTGCTGGTGGCCGACGGCCAGTACACCCGGGAGGAATACCCGGCCAAGGCGGGCTGGGGGCATTCCAGCATGGATTTGTGCGTGGACCTGGCCCTTTCGGCCGGGATCGAGCGGCTGTACATCACCCACCACGAGCCCACCCGCGGCGACGAGGCCATGTCCGCGGTGCTGGACGAACTGCGCGACCGGCGGGGCGGGGCGGGCGTGGACATCGACCTGGCCCGGGAAGGGGTCACGGTGGACGTGTAGAGGTTTTGTTCTTGGCAGGCCCCGGGGCCTTGGGCTATGTCCTGACCATGCATGAAACATTTTCCTCCCCGGCCCGGATGGGCTTCGCCCTGCTGGTCCTGGTCCTGGCCGGGCTGTGGTCCACTCCGGCCTTCAGCGCCACGGCCCTGCCCGGCCGGGCCGCCGCCCGGGCCGCAGGCCCCACGGCCAGGGTCTCCTCCAACCGGACCTCAAGCCCGTCCGTGAATCCGTCCTCGAATCCCACCCCGACCGGGGCTCCGGCCAAGGGGGCGGACCAGGCCGGGGCCACTGGCGCGGCCACTGGCATGGCCACGGGCATGGCCAGCGGGATCGCCAGCGGGCTGACCCCGGTCCTGCCCCCGGGCATGGCCCCGGGCATGGTCAGTCTGACCTTCGACAACGCCCTGGCCGGGGTCTATAACAACGCCTATCCGGTGCTCAAGGCCCATCACCTGGCGGCCACCGTGGGCGTGGCCCCGGGCAAGCTGGACCCGGCCAACGACGATTTCATGACCCTGGATGAGTTGCACGAGGTGGCCGCCCATGGCTGGGAGATCGCCTCCAACGGGGTGCACCACAAGCGGGCCACGGACATCCCCCGGCTCTACAGCGACGAGGCCAAGCTCTCCTGGCGTCTGGACGACCCGGCCAACCACGTGTTCCAGACCACCTACGAATACGCCCACATCGCCTGCGTGCTGGAGAACGGCGACCCCCTGACCCCGGCCAATGACCTGGAGGCCATGCTGGCCACGCCGGGCAGCTACTTTTTCGACCGGACCATCGAGGAACTGCACGTGCGGCCCCGGTCCAACTCCCTGGACCCGGCCGAGGTCAAGCTCTCGGTCTGCTCCCACGAACGGGAGTTGGCCGAATCCCGGGACATCCTGGGGCGGCTCGGGTTCCCGGCCCGGGTCTTCGTGGCCCCCTTCAACACCTGGAGCCCGGAGCTCAAGGCCCTGGCCGGGAAGTACTACCCCCTGGCTGCGGCCGCGTTCAGCACCCCCCTGACCAAGGAGACCTTCGACCCCCTGTGGATCAGCCGGGTCGTTGTCCGGGAGCAGGACACGGCCGCCTCCATCATCCGCCTCCTGCGCGTGAGCGCCCTGGAGAACCGGGAATGGGTGGTCCTGGCCTTCCGGAATATCGGCCGCCCCATGGGCCGGGAGCCCTGGAGCACGGAGAAGTTCCGCAAGGTGGCCGACTGGCTGGCCGAGAACAAGGTGCGCACCGTGACCCTGTCCCAGGGCGCGGCCCTCATGGCCGCCCAGGTCCCGGCCGCCCACGCCCCGGCCAACCAGACCATGGCCAACCAGACCGCAGCCAACCAGACCGTGCCGGTCCAGGCCCCGGCCAACCAGACCATGGGCAACCAGACCGCGCCCCTGCCGCCGCCCCCGGCCGCGAACTGACCTGACCCGGCCCTGGAGCCTTTGAATACGCGGCATTCGATTGAGAATCATCTTGTCAAAAAAGAGCAAAGCGGCGTAATGCTCAGAGCATGAACCCGCCCAGGAAGCCCCCCGCTGATCCCGGCGATATCGCCCTCTCCCCCCGGCGTGGCTCCGGGAGGCTTGACTTTCCGGTGGTCCTGCTGGCCGCCTCGGCCGGGGGCATCGAGGCCCTGCGCGTCTTTCTGAGCACCCTGCCCCCGGTCCGGGCGGCCCTGGTGGTGCTCACCCACACCCCGCCGGACAAGAAGAGCCATCTGCGCGAGGTGCTCCAGGCCTTCACCCCCCTGCCGGTGCGCGAGGTCGAGGGGGACACCCCGCTGGCCCCGGGCGTAGTGTACACCGTGCCCTCGGGCCAGGACTTGGGCATCGCGCGCGGGGTGCTGAAACTCCTGGAGTCCCACGACGACCTGACCCACCGCATCATCGACCGCTTCCTGGACCTTCTGGCCCAGGACCAGGGCCGGAACGCGGCCTGCGTGATCCTGTCCGGGGCCGGGTCCGACGGCGCGGCCGGAGCCCTGCGCCTGGCCCGGGCCGGGGGGCTGGTCCTGGTCCAGTCCCCGGCCACGGCCCTGCACACCGGCATGCCCTTAAGCGCCGTGCAGACCGGGGTGGCCGACGCCGTGCTCCCCCTGGAGGAACTGGCCCCCTGTCTGGCCCGCCTGCTCTCTGTCGAACCCAAGTCCGGCCCCATCCCGGGCCGCCTGGTGCGTGAGTTCGTCCAGATCCTCCTGGAGCACTCGGGCCAGGACCTTTCGGGCTACCGGGTGAGCACCATCACCCGGCGCATCCACAAGCGCATGCTCCTGGCCGGGACCCGGGACCCCGAGGCCTATCTGATGACCTGTCAACAGGACCCTGGGGAATGCGCCCGGCTGTTCCGCTCGCTGTTCATCGGGGTCACGGCCTTTTTCCGCGACCCCGAGTCCTTCATCGCCTTGCGGGACAAGGCCCTGCCGTCCCTGTTCTCCGGCCGCACCCCCGGGGACAGCCTGCGGGTCTGGGTGGCGGGCTGCTCCACGGGCGAGGAGGCCTATTCCCTGGCCATGCTCCTGGACGAATACATGCGCGAGCACGGGCCGCACTGCACGATCAAAATCTTCGCCTCGGACATCGACCTGGCCGCCGTGGACACGGCCCGCCGGGGGACCTACCCCGCAGCCACGTGGCGGCCCCTGTCCGAGGAACGGCTGGCCACGCATTTCCAGTGCAAGGGCAAGGAATGTCGGGTGGTTCCAGCCTTGCGGGAGCAGGTGGTCTTCGTGCACCACAACCTGCTCCAGGACCCGCCCTTTCTGCACATGGACCTGGTGATCTGCCGGAACCTGCTCATTTACTTGAGCCCGGAACTCCAGGAGCGCACCCTGCGCACCCTGGTCTCGGCCGTGGAACCAGGCGGATTTCTCATGCTCGGACCCACGGAATCCGCAGACGCCCTCTCCAACCGCCTGGAGACCGTGGATGCGAAATGGCGACTCTTCCGGCACAAGGGGCCGACCGACCGACGGGGTCTGTCCCCCTACCCCTTGCGGCCGTGCAGCCTGCCCGCGTCCTGGACCTGGCCCGAGTCCGTGGCGGTGCAAGCGGCCCAGTCCCCGGCCGCGGTGGCCAACCAGGCCCTGCTGCGCCACTTTCAGCCCCCGGCCGTGCTGGTGGACCCGGACTTCAAAGTCCTGCACGTGAGCGGCGAGATCGCCCCCTACCTGGCCCTGGCCGAGGGGGAGCCCTCGCTGAGCCTGCTCAAGCTGGCCCGCAAACCGCTCAGGCCCCATTTGCGCTCGGCCCTGTCCATGGCCCTTTCGACCAGCCAGCCGGTCCGGGCCACGCACATCCGGGTGCCTGGCGTGGGCCGGGTGGGCCTGTCCGTGGACCCGGTGCCGGGCCAGGACGGGCGCACGGCCTGGCTTCTGGTCCTCTTCGAGTCCTCCCCGAGCGCATTGCCCGAGGCCGAACCGGCCCCGGGCCAGCCCGAGACCGCCCAGCTCCAGCGCTACGAGACCGAGCTGCACCTGGCCAACGAGCAGCTCCAGAAGGTCATCGAGCGCCACGAGGGCCTGACCGAGGAGCTGCGGGCCAGCAACGAAGAGCTCATCAGCATGAACGAGGAGCTGCAATCCTCCAACGAGGAGATGGACGCCTCCCGGGAGGAATTGCAGGCCTTAAACGAGGAGCTGTCCATCAAGGTGGAGGAGCTGGCCCGGTCCCGGGCCTTTACTGAAAGCCTGCTCAAATCCAGCAACGTGCCCATGCTCTTCCTGGACCTGGGGCTGAACGTCTTAAGCTTCACCCCCGAGGCCCGGGAGGTCTTTCACCTGACCGACGGGGACCAGGGCCGCCCCCTTTCGGCCATCAAGCCCCGGCTGGACGACCCCCGGCTCATGGAGGACGCGGCCCGCATCCTGGACGGGGCCACCTCCCTGGAGCGGGAGAACTCGGCCCCGGACGGCCGGACCTTTCTCAAGCGGATATCTCCCCTGCTCTCCCCCACGGGCCAGACCGAGGGCGTGGTCCTGACCTATGCCGAGGTGACCTCGCTGAAAGCCGCCGAGGGAGTCCTGCGTCGGGGCAACGAGGAGTTGGAGGGCCTGGTGGCCGAGCGCGCCCGGGAGCTCTACTTGAGCGAGGAGCGGCTGCGCACCGTGGCCGACTTCACCCACGACTGGGAATACTGGCGCGCCCCGGACGGCTCCCTGGCCTGGGTTTCGCCCTCCTGCGAACGGGTCAGCGGGTACACGGCCCGGGAATTCATGGACGACCTCGGGCTGCTGGCGCGCATCGTGCATCCTGACGACCGCCAGGCCTACCTGACGCACATTCAGGAAGGGGATCAGGCCGGGAGCGCCCCCTACGCCCTGGATTTCCGCATCATCCACTGCTCGGGCCGGGTGGTCTGGATCGACCACCACTGCATAAACATCGCGCGGGCGGACGGCACACCTCTGGGCCGCCGGGCCAGCAACCGGGACATCACCGACCGCAAGAGGGCCGAGGAAGAGGCCGCGAGCTGGGCCAAATTCCCCCAGGAGAATCCCAACCCGATCCTGCGCCTGGACCCGGGCCTGACCGTCACCCACGCCAACCCGGCCAGCCTGGCCTTTCTCGGGTATTTCGGCAGCGGCCCGGGCCTGCCCTTCCCGGCCGAGTTCAGGGACCGGGTCCGCGCGGCCGTGGCCAACCGGAAGCCGGTGCACTTCGAGGTCCGCCTGGACGGGACCTTCCTGACCATGACCGCCATGGCCGTGCCGGACCAGGACTACGTCAATGTCTACGGCCTGGACGTCACCGACCGCAGAAGGGCCGAAAAGGCCCTGGCCCGGAGCGAGGAGCGGCTCCGCCTCCTGGTGGAGAGCGCCCCGGACGCCATCTTCATCCAGTCCGAGGGCCGCTTCGCCTTTGCCAACCCCGAGGCCCTCACCCTTTTCGGCGCGGCCCAGGCCCAGGACCTCCTGGGCACGCCCATCCTGGACCGCATCCACCCGGACTTTCGCCAGGCCGTGATCGAGCGCATCAGCACGGTCAACGCCGGCCAGGTCCCGGGGTCCCTGGAAGAGCGCTATCTGCGGCTGGACGGCTCCATCGTGGAGGTGGAGGTCCTGGCCGTGCCCTACGCCTACGGGGACAAACCGGCCGGGCTGGTCTTCGCCCGGGACATCAGCACCCGCAAGCGCATGGAGCGGGCCCAGGCCCAGGTCCAGGCCGAGATCACGCGCCAGCGCGACTTCCTGGAACACCTGGTGGACAACGCGCCCATTGTCATCGGGGTGGTGGAGGGACCAGAGCACCGCTACGTGCAGGCCAACCCGGCCTACGAGGCCATTGTCCCGGCCGAGGCCCGCCCCCTGGCGGGCCACACCCTGGCCGAGGTCTTTCCCGAGGTGGCCGGGGAGGTGAAGGGGATTTTCGACTCGGTCTACCAGACCGGCCAGCCCGCGCGGGTGCGCGAATTCCCGGTGCCCATCGGCCCGAACCTGACCTGGTGGGACGCCGACTACCTGCCGCTCACGGACGAGAGCGGAAAGGTGGCCCGCATCCTGATCATCGGGCACGAGATCACCGAGGTGGTGGTGGGCCGCCGCCTGGCCGAAGAGGAGGCCTTGAAAAACCAGGCGGTCATCGACAACCTGGTGGAAGGCCTGATCATGGCCGACGTGAGCGGAAACGTCCTGTACGTGAACCCGGCGGCCTTGAAGATCTACGGCCTGGACACCCCGGACGGCCTGCCCTCGACTTTCGATGATTTCAACCGGATCATGGACATGACCGAGCTTTCCGGCCAGCCCGTGCCCCGGGGGGACTGGCCCATGGCCCGGGCCTTGCGGGGCGAGACCGTGGCGGGCCGCGAGGTGCGCCTGACCCGCCTGGACACCGGCCGCACCTGGCTGGCCCGCTACAACGGCGCGCCGGTCACGGATCGGGCGGGCCGCTTCCTTTTCTCCTTCATCACCTTTGAGGACATCACCCAGAGCAAGGCGGCCGAGGCGGCCCTGATGGCCAGCGAGGAGCGCTTCCGGCAACTGGTGGAGTCCGCGCCCATGGTCATCTTCGTGCAGACCCGAGGGCGGTTCGCCTATGTGAACGCGCGGGCCCTGGAGGTCTTCGGGGCCAAGGACCCCGGGGACCTGGTGGGCGCGCCCATCCTGGAGCGCATCCATCCGGCGTACCGGGACATCGCCCGGGAGCGCATCCGCCAGTTGAACGAGGAGCGCACCCCGGCCCTGCCCATCGAATACCCGATCCTCAAGCTGGACGGGGGCGAGGCCTACGTGGAGCTGGCCGCCGTGCCCTTCGAGTGGGGCGGGGAGAACGGAGCCCTGGTATTTGCCCTGGAGATCAGCGAGAGGAGGATGACCCGGGCCGCGCTGCTGGCGGCCAAGCAGGCGGCCGAGACGGCCAACCGGGCCAAGAGCGAATTCCTGGCCAACATGTCCCACGAGATCAGGACCCCCTTGAACGGGCTTTTGGGCATGCTCCAGCTCCTTTTGACCACCCGCCTGGACGCCGAGCAGAAGGAATACACGGACGTGGCCCTGCGCTCGGGCTCGCGCCTGACCCGGCTGCTCTCGGACATCCTGGACCTGTCCCGCATCGAGGCGGGCCGCATCCTGATCACCGAGGGGATCTTCCGCTTGAGCGACATCATGAGTTCGCTCAAAGACACCTTCCGGCCCCTGTGCCTGGAAAAGGGCCTGAAACTGGCCACGTCGTTTGAGCCCGAGGTCCCGGACTTCTTGACCGGGGACGAGGTGCGCATCCGCCAGGTGCTCTTCAACCTGGTGGGCAACGCGCTCAAATTCACCCAGGCCGGGGAGGTCCAGGTCCGGGTCTCCACCCTGGCCCCGGTCTCGCAAGAGCGCGTCCGGCTCCTGTTCATGATCAGCGACACGGGCGTGGGCATCCCGGACGACCAACTGGCCACGGTCTGCGACCCCTTCACCCAGGTGGAGAGCTCCTACACCCGCACCCAGCAGGGAGCCGGGCTGGGCCTGGCCATCACCAAGCGCCTGGTGAACCTCATGCAGGGCACCCTGTCCATCGAGAGCGAGGAGAACCAGGGGACCACGGTCTATTGCATGCTCCCCATGGGCCTGCCCCGGACCCGCCCCCAGACCCTGTTCCCGGACGCGCCAGCGGTCCATGACCCGCGCGCCTACCGCATCCTTTTGGCCGAGGACGACCCGGTCAGCCAGATCGGCATCCGCCGCTTCCTGGAAAAGAGCGGGTGCCAGGTCACGGCCGTGTCCGACGGACGCCAGGCCTTGAGCGCCCTGCGCGATGGCCCCTACGACTGCGTGCTCATGGACGTGCAGATGCCGGTACTCGACGGGGTGTCCGCCACCCGGGTCATCCGCAACGACCCCTCCGGGATCATCGACCCCAAGATCCCGGTGGTGGCCATGACCGCCTACGCCATGACCGGGGATCGGGAGTTGTTCCTGGGCGCGGGCATGGATGACTATCTGGCCAAGCCCGTGGACATGGACCTGCTCCTGCAGACCATCGAGCAGGTCGTGGCCCGGCGCGGCAAGGAGAAGAACCCGGCCTAGTGCTGGGTCTTGGTCTGGGCCTGGGCCATCTCCTCGCGCAGCTTCTCCTGCATGGCGGTCAGGGTCTGCTGGAGGGACTGGGCCAGCTTGAAGGCGTTGGACACGGACAGGACCGCCCGGCGGCGCAGGCTGGCCTCCCCGGGCCGGTTCCGGTGGATGTTCCCGAACTCCAGGACCACTTCCTCCGGTCCCACAAAGACATTGAACAGGTCGAAGAATTCGTAGGGCAGGTCTTCGGGCAGGCTGATCTTCAGTTCCTGGGGCTTGTTCTCGGACATGGGGTCTCCCTTGGTCATGCGGGGTTTTTGTCCGAGGCGGCCGGAGCCCGACCTCAGACGATATGAATATCGGTATGATCCACCGTGGCCGCATTGTCCAGATGGGCCACCAGGGTCAGCCCACCGGCCGCGCTGCCGTTTCCATCGTGGTAAAGGTCGTGATTCACCGTGTCCAGGACGAATCCGGCCTCGGCCCCTCCGGTTCCCAAAGCCTGGGTCCCGCTGGGCGCGCCCGCGCTGGTGGCGAAATTCAGGGCGTTCAAGGTCGCGGCCGGGGCAACGAACCCGAAGGCCGTGTGGTCAAAGGCGAACGAAGTCGTGCCGTGCGAAAAGTCGGTGATGTGGTCCCCGCCGTGGCCCGGGGCCTGGTAGTAGAAGGTGTCCGCCCCGCCCCCGCCGGTCAGGGTGTCGGCCCCGGCCCCGCCGGTGATGGTGTTGGCGCTGCCGTTGCCGCACAGGGTGTCGGCGAACCCCGAGCCGATGATGTTCTGGAAATTCAGGATGGTGTCCGTGCCCTGCCCGGTGGCCTGGCCGGTGGAGATGTTCAGGTTCACCGAGACCCCCGAGCCTGCGTGGGCAAAGGAGATGGTGCTGGTCCCGGTCCCGCCGTTCAAGTAATCGTCCCCGCTCCCGCCCTCGATGATGTTGGTCCCGGCCCCGCCGGTGATGGACAGGTGCATGGTCGCGTCCATGGCGTGGGCGTCCCAGGTCAGGGTGTGGCCCGAGGTCAGGCCGCTTGCGTCCACGGTCAGGGTCGCCCCGCTGCCCACCAGGCCCGGGGCCTGGACGATGCTGGTGTCGTGGTCGCCCAGGGTGATCTGCTCGATGTGGGTCACGTGGTCCAGGGCGCTGGTGGACGTCCCGTCGTGGGTGAGGCTCAGGGTGTCGGTCCCGGCCCCGCCGTCGATGGTGTCCAGGGCCGAGAAGTGGCCGCCCATGACAAAGGTGTCGTCCCCGGCCCCGCCCAGGATGCTGAAATGCCCGTCGGTCTCGGCCGAGCCGTCCCAGATCAGGCTGTGCCCGGAAGTCAGGGCCGAGGCGTCCACGGTCAGGGTCTGGCCCGAGGCCACCAGGCTGTCCACGGTGACGAGGTGCGTGGATGCGTCGCCCAGCACGATGTGCTCCACGCCGGTCACGTGGTTCAAGGCGGCGGACGGGTCGTCGGCCCTCCAGAGCTCGTTGCCGTGGGCTCCGTCAGTGGCCTGAAAAAAGAGCACGCCGTCCACGTTGGTGAAGCTGTCTGGATTGGAGTCGCCGGACCCGGAATTGATGTCCGAGACCATGACCGTTCCGGCCGAGGTGCCGTCGCTCTTCCAGAGCTCCATGCCGTGGACCCCGTCATTGGCCTGAAAATAGAGCACGCCGTTCACGTTGGTGAGGTTGTAGGGGAAGGAATGCCCTGGCCCGGAAGAAATGTCCTTGACCATGACCGTACCGGCGGAGGTGCCGTCGCTCTTCCAGAGCTCTGTGCCGCTGGCCCCGTCCGTGGCCGCGAAATAGAGCACGCCGTTCACGTTGATGATGCCGCCCGGGCAGGAACTCCCTGCCCCGGAAGAGATGTCCTTGACCATGACCGTTCCGGCGGTGGTGCCGTCGCTCTTCCAGAGTTCACGGCCGTTCACCCCGTCATCGGCCGAAAAATAGATCAGGCCGTTCAAGTTGGTGAAGTCGCTCGGGGAGGAGGTTCCAGCGCCGGGGTTGATGTCCTTGACCATGACCGTGCCGCCGGGCGTGCCGTCGCTCTTCCAGAGCTCAAAGCCGTGGGTCCCGTCTATGGCGTGAAAGTAGAGTACGCCGTTCACAGAGGTGAGGCCGTGCGGGGAGGAGCCCCCGGCCCCGGGATTGATGTCCGCGACCATGACCGTGCCGCCGGACGTGCCGTCGCTCTTCCAGAGCTCGGCGCCGCTCACCCCGTCGTTGGACATGAAATAGAGCGTCCCGTTCATGTTGGTGAGGCCGACCGAGTAGGAGGTGCCAGCGCCGGGGTTGATGTCCTTGACCATGACCGTGCCGCCGGGCGTGCCGTCGCTCTTCCAGAGCTCGGTGCCGCTCACCCCGTCAGTGGCCGTGAAATAGAGCTCGCCGTTCACGGAGATCAATTGCCCTGGGAAGGCGCTCCCTGCCCCGGAAAAGATGTCCTTGACCATGACCGTGCCGCCGGGCGTGCCGTCGCTCTTCCAGAGTTCGGTGCCGCTCGCCCCGTCATCGGCCTGGAAATAGAGCACGCCGTTCACGTTGGCGAGGCTGAAGGGGGAGGAGCTCCCGGACCCGGAAGAGATGTCCTTGACCAGGACCGTGCCGCCGGAGGTGCCGTCGCTCTTCCAGAGCTCATTGCCGTGGACCCCGTCATCGGCCGCGAAATAGAACTCGCCGTTCACGCTGGTGAAGGAGGACGGGTTGGAACTCCCCGATCCGGAAAAGATGTCCTTGACCATGGCGACATTGGTGGTCCCCCCGCCTGCGGTGAAGCTCAGGGTATCGACCCCGGCCCCGCCGTCGATGGTGACGGCCGAGGACATGTGCGTGCCCAGGACGAAGGTGTCGTTGTAGGGCGTGCCCGTGAACTTCTCCATATTGGCGAAGGCGTCGCCGAGTTTCTCGAAATAGGCCGCGCCAGTCTGGTTGACGCCGTAGTAATCTCCGGACAGCACATACCCGCCAAACGTGGCCACGCTCAAGCCGAATTGGTCCGAAGCCAGCACATCCGAGGGGAGGATGATGCCGGTCTGGACCCAATTGGTCCCGGTGTAGTGGAACACGTATTCGAGGCCGGTATTCGAGTTGTGATAGGGGGCGTCCACCACCAGGGTGTCGCCGTCCAGGGCCAGGCTCATGCCGAAGGCGTCCCCGGTCACTGCGCTGGAGCCGTGCACGGTGAAGGCCAGGGACCAGGAGGTCCCGTCAAAGTGGTACATGTTGACATACCCGGCCCCGGTCACGTCGTATCCGGCAAAAAGCTGCTGGGGTGCGCCCACGGCGGCCCATTCCCCGCTCACGGCCGCCGAGACCCCCAGGTGGTCCCCGGCTGTCCCGGAAAACTGCCCGGCCTGGGTCCAGGTCGATCCGGTATAATGATACATGAAGACGGACCCGTACCCCGTATGGATACCGCCGTCCTGGGTGGCCCCGATGACCGCCCAGTCCCCTTCGATGGACACCCCGGACCCGAAGGACTGGTCGGGCACCCCGTTCGTCAACCGGGCCTGCTGGGTCCAGTTCGCCCCGTCGTATTGGAAGATGTAGACCGCGCCAGCGCCGGACACCCCTGAGGAGTTCGCGATGAGTTCCGTGCCGTTCATCTGCATGGCCGTTCCGAAATTCCCCCCGGAACTGGCGTCCAAGGCGCTGAGCTTGTCGATCTGGGTCCAGACGCCGCCTGAATTGTGATACATGTACACGGCCCCGGCGTTGGGAACAGCCCCGGCCGTGGCGTGGTTGGCGGACACGGCCAGGAAATCCCCGGACAGGGCCGTGCGGATGCCGAAATAGTCCCCGGCCTGGGTGTCCGAGCCGTGCAGGATGCCCCGCTCGGTCCAGGTCCCGGCCACGTTCTGGAAGACGTAGGCCTCCTGCGCGCCCTGAGCGCCGGTTGCGGCCCAGTCCCCGTCCCCGGTCACGCACCCCATCCAGGCGTTGGTGGTGGCGTCCGAGGCCTGGACCTTCTGGTCCCCCAGAACCACGGACCCTTCGCTCACGTTCACCGTGGCCCCCTGGGTCAGGTTGGCCAGAGACAGGGTGTCCGTGCCCGCGCCGCCGTCGATGTAGTGGACCCCGGTCCCGCTCAGGAAGGTGTCGTCGTGGGTGGTGCCGGTGATCAGCTCCACGTTGCTGAAGACGTCCCCGAGTTTGTGGAAATAGACCGCGCCGGACTGGTCGCTGCCGTACTGGTAGTCCCCGGACAGCACGGTCCCGTTGGCCAGGTCCACGCTCAAGCCGAACTGGTCCGAGGGATGCGCGTCCGTGGGGAGGATCTTCTCGGTCTGGACCCAATTGGTCCCATCAAAGTGGAACACGTATTCCACGCCCGTTCGCGAGTCGTGGTAGGGGGCGTCCACCACCAGGGTGCTGCCTTCGAGGTCCAGGGCCATGCCAAAGGCGTCCCCGGACGCCGCGTCCGAGCCATGCACCGTGGAATATAAGACCCAGGAGGTCCCGTCATAGTGGTACAGGTTCACGTGCCCGGCCCCGGTCACGTCGTACCCATCGAAAAGCTGCTCGGGCGCGCCCACGGCGGCCCAGTCCCCGCTCACGGCCACCGAGACCCCCAGATGGTCCCCGGCTGCCCCGGAAAATTGCCCGGCCTGGGTCCAGGTCGATCCGTCAGAATGATACATGAAGACCGTCCCGTACCCCGTATGGATACCGCCGTCCTGGTTGGCCCCGATGACCGCCCAGTCCCCGTCGATGGACACCCCGGACCCGAAGGACTGGCTGGCCACCTCGTTGGACAACCGGGCCTGCTGGGTCCAGGTCGTCCCGTCGTAGTGGAAGATATAGGCCGCGCCAGCGCCGGACACCCCCGAGGCGTTGGCGATGAGTTCAGAGCCGCTCATGTGCATGACCGTTCCGAAATTCCCCCCAGAGCCCGCGTCCGAGGCGCTGAGCTTGGCCGTCTCGGTCCAGGTCCCGGCCGTATTGTGATACATGTACACGGCCCCGGCGTCGGCCACGGGTCCGCTCCCAGGGTCGGCCGTGGCGTGGTTGGCGGACACGGCCAGGAAATCCCCGGACAGGGCCATGCGCGTGCCGAAATAGTCCCCGGCCTGGGTGTCCGAGCCGTGCAGGACGCCCTGCTCGGTCCACTGTCCGGCCACGTTCTGGAAGACGTAAGCCTCCTGCGCGCCCGGAGCGCCGACTGCGGCCCAGGTCCCATCCCCGGACACGCTCCCGAACCAGGACGAGGGCGCGTGGTCCGAGGCCTGGACCTTCTGGTCCGCGAAGGAGGTGGTCCCGGCGCTCACGTCCACCTTGGCCCCCACGGGCTCGCTGGCCAGGGACAGACGGTCCAGGCCCCCTGCGCCGTTGAAAACGTCCGCGCCCGGCCCGCTGACGAACAGGTCCTGCCCGGCCCCGCCCAGGACGGAAAAGGACCCGTGCCAGGCATTGGTGGCGTCGAAGGTCAGGCCGTGCCCCATGGTCAGGGCCGAGGCGTCCACGGACACCACCTGCCCGCCCCAGGCCAGGGAGTCCGGAACCGTGATGGGGGTTTTGGCGTCGCCGAGCACCACGTGCTCCACGCCCCGCACATTCATCAGGTCAAGGGCGGACACCCCGGTGGAATGGGTGAAGGTCAGGGTGTCGTTTCCGTCTCCGCCGTCGATGTAGTTCGCTGCGGTCAGGAACTGGCCCATCTGGATCAGGTCGTTCCCGGCATTGGCCAGGATGTATTGGGTCCCGGACAGGCCCATGAGGGTGTCCCCATGTTCCGAGCCCTCGATGTTCTGGATGTTGGCCAGGGTGTCGTGGCCGTCGCCCCCGGAGGTGGTGCCGTGGACCAGGTCCACCACCACGCCGCTGATGGCGTTCTGGTAGGAGACCGCGTTGAATCCCCCGGCTCCGTTGATGGAGTCGTCCCCCTGGCGGCCTTCGAACCAGTTGTCTCCGGCGTCGCCGATGAGCGTGTCGGCGTAATCCGTGCCCGCCACGCTCCGGATGTTCAGCAGGACGTCGTTTCCATCCCCGTGCATGGCCGTGTGGTTGGCCAGGTCCACGGTCACGCCCGAGGCGTAATATTTGTAGGACACCATGTTGAATCCGGCCCCGCCGTCGATGGTGTCGCTGCCCCCGTTGCCGTTGAACCAGTTGTTTCCGGAATCGCCGATGAGGGTGTCGTTGTATTTGGACCCGGTGATGTCCGTGAATCCCACCAGGGTGTCGTTGCCGTCCCCGCCCGTGGCCGTGCCATAGTGGGTTCCGGCCGCCAGGCCGTAGGGGTTGCCCCCGGCCAGGACGCCCACGTCCAGTTTGACCGACACCCCGGCCGTGGCGTCCTCGTAATTGGTTTCGTCCCAGCCGTACTGGCTGTCGTGCCCACCCGCGTTCAGGTAGTCGTCGCCAGCCATGCCCTTGAGCACGTTGTTCCCGGAGTCGCCGATGAGGGTATCGCCAAATTTCGAGCCCTCGATGTCGCTGATCCCCGAGAAATGGTCGTGGCCGTCCCCGCCCAGGGCCGTGCCCGCGCTTAAATCCACCGTGACCGCCGAGGGCGCGAAGCGGTAGCTGATGGTGTTCTCGCCGCCGCGCCCGATGATGGAGTCGTCCCCGCCCCGGCCGATGAAGAAATTGCCCTCGCCGCTGCCGATGAGGGTGTCGTCGTGCTCGGACCCCTCCACCCCGGTGATGTTGCGCAGGGTGTCCAGGCCCCAGCCCGTGCTCTGGGCCGTGGTGATCCCCAGGTCCACGGTGACGGCCACCGGGGAGTGGCGGTAGGAGACCATGCTCCCGTCCCCGTGATCGCGGTCGTCCGAGGATCTGGCGTAGACCCCGTCATAGAAATTCGCTCCCGCCCCGCCCTCGAACCAGGTATGGCCATGCCCGCCGATGAAGGTGTCGTCATACGGGGAGCCGACAACCCCGTGCACGTCATGGAGGGTGTCCGCGCCGTTGCCGTGGGTGGCCGTGCCCGCGCCGTTGTCCAGGTGGACGTTGATCCCCGAAGGGGCGTCCTGGTAACTGACCGTGGTGAAATCCCATGGGTCCGTGGACGCGGTCCCGAAAATGGTGTCGTTGCCGCCCCCGCCCTGGATCAGGTCCCCGGAGCCGCCCGAATGGATGGTGTCGCCCGCGCTGGTGCCCAGGATGGTCTCATGGCCGCCGGTGCCGAAAATCTCCAAGCCGGTCGGGGCCGAGGCGGCGCTGTGCTGATGTTCGGCTGCTGCCTGGGCCGCAGCCTGACTGGCGGCCTGGGATGCGGCCTGACTGGCGGCCTGACTGGCGGCTTCGGCCGCCTGCTGGGCCGCTGCCGCCGAGGCCTGGGCCTGAGCCTGGGCCTGGGCCTGGGCAGCCGCCTGGGCCTGGGCCTGAGCCTGGGCCTGGGCAAAGGCCTGGGCCTGAGCCTGGGCCTGGGCCGCGGCCTCGACCTGGGCCTGGGCCGCGGCCTGCGCGGCCGCCTGGGCCTGGGCCGAGGCCTGGTTCAGCCCCGGGCCACCGGCCAGGGGATTCTGACCGACCAGGCCCCCGAGGCCCTGGGTCCCGCCCAGCACGCCCTGGCCCGTGCCCGCAAGCCCGGTCCCGCCCCCGAAAACTCCGCCCACGCTGCCGCCGCCCACGGCCCCGCCGCCCAGGGAAGCGCCCGCGCCAGGGCCACCAGGGCCACCACCAGGGCCACCACCAGGTCCACTGGGTGAAGCGCCCGCATCCCCGGCCGCGCCTGCGGCCGCCCCTGCGGCGACTCCTGCGGCTGCTCCGGCGGCTGCTCCGGCCGCCTGTCCGGCCTGTCCGCCTGGCCCGGCCTGACCGGCCTGACCGGCTTGCCCGGCTTGTCCGGCTTGTCCGGCTTGTCCGGCTTGTCCGGCTTGTCCGGCCTGGCCTGTCTGTCCGGCAGCCAAGTCGCCCTTGCCCTGGGCGTCGGCCTCGGCCTTGTCTCCGGCCTTGTCGCCCTTGGCCCCTTTTTCGCCCTTGCCTTCACCCTCGCCCTTGCCCTCTCCCTTGCCTTCGCCTTTTCCTTCGCCTTTTCCTTCGCCCTTGCCCTCGCCCTTGCCCTCTCCCTTGCCCTCTCCCTTGGAGTCGCCCTTGGGGTCGCCCTTGGCTTCTCCGCCCTTGGAGTCGCCGCCCTTGGAGTCCCCGCCCCTGGATTCCCCGGGCTTGGGCTGGTTCTGGGGCTGGCTGGAGGGCTGGACCGTGATCGGGGTGACGGTCTGAAAGGTGCGGATTTCCATGGGCGAAAAGGCCCGGGGCTGGCCCATGCTCCCGTCCGGCCGAAAATCCACCAGGGACCCGGACTGGGTGACCATGCGCACCTCGCCCAGGGCGTTCTGGATGGTCAGGGCCTTGCCCGCGTGGATCTCTTCCGCGCCGTGCTTTTCCTGGCCGTTCCGGATCTCGCTGACCACGGTGGTGCCCCGGATGCCGATGGTGGCCAGGGGGGACTTGAGCACGAATTTTTCCGGATTGGAGTCCGCGATCTTGCCGGTGACCACCTTGTAGGCCCCGTCGGCCATCTTAAACAGCAGGTCCCCGCCCGGCCCCTTGTCCGGGTCGAACACGTAGGTGTCCAGGCGGATGTTGGAGTTCTCGCCCGCGGCCAGGACCGTGTCGTCCTTGAAGATAATTTCGACATTGGCCCCGGCCTTGGTGAGGATGGCCTCGCCCTGGTGCACGGGCGCGCCCAGGGTCAGCGGCCGCACCCCGCTGCCGAAGTCCGCGAAGGCCTGGCCCTTTAAGGCCGCGACTTGACCGATTTCAACCTGGACGTCCGGGGACTGGCTGGGCACGGGGACCTCACGGGGAAGAAGAGGGTGCGAGCGTGAGCTGGGAAGATCAGCATGGCCCTTAAAATATTGACCCTCCATATAAGAGGGGACCCAGGCAATCCATTATTTTGATAGGAAAGCTTTCTAGGTCCTGTTCCGGAATTGGCAGTGTCTTTTTTTGGCGCGCAAGAATAAGAAACAATTACGCTTATTATTCATTCTGGGGGGGGAGTCGAATTTCTGGAGTGCGGCACCGGCATCGGGCCGCCGGGCAAAAAAAAACCCCGCCGAGGCGGGGTTTTCTTATTCGCTTTCGCGGTGGGAATTTACCAGGAACGCTTGGGGCGCTGCGGCTTTTCCTCGGCGAAGTTGACCCGCAGGGTGCGGCCGCCCATGTCCGAGCTGTTCAGGGCCTGGATGGCCTTGGACGCGTCAGACTCATCCATCTCCACGAAACCGAAGCCGCGCGGGCGGCCGGTTTCCCGGTCCATGATCAGGTTCACGGACTGCACCTCGCCGTACTGGGCGAACAGGTCACGCACATCGCCATCACCAGCGGTGAAGGGCAGATTTCCAACATAAATAGACTTAACCATTGAAACAAAACTCCTTAAAAAAGACAATCCGCCGGAAGAAATTCATGCAGACCAACACAGTCCGACCTGACCGGCCCACCAGCTATATCCGCTTCCCTAGGATTAGCAAGGAAAAAGAAGGGAAAATAAAAAAATATTTTCATCGATCCCGGATGCCTGATTTTTTTTGGCCCGGCCGATTCCCCGGATGGGGACAGGAAGCCCCCAAACCCGGTCGGGCCGCCGGTCAAGCCCCCTCCCCCTCGGCCTGGCGGCCCAGCTTAAGGGCCAGTTCGACCACTTCCGGCCCGTGGGCCAGGCCGTCCAGGAAGCGCGCCGGGATGCCCTCAAGCCCGCACCGGGCTCCGACCAGAAGGCCCGTGAGCATGGCCCGGGACATGTTCTGCCCGCCGCCGTTCACGGCGTGCAGCACGGCGGACTCGAAGTCGTCCTCGAAGCGCGCGGCCAAATAGTAGGCGGCCGGGAACATGCAGATCAGGCTGCAAGGCAGGCCGTAGACCAGGCTGGCCTTCCAGGCCGGTTCGATGCGCACCTCCGGGTCCTTGGCCGCCCGCCAGACGTGGGAGGGGAAGAGCAGGCCGTCCGGCGCGGTGAGCGCGGCCGAGGCCGCCCGGGGCTCTGGCGCGTCTGGATCGGTCCCGGCCAGGTTCACGTGGGTGAAGGGCAGCTCCTCGGCCGCCACCATGCCGTAGAGCTTGGCCCCTAAGTCCGCGTCCAGGGCGTCGCCCCGGGCCACGGCCGCGACCACGATGTCAAAGGACAGGCTCATGGCCGCCACAAAGGGGTCCACGTGGGTGAGCAGGATGTTCTCCCGGGCCAGGAGCGCGCCCCGCAGGGGGTCAAGCGCGTAGCGCAGGGCGATCAGGGCCGCGCGCTCGGCCGCCTCGGTGGTGTCCGCGTAGCCGCCCGTCTGGCTGCCAATTTGGCCAGAAGCCCAGGGCAGCCCGTCCTTGACCCGGGCCTGATAGGCGTCCCGAAAGCCCTGGTTGGTGTAGCCGCCTGGCCCGGAATAGGGGCTGCCGTCCATATGGGCCAGGAATTTGGCGTCCAGCCGGGCGCAGAACTCGGCCTGGTCGTAGCCCTGGCAGGCCACCAGGGAGCGCAAAAGCTCGAGCGTCACCAGCCCGGTCTGGGACAGCTCCCCGGCCTGCATGCCCGCGTGGTAGCGGCCGGGCTTGGGCGTGGTGTACCCGGAAATCCAGGGGCCGAAGTCCCGGCGCAGGGCCTCCAGGTCGTAGTACCAGTGCGGGCCGAGCCCCAGGGCGTCGCCGATAAGCGCGCCCGCGGCCGCTCCGGCCACGCGCTGGGCCAGGGAAGGATGCATGGGCATGGGGGGTCTCCTTGGGAAGGGGGTTGAATGGTCTTGACTTATTGTACAATGAACTGTACAATTATTCGTACCAGTATGAGCGCCAGGAGGAAACCGACATGGACGCCATCACCTATTCCACGGCCCGCAAGAAGTTGGTCGAGACCATGGAGCGCGTGTGCGACAACCACGAGCCCATCATCGTCACCCGGCGGAACGCCCGGCCCGTGGTCATGATGAGCCTGGACGACTTCAACGCCATGGAGGAGACCGCCTACCTCCTGCGCTCCCCGGCCAATGCGGCTCGGCTGAGGGAGAGCCTGGCCCAGGCCCGGGAAGGGGCGGCCCAGGTCCGGGACCTGATCCAATCGTGAAGTCCCTGGCCTTCACCCCCCACGCCTGGGAGGAGTATCTGTACTGGCAGGCCCGGGACAAGGCCCTGCTGGGGCGCATCAACGCCCTGATAAAGGACGCCCTGCGCACGCCCTTTACCGGCCTGGGCAAGCCCGAGCCCCTGAAATTCGACCTGGCCGGGGCCTGGTCCCGCCGGATCAACGCCGAGCACCGGCTGGTGTACCTGGTTCAGGACGAGGCGCTGGTCATCCTGCAATGCCGGTATCATTATTGAACAGGGCCGGGGCGCGACCCCGGGAACTCTAGCGCCGTTCCAGCTCATCGCCCTTGTGCCGGGCGAAATTCACCGCGAGGATGTCCCGCTCCGGGTCTTTGCGGCGAAACCGGCCGCGCGCCAGGACCCAGCCCAGGAGCGCGGCCGCCAGCCCGCCGACCAGCCACCAGAGGTCCATTCCCATCAGAAAGACGCTCGGCCAGGTCATCTCTGGGCAGCCTCCCGCTCCTCCACCAGCCGCGCGTATTTTTCGTGCACGACCATGCGGTCGAAGTCCTCGAACTCGTTCAGCATGGCGTCCATCTCCTCCCGGGAGAAGTGGCCCATCACCGGATGGAAGAAGTGCTTGTCCTCCTTGGCGATGTGCACCGGATAGAAGGAGATGAGTTTGCGCAGAAGGGGCAGCAGCGCTTCGGCCGAGGCCGGGTTCTCGCAGCGGGCCACGGTCCTGTTGGTTTCGGAGATGGACCGCACCAGGGCGCGACCCTGGACGTGCTCCTCCACCAGTTCGGCCAGGACCTGCCGCTCCTCGGCGGACAGGGGCTTCTTGGCCAGTTCCCGGAACAGGATGTCCTCTTCCTTGCCGTGGTGGCAGCGGTCGGCATAGGTCCTGAAGAAGTCCACGGCCTGGTCGATGAAGGGGCTGTCGGGGGTCTGGCCCGCTTCGATGCGCCGCACTTCGAGTTCCAGGGACTTCAGCAGCCGTTCGATGAGCCGGTGCTCGTGCATGAGGGGGCCGATGGGTTGCATGGGCAGTCTCCTTTGGCCGAAACATAGCACGACCCCAGGGATTATTCAACGGCTGGAGAAAAATAAAGGCCGGGTCCGGGCCGCGCATCCCCCAAAGTCCGGGTTGACAGGGTCACGGTCCTGGGAATATACGGGGTTAAATCATATCTCTTGCCCCCTTAGAGGCCCCACACATGCCCCAGGTTTCGCCCAAGTCCAAGAACCGCACGGCCGAGGCCATCCTCCAGGACTTCGTGCTCAAGGAGTTCGGCCATTTCCTGCTGGCCAGCGACGACCGGGTGTTCGTGAACGTCCTGCGCCGCACCCTGGGCAGCGAGCTGGGCCTGCCCTCCAACTGCCTGACCATCATCCCGGACGAGGACCAGATCCTCAAGATGGTCAAGGAGATGAGCGTCAAGAAGAAGTCCGTGGTGCTCTTCATCCAGACCACCTTCGACCACCACCGGGTGGACGACCTGATCCGCCAGATCGTGTCCCGCTTCCGCAACGTGCGCGTGGTCATCGTGACCACCCAGTCCGAGGCCCCGCACCTGGCCCTGTTGCGCGAGCACGGGCTGGTCGAGAGTTGGATCACCAAGCCGGTGATCACCGCCCAACTGGTGTCCAAGGTGGCCAACATCATCGAGCCCCACGGCCCGGCCGAGAAGCTGGTCCAGGCCGCCGAGGAGTACCTGGAGCAAAAGGCCTTTCGCATCGTTTTGACCCTGTGCAGCAAGCTGTTCGAGGTCAACCCGGAGAGCGCCGTGGGAGCCATGCTCATGGGCGACGCCTACAAGGGGCTGGACCAGGAAGAGGAGATGATCGAGGCCTACGAGCGGGCCAGCTACTCCGACGACACCTACCTGGACCCCTTGAAGCGCCTGGTGGAGTACTTCCGGGACAAGGGGGACAAGGAGCGCGTGGTCCACTACATGGAGAAGCTGGACACCCTCTCCCCCTTGAACATGGAGCGCAAGGTGGAGATCGCCCAGTTGCACATGGAGCTGGGCCATGCGGACGAGGCCAAGGATTTCTTCGAGACGGCCATGAAGGCCACGGGCAAGAGCGCCATGGACCAGGTGGTGCACATGGCCACGGCCATCGGCAACATCTACGCGGCCGCGGGCAACCCCGAGGCCGAGTCCTTCTACCGCAAGGCCATCGAGGTGCAGGGCGACCATCTGGACAAGTCCTATCTGCACGTGTTCAACCGGCTGGGCATCCACTTGCGCAGGGTCGGCAAGTGGAAGGAGGCCGTGACCGAGTACCGCAAGGCCCTGGCCGTGGACCCCCAAAGCGAGAGCATCCTGTACAACATGGGCCTGGCCTTCAACGACGGCGAGGACTTCCAGAACGCCCTGTTCTGCATGCAAAAGGCCCTGACCATCAACCCGAACCTGGCGTCCGAGGACGCGGTGGCCTCCTTCAACCTGGGCCTGGTCTTTCTGCGCGCCCGGCAACTGACCGAGGGCCGGTCCTTCCTGGAGCTGACCCTAAAGCTCAACCCGGACAACCAGACCGCCAAGAACTGGCTGGCCGCCCTGGACAAGAAGGAAAAGGGCGCGTAAAGCCGCGCCCCCTGCCTTTCCTGGCCTCAAGAAAATCCCCCCCTCAGCCCTGGCCCCGCCCCGCATCGGCCAGGACCCCCTTGATGACCCGCTTGAGTTCCTCGATGTCCACGGGCTTGGCGATGTAGCCGTCCATCCCGGCATCCAGGAACTTCTCCCGGTCCCCGGTCATGGCGTAGGCGGTCATGGCGATGATCGGGACCCGGGACTTGGACCCGAAGGAGTTTGAGGCCCGGATGGCCCGGGTCGCCTCCAGGCCGTCCATGACCGGCATCTGGATGTCCATGAGGACCAGGTCGAAATCCTGCTCGGCCAGGCGCTCAAGGGCCTCCTGGCCGTCCCGGGCCGGGGTCACCACATAGCCGGACTTTTCCAAAAGCCGCTGTCCGCCCAGCAGGTTCATGTCGTCGTCCTCGGCGAAAAGGATCCGCAGGGGCGCACTGGGGGACGCGCTGGCCAGGTGGCCGGTGACCTGCCCGGCCTTCTCCGCCGGACAGGCCCGCGCGCCGGGCAGGGTAAAGGGCAAGGACAGGTAGATGGTGGCCCCGCCCCCTTCGGTGTCGCCGATGGACAGGTCGCCGCCCATCAGGCGCACCAGCTTGCTCACGATGGACAGGCCCAGGCCCGCGCCCTGATGCTCGCGCACATAGGCCCCCTCCCCCTGCACAAAGGGCTCGAAGAGGTGCTCCATCCGGTCGTCGGGAATCCCGATGCCGGTGTCCTCCACCATGAACAGCACGCGGACGAAGTCCGGGCGGGGGGCGGAGAGCGCAGAGACCTGCACCCGGATGGACCCTTTTTCCGTGAACTTGATGGCGTTGCCCACGAGGTTGAAGAGGATCTGCCGTAAGCGGGCTCCGTCCCCGATCAGGGTGGGAGGAATCCGCTGGTCAATGGAGAATTCCAGGCTGAGGGATTTCTGCCTGGCGGCCACGGAGAACAGCTCCAGCACGGACTCCTTCTGGCGCTCCATCGTAAATTCCTCCTTCTGAAGCACCAGCCTGCCCGCCTCGACCCGGGACAGGTCCAGGATGTCCGAGAGCAGCCCGGTCAGCCGCCTGGAGGATTTGATGGCGGTCAAAATATATTCCTTTTGCTCCTCGTCCAGGGGGGTGCGCTCCATGAGCTGGAGCATGGCCAGGACCCCGTTCAAGGGGGTCCTGATCTCGTGGCTCATGTTGGCCAGGAATTCGGACTTGGCCCGGTTGGCGGACTCGGCCTGGGCCTCGGCCCTTTTGCGCTCGGCCCATTCCAGGGAAAGGGCCTCGGCCATGTGGTCAAAGGCCTGGCCCAGCTCCCGGATTTCCCGACAGCTTGGGATATCCCCGACCCGGGAGGCCAGGTCCCCGCCGGTCAGTTTCCGGGTGACCAGAGTAAGGCGGTCCAGACCGGTTCCGATGGCCTTGGCCCCCAGAATGTGGGCGATGAGCAGGGCCAGGCCCAGGACCGTGAGCATGAGCAGCAGGGACGCGCCGATCCCGGTCACCAGGGTGCCTGCCAGGGTGGCCTGGGGCAGGGCCACGACCACGGTCATGTAGGGTGGCTCCTGGGGGGTCAGGCGCATCTTCACGTAAGCCACCACCAGATTCAGCCCGTCGGTCCCCAGGGCCGGGAAGTCCCCCTCCTCCGGGCCGGCCCCGGCGATGGTCTCCCGGACCAGGGACATGGCCGGGGTTCCGGGCCGGGTCCGGTCGTTCTCCGGGAGGCTGTACAGACGGACGCCCTTGTGGTCCAGGAGCCGGAAACGCCATTCTCGGGGCAGGGCCACACCGGCGAGAAACCGGCCGTACCGGTCCAGTTGCATGGTGGTGACCAGAACCCCGCGCATGGTCCCGTCAGCAGCCAGGACCGGGGCCGAGAAATGAAAGATCGGGCTTTGCACCACCCGGCCCACGGCGAATTCCCCGGCCGAGAACTGCCTGGTTCGCACCGCGTCCTGGAAATACTTGCGGTCAAAGGCGGTGATGGGCTCCAGGAGTTCATGGCTGCTGCTGACCAGCCGTCCCTGCATGTCCACGTAGGAAATGTTGGAATAATTGGGATGGACGCCCAGCAATTCCTTGAAGAGTTCATGCATGGCCGGGGCGTCGGCGGCCTGCACCTCCGGCAGCCGGGCCAGGGTGTGCAGGAGCACGCGGGTGTTCTCGGTCAGGAGCTGCTGCTGAAAGGCCACGGATTTTGCCAGGTTCAGGGCCTGATGACGGGTCTCGGACTGGGCCTGCCCGTACTCCTCAACCCCGTACAGGACGATGACCACCAGGGCCGGGCAGATGGCGCAGAGCACCAGGCCGTACAGGGCCTTGCGGATGGACCAGCGGGCCAGGAAGTCGCGCCAGGACGGATTTAAGGACATGGACGTGGATATCTCGGATGATGTGGTTACGGCAACAAGGCCCCACGGCTGTCCGGGCCAAGGACGCCGTCATTTCCAGGGAAATCCCTTTGGATCATCTTGAATATCGTAGAACATATCCCGGGGTGCTGTCCAGGCAGGGGGCGCGAGGGGGGAGAGGCGCGGTTCGTGGACTTTCCCCGCCCGGGCCTTATCCTTTTGAAAAGGGTGAGCCTGATCCATCCTGTCACCGGACAGAGATGAAAACGGGACAGAGGCCATGAAGCATACACGGCTCTTGTATTTCGCCACGGATGAACAGAAGTGGAAGGACGATCGCAGGGCGCAGGAGGAACAGGGGGGAGATTGCGCCATCGACCATTGCGAACACTGCCGCAGAAGCACCGACCCGCGAAACAGCGCCTGCGGGGATCACACCGAGAGGAGTTGGATAGCCGACAAGAGGGGAGAGGCTTAACCATTCTGGATCCCGGCCCTTGCCGGGCGGTCGGCATTTACAGGCCGCGCGTTTCGCCCTACTGAAGGGGCTCACGGACTGCCCGCGCTCCTGCGGAAGGCTCGATGAGGAGAGGAGGACGAATGAATCTGCGGAAGAGGGTTCTTATCGCCGCTGCCATGGCTGTTTGCCTGGTCACCGGAAGCAGGGCTTACGCGGCCTGCTATGAAAGCGGCGAGAAACTGGTTGATGAATTGAACGTCTGCGAAAAAATGAACGGTGGAAAGGCCACGGTGAAGCAGGTGTATGCCTGCGCCAAGGCCACGGGATATATTCAGGGCATTGCCGACGCCCTGGACGGCAAGGATTTCGAGCGAACCAACCCCTTCACCTCCGCCCAGCTCAAGGCCGTGGTCTTAAAAGCCCTGAAGGACCGGGCCAGCGAAACGAACCTGTGCGCCGACGTCCTGGTGCGCGAGGCCCTGACCGCGACCTTTCCCAAGCCGCAATAAAAGAGCCCGGAAACGGGCTCCCCCGTACATCGCCCCTCGGCCGGGCGCCTGCCCCGCCCGGCCGCCCCCCAGTAATATGTCTGGACAATCAGAACCTGGCGACCTTAAAAATGGGCCAGAGCCTCTTGCCCGCGAGGTCGAAGAGGCCCACCTTCAACCCAAAGGAGCGACCATGAGAAAATCGTTCGTCCGGTTCCTGGCGGTGTTCGTGGCCTTCGCGGTGATCGCGGTCAGCCTCCCGGCCTGGGCCCAGTCCAAAGAGGCCGCGCTGCCCGTGGTGCAGCTCATCGCCACGGGCGGCACCATCGCCATGAAGATCGATCCGGAGAAAAAGGCCCCGGTCCCGGCCATCTCCGGCGAGGACCTGCTGGCCACGGTGCCCGAGGTGGCCGGCCTGGCCAAGATGGCCGTGCACAACATCTCCAACGTGCCCTCGGGCTACATGGACCCGCCGCGCTGGGTCGAGCTGCAAAAGGCCGTGGCCGCCGCCCTGGCCAAGCCCGAAGTGGCGGGGGTGATCGTGTCCCACGGCACGGACACCCTGGAGGAAACCGCTTATTTCCTTGATCTGGCCGTCAAGAGCGACAAGCCGGTGGTGCTCATCGGGGCCCAGCGCAACGCCTCGGAAAAGGACTTCGACGGCCCGCGCAACCTGCTCAACGCGGTCAAGATCTGCGTGTCCCCGGAGGCCAAGAACAAGGGCGTGATGCTGGTCTTAAACAACCAGATCAACGCGGCCCGGGAAGTGACCAAGACCCACACCTCGGACGTGGAGACGTTCAAGTCCGGGGACTTCGGATTTTTGGGCGTGGTGGACAACGACCGGGTGATCTTCTCCCGCGCGCCCCTGCGGCGGCAGTACGTGGCCATGATCAAGGACGAAATGCCCCGGGTGGACATCGTGGTCACCTACGGCGGGAACGACGACACCCAGATCAAGGCGGCCACGGCGGCCGGGGCCAAGGGCATCGTGGTCGAGGCCCTGGGCTGGGGCAACGTGAACCCGGCCACCTACGAGGCGGTCAAGGAGGCCATCTCCAAGGGCGTGGTCGTGGCCATCTCCACCCGGGTCTACAACGGCCGCGTGCTGCCCCATTACGGCTATGTGGGCGGCGGCAAGACCTTAAAGGACGCCGGGGCGGTGTTCTGCGACAACTTGAGCCCGCAAAAGGCCCGGCTGCTGCTCATGCTGGCCCTGCAACACACCCAGAAGGCGGCCGAGATTCAGGTGTATTTCGACAAGTAGGGGGCGTCGGCCCCGAGCGAGCGGGGCAACCCAGCCCGGATCAAAACCAAAAGGGCCGCAGCCGAACCTTTCGTTCCGCCGCGGCCCTTTCCATTTCATGGCGCTGGGAGCGAGACTCGAACGCGCAGTCGCCTGAGATATGGACATCTTCGCTGAAATGCGCTTTGCTGGGCTGGCCTACGGGTAAATCGCGCAAGTCCGGTCTGACTCCCTGTGAACCTCAAAAAGCTCAGGAGGTACGATGATGAGAGTCTTGTTGCTGCTCATTTCGTTGTCGCTGTTCAGTGCCACTGCATTCGCCGCGGATGAAGCGGCCGATGCGGCCAATAAGGCCAAATTTGAAAAAGAATGCGCGGCGATGATTGCCGCGGGTGGCCCCTGCGCCGACGTGAAAGCTGGTGGCGGCGGAAGACGAGGATGCGTGGCCAAACCGGAGAATATCGACAAAGCCGCTCCCGCGTGTAAAAAGATCATTGAGGAATGGAAGGCCTTGCCGAAGTAAGAAAACGCACGCTTAAGCCTCATTGCGGAAAGGAACCATTCCGCTCACGCACCACAAAAAATGGCGACCCGGTTGTGACCGGGCCGCCTTTTTCATGGCCCGTCACCGTGAAAATTGAAGGCCAAGCCAAAGTCGAGGCGCATGAGCTCGTTGGAAAAACTTAGGTTGCCGCGCGGACCTATCCCAGAGCAAACGGGTTGATTCTATACCCCTTCTCGCTCTTGATCAGAAGCGTCTGCTCTTCCAGGCGGTCTAAATCCCGACGAGCTGTCTTTTCGGACACATTGCGATATATAGGTGCAAAATGTGTATCAAGATGCAGATCTTTGCGCGTAAATACTGCTGCGGCACGAGAAAGGACGGCCAGCAAAAGGTCATATTGCCGTCGTGTTATATCGTGAACTTCAAAACTGAACCTATAATAATCACGTAACGCGAACATTCTAATCGAGCCATGAACACTCTCTTGCACATCTAACACCGCATAGATGAGGATGCGTGTAAAAAAATGTAAAAATGGAGTAACATCTCCGCCAGATACTTTTTCGGAAGCTCGAAAAGCAATGAAATAATCGTCTATATTTTTATAGTAAAAATTTGACATAATGATCGGAACATACATGTATCCTTCTTGATTCATAATCACGGCCTCGAGCAATCTGGCCGTCCGTCCATTGCCGTCGCCAAACGGGTGGATAAGCCCCAGGTGATAGTGGGCCAACGCAGCGCGCACCAGCACACCCTCGTGCAATACCTCCTCGGAGTTGATCCATTGCACAAAGGCGGTCATGAGCGTCGCGATATCCGCCCGGATTTTAGGAGGCACATAGACGCCACCGCGATCCTTATTGCCCACTTCCACTTTATGGTCGCGGTATTGACCGGGCGCATGGTGCTCATGGGCAATATCTGCGGTGATCACCCGATTGAGGTCCTGAATGAATTGTTCCGTTACAATAAATGGCTGCCTGGACTTGTCCGCAGGTGGCCCCGCGAACTGTTTGTAGGCTTTTCCTAAATTCGCAATTTCTTGCTCGGCGCGGTCACGCAGGGTGCTCATTGCGGGCTCGGCCAAGATTTCGCCCACACGCTCTTCGGAGAGAGGGTTGCCCTCAATGGCCGCAGTGCCGAAAATGGACCGCCGAATAAGTTCCGTGTCGAGTTGCGCGGCCAAGGCGGGCAGGATTGGCAACGCTGCCAGGGACTGGAACAGGCTCGCAAAGCGAACGAGGTCTTCCCCAACCTCCTCGCGCCGGTACTTTCTGCTCAAGGCGACCTTGCCGGACTTAAAGGTCATCACCTTGGTAACCCGAGTTTCATTCGCAGGATTGTCCGTCATAATGACCTCATGCTTGTCCCTAATTTTGTCCCTAATTTTGTCCCAATCAACAGGTTGAACTTCCAGATTCTTTAGTGAAGTCTAGATTATTCATGTCCAACAAAATGTCAACAGGTATGTCCCGAGAAATGACCCGAGTGGCAAGACCCCATGCACAGGGCCTGTTGGTGACGAGAGTATTCACCGGTCAAAAGCGAATCTGCGCCTTCAGGTTTTGTCCGGGGTCGAGGTGAGTGCTTTTCTTTTGAGACGAATATTGCGGACGACTCGGTTGTGACCGGGCCGCCTTTTTCAATGGTCCTCAATCCATGGAGTTCAGGACATAGAGAGCCAAGGCGATGACCGTAATGACGGTAATGATCCCCCCGATCAAATGCGCCGCACTCATGGCCGGCGGGGCGCAGTCCCGCAGTTCCACCTTCGGGATGGGAGGCCGCCTCCGGGGGTCTACCGAGGGGTCGTACCTCCTGACCTTCGGCTTGGGTAGGCAGGGCGCCGGGGAAGGCTTGTCGGCCACCGGGGGCGGCTTGTCGTACTGGACCTTGACCTTCTTTTTTTGTTCGCCGTGGGCCTGACCCGTTCCGGCTGCGGTGGAGTGCTTTTTCATGATATGTATCGTCCCTACTTGAGGCCTGCGGGTTTTGCATGGCCACCCCTTCTTCAGGGGTATATGCTTATAGTAACACAATATTCGGGATTGTACATTTCCCCGCCCGGCTCGGGTTGACCGGGCCGCCCTTTTCGTGACCCTCCACGGCCAAAAGGGGGACAGTTTTGCGGGGGACAAAAGGAAAAGGGTTACAGCCGAACCCTCGTTTTGCCGCAACCCTTTGATATTTCATGGTGCCGGGAGCGAGACTCGAACTCGCAAGAGGTTGCCCCCGGTGGATTTTGAGTCCGTAGAAATATCTTTCACTCTATGTCACTAATACCCGCTCAAGGCTTGACAGCTCTAGGCTCAACGGCTATTGTTCCTTCACCAAGCGTCACCAAGAATATCGACTCTTACCACTAAAAGTGGTGGGAAAGTGGTGGGATTTGAAACCGACGCGGGAGGAACCAATGGCTCAACCTGCCTGGGTATCATCCAAGAAGTTTTCCGGGGTCCGGTGGTACGCGCACCCGTCCAGAAAGAAGGGGGTCAAGTTCGACCGCTGCTTCGGCATTCGGTACACCGTGGCCGGGAAGCGATTCGAGGCTATCCTGGGGTGGGAGGGTGGCGGTTGGTCTGAGGAATCCGCCCACCTGAAGCGCCTAGAACTGATTGAGAACGCCAAGAAGGGAAGTGAGCTGACCACGCCCAAGAAGGAAAAGAAGGACCAGAAGACCAAGGCCGAGGCCAAGGCCAGGGATGAAGAGGCCAAGGCCATGAGCTTTGAGAGGTACTTTGAAGACCGCTACCTACCCGAAGCCAGCACCCGCAAGAAGGCCAAGTCCATCGCCGTCGAGAAGCAGCACGTCAAGGATTGGCTGTCTCCCGTGCTCGAAGGCAAGCCCATGCGCGAGGTCAACGCCGATGACCTAGAGGCGGTCAAGGCCAACATCCTGAAGGCCGGGCGCACCTTCCGCACCGTCCAGCACGTCCTGGCCAATTTCCGCCTGGTCTGGAACCACGCCCTCAAAAAGGCCCGTGTCGTGACCATGTGCCCGGTGAAGGCCATCGAACTGCCCAAGATTGAGAACGCCCGCACCCGGTTTCTCGCGCCCGCTGAGATTTCCGCCCTCCTGGCCGAAGTCCAAAAACGCGACCAGGCCGCCTATGAACTGGCCCTGGCAGCGGTATACACGGGTGCCCGGCTGGGCGAACTGGCCGCGCTGACCTGGGCCGGGGTGAACCTGGACGAAGGGCACGTGGACCTGATTCACACAAAAACCGCGAAGCCCAGATCAATCCCGCTGGCCGCACCTCTTAGGGCAATCCTGGCCGCACGGGATCAAGGGAAGCCTGGGGAACTGGTATTTCAGGACGGGCGCGGAAACCCCTGGCGTGAAATGCCCTGGGCCTTCCGGCTGGCCGTCGAAGCCCTCAAGCTGAACGACGGGCGGGACCGGAAGGACCGGGTCTGTTTTCACTCTCTCAGGCACTCAGCGGCCACGGCCATGCTGGCCGCTGGCGTGGACGTGCGGAGCCTTCAGAGTATTTTCGGCTGGTCCACCCTGGCAATGGCCGGGAGATACAGCCACGCGGTCAGCGAGGCCAAGACCCGGGCCGTGGCGGCCCTTGAAGCGGCCCTGGAACCCAAGTCGGGGAAGTTGGTCCCCTTCCGCCGGGCGGCCGGAAGCGAGTAGGCCCCGGGCGTCGTGCCCGTCGGGCTCAAAATAGAGCGGCCCTCGGCCGAGTGTGGCAACGCCCGGTCGGGGCCTGACCCTGTAAATCTACCACTAGGAGATAGACCACATGGCTGACCAGAACGCTACCCGCACGGAACAGACCAGACAAGAGTTTCTTGACGACGCCCTGGCCCCGCTCCGGGCGTTCACCGGCACCCTGGGCGCGGAGAGCGATGTGGCCGTGGTCTTTCGGACTCTGATTGACCGTGCCGAGGACGTTTTGACAGAGTTGCTTGTGAAGGACGGGGCGACGGAAGCCCTGGCAGGGGCATAGAGAGCTTTTACCCGCCCGGCCCATGCCCTGGTATGGAACTGGTGCGAAAAAGGCCCCTGGGTTGCGTACAGCATCCCAGGGGCCTTTGTCTTTTCTCGTGCTTGGCCAACAGGCCCACACGTTTCGGAATTAACCAACAAAACAACTGAGTTAAACTAATCGTGTTACTATTTTCAAAATAGTATCCGCGTTGACCCGCCTCGGCTCAACCCCCAGGAAGCCTTTAAGGCCGGGGCTCCGGCGCGGGCACCTGGGCCAGCAACCCTTCGATTTGGGCAGCGGCCCCGGCGGCCCGGGCTGCATATTCGGCCGCGAACCGGTGCTGAAGGTCCAGACTCTCAGCCTGGCACCTGAGCTGCTTGGCCGTGGACCGGGCACGCCTGACGCGGGCGTCGAGTTCTTTGGCGATTGCCTTGGCGTCTCCCGCCTGCTTAATGTGGACAAGGTCCTTTCGATGCCCGAGGTGCTGGGCCTCTTCCTCGGGTGTCACTTCGGGCACCGGAAGGCCGAGCAAAAAGGCAACGTCCTGGACCTCGGCCAATCCGCGTTCAGCCAAAGGGCAGCAATGAAATTTGGGGGGCATAGTGTCTCCTGTTGGTTCGTGTGGCGGGCGGATGATCTTCAACTCGGTTCCTTGCATCCGCCCATTTTTTTTTCTTTCTTACCTGGCCGGGGTTCGGCCGGTCCTACGGGGGGTGGGGGCGAACTGGGCGAAGCCAACGCCCCCCCGTAGGGGGACCACTTCGCCCAGTTGCATGCTACTGAAATAATAGAATATTTTTACTCCGCCCACTTCAACTGGGCGGACCAGTTGACAAGTCTGTAATCATTGACTTTTTTGGTGGGCGGAACTTTTCCGCCCAGTTCCGCCCACTTCGCCCAGTTCATCGTTTCGGGTCCGATTTGGCAACTTCAAGGTAGAGTTTTTTCCCCACCTTCACCTCGACCACCCGCCCTTCATCCACGAGCTCGTCAAGGAAGGCGCATATATCGTCCCGGTTCAGTACCAGGGCTTGCCGGGCGCTGGCGTCCTTCTTCCAATCGTTCCTGCTTGCGGGTTCATACTTCGGGATGAGGTCCAGGAGCGCCTGCTTGTGACTCTCGCGCTGTTCCTCACGCACCCGGGGGCCATCATACCGGCCCAGGATCATAGTACCGGACGCCTGGTGGTCCTTGTGTACGAGGTAGCCACAATCCAGGGGGCGGGAGTAGTTCGTTTTTCGGACTGCGTAGGCCGTGACCATGGCGGTGGTCCCCAGGTCTTCCCGGTCCCTGGCCGGGACCAGTGTAGCGGTCATGCACCACCGGCTGTTGTTCACAAGAGAACTTGAGCCACGCACCCCCAGCGGGTCCAAGGCCTCTTGAAGCGAACCGCCCGAGAGTTTGGCCGTAGGCGCATCCTTTCTTGGTTTTCTCGCCCCGTTCTTGGCGGCCAGGCTGCCCTTGCTTACATGGGTGACAACCAACAGGCTGGCCCTATCCCCAGCGTCGGCCAACTCGGCCAGTCGGGACATGGTGAAGGCCCCGTCCGGGTTGCTCGTCTCAGCCTCCCCGGCGGTCACGGACAGGGAATCCACGATGATAAGCACGGGTTGCAAGTCCTGAATCCGTTTCTTGAGGTCCCGAAAGCCCTGCGTCACCCGGAGATTGCGTCCGGTGTCGCGTTCGATGAGCCTTGGATCGCCTGCCCGTCGAGGCACGACATGGAGGCGGCTCAAGTCAATATCTTCCCCCACGGCCTCGCGGATCGCATACAGGCGGCGGCCAAGCTCTTCCTGGTCGTCTTCGGCGTTGACAAGGAGCACGGGCCCCTTGGCCTCAATGGCGAAGGCCCCATCCAGGCAATCGGTCTCGCTGGCGATGGAGGCGGCCAGTTGAAGGGTCCAGGTCGATTTTGCACACCCGCCCTGGCCCGCAACAATCCCGACCACCCCACGGGGGAGGCCGCCGTCTCCGCTGAACACCCATTTGCGGGGGGGTGGCGGGGTTCGGCCCAGGTCATTGCCCGAGACCGGCGGCGCGATGTAGAGGTTGCCGGGAGCCGGGGGCAGCTCGGCCAAGTCCCCAGGCAGGATGGGCGAGAAGTCCTCAGCCGGGTCCGCCCAGTAGCCTTGCCCTCGCAAATCCTCATGGGCCGCCGCGTAGTCCACGCCCCCGTCCTCCCGGCGGTGCTTCAGGTGGGTGAACAAGTCGAACGGGCTCATGCCCTTTTCCGCCGGGAGGTCCGTGCTCGTGGAAAAGACCCAGAAGACCTTCCCGGCCTTGCTCAAGGTGGCGCTGACGCCCTCGCTTTTTCCAGGACGGCAAAAATGGAGCCGCTCCCGATCCTGGCCGATCAATTTCCAGCCCTCCCCGGTCAGGAGGTCGGTCAGTTCGTCCAGGTCCACGCGCTGATTGAAGGTGTCGCCGGGCATGTAGCCCGTCCAGACCACGGGGCCTTCGTGGGGCTGACGGCCTACAGGGGCGGCAGTGCCAGCCCCGCCCCGGTCTGGCCGCTCATCGAATGATCTAGCCAGGCTGAAAAGGTACGCCCGGTCCTCGGCCGCAATGACCGGGATCGCGGCCAGGTCGCCGCTTTCAAGGGTGTAGCCCGAGGTCGGGCAGGCGATGATGAGGCCGCCCTGGCCCCGGGTCTCAATGGCCACGGGCGAGCACACCCATCCCCCTTCCACCTGGCGGGCCTTGTGCGGCTTTTTCCGGGACCCGGCCGGGTGCTCGCCCGGGCCGGAGACCTTGGCCCATCCTGCGGCTAGCACCTGACTCCCTTCGATGTGGCCCGGGCAGCGGAAGAGCACATGCATGCCCCCGCTCTGGGTCCTGGACCTCGGGAGCCGGGCGTACAGTTCCGGCCGCGTGGCCCGGACCGCTGCCACGAATTTGGCCTCGGCAACGGTGTCGTCGAAGTCCAGGACCTCGACCCCGCCCGACACCTCGCCGCATATCAGGGCGAGGCCGTCGGCAAGGGGGCTCGCCAAGGCCGAGGCCAGTTCATCCACGCTCTTGGGCCGGGCGTCCTGGTACTTGGCCCAGGAGCCCACGGGCCGCTTCTGGGACTTGCTGGCCGGGACCACGGACAGGCCTGCGGCCAGGAGGCGGGACAGCTCGGGTTTGAGGTCCAGGGCCGGGGTGGTGAGGGCGGCGGCGCTCATTCCCCCACCCCCATCTTGATGAGGTCCATATCCGCTTTGGTTATGACGTGGCCGCCGGGCTGGTATTGAGCAATTCTGAATCGGCGGCAAAGCAGCTTGTCAATAACGACGGGGAAGCCTACGCCAGGCACCGGCGGGGCCGCCGTACAGAGGCGGCGGGGGTCAGTGTCCGGCTTCCAGGGCTCGTACACAACACAGAATTCACAGTTGTAGCACCCGTACTGCCCCCGTTCCCGGGGGTCATACTTGAAGCCCCCGTCTCCGCATCCGCCGTCCGTAGGCCGGTTGGGCCACTCGCCCAAACGGTTTGGGGCATGGCGTCGGCATTCCCCTTCGTGGGAGTAGATGCAATCGGCGCAGGGTATCCGCTGGGCGAAGTTAGGCCACATAGTGTGCCTCCCCGCCCTGGAACTTGACCGGCCGCATAGCCGGGCTCGGGCGGAAGCCGCCCCGGGAGACCTTGACATGCAGGTTGAGAGAGAATATCCTTGCGGAGTTGTTGAGATTCCCGCCCCGATAAATGGTCCCCGCACCCTGGCCGGTAGCGGGGACCATGCTTTTGTGGCTCATCATGCGCTGGCCTTCTCTTTGGCGCGGGCGGTCTTCTCGGCTTCCGGGTCCCGGTATTTGGTGGTGAGGAAGTCACAGACCGCCTCCAGCGGGTAGGCCACTATCTTGCCAATACGGAACCGCCCCTTGATTCCCACCCCAGCACAATCAGCGTTCGCGGCCGAGCGCCCGCAGAAAGTGTTACAGGTAAACTGACTCAGGTCCGCGCGGGTGACGTGGGGGAGCGGCCAGGCCTCGGCCATGCGCCGGATGGGTTCCGGCCAACCATGTTCAACATTCATCATAGATTCGACTCCATTGGCTACAGGGTTGCTCAATGAGCCAAATTCTATGGGGGCGGACAGGCAGCCCGTAGGCCAAAGACGGGAAGGAAACAGGAAAGCGGGAATTTTATCAGATCAAAACGATGTTGTAGCCGTCGGCCTTGGCCAGGAGGCGGTTGGTGTGCTTGCGGAAGGTACTTTCGTCCCGGGTATTAATTTCCAGGTCGTGGCCCAGCCGTAGACTCCGGCCAGCTTCCCCTTTGGGTACTCCGGCGACACACACCATGACGTGCGCGATGATCGCCTCCTCAAATCCCTCCCGCCGAAGGTTGGCGCGGATGACTTGGGTTGCCTTCCCCTCAAACAGCGCCCTCGGGACATGGACGGTGGGCCGGTTCTCGGCCACCCCCTTTCCCGCCTGCCCGGCACCCTGCGCCGTCTCGGCGGGAAAGGGGGTGGCCAGCATTTGGGCCGTGGCTGGGTCCCGGGCCTGAACTCGCGCCTCAAGCTCCTGGTGCTCAGACCACCGGGCTTGGAAGGCCTCAAAAGATTCCCCGGGGTGGCCATGATCTAGATGGGCGAGCTGCATGGCATCAGCCTCATGTTCCCACTGAGTCCATAAGGCATCCACCTCGGCACTCTCAGCGGGGGTAATTTCCTCAATGTGCTGGTCGGACTCGGGAGGATAGACGGGGGCCATGGGCGGGGTCTCCTGCATCCTGCGGGGGTGGTGGAGAAAACACCGGCCCCGCGCCATGCAGGATTTTTGGCATTGGCGAGGGGGATCAATCCTTCACCCGGGGCCGGTGAAGGAGAGTTATAGCACGGGAATGATGAAATGGTGTTGCCCCTGCAATCCGCGCCCACTGGGAATTTCAAGGCGTCCAGCCCAAAGGGAACACCCCGGACTTCCTGGCCCTGAATCTTTAGGCCCGGCTCCGCGCTTCCTCGTATGACATAGGCCGGCCCATCTTCGCCGCGTAATCCCGGATGTCCTGGATGTCCGCCTCCAACCCTTCCCCGGACACGATCCCGGAGGTCGCGGAAGGCGGTGGCGATGCGCTGGTTGCGTTGGTGTCGGGCAGAATGAAGGTCCGATCCCTGGTCGGGTTCGGGTCCTTGGTCCCGTCGGGCAACTTCGGCCCCTTGTTCGGATGCAACTTGACTTGGCTCATGGGGGATCTCCTTGCCCGGTATCTCAGGTGATAGGGCCAGGACCCTCACACACTCTTCATGTATGGTTTGAAATTATCCCAATCCGGCGGGGTGTCAAGCCGTTGCCGGATTTGATCCTGACAACGGAAAAAGAAAAGGCGGCCGAAGCCGCCACCCTGCCGAGCCTTGCCGCTCTATCTAAATGTCCTCAAACTCTCTGGGGTAGCGCTTCAATCGTTTCAGAACTCCGTCGGTTTTGACCCGATACACCGCCAGCACGCCGTTTACATTCGTGAGCACCACGTAGCTTTTCCCTTCAAGGGTGTGGGTTTGGGGCGGTGTGGGCTGGTCAATGCCGCCCGAACGAAACCAGGCGGTCAGGGCGCGCCTCCCTAAATCCCCATTACCTACGCCGAGACCGGGGGTCAATTTGGCCGTTTTCATAAATTCCTCCTTTATGGTGAGTCGTCCCAGATGCCAATGCCCGCTTCTCAAGCTGACATTGATAATCTAACCTTCCCCCGAAACGGGCGCAAGTGAAATTTTGCTAGGACAAGCTCTCATACAAAATTGCTGAAGGGGGGAGAGTAGGTCTGAATCTGCTTATTTTTTGTATCCACGTGCATCTTCAGGAGAGAAGAAAAAGCCGTAGCGGCTGCGGGCTTCGTAGTTTTCTGAGTTACTTACCCGTCCCTTTCTCCTGCCTGTTTCCCGAAGTTTTTTGACCGCCGATGGTTGCCTATTGCTGGCGTCGTCTACCTCGCGCCGTGAGTTTTGAATGGCGTGAGCCAGGCCCTCTTCCGTGAAGATGAGGGCGCCCCCGATCCGGGAGGCCCCCAACTCGTCAGCATGGCGATATACCCACGCCCGGCTCTTGCCCATCCGCCGGACTACCTCGGCCAGGGAAATGACCGTGAACGCTTCAGGCTTTGGAGTAGGCAAGGAACATCTCCCGGGAGTTCATGCATTCGGGTTTCGTGGCCGCACCGTCGGGGGGAACCCATTTAGGCGAATTGAGTATGCGGACTTCGCTCTACCTGTCAAACCGCTTGAGCCGTGTTCCGAGCTGTGGTTTTCCGGGGTCAATTTGTCGCCAATGTAGCCGCTCTCAACCGTCGCAGGCTGGGCGGTTTCGGGGGGTGACTCATTTGAATCATGCAGCTTCCGCGTGACCCGATTTCGCATCGTATGCGGGCTGACCTTCGCTTCAAAAATCCGCTCGATCTCCCGGCCGATTGCGCGCAAGCTCTTGCCTGAGTCGCCACGCTCGGCCAGCTCTTCAGTGATCCGTTGCTCGACCCAAATTTGACAGGCTTCGTTCAAAGCCATGGGACCTCCTTTGAAGAAGGCCCAGTTGACCGATTCCTCCTTTGAAGAAGGCCCAGTTGACCGATTCCAGAAGTCGGGGGCCGGGGGATCATGGGGGCGACGCGCTAGGCGGGCATGTGGGCCATTCCCCCGGCTTCTCATGGACTCGCACATGGCCCGCCGGGGAAATGGCTCACATGCCCCGTGGGACCCCCTCACGGCGATTCCTGCATAAAACCAGCGGGGAAGGGACCCCATGGGCCAGGGGACCTGCTTCTGAAACGTGTTTTTTGAAAATCCTGTGGCCCTGGGGGCGGGACTCCCCGTCCAAGAATCAGCGGATGGTATCGGAGGTGTATACCCCTCGAAAAGACCCCCACCCCCATCCCGGCGCGTGCATCCGCTCGGAAGTCTCTGGCCATGGTATCGGCTTGCCCAGGAGGCGAGGGAGAGGGGGCCGGAAACAAAAGTGGTGGGAAAGTGGTGGGATTTCCAGTCTGACCAAAAACAAAGGGACTCACGGCCCGGTCATGTTGTGCCGCAAGTCCCTGTATTTCCTTGGTGCCGGGAGCGAGACTCGAACTCGCAAGAGGTTGCCCCCGGTGGATTTTGAGTCCACTGCGTCTACCAATTCCACCATCCCGGCAGGGAGGGGACATCTTTAAGAGATGCCCCCCATCCTGTCAAGCCGGGCCATGGGCTGGGCCGGGCGAATCAGGATTGGCCAATCAGGGCCGGACCAATCAGGGCTGGCCAGTCAGGACTGTACAGAATCCTTTTGTCCGCGCGCCAGCAGCCAGCCGCCGATCAGGATCATGGGCAGGCAGAGGATCTGGCCCATGGTCATCCAGCCAAACAGCACGTACCCGAGCTGGGCGTCCGGGTTGCGCACGAACTCCACGCAAAAGCGGAACAGCCCGTAGAAGAGCAGGAACACCCCGAGCACCGCGCCCCGGGGCCGCTCCTTTCCGGAGTAGATCCAGGTGATGCAGAACAGGACCAGGCCCTCCAGAAAGCATTCGTAGAGCTGGGACGGATGCCGGGGCATAAACCCGGCCGCCGGGTCCGGGAAGACCATGCCCCAGGACACGGTGGTCTCTCGGCCCCAGAGTTCGCCGTTGATGAAATTGCCGATGCGGCCGAAGAACAGGCCCGGAGGGGCCAGGGGGGCCACGAAGTCACTGATGCCCAGGAACCCGCGCCCGGTGCGCCGCCCGTGCCAGATGGCCGCCAGGGCCATGCCCAGCATGCCCCCGTGAAAGGACATCCCGCCCTTCCACACCGCCACGATGTCCACCAGATGATTCATGAAATACACGGGATCGTAGAAGAGGACGTAGCCCAGCCTGGCCCCCACCACCAGGCCGAAGATGAGCGCGGTGAGCAGGTCGTCCATTTCCTGGCCGGGCATGGCGATCCAGGGCTTCTTGCAGCGCGCGCGGCCCAAGGCCCAGGCCAGGCAGAAGCCCACCACGTACATCAGCCCGTACCAATGTATTTCCAGAGGCCCCAGGCGCAGGGCCACGGTATCGAAAACCGGCAGAACGATCATAGTCCCTCTTTGTTTTTTGTCCGAACCCGGCTATGGTCATATTACCGGGAGCAAAAGGTCTTTCCTTTTTCGCACCCGGTTATAAGGACGCCCCGCACATTCCTTTCCGCTCCTGGTCATAAGACCCGGCCGGGCCGGAATCAACCTTCTTTTTCGTGGCGACCTGGTCACGCGAGGCAGCATGGCGAGAGAGACCCCGGAAATCGACATCCTGGAAATGCCCGTGGAGGGGCTGGCCGCCTACTGGCTGTCCATCAAGCGGCTCCTGGACAAGAAAAGCGCCACGGTCATCGACGAGGAGCGCTCCCACACCAAGGAGCCGTACATCAAGTACCTGCTGGAGACCGGGTTTTCCACCATGCCCCCGGCCCAGGCCCGGGAGCTCATGCTGGCCCGGGCCGAGACCCTGCTCATCGAATACGACCGCAAGCTGGCCATGATGCGCCTGGCCATCCTGGCCGTGGCCGGAGGCGAAAATCCCCGGCTGACGTTTTTGCGCATGCAGTCCCGCTATTCCCTGCCGCCCATGGCCGAGCGCCAGGCCTTTGACCTGGCCGGGGAGCTGGTCAGCTCGCTCAAGGACTCGGCCTTTGCCACCAAAAGCCTGTTCGTGGTGGACCACAAGCAGAAACCCGACCAGCTCCTGGTCCGGCTCCTGGCCGCGCTCATCCTGGCCCGGCGCGAGGGCCGCGAAATCCTGGCCCCCCTGCTCACGGCGGCCACGTCCACCTATTTCGCCGAATGCTTAAGCCTGGTCCTGGACAACCTGGAAGTCCCGTTCATCCGCGCCCACGCCCACCACCTGGCCCGGGCCATCCTGGCCGACACCCGCCGCAAGATGATCATGGCTGCGGACATGTGCCTGGCCATCCAGGCCCGCCAGACCTACGAGTACATCTTCATGATCGCCAAGGCGTATTTGGCTTAGAGGCCGCCCGGGCCTTGGGCCTCAAAGACCACCACGCCCACGCGCCGGATGTGCTCCAGCAACGGGGCGTGGGTCACGTCGGCCAGGGCCTTGAGGTCAAAGACATAGGGCAGGGGCAGGTCGTTCAGTTCCAAGGCGATGGCCTCGGCCTGGAATTCCGTGAGGTTCCCGTCCAGGGCCAGATCGATGTCCGAAGAAGCCTCGGCCGTTCCCTTGGCCCGGGACCCGAAGAGCACGGCCCGCCGCACGGCCGGATGCCGCCGGAGTACCGCAGCCAGGGTCTCCTGGACCCCGGGAGGAAGCCCGGTCAATGAGCCGCCCGGGACAGGAACCACTGGCGCAGTTCCCGCATGGCCGAGAGATACCGCGTGGCCAGGGCCAGGGTCACAACGTCCACGGCCCCGGCGTCGTAGCGGTGGGACAGGAGGTTGCGATGGACCAGCATGTCCATCCACACCTCCCCGTCCGGAATGACCCGGGCCTGCCAGGCGGCCGCGACCACGGACTTGGGCGTCACGGTCTCCAGGCGGCTGCCGCTCTCTTCCAGGTAGTCCTTCATGGTCTTCCAGGCCAGCTCCACCGTGAACTCGAAGCGCTGCATGAGCCCTTCCTTCTCCAACTGGGAAAGGACCTCCGGGCCTCGGGCCAGGGCTTCCTCCACCAGGCTCACGGCCTTGTCGTAGTTCTGAAAACGCTGCTTCCAGCGGATGTCGGGGGAGGACATGGGACGTGCCCCTGTGGTTGTATCGCCGGAGCGGGATGCGCCGGGCCGCCTGGGCTTGTGTGTAGCCGAGGGAGGGGGCGGGAGGCAAGGGGACCTTGCCCCTGATTCTCCTACTCCCCCACTCCCCTCATCCACCCAGCCGCCGCCCCCACGAAATTCGGAGCCCACTCCGGCACGCCCAGCGCATGAATATGCGTGTAGGCCGCGTACGTATTTCCCGCCAAAATGCCGTCCCGGCCGTTACGCAGGCCGTTGCCCTTGGACAGGGTCAGCACCGTGGCCTGGGGCAGGTCGCCTAAGACGCAGCGGGAATAGTGGAACTCGTGCCCGCGTATGTGCGTGCCCAGGGTGAAAAAGGGATTGGCCGTGGCGACCTCGGCCTCCACGTAACCCAGGCCCTGGGGCCTTGCGCACAGCTCCGTGCTCAGGTCGAACACCCCGGCCATGGGATACTCGGTCCCCTCCACCGTGAGGCTTTTGCACAGGTACATGAACCCCCCGCACTCGGCGTAGATGGGCAGGCCTTGGCCCGACAGCGCCCGCACCCGCTCGCGCACGGCCCGGTTTTCAGCCAGGGCCGCGGCCTGGGTCTCGGGGAACCCGCCGCCCAGGTACAGCCCGTGGATCTCCGGCCAGGGCTCCGGGCTGACCAGGGACAGCTCGATAAGCTCGGCCCCGGCCCGGGACAGGGCTTCCAGGTTCTCGGGATAGTAGAACCACAGGGCCGCGTCCCGGATGTACCCGATGCGTGGGGCCGTGCCGCCTGACAGGGCCTCCGGGCCAGGCCAGCGCACCGGGCCGGGCGCGAGGTCCGGGGCCGTCCTGGCCAGGCTTAAGGCCAGGTCCAGGTCCAGCCAGTCCTTGGCCAGGGCGGCCAGGCTGTCCAGCATGGGGGCCAGGCCGGTGAACTCGCGGTTGGAGATGAGCCCCATGTGCCGCTCGGGAATGGGGTTCTCCGCGATCTTGGGCAGCATGCCCACCACCGGCACGTCCGTGTAGGTCTCCATGGCCGATTTGAGCACCGAGCGGTGCCGCTCCCCGGCCGTGCGGTTGAGCACCACCCCGGCCAGGTTCAGCCCGGGCTCGAAATTCGTGCAGCCCTGGACCAGGGCGGCCACGGTGCGGGTCATCTTGGTGCAGTCGATGACCAGGACCACCGGCGCGCTCACGATGCGGGCCAGTTCGGCCGAGGAAAAAGACCCTTCGGTGTCCTTGCCGTCGAACAGCCCCCGGTTGCCCTCGATGAGGCCGAGGTCGCAGTCGGCCATGCGCTCGGCCAACAGCGGCACGACCTGGTCCCTGGGGAACATGAAGGGGTCCAGGTTCACGGCCTCGCGCCCGGCGGCCAGGCCCAGCCAGACCGCGTCGATGTAGTCCGGGCCTTTCTTGAACGGCCGCACGGCCAAGCCCTGACGGACCCAGGCCTGGGCCAGGGCCAGGCTGACGATGGTCTTGCCCGATCCGCCGGACAGCCCGGCGATCATGAGACGGGGGAAGTTGGACATGGAGGGATGCATAATGGGAAACAGGGCCAGGGGCAAGGCCGTAAAAAAAACCCTGCCCGATTGCTCGGGCAGGGTTCACGAGGACCGTATCGGAAAATCGGCCTAGTCTTCGTGCTCGGCCGCAGCCTGCTTGCCAGCCCCTTTCAGGCCGTACAAGGTGGTGCTGCCGCTGGACCAGTAGATCATGATTTCCTCGGCCACCATCTGGTTCAGGATCTTCTTCACGTCGCGCTGCTTCTCTTCCGGGAACACGCCGCAGAGGTCGTTGAAGTAGAACTTGGACTTGGTCTTGGACTTGGATTCCACGAACTCGACGATCTTGGCTTTGGCGTCGTCATATACGAGAGCCATGGTGAACCCCTTTTGTTGAAAACGGGGCGCGGGATGTTCCCGCGCCCCGTGGGTTAAGGCTTCTTAGAACTTGAACTGCGTGGTCTGGCGCCAGGTGTAGTAGGCCGGATCACGGAAGTCGTCGATCAGGTGCTCGGTGAACTCCAGGCCGGTCTTCTCGAAGAACCGCTCCCACCCGATGCGGGCGGCCCAGTCGCCCAGGCGCTCGTACTTGCGGGCGTCGGCGGCGTAGGTGTCCAGGATCTTCTTGACCACCTTGGTCATGGACGGCCAACGCGGGGGCTCGTTGGGGATGAAGGCCACGACGACCTTGGAGAACTTGGGCTTGGTCATGCGGTTGGACAGCTTGCCGCCAACCAGCAGGGCGATGCCGTCGCCTTCCTTGTCGGACAAGGGCAGGGAGGGGCACATGGTGTAGCAGTTTCCGCAGAACATGCAGCGCTCATTCTTGATGGCCACGGTGTTCACGGTCTTGCCCTTGTACTCGATCTTGGTCGGACGCACCGCGCCGGTGGGGCAGGCGGCCACGGCCAGGGGCACTTCGCACATGCTGTCCAGCACTTCGTGGTCGATGATCGGAGGCTTGCGGTGGATGCCCAGGATGGCGATGTCGGAGCAGTGCACCGCGCCGCACATGTTCAGGCAGCAAGCCATGGAGATGCGCACCGGAGCGGGCAGGCGCATGTTCACGAACTCTTCAAAGACCACGTCCATGGTGGCTTTCACGGTGCCGGAGGCGTCCGTGGCCGGGGTGTGGCAGTGCACCCAGCCCTGGGTGTGCACGATGTTGGTCACGCCAGCGCCAGTGCCGCCGACCGGGAACTTGTAGGACCCGCCCGCGAACTTCTGGTCGTTCAAGTACTTCTTCAGCGCCAGGGCGTCGGCCTTGGTGGTGACCATGAACTCGACGTTGTTGCGGGTGGTGAAGCGCAGGTGGCCGCCGCAGAACTTGTCGGCGATGGCGCAGATCTCGCGGATATGGGTGACGGACATGAGGCGCGCGGCACCGCAACGGACCGTGTACACTTCGTCCCCGGACTCGGCCTTGTGCATGAGCACGCCGGGCTCCAGGATCTCGTGCCACATCCATTTGCCCTTGTTCTTCACGATCACCGGCGGCATGAAGTCCCCGTAGTAGCGGGGCCCGATGTCCGTGATCCGGTTCTCCATCGGTTTGGCGGGATTGTACCCGGAAGAAACGAAAGCCATATTCTCTCCTCCCTTGTTATCTCTGGTGCTTCTTTCTGTAGGCGTCGATGTCGCGCGTCCAGCCGCCAGTCACGTCCTCTTCCTTCCAGAAGATGTACGGATTGTGGCGGGGTTCCCACACGTTGCGCGGGTCGGGCTTGCGCTTGGTGACCTCAAGCAGCTTCTGGAAGCCCATGCGCTTCATGGTCTCGCCCACGCGCTCACGGTTCTTGCCTTCTTCCATCCACCAATCCCAGATATTCTCGATGACTTCCTTGACCTCGTCGTAGGGGGCTTCGGCCGAGATGAAGGGGACCAGCAGGGAGGACATCTGCGGGCCGTCCAGGATGGGGGCCTTGGCGCCCAACAGGATGCTCGCGCCGCGGTCGTTGCCGATGCGCAGGGCCCGGGGCATGACGTTGATGCAATGCATGCAGCGCACGCATTCCTTGTCGTTGATCACGACCTTGCCGCCCTCGAACTGGAAGCAGCCGCTGGGGCAACGGTTCACGATCTCGGCCACGATGTCGAACTTGCCCCAGTCGCGGCCCGCGTAAGCGCCGGCGTTGGGGGCCAGCTCGCCGCCCACGTAGGCGGCCACGGCCTTCTGGTCCACGCGGATCTTGTCGCGCCAGGTGCCGATGACCGAGAAGTCGGAGCGGGCGATGGCGGCCACGCAGCCGTTCGGGCAGCCGTCGAACTTGAACTTGAACTTGTAGGGGAAGGCCGGGCGGTGCAGCTCGTCCTGGTAGTCATTGGTCAGGGTGTGGCACATTTCCTGGGTGTCGTAGCAGGCGAATTCGCAGCGGGACTCGCCCAGACAGCAGGAGGGGGTGCGCAGGTTGCCGCCGGAGCCGCCCAGGTCGGTGTTTAAGTTGTGGGTCAGCTCGAAGAAGATCTCTTCCAACTGGGCGGTCTGGGTGCCGAGGAGCACCAGGTCGCCGGTGGAGCCGTGCATGTTGGTCAGGCCGGAACCGCGCCTGTCCCAGACGTCCATGATGGAGCGCAGGTAGTCGCTGGTGTAGTACATGCCGGAGGGCTGGTTGACGCGCACGGTGTGGAAGTGGGCCACGCCGGGGAAGGCCTGGGGCTGGTCGCAGTAACGGCCGATGACGCCGCCGCCGTAACCGAACACGCCAACGATGCCGCCGTGCTTCCAGTGGGTCTCACCCTCGACGTAGGACAGCTCGAGGATGCCCAGCAGGTCGTCGCACACGTCGACCGGGATCTGGTAGTCCACTCCATTCGGGTTCTTGTGCCGAGTTTCAGCCTCGTCTTTGATGTCGGACACAAAGCTGGGCCACGGGCCGCTTTCCAGCTGGTCCAACAAGGGCGTTTTGTGTTTCGCCATTCCCTAAACCTCCGTTGGTTTGATTAAGGGTTCCTGCCAAGCTCAAGCCTTTCATGGCCCGGGCGTACTTCCCGAGCCTTGGGGGGGCTTTAGTTCCCAAGATTACGATGGGGACTCAACCTTGTCCCGAAGTCGCCTAGCACGAAGGCTCTGAAATGGCAAGCCGCAGGCCCGGTTTTTTTGAGGACTCATCTGTTAATGATGGAGGCCCGGCCGGGTTTGCGGGCCCTTGGTCCAGGGGCGAAACCCGGGCACAAATCCCTTGACAACACCCGGCCCTGGGCTTACAGACCCCTTTCTTCGCGTCGGGATGTGGCGCAGCCTGGTAGCGCACCTGAATGGGGTTCAGGGGGCCGGAGGTTCAAATCCTCTCATCCCGACCAGCTATTCCAAGGGGTTACAGCAGAAATGCTGCAACCCCTTTTTCTTTTGGCGAATGAATCCCACCACTTTCCCACCACTTTGGCGGTGATGGATCAGGAAAATATTCTTTCGGCCGCCCCCTGGTCGTGGTATTTCCACCTCAAAAGGAGAATCACCATGCTCACGCCCTACACCCCCGCCAGCAAGCAGTTGAAGTCCAAACCCATGAAGGCCCAGCAAGCATCCCTCTGGGGGGCATGGTCAACAAAATCCAAGCCTGCCACGGCCGCTGAAAAGGAACTGGCCCAGGTCGACCTGCACGAACTGACTGACCTTTGGACGATCCGGGCCAAAGGCCTGGGCTTCGACGACGTGAAACGCCTGGAGGGTCGATGCCGGGACCTCGGGGCGGCGGTGAAGAAGACCGTGGCTGGCCACTACTCAAAATTGAAAGACGCCAGCTTGAAGCGTCCGGCAGACGTGGCCGTGTATTTTGCCTTGAAGGACTTGGGGAAGAAAGTCCAGCGGGAGGAGCCGAAGTTTGAGGCGCAGTTTGTTGACCTGGCGATTGAGCAGATTGTGTAGCCGGATGGAGAGTTAGAGTGCAAACAGATCAAGGTCAGCCATATCTCCCCGGGCTTCCTCTTCCTGTCCCCGCCAAGGATGCCCCCCAGACCGAAAAGCGCCTCCAACATTTCGAGGACTGCCAGGCCGCCATCGACAAGCTCCTCAAGTCTTCGCTCCAAGACAGGGGACCATCTGGGTTCATGGACTTCCTCCTGTTTGCCAGGAGATTCACCAACCTTTCCGTTTACAATGTCATGCTGGTCAACATCCAACGCCCTGGGGCACTCGCCGCAGGGTCAGAGCGGGAATGGGATGAAGTCGGGCGTGCTGTGAACGCTGACGCTGTTCCGATTGTGATTCTTCAACCCTTCGGGCCGGTGCGGTTCATCTTCGAGGTGGGAGATACCAGCGGGCCACCTCTCCCCGGGGAGGATTACAACCCTCTCCACGCAAAAGGCGTGATGAACTTGACCACCTATCGCCGAACCATTGATGCGGCCTACGAATACGGCATCGCAGTGGATGAAGTTGACAACTACGGGTCAGGACGAGCCGGGACCGCGACCTCGCTCGTGCCGAGAAAAATGGTGAACAAAAAACTTGAAGGTCCATCATGGCGGATCAAGTTGAACAGCAGGGATGATCTGCCTTCTCGCTTCTCAACCCTGACCCACGAACTTGGGCATATCTACTGCGGGCATCTTGGCGGGGACCACAGGGGCCGTTGGCCAGACAGGAGAGGCCTGGGTCACGCCCAGGTTGAAGTGGAAGCCGAGGCCACGGCCTGGATTGTGTGCCAACGAGCGGGGATCGAAACCATGTCAGAGGACTACATTCTTGAACACGCGAAGGGTTGCGACCTGTCCAGTGTCAGCGTGTATGCGATCTTCGAGGCGGCCAACAGGATTGAGTCTCGGACCACTCCCCAAAAGAAATGATGGGCCAGACTGATCCACCGATTTGAAGAAGCCACCCCAACACATGGAAGCGGTTAGCCGTTGACCTGTACAACGGGGAATTGATTCTCTCCCAACTCCGTGCCCGGACAAGGCCCTGGCGTCTATTCTCCGGGCCTTTCTGAGTCTGGCAGCCCTTGTCCTTCTACCGTGGAAACACTGGATCACCTCCCCCTGAGTTCGAGGAGAGGATCAGGGCTACCCATGCCCACCTGACACGGGGTAAGCCTCATCAACCCGTCCGCCACACGGACGGGTCCTCTCCGAAGTCCGAGGGGGTGCAGGGGATGTGTTTCTGCCCACAGTTCGAAAACCCTGTCCACAGTATGATTCCTTTAGGCAGGGCTGTTGCCGGAACACTTGTTTCCCCGTATCCATAGGCCAAACTATCCACACGGGCAGGGCCTATGGAACAAATATCTCCTGAACGACTCATGGCGCGCCCCGACCAGCCGCTGCGGGACCATCTTCTGGGCGTGGCCGGGCTGGCCGGGGAGTTCGCGGCCCGGTTCGGAGCCCAGGCCTGGGGCGAGACCTGCGGATTGCTCCATGACATCGGCAAGGCTTCTGGGTTGTTCCAGCAGCGGCTGCGGGGCGAAACCGCGCGCAAGGTGGACCATTCCACGGCTGGAGCCCGGCACATCGTGGAGGTTATGGGCCAGGCAGGGCGCATCCTGGCCTATTGCATCGCCGGGCATCACTCCGGGCTGGCCGACGGCAAGTCCAATGAGGAAGGGAGTCTGACCCATCGGCTGGACCCCAAACGCAGGCGCATCGAGGATTGCTCGACCTGGAGGAAATGCCTGGGGCCAAAGGGCGAGGTGGCCGCCCCGAAGGCCTTGCCCTTTGACACCCGGCCCGGCGGGCTTGGCTTTCGTCTGGCCTTTTTCATCCGGATGCTCTTTTCCTGCCTAGTGGACGCCGACCGGCTGGACGCGGAAGCCGTGGGGGACGAGGAGCGGGCGGCCAGACGGGGCAGGTATCCCGGCCTGGATGAGTTGTCCCGGCGTCTGGACACCCACTTGGCGCGCTTCATTGCCGACACCCCGGTGCGTCGCATCCGGACCGAGGTGCTGGAGGCCTGCCGAGAGGCGGCGGCTCTGTCTCCGGGCCTGTTCTCCCTCACCGTACCCACCGGGGGCGGCAAGACCCTGTCCTCTCTGGCCTTTGCCCTGGGCCACGCCCAGGCCCACGGGCTTTCCCGGGTGGTCTACGTCATCCCCTACACCAGCATCATCGAGCAGAACGCCGGAGTTTTCCGCGAGGCCCTGAACGATCCGGACGGGAATTTCGTGGTTGAGCACCACAGCAATCTCGCCCCGTCGGAGGATGGAGACGAGGACCGGCCCCATCCAGCCACGGAAAACTGGGACGCGCCCATCATCGTGACCACGGCCGTGCAGTTCTTCGAGTCCCTGTACAGCCACAAGGCCGGGCGCTGCCGCAAGCTGCACAACCTGGCTAAAAGCGTCATCATCCTGGACGAGGCCCAGATGCTGCCCCTGCCGTATCTCAAGCCCTGCCTGGAGGCCATCCGGGAGCTTTCCGCCACCTACGGGGCCAGCGTGGTGCTGTGCACGGCCACCCAGCCCGCCCTGAACGCCTCGAACGACCCTGACCAGGGGCTCAAGGGCGGCCTGGCCGGGGTGCGCGAGATCATGCTCGACCCCGTGGTCTTGCACGACCGTCTGCGCCGAGTCCGGGTGGAGCACGTAGGAGTGCTGCCCGAGGCTGATCTGGCGCGGCGTTTGGCCGAGGAACCCCAGGCCCTGTGCATCGTGAACACCCGACGGGCCGCCCGGCGGCTCTTCGAGGCCCTGCGGGCGCATCCGGACCTGCCCGAAGGAGGGGTGTTTCATTTGAGCGCCCTTATGTGCCCGGAGCATCGTACCAGGGTGATCGAACGCATCAAGGAGACGCTGGGAAGCGGGAATCCGTGTCGGGTGGTCAGCACCACCATCGTGGAGGCAGGCGTGGACCTGGATTTTCCGGCGGTCTTTCGGGCCGAGGGAGGCATCGACTCCATCGCCCAGGCTGCCGGACGCTGCAACCGGGAAGGGCGGATCCTAAACGGTCGGGTCTTCGTGTTTCGCCCTGAAGAGGGCCTGCCCCCCGGCCATTTTCGGCTCACGGCCCAGGCTGCGGCGTCCGTGGCCGAGCGCCACGCTGACGATCTGCTCCATCCCCAGGCCGTGCATGACTATTTTCTGGAACTCTACTGGCAGTCCGGGGATGACCGCCTGGACGCCAAGTCCATCCTGGAGCGCCTGGTCGAGGACGCCAGTCGCCTTTCCTTTCCTTTCCGGACCATCGGCCGAGAATTCCAGTTCATCGAGTCCTCCACCCAGGGGATCATCATTCCCTACACCCGGCAGGCCGATGAGGTGGTCCACGCCCTGCGGTGTTTGTCTTCCGGCGACCGGGCGGGCGGCCTTTTGCGCCGGGTGCAGCGCCACACCATTTCTCTGTACACGCGGGAGATGGAGCGACTGGAGCGGGAGGGCGCGGTGGAGCGCATCGGCCCAGAGGGTCAGTTCTTCGTCCTGTCGAACATGGGTTTGTACGACGACCTGGTGGGCCTGGATATTTTCCGGGATGATCCCGGCGTGCGGGAGCCCGAGGGACTTTTCATATAGAAATTCGGCGTGGGCTTGCCTGCGCCCAACCGGCACGAACAAGGAGGTATCCATGTCCTTTGGAGTGCGGCTCAAGGTCTGGGGTGATTACGCCTGTTTCACCCGGCCGGAGATGAAGGTGGAGCGGGTGAGCTACGACGTGATGACCCCTTCGGCGGCCCGGGGGGTGTTGGAGGCCGTGTACTGGAAACCGGCCATCCGGTGGGTGGTGGAGCGGATACGGGTGATGCGGCCCATCCGCTTCGACAACATCCGCCGCAACGAGGTGGCGGCCAAACTACCCCTGGGCACCGTGCGCAAGGCCATGAAGGACGGGACTTCACCTGTGGAGCTCTTCGTGGAGGACGAGCGCCAGCAGCGGGCAGCCCTGGTGTTGCGCGACGTGGAGTATGTCATCGAGGCCCGGTTCGAGTTCACCGGGACCGAGGACACCAATACGGCCAAGCACAAGGACATGTTCGACCGGCGGGCGGCCAAGGGCCAATGCTTCCATCGGCCCTACCTGGGCTGTAGGGAGTTTCCGGCCATGTTCGCCCCGGTGGCGGGCCCTCTGCCCGCGCCTGACTCCTCGCTCCTGGGCGAGAAGGACCTGGGCTTCATGCTCCATGACATCGATTTTAAGGACAACATGACCCCGCATTTCTTCCGCGCGGCCATGAAGGACGGGGTCATCGAGGTCCCGGAATTTCAGTCCCGGGAGGTGCGGGCATGATTCTGCAAGCCCTGAACGGGTATTTTGAACGCAAAAGCGGGGAAGAGGATGCGGACATTCCCCTGCGCGGATTCAGCCGCCAGCCCGTGCCCTTCGCCCTGGAGATCGAGGTGGACGGGATGCTGAAGCAGGTATTGGATTTGCGGGACGATTCAAAGAAGAAATCCCCGGCGCAACTGGTGGTTCCGGAGATGCTCAAGACATCCGGTTCCGGGTTCTCGGCGAACTTTTTGTGGGACAACACCGGCTACGTGCTGGGCGCAGACGCCAAGGACAAGCCTGACCGGGCCTTAAAATCCTTCCAGGCGTTTCGGGATAGACTGCACGAAGTGGGCGGGCAGCTCCAGGACGAGGGATTTTTGGCTGTGGTGGCCTTCCTGGATAGGTGGTCGTCCGAGAGAGTGCAGGAGTTCGAGAACTGGAAGGAGATGGCCGGGCGAAACCTCGTGTTCCGGCTCGCGGGCGAAAAATGTTTTGTCCATGAGCGCCCGTCCGTGCGCGAGGTCTGGCTCGACTTTTATGAAACAACGGCGTCTAAGACCCTGGGGGAATGCCTAGTCACGGGCCGCATCGGCCCGCTGGACCCCACCCATCCCAAAATACGCGGAGTCAAGGACGCTCAGAGCACAGGCGCGGCATTGGTCTCATTTAACGCACCTTCGTTCGAATCCTACGCCAAGGAGCAAAGCTACAACGCACCGGTCAGCGAAGAGGCCGCTTTCAACTACACCACGGCATTAAATGACCTGTTGAAATCCGGCAGCAGACAGCGGGTGCAGATAGGAGACGCCACGACCCTTTTCTGGACAGAGCGCAAAACTGAGTCCGAGGGCTTTCTCGGTCTCGTCTTCAGCCAAAAAGAGGATCAGGGCGATTTGAACGATTTACGTCTGTTCCTGCTGGCCGCTCGCGAAGGGAAAATGCCCGACAGGCTCAAATCTGAAGGGGAAGTGCGGTTCTATATATTGGGGCTTTCGCCCAATGCCGGGCGCATTTCTGTTCGCTTCTGGCACGTGGACACAGTGGCCGGGATGTGGAGCAAGATCGGACTGCATTTCAAAGACCTGCGCATGGTCCGGGCCTACGAGAACGAGTCGGAATTTTCATCCATGTGGCAACTGCTCCGGGTCACGGCCAAGCGCCAGGACCTGGACAACCTCTCCCCCCTCCTGGCCGGGGCCTTCATGCGCGCCATCCTTACCGGCGGGCCGTATCCCCAAGGCCTTCTGTCGGCAGTGCTCGGGCGCATCCGGGCGGAACAGGAGATCGGCTACTACCGGGCGGCCCTCATCAAGGCCTGCCTTGTTCGCAACGCCCGGAGGGCCGGGCAAAACAGGGAGGTTCCCGTGAGTCTCGACACACAGTCAGCCAACAAAGCCTACCGCCTGGGCAGGCTCTTCGCCGTGCTGGAAAAACTCCAGCAGGAGGCCATTCCGGGGGCCAACACCACCATCAAGGACCGCTACTTCGGCTCAGCCATGGCCACCCCGCGCAGCGTGTTCCCGGTGCTCCTGCGTCTGGCCCAGCACCACGGGCAGAAGCTGGAATTCGGCTATGTCCACGACCGGCGCATCGGGGAGATATTGGAGGGCCTGGACGTGTCCGACGGCGGCTTCCCCGCTCACCTGTCCCTGGAGGATCAGGGCCTGTTTTCCCTGGGCTACTACCACCAGCGCACCAGCCTTTGGACCAAGAAAGCTGCTGCCGCAACCCCTGACACGACCAATACGGAGGACTAATCCATGAGCGCCATCCAGAATCGCTACGAATTCGTGCTCTTTTTCGACGTGGAGAACGGCAACCCCAACGGCGACCCGGACGCGGGCAACATGCCCCGCATTGACCCGGAAACCAACCATGGGCTGGTCACGGACGTGTGCCTCAAACGCAAGGTGCGCAACTTCGTGGAACTGGCCAAGGAGAACAAAACTCCCTTTGAAATCTACGTGCGCGAAAAGGCCGTGCTCACCACCACTCAGGGCCGGGCGCACCAGGCTGTGTCCGCCGAGGGACAGGCGGCCGGAGACACCATCGCCCTGGCCCGCAAATGGATGTGCGCCAATTTCTACGACGTGAGGGCCTTCGGGGCGGTGATGTCTCTGAAGGAGAACAACTGCGGCCAGGTGCGCGGTCCCGTCCAACTGGCCTTCGCCCGCAGCGTGGAGCCCGTGGTGCCGATGGACGTGACCATCACCCGCATGGCCGTGGCCACGGAAAAGGAGGCCCAGGCCCAGAGCGGGGACAACCGGACCATGGGCCGCAAGCATATCGTGCCCTATGGGCTCTATCGGGCCGAGGGCTTCATCTCCGCGCCCCTGGCGGCCCAGACCGGGTTTTCCGACGAGGACCTGGCCTTGTTCTGGCAGGCCCTGACCAACATGTTCGACCACGACCGCAGCGCGGCCCGGGGCAAGATGGCCGCCCGCAAGCTCTTCGTGTTCAAGCACGACTCGGCCCTGGGCAGCGCTCCGGCCCACAAGCTCTTCGATCTCATCAGGGACGAGCGGGTCACGGACAAGACAGCACCCGCTCGCGGGATCGTTGACTACGCCATCACCGTGAACAAGGCTGGCCTGCCCCAAGGGGTGACGCTGGAGGAAAAAATCTAGGACCTTCCATGTATCCAGAAGACGCCCTCCTCCCCCTGTCCGGGCTCCAGCACCTGCTCTTTTGCGAGCGGCAGTGCGCGCTGATCCATGTGGAGGGGCAGTGGCTGGAGAACCGATTCACGGCCGAGGGCCGGGTGGGGCACGAGCGGGTGCATCAGGGCGGGGGCCGGACAGCGCCGGGCGTGCGCACGGCCTACTCCCTGGCCCTTCGCTCGCTTGAACTCGGGCTGTCCGGCATGGCCGACGCAGTAGAGTTCCATGCGCCCGGACCGGAGGAGCCCAGAGGTGTGGCTTGGCGGCCATTTCCCGTGGAGCACAAGAGGGGCCGCCCCAAGAAGAACGATTGCGACCGGGTGCAACTCTGCGCCCAGGCCATGTGTATGGAGGAGATGCTGGGTCTGGCCGTGCCCGCCGGGGCGCTCTTCTACGGGACCACCCGGCGCAGGCAGGACGTGGCCTTTGATCCGGCCTTGCGCCAGACCACCCGGGAGGCTGCCCGGCGCTTTCACGAACTGGTCGAGTCCGGCCGAACTCCTGTGGCCGAGTATGCGCCGGAAAAATGCGGGGCTTGTTCGCTTGAACCCATCTGCCTGCCCAAAAAAACCGATGGCCGGGGCGGGGTGCAGGCCTACCTGGCCCGGGCCATGAACCCGCCTTTGGAGGCCCCCGAATGAAAAAGCTGCTGAACACCCTGTTTGTGACCCTCCAGGGGGCCAGCGTGGTCAAGGAGGGAGAGACCGTGGTGGTGCGCGAAGAGGGAACGGAACGCCTGCGCGTACCGGTGCATGGCCTGGGCGGACTGGTCACGTTCGGCCAGGTGTGGTGCAGCCCGCAGCTTCTGTTTCTGTGCGCCGAACGGGGTGTCGGGGTCAGCTTTCTGTCCGAGAACGGCCGGTTTCTGGCTCGGGTTGCTGGACCGGTCAGCGGCAATGTGCTGCTGCGCCGGGAACAGTACCGTTGGGCCGACGACCCGGTGCGTTCGGCCTCAGTGGCTCGGGACCTTCTCGTTGGCAAGCTGGCCAATGCCCGCACCGTGCTGCTGCGCGCCTGCCGGGACCACGGGGGGAAATCCGGCCAGACCGTGTTGGCGGACGCAGCCACGCGCCTGGGGGACGGCTTAACCCGCCTGGGCCTGGAGAAATCCCTGGACGGGCTGCGGGGCATCGAGGGCGAGGGGGCCAACGTCTATTTTGGGGCCTTTGACGCGCTCATCACCACCCAGGACCCGGTCATGCGCTTCACCACCCGAAGCCGCAGGCCGCCACTGGACCCCATGAACTGTCTCCTCTCGTTCTTGTATACACTTTTGATGCATGACGTTCGTTCGGCTCTGGAGGGGGTGGGACTGGACCCGGGTGTGGGCTTTCTGCACCGGGACCGGCCGGGGCGGCCTGGACTAGCCCTGGACCTGATGGAAGAACTGCGGCCGGTGCTGGCGGATCGTGTGGCGCTCTCGCTGGTGAACCTGGGCCAACTCCGGGGACGGGATTTCCGCAAGGGCGAAAGCGGCGGGGTGCTGCTCACTGATGAGGCCCGCAAGCAGGTGCTCATGGCCTATCAGAAGCGGAAGCAGGAGGAGCTGATGCACCCGTATCTCAAGGAGCGCCTGGCGGCCGGGCTGCTGTGCCACATCCAGGCGCTTCTGCTGGCTCGGCACATCCGGGGGGACTTGGATGGGTATCCGGCGTTTTTGTGGAAGTAGGAGGGGGCCATGCTCGTGCTGGTGAGCTATGATGTGAGCCTGATGGAAGACGGCGGCGCGCGCCGGTTGCGCCGGGTGGCCAAGGCCTGCCGGGATTTTGGGCAGCGCGTGCAGTATTCCGTGTTCGAGTGCATCGTGGACCCGGCGCAGTGGACCCGCCTACGGGCTCGCCTCATGTCGGAAATTGACCCGGAGCAGGACAGCCTCAGGTTCTATTTTTTGGGCTCGAATTGGAAGCGGCGGGTGGAGCATGTGGGGGCCAAGCCCGGGATCGACCTGGAAGGCCCCCTGGTGGTGTAGGCGAGCGCGAACCCCAAGCACGTGGCAAAACCCCGGGAGGTTCGCGCCGGTAAATTTTGTAATATTTCAACATATTATTTCTTGCGGCTAGAAGAATGGGCTACCAGGCGGTGTATTTATAGATAGGTTCGCGCCACCCGCACCAGCAGCCCAGCCCGGCCGCAGCATTTTGGCTCAACGGTCGCCCCCCTCGCGGGGGCGTGGATTGAAACTCCCGTAGATGCCCCGGATCAGCCCGCCCAGGCGGTCGCCCCCCTCGCGGGGGCGTGGATTGAAACCCGTTGGGCTCACCGCCAGCGTATTCCCGTAATCGTCGCCCCCCTCGCGGGGGCGTGGATTGAAACCCGTCCATGCTGGCGTAGGCGTTGGCCCCTCCCCGTCGCCCCCCTCGCGGGGGCGTGGA